>NZ_CP054038.1:3000000-3600000 GCF_013282805.1 Microbacterium hominis
GCCGTCGTGACCGTCGGCGGCAACGGCGACTACGGGTTCCGCCGGCTCATCGACGGGGCCCGCAGGGCGCTGGATGCCGTGCCCGGTGACGTGGAGACCCTGTGGCAGGTGGGTTCCACCGACGTGTCGGACCTGCCGATCGACGCCGTCGACTCCCTGCCGTCGGCACGCCTGAACGCGGCGCTGAGGGAGGCCGACGTGGTCATCGGCCACGCCGGCACCGGCACCGCACTGGCGGCGCTGGCCGCCGGCAAGGTGCCCGTGCTCTCACCGCGGTCGGTGTCGTTCGGCGAGCACGTCGACGGGCACCAGCACGACCTCGCCGCCTTCCTCGCCGACCGGGGCCTGGCCGTGGTGGCAGAGCCCCAGGCCATCAGCCCCTCGGTGCTCGACACCGCCCGCCGGTGGCGGGCCGCGCGCGCCGCCGACCTCGAGACCGTGGCCCTCTAGGGCCCTAGGAGCGATCGTGTCCGAGCATCACGCGGGGTCCCCGCATCCCGTCGATCCCCTCCCGCCCGCCGCCGATGTGACGGTGGTGATCGTCAACTTCAACACGCGCGACGACACCGTGGCCTGCGTCGGCTCGGTGCTCGCGACCCGCGGCGACCTCGATGTGCACGTCGTGGTCGTCGACAACGGCTCCGTCGACGGCAGTGTCGACGCCCTGCGCGCGGCCCACCCCGGCATCCATGTCATCGAAGCGGGCGAGAACCTCGGGTTCGCGCGTGCGGTCAACCGCGGCGCCGCCGTCGCGGAGGGCGAGTTCGTGCTGCTGCTGAACCCCGACGCGCTCATGCTCGAGGAGTCGCTGCCCGCTCTCGTCTCCTTCGCCCGCGACAACCCGCAGTACCGCGTCTTCGGCGGCCGCACCCTGCGGGGGGACCTCACCCTCGAGCCGTCCTCGTGCTGGGGAGCGCCGTCGCTGTGGTCGCTGACGATGTACGCCACGATGCTCTCGACCGTGTTCAAGCGCTCGCGCCTGTTCGACCCGGAATCGCTCGGCCGATGGCCGCGGAACACGATCCGCGAGGTGCCGATCATCACGGGGTGCCTGCTGCTGATCTCGCGCGACGACTTCGCCGAGCTCGGCGGCATGGACGAGGACTTCTTCCTCTACGGCGAAGACGCGGAGTTCAGCATGCGCGCCGCCGCCCACGGCATGACGCGGCTCGTCTACCCGCCGGCGGCGATCATCCACACCGTGGGCGGGTCCTCGGCGGGCAGCTCGAAGGGGTCGATGGTGCTGGCGGGCAAGGTCACCTACCTCCGCAAGGTGTGGAGGCCGCGACGCGCGGCCGCCGGCGTGCTGCTGCTGAAGACCGGCGTCGCGGTGCGCGCGGCGCTCGAGCAGGTGACGGGTCGCCGTCGCGGCGCCTGGACGACCGTGTGGCGCCGCCGCCGCGACTGGGAGCAGGGCTACCCGCACGCCGAGGCGGCCCTGTTCGGGCGCCCCGTCCCCGCCCCCGCCGGCTGAGCCGCCCCGGGCGGCCCCGGCCGCGCAGAACTCCGGAGTTTCTGGCGCGATCCGCGCGAATCGGCCACCCACCACGCCGATCGGCACGGTTCTTCCGGAGTTCTGCACCCCGCGGCCCGCGGCCGGAGTTCTGCGCCCCGGCCCGCGGCCGGCCCCCGCCCCCGCCGGCTGACTCCGCCGCCCCGCGGCCGCGGCCCGGGCCCGCACACGTCGCCCCGCTACGCGGCCGCAGGCACCCGCTCGTTCAGACCGCTCGCGGTGCGGTCGCGCGCGGTCACTCCCGCCCCGATCCACTCCCGCACGCGGGCGATGAAGTTCTCGATGTCGAACTCCGCCGCGCGCGCCTGCGCCGCTGCGGACGACAGCGATTCGACGCGCTCGACCGCCGCGCGCACCTCGAACGGATCGTCGGGGTCGACGTGGAATCCGGTGACCCCGTCGATCACCGACTCCGCCGCTCCCCCGGTGCGGTTCACGATCACGGGGCAGCCCGCGGCCATCGCCTCGACGGGCACGATGCCGAAGTCCTCGACGGGCGGGAAGACGAACGCCAGCGCCCGCTGGAACAGGGCGCGCATCATCTCGTCCGAGACGAACCCGAGCAGGTGCACGGGCACCGAGGCGGCGGCGGCGAGCGCCTCGAGATGCGCCCGCTCCGGCCCCGTGCCGGCCACGACCACGGGGATGCCGAGCCGGTCGCCCATGCGCACCACTTCGTCGTGCCTCTTGTACGGCACGAGCCGCGAGGCCGCCATGAGGAATCCGCGCTCGGGCAGCGCGGCGAGCGTCGCCTGCTCCTCGGCCGTCAGGCGTTCCGCCCATCGGCCACCTGCGATGATGCGGTTCGCGTGCACGGGCGGATAGATGACGCGGGCGTCGCGCTCCCACGACCGGATGATCCGGCGCCGCACGAACATGCTGTTCGCCGCGAGATCGCCCGAGTGCGCGGCCGCTCGCCTGTCGGAGGCTTTCAGCGCGGCGCGGGCGGGCGCGAGCGCCGCGCCCTTGCCGCGTCCGTCGAGATCGGGTTCCCACAGGTACCGCGCCGGCGTGTGCACGTACGAGAACTTGGGCACGCCGCGCGCGCGGGTGCCGAAGTCGCAGTGGTGCGCGAACACGTAGCTGCTGGTGAGCACCCAGTCGGGCCGTTCGGCCACCCCGGCCATGCGCCACGTGGCGGGCATGAGCGGAAGTCCCAGGGCCTTGTGCTTGCGCAACGGCGTGCGCGACATCCACGACTCGCTCACCCCCGTCGCCGAGAATCGGCCCGGGTCGTCGCTCCACAGTGCGTACACGCGCGAGTCGGGCAGTGCGATGCGGAACGCGTCGAGCACCTGCTCGGCGCCGCCGGAGCGTTCGATCCATTCCTGAACGATGAGACCTGACATGTCCTCGAACCCCCAATAGTTCGGTGGAGCTGTTTCGGTGGTGCTTCGTACGGTGGCGAGGTGGCGAGGTGGCGAGGTGGCGAGGTGGTGAGGTGGAGCTGGAGAGGGAGTGGATGCCGCGCCGCGGCGTCCTCAGTAGGCGCCGTCGCTGCGCACGACGGCTTTGACGGTCTTGGCGAGCACGATGATGTCGCCGGTGATCGACCAGTTCTCGACGTAGTAGAGGTCCAGGCGCACGCTCTCCTCCCAGGAGAGGTTCGAGCGGCCGTTGACCTGCCACAGTCCCGTGATGCCGGGGCGGGTGAGCAGGCGCCGGCTCACGTGCGCCTCGTACTGCTCGACCTCCGCCGGCAGCGGCGGGCGCGGCCCCACGAGGCTCATGTCGCCGCGCAGCACGTTCCACAGCTGCGGCAGCTCATCGAGGGAGTACGCTCGCAGGAACGCGCCCACGCGGGTCACGCGCGGGTCGTCCTTCATCTTGAACAGCACGCCGTTGCCGTCGCTCTGCGCCTGAAGGTCCGCCAGTCGCGCCTCGGCGTCGGTCACCATCGAGCGGAACTTCAGCATCGTGAAACGCGAGCCGTGCGCGCCCACGCGCTCCTGCCGGAAGATCACGGGGCCGGGGCTGTCCAGGCGCACCGCCAGCGCGATCGCCGCGAACACGGGCGCGAGCAGGAGCAGGGCGACCGAGACCAGCGACACGTCGAACAGCCGCTTCACCGCGTGGCTGTACCCGGAGTACTGCGGCAGGTCGACGTGCACCATCGGCAGGCCGTTGATCGGGCGCATGTGAATGCGGGGGCCTGCCACGTCGGTGAGTCTCGACATGAGGATGAGCTCCACCTGCGAGTTCTCCAGCTCCCACCCGAGCCGCCGGATCGCCTCGTTGCCGCCCGGGAGCCCGCCCGCCACGATCACCGCGCGAGCGCGCCGGCGCTTGGAGACCGCGGCCACCTCGTCGAACGGGATGAACGGCATCGCGCGCACCGACGACGCGGGACGGGTGGATGCCGCGGGCCGGCCGCCCGGCACGCTCACCGCGATCGCGCGGTAGCCCACGCGGTAGTTGCGGCGCAGCTGGTGCAGGACGCGCAGCACGTCCTCCTGCCCGCCCACGACGATCGCCCCGGTCATGCAGCGGCCCACGAGGCGCATCCGGTGCAGGGAGGTGCGCCACACCGCCCGCGACACGATCAGCAGCGCGAGACCGAGCGGCAGCGCGATCGCGAGGTAGCCGCGCGCGATCTCGAGCTGGCCGAGGAAGGCGACGATCGCGAACACCCCGAACGTGCCGAGCGTGGCCTGCAGCACCCGCTGGTACTCGACCATTCCGGTGCCGATGTTGCGCAGCATCCGGCTCCGCGTCGCCGAGAGGGAGACGAGCCAGATCGTCGCGAGCACGATGCTCATCACCCCGTACGCCACGTCGACGCTCGCGATGCCCGGCATCGTCGGTCCGAGGCCGGGGGCGCCGAAGCGCACGAGCTGGGCGACGTACACCGCGAGCGCGATGACCGCGGCATCGGTGGCCGCCATGCCCCACTGCAGCCGCCGGCGCCAGCCGAGCCGGCGCGGCTGTGGAGCGACCTCGGCGACGGTCGAGACGACCTCGCCGAGGTTCGGCGGAAGGGCGGCGGTGGAGCGGAACTCTAGAGCTGAAGACATCGTGCGAACCCCCAGGACGCAATCCAGGCACAGCAGGGCTCGCAAAAGCCCCTGTGCTCGCTGATTGCGACCCCCATCGCAGACCCCCACGCTAGCCCCGTGCCGGCGGGGCCCGCCAGCGTCGTCACCGGGTGTTTACACACCCTTCGCCCGCCGTGACACCCCCGAAACATCGGGAGCCGGATGCCGCGCCTGCCGCATCAGGCGCCGCGGGCGATCGCGATGATGCGCTCGTGCCGGGCGGCCCACGAGTTGGCCTCGACGAACGCGAGGCGTTCGGTCTCGATCGCCGGTCCCGCCGCGAGGGCGGCGTCGACGACGTCGACGAAATCCGCCACCGAGTCGGTGAGCGTCACGCGGTCGCTGATGCCGCGCACCGGCGGCAGATCGATCGAGAGCACCGGAAGTCCGGCGGCGAGGTATTCGTAGAGCTTGAGGGGGCTCATCGCCTCGGTCAGCGGCGTGCGCCGGTGCGCGACCAGGGCCACATCGCTGTTGCGCAGCGTGGCGATGAGCTCCGCCCGACCGACGCTCGGGTGCACGTGCACGTTCGGCAGCGCCCGCAGATCGGCGACGTACGCGGGGTCGGGCAGCGGGCCGAGGAGCACGGTGTGCACGTCGGGCCGCGCGCGCGCCAGCGCCGCGATGCCCGCGACGTCCAGGCGCCCGTCGAGGGTTCCCACGTACACCGCCCGGGGGTGCGGAATCTCCGCCATCCAGGCCGGCTCCTCGGGCTTCGGCCCCCGCCACTCCGCCGGCTCCACGCCGTTGGGCACGACCTCGTGCGGTCCGCTCGGGTCGATGCGTTCGATGATCTGCGACGAGACGGCCGCCACCGCGCGCCCCGAGGCGGAGATCCGCCGGTACGCCTCGCGGAAGGCCGGCCAGTACTCGCTGCGGCCGGGCGAGCTCAGCCAGTCGTCGCGCGCGAAGAAGGTCGTCTGGCGCGCCCAGTCGAACGGCGCGAAGCCGGCCACGAGGGGGTTGCAGGTGAGCACGACCGGGTCGACGAGCCCGCGCCGCAGGGCTTGACGCCGCAGCGCGCGGTCGTAGTCCGCGTACTCGCGTGCCACCTGCGCCGGCTCCAGCCGATCGGTGCGCCGCAGGCGCACCGGCGAATGCAGCCACACCCGCTCGCTGGCGGGGAACCGCACGTCACGATCGAGCAGGGGCGACACCAGCACCCGCGGCATCCATCGGAAGGGGTTGGCAACGAGCATCCGCCCCACCTTGTCGCTGCGCATGAGGCTCATCACGATGCGATCGGGCGGACGCATCATGCCGCGACGCGCGGCATCGGCGTAGGTCTCGAAGGAGAAGGTGAACACGACGTCGTCGACGGCTCCGGGTGTGATCGCGGCCTCGTCGGGCCGCACACGGGGCTCGGCTCCGCTCACTCGGGCACCAGCTCCCTCACCACGCGCGCGGGCACCCCGACGGCGACCGTGTGCGGCGGCACGTCGCGGGTGACCACCGAGTTGGCGCCGATCACCGCCTGCGCGCCGATCGTGACCCCCGGCATGACCACGACGTTCTGGCCGAGCCACGCGCCGCGCCCGATCCGCACGGGGCGGGCCTCGGTGATCGGCTGGTCGCGGATCGGCACGTCGGGCCGGTCGAAGCTGTGGCTGTGGTCGGAGATGTACACCCCGGCCGCGATGCCGACGGCCTCCTCGATGACGACGCTGCGCACCGCCGAGATCGACGCCCCGCGCATGCGCACCCGGTTGTGGATGACCAGCACCGGACCGGGCGTCTCGCGGGACGGCACCATCAGCCAGGTGCCGGCGGCGATGAGCACGTCGTCGCCGACGGCGATCTTGTCGGCGTTGGCGATCCGCGTCGGAAGCAGGATGCGCGAGCGTGCGCCGAAGCTGTGGAACCCGCCGGCCGCGATGCGGCTGAAGACGGAATCGCGCACGCGCTGCAGCGCGAGCAGACACCCCAGACCATTGACCCCCACGCGGTCAGAGTATGCCCCGCACCCGATTCCCGAGAGGCGGTGCCGGAGAGTTAACGCCGATGTAACAGCGTTGTCGCTTGTGTCGGACACGCTGGAGCGCAAGGGTGCCGCAGTGTCGCCGAAGGGTCTTTCCCGTCGGCGCGGCGCGTCGACCGGGGGGCGGTTCGGCGGGTGGCACGCGCTGGGGAAGCGTCAGGGCCGAGGGGAGTCCGCCGATGTCCGAACTCGTGAGTTCACCGTTCGTCGCGCAGCTGCGCCGCGCTCTGGCCGATGCCGGAGGTCGCGGCATCCGCTTCTACACGGGCCCGACCGCGTTCGAGGAGATCTCGTACGCCCAATTGGATGCCGATGCCCGCGCCCGTGCGCTCGACCTGGCGGATTCGGGCCTGACCCCGGGGGATGTCGCGCTGCTGGCCTTCGAGCCGGGACTGCCGTTCGTGCGGGCGCTGCTGGGCTGCCTGTACGCGGGCCTTGTGGCCGCCCCCGTGCCGGTGACGGCGATGCGCAACGCCGAGGCGGTGCGCCAGCGCCTGTTCGCGATCTCGCACGACGCCGACGCGAAGATCGTGCTGACGGCACCCGGGGCGCTCGACGCCCTCGGCATCGGCGACGACGACATGGTGGCCGAGGCGGCTGTGGCGTTCGTCGACGGCCCATCCGAGGCCGACCCGCAGCGGTGGCAGGCGCCGCCGATCGGAGCCGACGCGCTCGCGATCCTGCAGTACACGTCGGGGTCGACGGGGCTTCCCAAGGGCGTGATGGTCTCGCACGGCAACCTGCTCGCGAACCAGCACGCGATCGGCGACATCGTCGGCATCACCGCCGACAGCGTCGCGGTCGGGTGGCTCCCGCACTACCACGACATGGGGCTCATCGGACTGATCCTGCAGCCCCTGTTCGCGGGGGCGGCGCTCTACATGACCTCGCCCTCGCAGTTCCTCCGGCGACCCGTGCAATGGCTGCGGATGATCAGCGAGCATCGCGCGACCCACACGGTCGGACCCGACTTCGCGTTCGCGCTGTGCAGCCGCATCGTCACCGACGAGCAGCTGGCCGAGCTCGACCTGTCGAGCCTGTCGACGGTCATCACCGGGGCGGAGCCCGTGCGCATCCAGACCCTCGACGAGTTCGCCGCCCGCTTCGCGGCGGCGGGCTTCCGCGGCGAGGCGTTCGTCCCGGCGTTCGGCATGGCCGAGACGACGCTCCTCATCACCGCGCACCGCGACACCGCGCCGCCGCGTGCGGTGGTCGCGAGCGCCGACGCCCTCGAGCGCGACGCGATCGTGGCGGCCGAGGGCGGCGAGCGCTCGCTCGCCCTGGTCTCGTGCGGGCGTCCCGGTCGCGGCATGGAGGTCGTGATCGTCGACCCGGCCACCGCGACGCCGCTGCCCGACGGCCGCATCGGCGAGATCTGGGCGCGCGGCACGAGCGTCGCGCAGGGGTATTGGCGACGCCCCGACGAGACGCGCGCGGAGTTCCACGCGACGCTCGTCGGCGACGACGGCCCGCCCTACCTGCGCACCGGCGACCTCGGCGCCCTCGTCGACGGCGAGCTGATCATCACCGGGCGCCTCAAGGACCTCATCATCATCCGCGGGCGCAACATCTACCCGCAGGATCTCGAGCTGTCCGCCGCGGGCCTGCTCACCCCCGGCTGCCTCAGCGCCGCGTTCGAGCTGCCCGGCTCCTCGCCCGAGATCGGCCTGGTCGCCGAGGTCGATCCGGGGCTCAGCGACGAGGACCTCGGCATCATCACGGCGAGCGTGCGCCGCCGGGTGAGCGAGGAGTTCAGCCTGCCGAGCATGGGCATCGCGCTCATCCGCAAGGGCACTCTGCCCCGCACGACCAGCGGCAAGGTGCAGCGCGCGCTGACCCGCAGACTCCTCACCGAGCAGCGGCTCGCGCTCATGCGGGCCGAAGGCTTCGACGCGGTGCCGGCGTGACCGGCACCAGCGACGACGTGAGAGTGGATGCCGCGCCCGCAGCGCCGGGAGCGGCATCCACTCACCTCTCGGCGGTGCGCGACTTCGACCGCTTCCTCGGCGACCCGCGCGAGGCGGGCGCGGTCGTCTCCACGGTGCGCTCGCTCGAGCTCGACGAGCGGTCCGCGTTCCCCGCGGAGGAGATCGCGGCGGTCGACCGGTTCGGGCTGCAGCGCTGGTACGTCCCGGCCGCGCACGGGGGGCGGCTCACCGATGCGCTGGAGCCGCTGCTGATGATCCGCCATCTCGCGCGACGCGACTTCACGGTCGCGGCCGTGCACGGCAAGACCTTCCTCGGCGCGATCTGCGCGTGGGTGGCGGGCGGCGAGACCACCGGTCGCATGGCCGAGCTCGCCGGTTCCGGCGCGCCCGTGTCGTGGGGGCTGACCGAGCGCGGGCGCGGGTCCGACCTGTCGCGGTCGACGACCGCCGCTGCGGTCGGAGATGCGCGCGTGCGCGTCGACGGAGGCAAGTGGCCGATCAACAACGCGGTGCGCTGCCGCGCGATGACCGTGCTCGCCCGCACCGACGACAGGCCGGGCCCCCGGTCGCTGTCGCTCGTGCTCGTCGACAAGCACGAGGCCGACTCCGCCACGATCTCGTACGAACCCAAGGTGCGCGCGCATGGCCTCCGCGGCGCGAACCTCGCCGGCATCCGGTTCGAGGGCACGGTCGTCGGCCGATCGTCCGTGATCGGTCCCGTGGGGCATGGCCTGGAGATCGTGCTCAAGAGCCTGCAGCTGACGCGCCCGTTCACCACGGCGCTGTCGATGGGCGCCGCCGATCAGGCACTGGCGATCGCTCTCGAGACCGCGGCGACCGAACGCGTCGGCGGCCGCCCGCTCGCCGACCTGCCCATCGCGCGACGCGCGCTCGCCGATGCCGTCGCCGACGCGCTGCTGACGGAGATCCTCATGTTCACGGGCGTGCGCTGCGCCCACGCGGCGCCGGACGAGATGGCGCTCGTGAGCGCGCTGGTGAAGTTCCTCGGCCCGGACACCACCGATCTGCTCTTCCGTGATCTGTCGCGCTTCCTCGGCGCGCGGGCCCAGGTCGTAGGCCTCGCCGGCGTCGACGAGATCGAGCCGGCGCTCGCCGGCGCCTTCCAGAAGGCCGCCCGCGACAGTCGTGTCGTCGGCATCTTCGACGGCAACTCGGTCGTGAACCTCAACATGATCGTGAACGAGATCCCGAACCTGCTGCGCCCGGCCGATCCGCCTGTGCTCGACGAGGTGCTCGCGCTGCTGCGCCCCGAGGTCCGGTTCGACGCGCTGCCGACGGGCTCCCTGCGCCTGGTCACCCGGCAGGGCTCACGGCTGCTGCGCGCGCTGCCGCAGCTGGTGGATGCCGCCGCCGGGGCCGGTGCGCCGCTCGAGGTGCTCGCACCGGCGCGGTTCGTCGCCGCCGAGTACGCGGCGGCGCTCGCGCAGGCGGACGGGCTGCCGCGGCAGTCGCAGCCCGACCCCCTCGCCTTCCACCTGGCGGAGCGGATCGCCCTCGCCTTCGGCGGCGCGAGCGCGCTCGCGTTCTGGCTCGCCCGCCGGGGCGCTGTGCCGGCGCCGCTCGGCGTCGACGACGCATGGATCGCCGCTGTGCTGCAGCGCGTCGCCCAGCGGCTGGGCGGACCGGCCGTCGACCCCGACATCGCCGACGCGGTCACCGGCGCCGCGCTGCGCGTCTCCGGCCCCGTGACGGTGCTGCCCTCGTGGATCGGGGCGGCGGCATGATCACGATCCCGGTCCCCTCGGCACGCGTCGTGCCCGTGATCTCCGGCGCCGCCGATCTCCGCACCTCGGGGGCCGCTGCTGCGGCAGCGGCTGCGCGCCCGGACGGCAGTCTCGACCCGGCCCGCCTCGCCGCCGCCCTGCGTCCGGTGTTCGCCCGCGATGCCGCCGCCGGGGTGGGCGCGACGTGGGTGGCGCTCGCCGGCGGATCCCCGGCGGGCGATCTCGTCGTGACCTCGGGTCTGCGCGAAGGCTCGTTCGCCACCGATGCGGCCCCAGACCACGCCGATCCGCGCCTGCTCGCCCTCACGCGCGCCGTCGTTCCGGCGGCCGCGATCGGCGCCGTCGAGACCGCCGTCGCCGCGTCCGTCGCGTACGCGCGAGCACGCCGGCTCTACGGCGGGTGCGTGCTCGACATCCCGCACGCCCGCGCCCTGCTCGCCGCGGCGGTCGCCGATCTCAGGGCCGCCGACGCGCTGAGCGCCGCGGCCCTGCACGAGGTGGATGCCGCGGGCCCGGCATCCACCGCCTCGGCCGCTCTCGCGGGGCACCTGGTCCCCGTGCTGCTGGCCGACGCGGTGCAGCAGCTGTCGGTGCTCGCCGGCTCCACCTTCTACGCCCGCATCGAGCCGTTCCCGGTGATCGAGAAGATCGTGCGCGACATCGCGGCGCTTCCGCTGCTCGTGCCGGGGCTGGGCGCCGCGCTCGTCGATGCGCTCCCGGCGCTCCCGGCGTGGTCGGGAACGACCGTGCTCGACGACCCGGCCGTGCGCGCCGCGATCGACCGCGACGCGCCGCGCGCCGGGCCGCTCGTTGCGGAGCTCGCCGCGGCCGGAGAGGTGCAGCGCGGGATCGCGCACGACCTCGATCGGGCGGCTCTCGGCCTCGACGCTCCTGCGGCCACGTACGACCTCGCTCTGCGCGTGGCGGTCCTCACCGCCGCCGACGCCGCGGCCGCCGCGTGGTCGGCGGCGCGCGGGCGCCCGGGGCCCGCGGGCGATCCGCTCGCGCTCGAAGCGGTGATGCGCCGCCTGCACGGTCGCCTCGTGCGGCGGCATCCCCCCCTCCCGGCCGCCGTCGTCGCGCGCCTCGTCGAACACGCCGAAGCCCTCGCCGACTCCTCCTGATCCGACTGCTCCCGATCCGACGAACCGACCCGACGAAAGGAACCGCCATGCCCGCACAGCTGGTCGCCACCGAGGTGGAGGAATGGCTCACCGGACGCGTCCTCGCCTACGGAAAGGTCGCCGCCGACAGCTTCACCGTCGACACCCCGCTCACCGAGCTGGGGCTGGACTCCGTCTACGCCCTCACCCTGTGCGGAGACATCGAAGACGAGTTCGAGCTCGAGGTGGACCCCACGATCGTGTGGGACTACCCCACGATCCGCGAGCTCGCCGAGGGGATCTCGCAGCTTGCCGCCGAGTGATCTGGCGCCGGCCGGCGTGCGGCTGCGGGTCGGCTCGGTCGCGCGCGACCCGGGCACCGAGGCGCGCGCGTGGGTGCGCGAGCTCGTCACCGAGCTCGGCGCGCCCTGGCGCGGATTCGCCGAGGTCCCGCGCGGGACGAAGCCGCTCCTGGCCGACGGTCCGCCCGGCTGGGACATCGGCATCGCGCACTCCGGCCCGTGGGTCGTCGCGGGCGTGGCCCAGAGCGGCCGGCTCGGCGTCGACATCGAGGCGGTCGCGCCCGTGTTCGATCAGCCGGCGCTCGTGCGACGGCTGTGCAGCCCGGCCGAGCGGGAGACGATCGACCGGATGGATGCCGCCACCCGGCGCATCCGGCTCACCCGGCTGTGGACGATCAAGGAATCGTTCGCGAAGGCGCTCGGGGTCGGTCTCGCCCTCGACTTCACGACCATCGAAGCGGACACGCTCGGTGAACAATCGGGGCTGAGGTCCGTGCGCACGGCGTCGCTCGACGGCGGCCGTGTCATGATCGCAGTCACCTGGGTCGACGATGCCCCCCTCTCGATGCCGATCCGCATGCGCGCGGCGGCATAGGCTGAAGATTCTGGGAAGGGGATCGAATGCGTCTGTCTGTCATCGGCTGCGGGTATCTGGGGGCGGTTCATGCCGCGGCGATGGCGTCGATCGGCCACGAGGTGGTCGGGATCGATGTCGACACCCGCAAGGTCGAGTCGCTGTCACGGGGTGAGGCGCCGTTCTTCGAGCCCGGGCTGACCGAGATCCTCACCGAGGGCATCGCGTCGGGCCGGCTCACGTTCACCACCGACATGGCCGCCGCCCGCGGCGCGCGGGTGCACTTCGTGGGCGTGGGAACACCCCAGGTCAAAGACGGCTACGCCGCCGACCTCACCTACGTGAACGCCGCCGTCGACGGGCTGATCCCGTACCTGTCCGCAGGCGACGTCGTCGCCGGCAAGTCCACCGTCCCCGTCGGCACCGCCGCGACGCTCGCCGAGCGGGTCACCCCGACGGGGGCGACCCTGGTGTGGAACCCCGAGTTCCTCCGCGAAGGCTGGGCCGTGCAGGACACCATCGACCCCGACCGACTGGTGGCCGGCGTGCCCGCCGGCGACGAGGGCGACCGCGCCGCCGCGGTGCTGCGGGAGGTGTACCACACCGCCGTCGCCAAGGACACGCCGTTCATCGTCACCGACTACGCCACCGCCGAGCTGGTCAAGGTCGCCGCAAACGCGTTCCTGGCCACGAAGATCTCGTTCATCAACGCGATGGCCGAGATCGCCGAGGTCACCGGCGCCGACGTCACCCAGCTCGCCGACGCGATCGGCCACGACGCCCGCATCGGCCGCCGGTTCCTCGGCGCCGGCATCGGGTTCGGCGGCGGCTGCCTGCCCAAGGACATCCGCGCCTTCTCCGCCCGCGCCGAAGAGCTCGGCCGCGGCGAATCGGTCTCGTTCCTGCGCGAGGTCGACGCGATCAACCTCCGCCGCCGCGACCGCGCCGTCGAACTGGTCGTCAACGCCCTCGGCGGATCCGTGTTCAAGAAGAACGTCACGGTGCTCGGCGCCGCGTTCAAACCCCACTCCGACGACATCCGCGACTCCCCCGCCCTCGACGTCGCCGTGCGCCTGCATGGCCTCGGCGCCTGGGTCACCATCACCGACCCCGAAGCCCTCGACAACGCCGAACGCCTCCACCCCCAGCTCAACTACGTACGCGACCGCGACGAAGCCCTCCGCGGCGCCGACGCCGTCATCGTCGTCACCGAATGGGACGAATACCGCCGCGAACTCTCCCCCGCCCACGCCGCCACGCTGGCCACCGGCCGCATCGTCGTCGACGGACGCAACTGCCTCGACGCCGCCGCCTGGCGCGACGCCGGCTGGGACTACTTCGGCATGGGCCGCCCCTAGCGTCACCGCGAAGGAGGCCGGCCTCCCGAACCGTCAGGCCGTCAGCACTTCGTGAGCGCCGCGACCTGCGGTCCCACCACCCCCGTGCCGCCGACGAGCGACACCGAGGGCACACCGAGCCGTCCGACGTGGGCGGCGACCTGCGGCGGAACACAGGTCGTGCGCACGACGAACAGCGGCGACCCGTCGGCACCCGCCACCGCCGCGGCCGACAGGGCGTCGGGGAAGTCCAGCCCGGTCGCCCAGTAGTGCCGCGCGAGCGGCGCGTTCGGGAACGCCTGCTCGTTGATGGCCGCACTCGTCTCGAAGCGCGATGCGCCGAAGATCCGCGTCGTCGGCGCGATGGTGTTCAGCGCCGAGGCGATGCCGCTGCTCACCACCGCCGTACCACCGACCACGATGATGCGCGTGGGCGCCAGCGAGACGAGCGTCGCGCGGGTCGCGGCATCCAGGCTCGAGGCGGTGCCGGGCACGAGCACGACTGCGCCGTCCTGCGCCCCGGCGGCCGCGCCCGCCGACAGTGCGTCGGGGTAATTGGCGCCCGTCGTGACGTACACCGTGCCCGCGCCGCCGCCGAAGGCGCCGGCGATCACCGCGCGGGCGGTGCCGTAGCGATCCGCGCCCGCGCGGCGCACGAAGCTCGCGCCCGGCACGCGTGCGCGCACCTGCGCGACCACCGCCGTGCTCACGGCTCCGGTGCCGCCGACGACGACGACGCGGCTCGGCGCCAGCTGCGCGATGCGCGTGAGCACGGCCGCGGGCACCGTGCCCGTGGAGGGCACCAGCAGCAGCGGGCCGCCCTGCGCGACGGCCGCGGGTGCGGCGGCGAGCGCGTCGGGGTAGTTCGCCCCCGTGGCGAGGTACACGACGGGTGCGGTAGTGGGGTATGCCCGCCGCGACACCGCGATCGCGGTGTCGTAGCGCGTGGCCCCGGAGAGCCGGTCGACGGCGGGTCCGCTGATCGCCACCCCACGGGACTGGGTCTGCGCGGGGGTCGTGCCCGAGCGGCGCGCGGTAGCTCGCACCACGATCGTGCGGCCGATGTCGGCCGTGCCGACCACGTACGTCGACGAGGTCGCGCCGGCGATCGCGACGCCGTTGCGCAGCCACTGATACGTGACCGTGCTCGCGGTGGGTGCCCACGCGGTCGCCCCCGCACCCGACGCCGTGAGGGTCGCGCCCCAGTGCGCCGTGCCGGTGATGGTCGGCGTTGCCCGCGTGGCGAAGTCGGGCAGCGCGTCGTCGAGGGTCACCTCGACGACCGCCTGCGTCGGTGACGTCGAGACCACGCGCACATTCACCGCGGAGTTGTAGCTCGAGAACGTCTCGCCGGCGCCGTACCACTGTGCACGCACCGGCGCCTCGCCCGTGATGAGGTGCTGGATCACCGTGGCGTAGCCGATGGCGAGGCCGTCGTCGTAGAACCGCTGCACGCGCACGCCGGGTCCGTACTCGAGCGTGCCCATCTCCGCCTGCCACTGCGCGTAGAGGCTCGCGGCATCGCCGCCGGTTCCCGAGCGGTATTCGATGAAGACGTGCTCGCCCGTGCGCGGGTCGACGGCCCGCACGCCCCGCACGCCGCTGGTCGCCGATGCCGGAGAGAGCGTGACCGTGCGCGTGGTGCCGTCGATGACGTTGAGCGTCGGCATCGTCGCGCTCGTCGGCAGGGCGTCGATGCGCGACTTCTGCGCGACCGAGAGGGCCGCGGGGTTGCTCAGCGTCGAGAGCACGCGATCTCCGGTGGCCCCGTCGATGACGGCGAAGCCGCCGCCCATCACGTCGTAGCGGTCCGCGTACTCGCGGTCGGAGCACGTCGGGTTCGACGGAACGCCGAAGGTCGCGTCGTAGGCGCTGTCGATCGTGGGGGCCGTGCATTCGCGCGCGTTCGAGTGGGGCAGGCTGATGTTGTGTCCGAACTCGTGGAAGAGGGGCTGATCCCACTCTGCGGTCGAGCCGACCTCGGCCGTGGACCACATGAGGCCGCCGTCGTGCACGGTGAGCCCGTACGTGCCGAGTCCCAAACCGATCCCGCACAGCGACGCCGGCACCAGCACCACCAGGTGCGACGCGGTCTGGCCGTTCCAGTACGAGGGCTCCGTGCGGCCGAACACCCCCGCGCCGTAGGTCCAGGTCGCCTCCGGATCGCAGATGCTCGCCACCTGGGCGGTCGTGGGGGTGCGCACCTGCACGCTCGTGCGCACCGCGATCTGCGAGATCTGACCGTTCGACTGAGTCGTCCAGAAGGAGTTGAGGCGGCCGATCGCGGCCGTGATGTCGGACGTCGGCGGCGCCGCCGTCCCCGCCTGCGTCAGCCACAGCACGTCGACCGTGTGCGGTCGCGGCGTCAGCGCGCGGAGGGCGGGAGGCGCCGACGGGTCGGCACCGCCATCGGGCGCCGCCTCGACCGGCGTGCTGAGCGTGGCATCCACCACCTCGAGCACGGCATCCTGCGAGGCCGCCTCGGCAGCGACGAGTTCTGCGGTGGCGGCGGCATCGAGCGTGAGCCCGCGATCCACCACCTGATCGGCGACCCCCGACGCCACCGGCGCCGGAACCGAGACGGTGGCCGTGACGCGGGTGCCGCTGGCGGCGTCGTCGAACGCGCGCACGGCGCTCGCGTCGAGCACGACCCGGGCGCCGTCGTCGGTGAACAGCGTCACGGCGGGGACGTCCGGGATGTCGGACGGCGTCGTGACGGTCAACGACCCGTCGGCAGCCCGCACCGCCTCGGTCGCGGGCGCCTCGACGGGAACCACGCGCAGGAGGCCCGACACCTCGACCGTCGCGGGCGGCCGGGGATCCGACGGCCCGACGCCGTCGTCGGGCACCGCGGCGAGAGCCGATGGCGCGGCGACGACCAGCGAGACGGCCAGCGCCAGCGCGCCCACCGCCGCGATGGCACGTCGAATGGATCGGGCCGGCGCGGCCGGCTCGTGCGTGGCGTTCCCCATGACGCTCCTCATCAGCGAGATGGCTACAGAGTAGAGCCCGCGGGGGACATCGCACGAGCGTCGGTTCGCCGCGATGTCATCGGCCGTCACTAAGGTGGCGATCATGACCGCCGCCGTGCTCTCGACCACCGCCGAGCGCACCTACCGCTATCTGCGCCTCGGTCTCGCGGCCACCGTCGTCGTGATCGTCGTGGCGATCGTGGTCGCGTCGGCCCAGGTCGGCGTGCTGCCGAGCGTGAGCCACTACTACTACAGCCCCGCGCGCGACGCGTTCGTCGGCGCGCTGGTGGCGGCATCCCTCGCCCTGTTCGCCCTCTCCGGTCGCGGGCCGCAGCGCGCGCTGCTCGACGCGGCCGCGCTGTTCGCGCCGCTGATCGCGGTCGTTCCGGCGACCGTGGTGGCCGGTCAGGTGCCCGGTGTGGGCGACGGGTGCGACTCGCCGTGTCTGCCCGGAACGACGGGGGTGGATGCCGACACCTCGGTCGCCGTGTACCTCGTCGTGTCGGTGCTGATCCTCGCCGCGGGGGTCGCCGTGCTCGTGCGCTCCCGCGACCTCGACCGCCGGGGCCTCACCGGATCGCTCCTGGCCGCCACCGCGATCGTGGCGGCGATCGGGCTGTGGTGGGCGCTCGATCGTGCGTCTTTCCACCTGTACGCGCACGTGGTCGTGACCACGGCGTTCTTCGCGCTGTTCGCCGCGGCACCCCTCGTGCTCGCCATCTCTCCGGGCCAGTCCGCCTCCCGGGGACTGCGCATCGGCTACCTCGTGGTGGCGGGGCTGCTGGTCGTCACCGGCATCGTGTACCTGGTCGTGACCGTCAGCGGCGTGTCGACGACGATCCCCGTCGTGCTCGTGTGCGAACTCGTCGCGCTGGCGCTGTTCCTCATGTTCTGGGTGCTGCAGACCGTGCAGAATTGGAGCGATCCCGACCCGACCCTGATCTGAGGACCACCGTCATGCGCATCTCGGCCCGCGCCGACTACGCCGTCCGTGCGGCGGTGTTCCTCGCGCGCACCGCGCAGGGAGGTGGCGACGAGCGCGTGGCCGGCGAGCGCATCGCCGCCGAGGAGGGGATTCCGCCGACGTTCCTCGAGGGCATCCTCTCGGCTCTGCGCAAGGCGGACATCGTCGACAGCCGTCGGGGTGCCGGCGGCGGGTACCGCCTGGCCGCGCCGGCCGCCGAGATCTCGGTGGCGGATGTGATCCGCGCGGTCGACGGCCCCCTGGTGTTCGTGCGCGGCGAGCGCCCGAGCGAGCTGGAGTACCCCGTCGCCGACGCGCACCTGGTCACCCTGTGGGTGGCGCTGCGCGCGAGCGTGCGCAGCGTGCTCGACGAGACGTCGCTCGAGGCCCTGGCCACCGGATCGCTGCCCCCGCAGGTGCGCGCCCTCGCCGACGACCCGTCGTCGTGGGTCAGCGGCCCCTGACCCTTCGTCTCCGTCGCTACGCTCCCTCGCTCAGGGACCACCCGCCGACACATTGCGTCACGTTCGTTGCGCGGCATCCCCCACCCGTGATTGATTACCGACCAATCCAGTCGGAATTCATTCCCGACCGAAATGGTCGGAATCACTCACGGAAGGCCTGCCATGCAGACTCTTGTGCTCCTCGCCCTCGTCGGCCTCGGCGCTCAGCTCGTCGACGGAGCGCTCGGCATGGCCTACGGCGTGACGTCCACGACGCTGCTGCTGGCGATCGGCGCGAACCCGGCAGCCGCGAGCGCGTCGGTGCACCTGGCCGAGATCGGCACCACCCTCGCTTCGGGCGTCTCGCACTGGCGGTTCGGCAACGTCGACTGGAAGGTCGTGCTGCGCATCGGCATCCCGGGCGCCGTCGGCGCGTTCCTCGGCGCGACGGTGCTCTCGGCCCTCTCCACCGACATCGCCAAGCCGGTCATGAGCGTCATCCTGCTGGCGCTCGGCATCTACATCCTCATCCGCTTCACGTTCCGGTCGCTGCCGAAGGTGAACGGCGCGAAGCCGCTGCGCCTGCGCTTCCTCGCCCCGGTCGGCCTCATCGGCGGGTTCCTCGACGCGACCGGCGGCGGCGGATGGGGCCCGGTCGGCACCCCCGCCCTCCTCGCCAGCGGACGCATCGAGCCCCGCAAGGTCATCGGCTCGATCGACACCAGCGAGTTCCTCATCGCGGTCTCGGCGTCGCTCGGCTTCCTCATCGGCCTCGGCTCCGGCGGCTTCGACCTCACCTGGGTGGGCGCGCTGCTGCTCGGCGGACTCATCGCCGCACCGATCGCGGCGTGGCTCGTGCGCAAGCTCCCCGCGCGCCTGCTCGGCTCGCTCGTCGGCGGCATCATCGTGTTCACCAACGCCCGCACCCTGCTGCTCCAGTGGGACACCACCGGCGCCGTCACCGGATGGGTGCTCGCCGCGATCGCCGCGATCTGGGTCGCCGCCGTCGCGATCTCGTGGCGCGCGTACCGCCACGAGAAGGCGCTCGAGCACGCCGCCGCCTCGGCCGCGGATCTGCCGGCCGAGGCACAGCCCGCGTCCGGCGCGCCCGCCGAGCCCGCGCCCGCCGAGCCCGCCCTGGAGAACGTGCCGCCCCGCCCCTGACCCGAGAAACCGAGTGGATGCCGCGGCCCCGCGCCGCGGCATCCACTCGTCTTCTCACCCGCCGGGCGGGCGGCCGCCGCTTTCATGGGGCACCTCCTGCGGGAACGCACCACGCCACGCCGCACCAACCGCCCCACGAACAACCCCACCCGCCCGCACCCAACGCTCATGGGGCACCTCCTGCGGAAACGCACCACGCCACGCCGCACCAACCGCCCCACGAACAACCCCACCCCACCGGGCAGGGCGCAGTCTCAGCGCGCGGCGCCGGGGCGGGGCTTGGGTCGGCCGGTGAGCCAGCCCATCCCCCACTCGATCGGCCCCGTGCCGACGAAGCGCCACCACAGCCAGGCGACCAGCACCATGCCGGGCACGATGACGAGCCACTCCCACACGTGGTTCTCGTCGGGGAAGACGCGTCCGCCGATGAGCGCCAGCACGCCCACGTGCAGCACGTAGATGCTCAGGGCCAGCGCCCCGAGGGCGCGCAGCGGCACGAAGACCGCATCGATCACCCGCCGCGCTCCGGCCGCGCGCACCTCGGCCAGCAGCACGACCCCCACATAGGTCACGAGCACGAGTCCGAGATCGTGCAGGGTGTCGACGTACGACCCCGACGCGATCACTTCCACGCCGAACACCCCCTGCACCACCGGCTGAACCGCGTAGGCGAGCGGGGCGATCGCCAGCAGCATCCACAGCAGCCCGTCGCGGCGCAGCCCGTGGCGCAGCAGGAGGGCACCCAGCAGGAAGAAGGGCAGCAGGTTCGTCAGGCGGTAGCTCCCACCCACCGATGTCCACATCGCCAGCTGCGGGAGGAACCCCGTCGGATCGGAGAACACCCACATGAGCCACTGACGCGACCCGTCGTTGATCGGCTGGCTCAGCACCGCCATGGCGATCGCGATCGCGGCGACCCAGCGGGTCGAGAGCAGCAGGATCGGCGCTCCGACGATCAGCAGGAGCCCCAGGTACGACAGCACGACCGCGACCCACGACCCCCACTCGGTGAGGATCAGCCCCAGCAGGATCAGCACGGCGCCGCGCGTGAACTGCTGCACGAGCATGACGAATCGGCGATCCGTCGCGGTGCGCTGCACGACGAGCTGGGCCGACATCCCCATCACGAGGGCGAACAGCGGCGACGCGAGGTCGTTGATGTTGCCGGAGACGAACAGCATCCACGCCGGGAGGTCGGGCAGGAACGGCGCCGCATGCGCGATGAGCATCGCCAGCAGCGCCGTGCCGCGCAGCACGTCGGGCACGACCAGGCGGGCCCCGCCCACGGCCCCGCGCTCACGGTGCGCGTCCCGGGCGACAGACGACGGCACGGACTCCGGCTCGACGCTCACGGCCCCATCCTGCCGCACCGGTCACGCCCGCGGCACGTCAGAGAGTGGATGCCGCGCCCGGCGGCTCGCCGACGTCGCGACGACTCCGCCGCTCGATCGCCCACACCGCCGCCACGCCGATCGTCGCCCCGAGCACGTTCGCGACCACGTCGCTGACGGCCGGAGTGCGCGCCGACAGCAGGATCGCCTGCCCGCTCTCGATCAGCACCGTGACGCCGAACGCGATGGGCACCACCCATCGTCGATGGGCCGGCAGCACCAGCGACAGGAGCGCCCCCAGGGGCACGAACAGCACGACGTTCGCGGTGAACTCGATCACGCGGTAGGTGAACCACGGCACGGCGCGCGTGACGGCGAGCAGCAGCTCGCCGGCCCCGCTGTCAACGGGCACGGGCCAGAACGCCACGAGCGCGAGCGCCGTGAGATACAGGCCGAGCCACCAGCGCGCGTCACGCGCGGCATCCCCGATCCTCGACGGGCTCAGCGACGGCGGCCGCCGCAGCGATTCCTCAGCACTCATCGGGCCTCCCTCGTCGGGCGCCGCGACGTTGCACGCGCAGGTGTGAGTGCGAGGCTACTCCACCGCCCCTCCGGGGCGCACGGTTACGCTGAAACCCGTGACCGCTCCCTCGACCGTGCTCCAGCTGAGCGAGGCGGTCGATCTCGGACACGCGTGGGTGCAGCGCCTGGCCGATGACCGCGGCATCCGCGTGCTGTTCATCAAGGGGCCCTCCCTCCACCGGCAGGGCCTGCGTCCGGCGCGCGTGTCGGGCGACGTCGATGTGCTCGTCGACCCGGAGCGCTTCGCGGAGTTCTGCACGGCGGTGCTCGACAGCGGCTGGACCGAGCGCGACGGCAACCTCATCAGCACCCTCACGACGCTGCACTCGATGACCTTCGTGCGCAAGGACTGGCCGTGCGATATCGACGCGCATTCCTTCTTTCCGGGGTTCCTCGCCCCGCCCGCCACGGTGTTCGCGCACCTGTGGGAACGGCGCACCTCGATGCCGTTCGCGCACGTGCCCTGCGCGGCGGCCGACCGGGTGGCCGGCGTGCTGATCCTCGCCCTGCACTCCCTGCGCAGCACCGCGACCCAGTCCCGCCACGCCGACGAGCTCGCCCAGCTGCGGGCCCTCGCCCTGACCGAGCAGGAGCGGATGGATGCCGCGGCCCTCGCGCTCGCGACGGGCAGCGCCTCGACCCTGGAGACGGTGTGGCCGCTGCTGGGCGTCGAGGTCGCGCCGCCCCCGTCGGAGCGCGACTCCGAGGAGCTGCGCGCGTGGCGCGAGCGCGTGGACTCGGGATCCCACGGCGCCTACTTCTGGTTCGTCGCCCTCCGCAAGGCGGGGTGGCGGCGACGTGTCGCGATCCTCGGTCGGGCGCTCTGGCCGACCCGCCACGATCTCCTCGTCACCCGTCCCGAGGTCGTCGACACGTTCGCCGGCCGCACGCGCGGGCGGCTGCAGCGCTTCGGCCGCGGCATCCGCTCTCTGCCGCGTGCGATCCGCACGCTCGTGCGTCACCGGAGATGAAACATTCGCGTGACACGGACCTGCTAGGGTAAGCCAGCGCCTCACCCGAGGGCGCCGTCCGCACGCTCCACGCGGCGATCATCCGAGTGACGGAACTGGGGAAGTTCGGTCACCCGAGCAGTTTGGGGAAACTGTGACCTTCGACGAGCCCGCCGCCACGCCCGACTCGACCGTCGACCGCCGACAGCTTCTGAAGGTCGGCGCCTGGGCCGCACCCGTCGTGGTGCTCGCCGCCGCCGTGCCGGCAGCCACCGCGTCGACCAACACGCCGTTCAGCCCGACTGCCACCGGCACCGACACCGTCACTTTCAGCGGCACGATGGGCGCGGGCCAGTCCGGCACGTTGATCGCCGTGCTGAAGGTGACAGGGCAGCATGACAAGCAGTCGTCGTGGTCAGACCGCAAGGCGGGCGACCAGTCCCAGACCAATACCCAGCAGGTGACCAGCGGCTCGGCTGTGAGCTTCACATTCCCGACCTACACGAAGCACAACACCGGCTTCACGTATACGTGGACGCTGACCTTCACTCTTGAGGGCAACCCACTGCCAAACGCCACCCGCACGGGCACGTTCTAACCCGCCGCGACCAGCGCCCCGCGCTCCAGCGTGCGCAGGAATCCCCGCACGTCGTCCGCGACGTCCGCGGTCTCCACGTCCGCACGCTCGGCCACCCGCTGAATGAGGGTGTCCGCGTCGCACGCGCTGTCGGCGAGCGCCGTCCAGATGATCGCGGCCGACCCCTCCAGCGCCACGGGCGCGGCCGCCGGGTCCGCCAGCGCCAGCGCCACGACCCGCTCGCCCGATCCGGTCCACGCGACGTCGTCGCGGATGCGCCAGAGCGGCGAGCGGCGCAGCACGCCTTCCGCGACGAGCCCGTCGACCGCCGACGCGACGGCGGTCGTGGCATCCACTCCCTCGGGCTCCCCGTGCGCGGCGACGGCGACGGTGACGAGATCGTCGAGCGCGACTCCGTCGGCCGCCCGCCACAGCGCGGGACCCAGCCCCGCAAGCACCCGCACCGTGCCGTGGCCGTGGCCGTCGACGTGAAGGAGCGCAAGCCGATCCGGGTCTTCGAGAGCGAGCGCATCACGTGCGCGCACGCGGCAGATTCCGTCGCCGACCAGCCCCGCCGCCAACGGCTCAGCCGCCCCTGCGGCCACCGCCTCCTGCGGCGCCGCGAGCAGACCCTCGACCACCGGCACCAGCTCCGCCGCTTCGCGATACGTCACGCGCACCACCCCGCCCACGGCCGACACGAGCGCGGCGAT
Source organism: Microbacterium hominis (assembly GCF_013282805.1). NCBI lineage: Bacteria > Bacillati > Actinomycetota > Actinomycetes > Micrococcales > Microbacteriaceae > Microbacterium > Microbacterium hominis. The sequence goes on from NZ_CP054038.1 coordinate 3,023,212, forward strand.
CGTCTGCAGCGGCCGCTCCAGGTCGGCGAGGTAGCTCGTCTGCGCGACGAGGTCTCCGAGGGCATCGCCGAGATCGACGGGCGAGACCACGGCGCCGTCCTCGTCGTCGCGCCGATCGAGGAGTACGACGGCCGCGAGCGTCAGCGACGCGGCAGGCAGCGCCCGAAGCCCGAGCTCCGACGGCGCGCGCTGCACCTTCGGCTCCCCGGCGTGCTCGATGATCGACAGCGGCTTGCGGTACGCCCGCACCGAGCCTTCGAGCCCGACCGCCACCGTCTCGTCCGACACGTAGCCGTACGAACCGCCCAGCACGCGCGCCGCCGTCGTCTTGCCGCGCCCCGACGGTCCCACGAGCGCGACGACTCGACCGTCGTCCGACGCCACCCCGGTGGCATGCAGCATCCACGCCTGCCCGCGCGCCGCCTCGATCGCGGCGAGGGTCACCGCCATCGAGAGCTCCGAGAGCATCGTGGCGCGATCCAGGTCGCCCTGCGCGTGCACGACGGGCGCGGCATCCACCGGCTCCACCGGCTCCGCCGGCTCCACGACCGGCACGAGCGCGTCGCGCCACGCCTCACGCACGGCGAGGACACCGGCCGCATCGAGCGCACTCACGTCGATCCGCACCTCGTACCCGAGGGCCGCGACCAGCACACTCTCGGACACAGCAGGTAGTGTACGGGGGACTTGGGGAACAGGGGATTCATGGAACTGCGCGACTACGTGCGCATCCTTCGCGCGCATTGGCTGGGCATCGTGCTGCTCACTCTCCTCGGCGTCGCGGTGGCATGGGGATGGAGCGCGGTGCAGCCGCGCGTCTACACGGCCGAGACGAGCGGCATCGTGCGCGCCGCCTCCGCCGGCAGCGACACCGGCTCCTCGCTCGTGGGCGACCAGCTCGCCCGCGCGAAGGTCACGTCGTACATCGACATGGGCTCGTGGCGCTCGGTCGCCGAGTACGCCATCGCCGACCTCGGGCTCGACACCACCCCCGAGGCGCTGGTGAACCGCGTGGATGTGTCCAACCCGCTCGACACGGTCATCATCCACGTCTCCGCCGATGCCGGCTCCCCCGAGGAGGCGCGCGATCTCGCCGAGTCGTGGATGCGCGGCATGGTCGCCCAGATCGACGCGGTCGAGGGCGACGGCACCGAGGGGTCGGCCGCGGTCACCCTCGTGCCCGGAGACTCCGCGCGCCTGCCCACCGCCCCGTCGTCTCCCAACGTGCGCCTCTCGCTCGCCCTCGGCGGACTCGTCGGCCTCGCCCTCGGCGTCGGCTACGCGGTGATCCGCGCGGTCCTCGACCGGCGCGTGCGCGACCCGCGCGACATCGAGCGCGAGACGGGCGCATCGGTGGTCGGTCAGCTGCCGGTCGACAAGGACCTCGCGGGCGGGCGCCGTGTGCTCTCGTTCGGCCAGTCCGCCACCGGCACGAGTCCCATCGCCGAGGCGCTGCGGGAGCTGCGCACCAACCTGCAGTTCATGGATGTCGACAGCCCGCCGCGCACGATCGTCGTCACGAGCCCTCTGCCCGGCGACGGCAAGTCGACGCTCTCCTCGAATCTCGCGATGAGCCTCGCCGCCGCCGGCCAGCACGTCGTGCTGCTGGATGCCGACCTCCGGCGTCCCCGCATAGCCGAGGTCTTCGGGCTCCCCGAGGGCGCGGGCCTCACCGACATCCTCTCGGGGCGCGCCGAGATCACCGAGGTCGCCCACAACGTCGACGAGTCCGGCAACCTGGCCGTCATCACCGCCGGGCGCATCCCGCCCAACCCGAGCGAGGTGCTCGGCTCCAACCGCATGCGCGACCTGATCCGCAACCTCTCCTCCCACGCCCTGGTGATCATCGACTCGCCCCCGGTGCTGGCGGCCACCGATGCCGCGGTGCTCACCACCGGCGCCGACGGTGCGCTGATCGTGGTCACGTCGGGGCGCACGACCATCGATCAGCTCGATCAGGCTGTCGTGAACCTCTCCAAGGCCAACGGCCGCACGCTCGGCGTCGTGATGAACCGCGTGCCGCGCCGCGGCGCGGGCGCCGTCTATTACGGCTACCAGTACCAGGGCACTCCGGCCGCCTCCGCGGCACCGGCGAGCGCCGCCCCCGAGGCCGCCTCGCGCACGGCCGCACGCCGGTGACGGCCACGCCCGATCACACCGAGGCCGTGAGCCCCCGCCGACCGGTGTGGCGCAGGGTCACGGGCAGCGCGTGGTTCCATCTCTTCGCCGCGTTCGTGCTGGTCGGGCTCCTGCTCTCCTTCGTCGCGAAGCCCTTCTGGGTGCCGTCGAGCTCGATGGCCGACACGCTCGAGCCGGGCGATCGCATCCTCGTCAACCGCCTGGCGTACCTCGGCGACGGACCCCGCACGGGCGACGTCGTCGTGTTCGACGCCGACGACGCCTGGGGTGCCGGCCCCCCGACCCCGACCGACCCGGTGCGGGGCGCCCTGCGATGGCTCGGCGCGGTGACCGGCTTCGGGCCGTCCAGCGAGCACACGCTCGTGAAGCGGGTGATCGCCGGACCCGGCCAGACCGCCCGCTGCTGCAGTGACGCCGGCGCGGTCGTCGTCGACGGCGCCGAACTCGACGAGCCCTACATCACGAACGACTTCCCGTTCGATCCGGGCGTGCTCGACTGCACCACCTCGCCGCGATCGGCCCGCTGCTTCGACGAGGTGATCGTTCCCGACGATGAGTACCTCATGCTCGGCGACAACCGCTCCGGCTCCGCCGACTCGGCCTTCTCCTGCCGCACCGAGGGCAGCACCCCGGCGTGCTGGCGATGGGCCATCCGCGACGGGGTGATCGGCAAGGCCGTCGCGATCCTCTGGCCCATCGAGCGCTGGAACGGTCTGTGACGGGCCGGGCACCGGACGCTCAGGCGGATGCGCCTAAGGTGGACGGGTGACGGAATCGGCGACCACACGCCCCATGCGCATCGCGGGCATCGTGTTCGCGTCGCTGCTGGGCGTCGTGCTGGTCGCGGCGGTCGCCGCGGCGGCGTGGGTGGGGGTGCGCGGCTTCCTCGCCTACGGCCATCTGCTCGAAGCGCAGGACGCCGCCTTCGCCGTACGCGCCGACCTCACCGACCCCGCCGCAGCCTCGCAGGCGGTCGCCGAAATCTCCGCCGAGACCGCCGCCGCCCGAGAGCTGACGAGCGACCCCGTCTGGGGCTTCGCGGAGTCGCTCCCCTGGGTCGGACCGCAGCTGGGGGCCGTCGCGACCGTCTCGGCCGCACTCGACGATGTCGCCGGCAGCGCTCTCGACCCGCTCATCGAGGTCGCCTCGACCTTCGACATCGCCTCTCTCACTCCGCAGGGCGGCGGCATCGCCCTGGCCGGCTTCGTCGCCCTGCAGCAGCCGGCCGTCGCCGGCGCCCAGGGTATCGCCGCCGCGGCCGACGACCTGGCCGGCATCGACCGCGCACCGCTGGTCGCCCCGCTGCGCGCGGCGGTGGACGACGTGGCCGCGCTCCTCGACGAGACCGAGATCGCCACCGGGGCACTGGCCCGCACGACCGCGCTGCTCCCGTCGATGCTCGGCGCGGAGGGCGCCCGCAACTACCTCGTGCTGTTCCAGAACAACGCGGAATGGCGTTCCCTGGGCGGCATCCCCGGAGCCATGGCCATCATCCGCGCTGACGGCGGCGCACTGTCGATGACCGCCCAGGACAGCGCTGGCGACTTTCCCGACTACGGGAGCTCTGTGCTTCCACCCGACCCTGAGGTGGAATCCATCTACGGCCAACATCCAGGCAGATGGATGCAGAACGTCACCCAGGTGCCCGACTTCGCGACTTCGAGCCAGTTGGCCCGCGAGATGTGGTCGCGCAAGCACGGCGAGCAGGTCGACGGCGTAGTTGCTCTCGACCCTGTCGCGCTGTCGTACCTGCTCGTCGCGACGGGTCCGGTCACCCTCCCCACCGGTGACGTGCTCACGAGTGAGAACGCCGTTTCGCTCCTGCTGAACGACGTCTACAAGCGATATGAGCTTCCCGCTGCGCAGGATGCGTTCTTTGCCGGGGCTGCCGGCGCGGTGTTCAACGCGCTTTCGGGCGGGGGCATCGAACCCACCGCACTACTTACAGCCCTCGCCCGTGCCGGTGACGAGCACCGCCTCCTGCTGTGGAGCGCGCACGCCGAAGAGCAGGAGAGGCTCGCCGAGACCACGCTCGCCGGTGGCCTGCCCACCTCCGACGACGACGTCGCGCGCTTCGGCGTGTACGTCAACGACGGCACGGGCTCGAAGATGGACTACTACGGCGCCCTCTCGACCGACATCGCGTGGACCTCGTGCCAGGTGGGTGGCGAAGGCCGCGCCACCGGCGACGTGCAGCTCACCGTCACGGTCGCCAACAACGCGCCCGCCGATGCGGCTTCGCTTCCGAGGTATATAACTGGCGGCGGCGGATTCGGGGTGCCAGAGGGCACCGCGCGCACCGTCACGTACGTCTACCTCCCCGAAGGCTGGGAGCTCGTGGAGACGGTCAAGAGCGACGGCGGCGGCTTCGGCGGCGGCGTGCACGAGAACCGCCGGGTGGTCAGCTTCACCGTGGACCTCGCCCCCGGCGCCTCCGCGTTCGCCACGGTGACCGCCCGCGCGGTCGAGCCGTCCGCGGCGAGCGTGTCCACGGTGACGACGCCCACGCTCGCCGCGCAGGAAGACTTTGCCGCGACGTGCGCGGGGACGTAGGATTCGTCCCGAGATGACTCTGCACCGCCTGATCCGCACCGCCGCCCCTGCCATCGCCGGGGCGGTCGTCGTCTGCGCGGCGGTGGCCCTCCCCGCGGCGGCGCACGCCTCGAACATCTACCCGCCCACGGGCTCGTGCCAGGTCTCCTCGGCCACGGTCGCGCCCGGCGGCACGGTCGACTTCCTCTGCCGGGCGGGAACGTTCTCCGCCGATGAGGCGGTCACGGTCACCGTCCGCGGCGACGGCGGCGCCGACGCCCGGATCGGCATGGTGCGCTTCGCGATCAGCACGGCGAGCGCCACGGTCACGTCGACCCCCGCCGGGGCGCTGGCGGAGGTCGCGATCACCCTGCCCTCGACCGCGAGCGGCACCTACAACATCGCCGCCGTCTCGGCGTCGTCCGCCGGCGGCACCGCCGCGGTGTCCATCGAGGCGGCCGACGGCTCGCTCCCGGTGACCGGCCTCGACAGCGCGACCACTCTCGGGCTGTGGATCGGCGGCGGGGCACTCGTGCTCACCGGCGCCGCGCTGGCGGTCGCCGCGACGCTGCGTCGCAGCGCGCGCTGACCAGCGGCCAGCACTGACCCGTAACGCGCGCTGACCCGCGCCCGCAGCCAGCGCGCGACCCTGCCGCACCGCCTACGGCGTCGCGATCTCCTCGTACTCGATGTCGGCGTCCAGGTCGACCGATTCCGACGGCGCTGTGCGCTTCACCGGTGACGGGTGCGCCTCGACGAGGATCGGCAGGTGGTCGCTCAGCCCCTGCGGCAGCGTGCGCACCCGGTCGATCTCGAACCCGATCGAGGTCGCGAAGTCGTAGTGCCCCTTGAAGAAGCGATACCGCGTGTAGGTGCGCGCGTCGCTGAGGTTCAGCTCGTAGCCCTGCTCGCGCACCTTCTGCCCGAGGGCCTCCTTGAACACGGGGTAGTTGTAGTCCCCGACCATCAGCGCCGGCAGACCCGGACCGAGCTGCTGCAGCTCGGTGAGCGCGGTGCGGATCTGGTGGCGGCGCAGCGAGTTGAGGGCGGTCAAGGGCGCCGCGTGGAACGAGGCGACGATGACGTCGCGGTTCAGATCGATGTCGTGCAGCCGCACGCCCAGCAGTCGCTCCTCAGCGGGCTTGAGCACATGGTCGTGCAGCGACTTCTTCAGCGCCAGGGCGCGCACCTCGACCGGGCGCAGCGTGTTCTCGCGGAAGTAGACCGCGAGGCCCAACCTGTTGCGCTGCGTGGACTCGGCCAGATGCAGGCCGCCGAGCTGCTCCGGCAGATCCTTCGTGTCCGCTTCCTGCAGGCACAGCACGTCGACCGCATGCCGGTCGACCAGATGTGCAAGCTCGCTCGCGGCCCGATGTTTGCGGAGGTTGTACGAAATCACCCTCATGACCCCTCCACCATAGGGCGGATCGATGTCGAGCGGATGTCGTTCCGGCGAACCTCATCACACTCATAGCCCTTGCCCATCCGACCTTCAGGAGAACCGATGACCATCTCGCACGACATCCCGCGTCCCACGTCCTCTGCGCGCACGCGGCGCGTCGAGCGCACCACCGCGATCTTCCCCGCCGTGGCCGTCGCCGTCGAGGAACGGCCCAGGGATGCCGCGCACCGCGCCCTCTCCGACGCGCTGGCCGCCAACGTCGAAGCCCGCAGCGCCGCGCTCGCCGCACTCGCCGCGCGTGAGGGAGACCGGCGCGTCGCCGCCCGTGCGCTCGAGGCCGACATCGCCCCGATGCGCATCGACGAGGCCGAGCGCTCGCGCCGCCGCGCGATGTATGCCGCCGCCGAGCGCGCGGTCGTCGAGGCGCGCGTCGAGCACGACCGGGCTGTCGCGCTCGTCGAGGCGACGCGCCTCGTACTGGCGACGCTCGCCGACTGAGCCGACGCGACCGGCGCTACTCGAGGTCGCGACGCGCGCGGGTCTGATCGGCGCGCGCGGCCAGCAGGTCGTCGGCCGGGTACCCCACCTCGGTGAGGGTCAATCCGCGGGCGGCCAGCACCTTCACCTCGGGCACGCGCGTCCGCCCGTCGCGGATGACGGCCACGTCGTCCACGCCGAGCCGCCCCTCCCCCACGGCGACGCACGCGCCGACCAGGGCGCGCACCATGCTGTGGCAGAAGGCGTCGGCCTTCACGTTCGCCACGAGCACGCCCTCGGCGTCCCTGCGCCAGTCGAACTCGAGGAGCGTACGGATCGTCGTGGCCTCCTCGCGCGGCTTGCAGTACGCGGCGAAGTCGTGCAGTCCGATGAGGCTGCGGGCCGCGGCATCCATCGCCCGCGCATCGAGATCGGCGCGCACTGTCGTCGTCCTCAGCCGCTCGAGCGGGTCGTAGCCGCTGGTGCCGTCGGCGATGCGGTACGCGTAGCGCCGCCACACCGCGGAGAAGCGGGCGTCGAAGCCCGCAGGCGCCGCGCTCGTGCGCGAGACGGCGACGTCGGCGTACGCACCCAGCACGCCGGTCACGCGTCGTGCGAGACGGGCCACCGCCGCCTCGACGACCTCAGGACCGGTGGATGCCTCCCCCGGCCGCCCGCGCACGACGAGCAGCCGCGCGGTCTGGGCGTCATCGAGGTCGAGGTGGGCGACCTGATCGGCCGCGTGGACGCCGGCATCGGTGCGGCCGGCCACGACCAGGCGCGGATCGCCCCCGAGCACCCGCGCGAGCGACTCCTCGAGAACGCCCTGCACAGTGCGCAGCCCGGGCTGGCGCGCCCACCCGCGGAAGTGCGTGCCGTCGTAGGCGATGTCGAGCCGGATCCGCACCCGCTCAGCCTATCCGGCGCGGACTCCCCGACGCGGCCCGCTCAGAACCCGCGACCCGCTCAGAACTCGCGGGTGAGGGCGCGCGAGCGTTCCGTGGCGACGAAGCCGAGCCGCTCGTAGAGCGTGTTCGCGCCCGTCGGGCTCTCGGTGTCGACATCGAGCACGGCCTTCTCCAGGCCGGCGTCGGTCATCGCCTGCAGCGTGCGCGCGACGACCCGCGGAGCCAGCCCGCGCCCCCGCTGATCGCGCACGACGCCGATGAGATCGATGTACGAGTTCGAGGCGCCGAGCGTCTCCCAGTCGTCTTCGTTGACCGATGCGAGGCAGAAGGCGACGATGCGGCCCTCGGGATCGAGCGCGAGCGTGGACAGATCGCTCCGGAAGAAGGTGCCGCCGACAAACTGCCCCCAGCGCTCCGGGGTCGTCTGCAGGCTCCCCCAGTGATCACGGAAGGCGTCGTTGCGCGCCTGCCGGGCATCCTCCGCCCGGTCGGAGGTGTAGGAGACGAAGGCGATGCCGTCGACGGGGGCGAGGTCGGGGACGGGAATGGCGTTGTCGCGCACCATCGACGCGAACCAGCGCACCGTGCGCAGCCCGAGCGCCTCGGCGATCGCGACGGCGCCGTCGTTGCCCTCGTCGGCGTAGACGACGATCTCGCCGGGCAGTGCGGACTCCGACTCGGCGAGCCGTTGCAGCCCTCGCCCGAACTGCCAGCGCGCGAGAGCCGCGCCGATGCCGCGCCGTCGCCATTGCGGGTGCACCGCACCCTGCAGGTACACCTTCACCCGGGCCGACATGTCGGGATGCCGCAGCACGAGCCCCGCCGCGACCATCGTGCCGTTCTCGGCGATCGCGACGATGAGGTCGCGGTCGGGATCGAGCTCGGGCAGGTCGAAGTGCTCCTCGACCTCCTCACGGGGTGTGGTCCAGGTCGGATGATCGACGCGGTCGGCCGCGGCGAACAGGGCGTGCAGCGCATCGATGTCGTCGCGGGTGCCTGCCCGCCACCGCGCGATATCGGGATGCCGCGGCACGCGGGGTCCGGAGATCTCCAGCCCCGCGGCGGTCAGGCGCTCCCCCAGCGTCGCGGCCCCGGACTCGATGGTCGTGGTTTCACTACTCACCCGCTCAGCCTAGTTCCGGCCGCAGACCGCCGCCCCGCGGCGCGGCCGCCCCCAGGCATCCACTCGGCCCCCACCGCGCCGCTGTCGCAAACGGCGCCCTGCGTGGCAGATCGTGACAGCGGAGCAGCGGAGGCCGGGCGCGACGGCGCAGGACACAGAGGTCCATCGCGGGAATGCGAGAGCCCCGCAGTCCCTCGAAAGGGACTGCGGGGCTCGGGTGCGAGGGTGGTCGCGATCAGCGCGACCTGCCGGGCTGCGACGCCCGGCGTCCGATCACTCGGACTTCTCCTCGACGGCCTCTTCGGCAGCAGCCTCGGCGGCGGCGCCCTCCTCGGGCGACTCGGCGCCGGCCTCGGCGGCCTCGGTCTCCTCGACCTCGGCGGGAGCCTCCTCGACCGGAGCCTCCTCGACCGGAGCAGCGGCGGCGGCCGACTTCTTCGCCGACGGCTTCTTCGTGACGGGCTCGAGGACGAGCTCGATCACGGCCATCGGAGCGTTGTCGCCCTTGCGGTTGCCGACCTTGGTGATGCGGGTGTAGCCGCCCTCACGGTCCGCGACCAGCGGCGCGATCTCGGTGAACAGGACGTGCACGACTTCCTTGTCACCGATGACCGACAGCACGCGACGACGAGCGTGCAGGTCACCGCGCTTGGCGAAGGTGATCAGGCGCTCGGCGAGCGGACGGAGGCGCTTGGCCTTGGTCTCGGTCGTCTTGATCGACTTGTGGGTGAACAGCGCAGCGGCGAGGTTCGCAAGCAGCAGGCGCTCGTGTGCGGGGCCGCCTCCGAGGCGGGGACCCTTCGTGGGCTTCGGCATTTCTCAGTTACTCCAGTGGGGAAGGTCGGTCGGGTGACCCGGCTCAGACGGTCTCGTCGTCGTAGCCGGCGTAGAAGTGGGCACCGTCGAACCCGGGAACCGAGTCCTTCAGCGACAGTCCGAGCGAGACGAGCTTGTCGCGCACCTCGTCGACCGACTTCTGACCGAAGTTGCGGATGTTCATGAGCTGCGTCTCCGACAGGGCGACGAGCTCCGACACGGTGTTGATGCCCTCACGCTTGAGGCAGTTGTACGAGCGCACCGACAGATCGAGATCCTCGATCGGCATGGAGAGCTCGTTCGAGAGGACCTGCTCGACCGGCGCGGGGCCGATCTCGATGCCCTCGGCCTCGACGTTCAGCTCGCGGGCGAGGCCGAACAGCTCGGTGAGGGTGCGGCCGGCCGATGCGACGGCGTCGCGCGGGGCGATCGAGGGCTTGCTCTCGACGTCCAGCACGAGCTTGTCGAAGTCGGTGCGCTCCCCGGCACGGGTGGCGTCGACGCGGTAGCTGACCTTGAACACCGGCGAGTAGATCGAGTCGATCGGAATCTGACCGGCCTCGGCGTACTCGTTGCGGTTCTGGTTCGCCGACACGTAGCCGCGACCGCGCTCGATGGTGAGCTCGAGCTCGAACTTGGCGGTGTCGTTGAGGGTCGCGATGACCAGCTCGGGGTTGTGCACCTCGACGCCGGCGGGGGCGGAGATGTCGGCGGCCGTGACCTCGCCGGCACCCGTCTTGCGCAGGTACGCGGTGATGGGCTCGTCACGCTCGCTCGAGACGACCAGCTGCTTGATGTTGAGGATGATCTCGGTGACATCCTCCTTCACACCCGGGATGGTGCTGAACTCGTGGAGGACGCCGTCGATGCGGATGCTGGTGACAGCAGCGCCGGGGATCGAAGAAAGGAGGCTGCGACGCAGCGCGTTGCCGATCGTGTAGCCGAAGCCGGGCTCCAGCGGCTCGATGACGAAGCGGCTGCGGAACTCCCCGATCTTCTCCTCGGTCAGAGTGGGACGCTGTGCAATGAGCACTGTGTGTTCCTTTCGATCACGTGCCCGCTATATGACACGTGCGGTGGGTGAGGTGTTGAGTTTTACTCGGGGGATGCCGTCACTCGGCGTGAGCGCCGGGGTGCGGCATCCGCAAGCGTGCCTGCGGCCGGACCCGTGGCCAGAGATGACCACCGGATCCGGCCGGGGAAATCAGACGCGGCGGCGCTTCGGGGGACGGCAGCCGTTGTGTGCCTGCGGCGTGACGTCCTGAATCGAACCCACCTCGAGGCCGGCGGCCTGCAGCGAGCGGATCGCGGTCTCGCGGCCCGAACCCGGACCCTTCACGAAGACGTCCACCTTCTTGACGCCGTGCTCCTGCGCCTGGCGGGCAGCCGACTCGGCGGCCATACCAGCGGCGTAGGGGGTCGACTTGCGCGAGCCCTTGAAGCCCACGCCACCGGACGAGGCCCAGCTGATGACGGCGCCCGAGGGGTCGGTGATCGAGACGATCGTGTTGTTGAACGTCGACTTGATGTGGGCCTGGCCCAGCGCGATGTTCTTCTTCTCCTTGCGGCGCGGCTTGCGCGCAGCGGACTTGGCCTGTGCCATGTTCTTGTTCTCCTAAACCTGCGGCGGCCGCGCTTAGCGCGCCTTCTTCTTGCCGGCGACGGTGCGCTTCGGTCCCTTGCGGGTACGAGCGTTGGTCTTGGTGCGCTGACCGCGCACGGGGAGGCCGCGGCGGTGGCGCAGGCCCTCGTACGAACCGACCTCGACCTTGCGGCGGATGTCGGCGGCCACCTCACGGCGGAGGTCACCCTCGACCTTGTAGTTGGCCTCGATGGTGTCGCGGAGTGCGACGAGCTGGTCGTCGGTGAGGTCCTTGACGCGGATGTTCTCATCGATCTCGGTCGAGGCGAGGATCTCGATCGAACGGGTACGGCCGATGCCGTAGATGTAGGTAAGGGCGATCACCACGCGCTTATCGCGCGGGATGTCGACGCCGGCGAGACGTGCCATGCGGCTCTCCTAGGAGTGACGTGGAGGTGTGGAGCAGGATCGGTGCCCGGGCCTCCGCCCGAGGTGTCCCCCTCGCGGGTTCTGATCCTGCCTGTTGTATTCGTATTGAGTTGTGTGTTCCGGATGCCGCGACGTGCGGCATCCGGCAAGCCTGGATCCGACGGGATCAGCCCTGGCGCTGCTTGTGACGCGGGTTCGACTTGCAGATCACCATGACGCGGCCGTGGCGGCGGATGACCTTGCAGTGGTCGCAGATGGGCTTGACGGAGGGGTTGACCTTCATGATTCTTCTCTTCGCTGTCTTCGCCGGGCACGCCGAAGCGTGGGGCGTTACTTCTCGACCGGCCTAGCGGTAGCGGTAGACGATGCGCCCGCGGGTGAGGTCGTAGGGCGAGAGCTCCACGACGACACGGTCCTCGGGGATGATGCGGATGTAGTTCTGTCGCATCTTGCCCGAGATCGTTGCGAGCACCTTGTGTCCGTTGGTGAGCTCAACGCGGAACATCGCGTTGGGCAGCGCCTCCGACACTGTGCCTTCGATCTCGATGACACCGTCTTTCTTCGCCATAGCCTCGCTTACGCTTGAGCAGACCGGTCGATCTGCGGTGAATGGGATTCGGCACGCCGCCCGCTCGAACACGCCGAAACAGGCGCAACGCACCAAAGATCAAGCATACGCTCTACGGGATGCATCGGCAACTCGACGGCATTCCCCGCGGCGTGTCCCCGGGCGACGTCACAGGGTCCTCCCCGCGAAGGTCGGCGGTGCCGTGACCGCTGCCGCCCGAGGATGGATGCCGAAGGCGGAAAGCTTGCGCCGGAACCTCTCCCGCGTGCCGATGTGCGGACTTCCCCAGCGCACCATCCGCCACCCGGTGCGGCCGCGGATGTCGTCTTCACGGTGCTTCTCCTCGAAGACCACCGCCGCCGGAGTCGATCCGCGCAGCATCCCCTCGTCGGTGTACTTGCCCTCGCCGTCGAACTCGCCCCACGTCTCGACGTCGTCGAGGCCGAAATCCACCTCGTAGTACCCCGTGTCGTGTGGGATGCGCACCTGCACGCGGGGCGCCGCGAACCCGAGCTGGTGCAGATAGAGCCGGCTGACACTCTCGCCCGGGAGCTGCGCGCGTCCATCGGCGAATGCGAGCACCCACCGCGCCTGGACACTACCGCGCGCACCACGGGTCAGCGCGGAGCACGCGGCCACGTCGGCGCGGAAGCACGCGTCGGCCTCGGCGTCATAGGGGTGATCGCCGCCCAGCCATGCGACCTTCCGCAGGGCGGCATCCGCCAGCGCCACCGCGGCCTCGAGCGGAAGATGCCCGATCACGTCGGCGACGGTGCGCGCGAGCGACGTCACCTCGAGACCGGCGATCACCATCCTGTCGCCCTCGACACTGGCCCGGTGGCGGGCGACGTCGTCCGACGCGCGCGTGGATCCGCTGGCGCGCGGACCCGTGAGGTGCACGCGCTTGGCCTCGTACCGGTACAGCGGCAGACCGTGCACCACGGCTGCGGACGTGTGCGAGAGCACGAGGTCGCCATCGCGCATGGCACGCGCGACCGCGATCGCGCGTGCCGCATGACGGCCCTCGGTGAACTGCGCCTTCCACGTCGCCCGATCGATGAACGCCCCGCGGTGCAGCCGGATGAACTCCCCCTTGGCCACCCCGACGTTCAACGCGGCTGGAGTGACGCCGCGCATGCCCCATGCGGCCGACGTCAGCACGCTCGCCGCCAGTCGGTGAAGGTCCATCCCCTCACCCTGACGTCCCGCCGCGCACCGGGAGGTCACGGGCACTCTCTTGTGAAGAGGCCCAGGCAGCGGTCTCCCTGGGGAGGACACGACGACCGTCGACCCCGGTGTCACCGAATCCACACTCTTCGAGCCGAATCCACATCCCCGCGCGGCGCGGAATGTGGACTCGTCACGTGAAGTGTGGACTCACCCCAGGCGCGGTGCCCGGGTGTGTGGATTCACGAGGCCGTGTGTGGATTCACGAGGCCGTGTGTGGATTCACGAGGCCGTGTGTGGATTCACGACACGGCGCGACGGCGCGCGGCCGCCCGAGGCCCTACTGGAAGAGCGTCGCGAGCTGGTCGGATGCCGGCAGGTCGGTGTTGTCGATGGCTTCGCCGTTGATCGCGATCGTGGGGGTCGCGATGCCCGCCTGGCTCGGCTGGATCGGCGTCTGCTCGGTCATGTCGGCCACGAACTTGCTGTAGGTGCCGTCGTTGACGCAGGCGTCGATGCCCGACACGCCCACGCTTCCGGCGATCTCGAGGATCTGCGCGTCGGTGAGACCGGTCGAGCTCTCCGCCGGCTGGTTCGCGAACATCGCCTGCATGAACGGCACCGATGCGTCGGCATCGGCGACCGCGACGCAGTACATCGCGTTGGCCGAGCGCGTGGAGTACTCGGTGCCCTGGGAGAGGTGGTCGAGGATCGCGATCGGGTGGATGCCGAGGGTGATGGTGCCGTCATCGACGAGCGCCTGGATCGGCTCTCCGTACACCTGCTCGAACTGGTTGCAGATCGGGCACATGAAGTCGATGTAGGTGTCCATCGTCTGGTCGCCGTCGCCGACGAGGATGGCACCGGTCGTGGCGTCGATGTTCGACGCCTGCGGCGGCTCGCCCGGAGCATCCGAGGAGTTGTTCAGCGACACGACCAGCACGGCGACGAGCACCAGGGCGACCACGACGGCCACGCTCACCCAGATCGCGAACCAGTTCGTCTTGCGTCCCTGTGCTGCCATGACTCTTCCTTCTGGTCCGGGATGCGGCGGCATCCCCCTTCACTTCCCGGTGATCGCGTCAGGCGATCGGCTGCGGCGTCACGCCGAACCGTGCCAGCTCGGCCGCGCCGCCGTCGGGCGCGGTGAGCACCCAGATCCCGCCTTCGTGCACGGCCACGCTGTGCTCCCAGTGGGAGCCCATCGAGCCGTCACGGGTCGAGACGGTCCAGTCGTCGTCCTCCACGAACGTCGCCTGATCGCCGATGACGACCATCGGCTCGATCGCGACCGCGAGACCCGGCCGGATGTCCGCTCCCCTCTCGGGGGTGCGGTAGTTGAAGATCGAGGGAGACTCGTGCATGCGGCGGCCGATGCCGTGTCCCACATAGTCACGCAGGATCCCGTAGCCGCCCGCGGGGGCGTTCTCCTCGATGTAGTCCTCGATCGCCGCGCCGACCTCACCGAGATGGGATGCCGTCGACAGCGCAGCGATGCCCGCCCACAGCGAGCCGCGGGTGACCTCCGACAGTCGCTCGCGCTCGGCGATCACCTCGGGCCGCGACGCGTCGGGGATGACCACGGTGAACGCGGAGTCGCCGTTCCAGCCCTTGAACTCGGCGCCGGCGTCGATCGAGACGATGTCGCCGGGCTCGAGCACCCGGTCACCCGGGATGCCGTGCACGACCTGCTCGTTCACCGACGCGCAGATCGTGTGGCGGTAGCCGCGCACCATCTGGAAGTTCGACTTCGCGCCGCGCGAGGTGATGACCGCCGACGCTGCGGCATCCAGCTCCGCCGTCGTGACCCCGGGGGCGATCAGCGCGCGCACGGCCTCGAGGGCCGCCGCGGTGATGAGGCCCGGCTCCACCATCGCCCGCAGCTGCGCGGGCGACTTGTAGATCGAACGGCGAAGACCGACCACGACGCCGCTCAGACCGCCGCAGCGCGCACGAGACCGCGCGCATTGAGCGCGGTCAGGATGCGTGCTTCGATCTCGTCGAGCGAACCGACACCGTCGACCTCCGCGACGATCCCGCGGGCACGGTAGACGTCGAGGATCGGCGCCGTCTCACGCTCGTAGATGGCGAGACGGTTCGCGATGACCTCTTCGGTGTCATCGGTGCGCCCCTGCTCCTTCGCGCGCAGCGCGATGCGCGAGATGCTCTCGTCGCGAGGGACGCTCAGTTCGATGACGGCGTCGAGCGACTCCTCGCGGCCCTCGAGGTACTCGTCGAGGTGGGCGACCTGCGCGATGTTGCGCGGGTACCCGTCGAGGAGGAAGCCCCCGGCCGCGTCATCCTGCGCGAGGCGATCGCGCACGACCGCGCTCGTCAGCTCGTCCGACACCAGGTCTCCGGCCTCGATGATCGCCTTGACCTGGTTGCCCAGGTCGCTGCCGGCGGCCACCGCGGCGCGGAACACGTCGCCGGTGGAGATCGCCGGGATGCCGTAGGCCTCAGCGATGCGCACGCCCTGCGTGCCCTTGCCGGAGCCCTGCGGTCCCACGATCAGAAGTCGAACGCCGTGCTGTTCTGCCGTCATCGGAGGAGCCCTTCGTAATGGCGCTGCTGCAGCTGCGCGTCGATCTGCTTCACGGTCTCAAGACCCACACCCACGATGATGAGGATGGATGCGCCGCCGAACGGGAAGTTCTGGTTGGCACCCACCGTCGCCAGCGCGATGAGCGGGATGAGGGCGATGAGGCCGAGGTAGATCGAGCCCGGCAGCGTGATGCGCGTCAGCACGTAGTCGAGATACTCGGCCGTGGGGCGACCCGCGCGGATGCCGGGGATGAAGCCGCCGTACTTCTTCATGTTGTCGGCCACGTCGACGGGGTTGAACGTGATCGCGACGTAGAAGTACGTGAAGCCGACGATGAGCAGGAAGTACAGCGCCATGTACAGCGGGTGGTCGCCCGTGACGAGGTAGATCTGGATCCACGCCACCCACGCAGGCACGGCCTCGCCGGCCTGCGGCTGGTTGAACTGCGCGATGAGGGCGGGGATGTACAGCAGCGAGGAGGCGAAGATGACGGGCACGACACCGGCCATGTTCACCTTGATCGGGATGTACGTGTTGGTGCCGCCATACGTGCGGCGGCCGACCATGCGCTTCGCGTACTGGACCGGGATGCGCCGCTGCGACTGCTCGACGAAGACGACCAGCGCGACGACGACGATGCCGACGGCGAGCACGAGGAGGAAGACCTCGAAGCCGCGCGACTGGGCGATCGCCCACATCGAGGCCGGGAAGGCCGCAGCGATCGACGTGAAGATCAGCAGCGACATGCCGTTGCCGATGCCGCGCTCGGTGATGAGCTCGGCGAACCACATGATGAGGCCGGTGCCGGCGGTCATCGTGATGATCATGAGGAGCTGCGCCCACCACACATCGTTGGTGAGGAGCTGCTCGCACTCGGGAACGCCGGTGATCCCGAAGAGCTGGCCGCTGCGGGCCACCGTCACCAGCGTCGTCGACTGCAGCAGTGCGAGCGCGATGGTCAGGTAACGGGTGTACTGCGTCAGCTTGGCCTGGCCCGCCTGGCCCTCCTTGTAGAGGGTCTCGAAGTGCGGGATGACGACGCGCAGCAGCTGCACGATGATCGTCGCGGTGATGTACGGCATGACACCGAGCGCGAAGATCGACAGCTGCAGCAGTGCGCCGCCGGAGAAGAGGTTGACCAGCGACAGCAGACCCTCGGTGCCGGCCGACTGCCGAAGGCAGGACTGCACGTTGGGGAAGTCGACGAAGGGCGCGGGCACATGGGCACCGAGCCGGTAGATGGCGATGATCGCCAGGGTGAATGCGATCTTCCGGCGGAGGTCGGGGGTACGGAAGACCCGCGCGATGGCGCTGAACAAGGGGATGCCTCCAAGGGATACCGGCGCGCTCGGGGGCACGCCGTCATCCAGGGTAACCCAACGGGGGCCGGAGAAAACTCCGGCCCCCGTGGACTGTGATTACTTGACGGTGCCGCCGGCGGCGACGATCTTCTGCTCTGCCGAGCCGGAGACCTTGTCGACCGCGACGTTGAGCTTCACCGAGATGTCGCCGGTGCCGAGCACCTTGACCTTCTCGTTCTTGCGCACCGCACCCTTGGCGACGAGGTCGCCCACGGTGACGTCGCCACCGCTCGGGTACAGCTCCGCGAGCTTGTCCAGGTTCACGACCTGGTACTCGACGCGGAACGGGTTCTTGAAGCCGCGGAGCTTCGGGGTGCGCATGTGCAGCGGCATCTGCCCACCCTCGAAGCCGACCTTGACCTGGTAGCGGGCCTTCGTGCCCTTGGTGCCACGGCCGGCGGTCTTGCCCTTGGAGCCCTCACCGCGACCCACGCGGGTCTTGGCGGTGTTGGCGCCGGGGACCGGACGCAGGTGGTGCACCTTCAGCACGCCGGGGCGCGCAGCCGCGACATCCTTCTTCTCGGCGGCCTTGGGGGCAGCCTTCTTCGCGGGAGCCTTCTTCGCCGGAGCCTTCTTGGGGGCCTCGGCCTCGACGGCCTCGTTCTTCTCGGCCTTGTCAGCCATCAGTCGATCTCCTCAACCTTCACGAGGTGCGCGACGGTCTTGACGTAGCCGCGCGTCTGCGCGTCGTCGGGGCGGACGACCGAGTCGCCGATCCGCTTGAGACCCAGCGAACGCAGCGTGTCGCGCTGGTTCTGCTTCTCGCTCACCTTGGACTTGACCTGGGTCACCTTCAGGCGCGCAGCCATCAGACACCTGCCTTCGCAGCAGCCGCGGCCTCGGCCTCGGCACGGACGAGACGGGCGGGGGCGACCTGGTCGAACTCGAGGCCACGGCGCGCGGCGACCGCACGCGGCTCCTCGAGCTGCTTCAGGGCCTCCACCGTCGCGTGGACGATGTTGATCGTGTTCGACGAGCCCAGCGACTTCGACAGCACGTCGTGGATGCCGGCGCACTCGAGCACGGCACGCACCGGGCCACCGGCGATGACACCGGTACCGGCAGCGGCCGGACGAAGCAGCACGACACCAGCGGCGGCCTCACCCTGCACGGGGTGCGGGATGCTGGAACCGACGCGCGGCACGCGGAAGAAGTTGCGCTTGGCCTCTTCGACGCCCTTCGAGATGGCCAGGGGCACCTCGCGGGCCTTGCCGTAGCCGACGCCCACGACACCGTTGCCGTCGCCGACGACGACGAGCGCGGTGAAGCTGAAGCGACGACCACCCTTGACGACCTTCGACACACGGTTGATGGTGACGACGCGCTCGAGGAACTGGCTCTCGTTGCGGTCGCGGCCACCGCGGTCGTTGCGCGGGTTGCGCTCGCGACCGCCGCGACGGGCCTCGCGGGGCTCGCGCTCGGTGGCGGCCTCGGCCGGAGCCTCGGCAGCAGCCTGCTCGGTCACGATGTTCTCCTTGTTCTCGCTCACAGGTTCAGACCCCCTTCGCGGGCGCCGTCGGCGATCGCCGCGACCCGTCCCGCGTAGCGGTTGCCGCCGCGGTCGAAGACCACGTCGGTGACACCGGCAGCCTTGGCACGCTCGGCGAGGAGCTCGCCGACCTTGCGGGCCTTGGCCGTCTTGTCGGCGTCAGAGGCGCGGAGATCGGTCTCGAGGGTCGACGCCGATGCCAGCGTGTAGCCCTTGCTGTCGTCGACGATCTGCACGAAGACGTGACGCGACGAGCGGGTGACGACCAGGCGCGGACGGTCGGGGGTGCCGACGACCTTCTTGCGAAGGCGGGCGTGGCGACGCGCGCGCGCGTCGGACTTCGACTTCACAGCCATGCTTACTTACCAGCCTTTCCGGCCTTGCGCCGAACGACCTCGCCGGCGTAGCGCACACCCTTGCCCTTGTACGGCTCGGGCTTGCGGATCTTGCGGATGTTCGCAGCCGCCTCGCCGACGGCCTGCTTGTCGATGCCGCTCACGGTGAGCTTGTTGTTGCCCTCCACCGTCAGCGTGATGCCGGCGGGCGGCTCGACGAGCACCGGGTGCGAGAAGCCGAGGGCGAACTCGACGGCCGTGCCCTTCTGGGCGACACGGTAACCCGTGCCGACGACCTCGAGGCCCTTGGTGTAGCCCTGGGTGACACCGATGATGTTGTTGTTGATCAGGGTGCGGGTCAGGCCGTGGAGCGAACGCGACTCGCGCTCGTCGTCGGGACGGGTCACGACGACCTGGCCCTCTTCGACCTTGACCTCGAGCGGGCGCGCGACGGTGAGCAGCAGCTCGCCCTTCGGGCCCTTGACGGCGACATCCTGGCCTTCGACCGAAACGGTCACACCGGCGGGGATGTCGATCGGGAGACGTCCAATACGCGACATGTCAGATCACCACACGTAGGCGAGGACTTCCCCACCCACGCCCTTCTGCTCGGCCTGGCGGTCGGTGAGAAGACCGGAGGAGGTGGACAGGATGGCGACGCCCAGGCCACCGAGGACCTTGGGGAGCTCGGTCGACTTCGCGTACACGCGCAGACCGGGCTTCGAGACGCGCTTGATGCCGGCGATCGACCGCTCGCGGTTCGGGCCGTACTTGAGCGTCATGGTGAGGGTCTGGCCGACGCGGGCGTCGGTGATCTCCCACGCCGCGATGTAGCCCTCCTGCTTGAGGATCTCGGCGATGTGCGACTTCAGCTTCGAGCTCGGCAGCGACACGGTGTCGTGGTGCGCGGAGTTCGCGTTGCGCAGACGGGTCAGCATGTCTGCGACCGGGTCTGTCATTGTCATTTCGTGTTTCCTTCGTTCACCAGGTTTCGTACGCCGTTACACGACGGCCGACCTGTGGTGGGTGTGGGCCCGGATGACCCGGGCCCACAGGTAGGTCAGGACTGAGCGTCCTCGCTGCGGAACGGGAAGCCCAGGTGGCGCAGGAGCGCGCGACCCTCGGCATCCGTCGACGCCGACGTCACCACGGTGATGTCGAAGCCGCGCACGCGGTCGATCTTGTCCTGGTCGATCTCGTGGAACACGGACTGCTCCTGGAGACCGAACGTGTAGTTGCCGTGGCCGTCGAACTGCTTGCCCGAGAGGCCGCGGAAGTCGCGGATTCGGGGCAGCGCGAGGTTCACGAGGCGGTCCAGGAACTCCCAGGCGCGGTCACCGCGAAGGGTGACGTGCGCGCCGATGGCCTGGCCCTCGCGCAGCTTGAACTGCGCGATCGACTTGCGAGCCTTGGTCACGAGCGGCTTCTGGCCGGTGATCTTGGTGAGGTCGTCGATGGCGCCCTCGATCACCTTGCTGTCGCGAGCAGCCTCGCCGACACCCGTGTTCACCACGACCTTGACGAGACCGGGGATCTGCATGACGTTCTCGTAGCCGAACTCGTCCTGCAGAGCCTTCTTGATCTCGCCGTTGTACTTCTGCTTGAGGCGGGGCTGGATCTTGCCAGCCTCCACGGCAGTGGTGCTCATATTCAGAGGTCCTTGCCTGACTTCTTCGCGTAGCGCACGCGAACGTTGCGCTTCACGCCGTCCTTCGTCTGCTCCTCGACGCGGTGGCCGACGCGGGTCGGCTTCTTGGTCGAGGGGTCGACGAGCTGGACGTTGGAAATGTGGATCGGGGCTTCCATCGTCTCGATGCCGCCCGTCTTGGTGCCGCGCTGCGACTGGCCGACGCGGTTGTGCTTGGTGACGTAGTTCACGCCCTCGACGATGACGCGGTTCTGCTCGGCGAGGACCTCGAGGACCTTGCCCTGCTTGCCGCGGTCGCCGCCGCGCTCGGGCTTGGCGCCCGAGATGACCTGAACCAGGTCGCCCTTCTTGATCTTGGCCATGAGGGTCAGATCACCTCCGGAGCGAGCGAGACGATCTTCATGAACTTCTTGTCACGAAGCTCACGGCCGACCGGTCCGAAGATGCGGGTGCCGCGGGGCTCCCCGTCGTTCTTCAGGATGACGGCGGCGTTCTCGTCGAACTTGATGTAGGAACCGTCGGGACGACGGGTCTGCTTGACGGTGCGGACGATGACCGCCTTGACGACGTCGCCCTTCTTGACGTTGCCGCCGGGGATCGCGTCCTTGACGGTGGCCACGATGGTGTCGCCGAGACCGGCGTAGCGGCGCTGCGACCCACCCAGAACACGGATGGTGAGCAGCTCCTTGGCACCGGTGTTGTCGGCGACCTTGAGGCGGGACTCCTGCTGAATCACTTGGCCTTCTCCAGAATCTCCACCAGACGCCAGCGCTTGGTGGCGCTCAGCGGGCGGGTCTCATTGATGAGGACGAGGTCGCCGATGCCGGCGGTGTTGCCCTCGTCGTGCGCCTTGACCTTCGACGTGCGACGGATGACCTTGCCGTAGAGGGGGTGCTTCACGCGGTCCTCAACCTCGACGACGATCGTCTTGTCCATCTTGTCGCTGACGACATAGCCGCGGCGGGCCTTGCGGTAACCGCGGGCGTCGGCGTCACGCACGTCGTTCTCGGCGTGCTCGTGGCCTGCGACGACCTCGGTCGCCTCGGCAGCAGCCTTCTTCGTGGTGGCCATCACTCAGCCTCTTCCTTCGCGGCCTCGGAGGCGTCGTCCGCCTTCTTGGCCTTGGTCTTCTTCGCCTTCGTCGCGGTCTCGACGGGAGCGGGCGTGGCACGGATGCCGAGCTCGCGCTCGCGGATCACGGTGTAGAGCCGCGCGATGTCGCGCTTGACCGCACGGATGCGGCCGTGGCTCTCGAGCTGGCCGGTGGCCGACTGGAAGCGCAGGTTGAACAGCTCTTCCTTGGCCTTGCGCAGCTCTTCGACCAGACGCTGGTCTTCGAACGTGTCGAGCTCGCTGGGAGCGAGCGTCTTGGTGCCGATCGCCATTACGCGTCGCCCTCCTCGCGCTTGATGATGCGTGCCTTGAGAGGCAGCTTGTGAATGGCACGGGTCAGGGCCTCACGAGCGAGTTCCTCGTTGACGCCGGCGACCTCGAAGAGGACGCGACCCGGCTTGACGTTTGCGACCCACCACTCCGGCGAACCCTTACCGGAACCCATGCGGGTCTCAGCGGGCTTCTTGGTGAGCGGACGGTCGGGGTAGATGTTGATCCACACCTTGCCACCACGCTTGATGTGACGGGTCATCGCGATACGAGCGGACTCGATCTGACGGTTGGTCACGTAAGCGGGGGTGAGGGCCTGGATGCCGAACTCGCCGAACGACACCTTGGTGCCGCCGGTGGCCTGGCCCGAGCGACCCGGGTGGTGCTGCTTGCGGTACTTGACCTTGCGGGGAATAAGCATTACGCCGACGCTCCTTCTGCCACGGGGGCCTCGTTGCGACGCTCGCCACGGTCGCCGCGCGGGCCACGACGGTCGTCACGACGACGGTCGGACTTCGGCGCGTTGGCCTGCTCGCGCGCGAGCTCCTTGTTGGTGAGGTCGCCCTTGTAGATCCAGACCTTCACGCCGATGCGGCCGAAGGTGGTCTTCGCCTCGTAGAAGCCGTAGTCGATGTTCGCGCGCAGCGTGTGCAGCGGCACACGACCCTCGCGGTAGAACTCCGAGCGGCTCATCTCGGCGCCGCCGAGGCGGCCGGAGACCTGGATGCGGATGCCCTTGGCGCCGGCGCGCTGAGCGCCCTGCAGACCCTTGCGCATCGCGCGACGGAACGCCACGCGAGCAGAAAGCTGCTCGGCGATGCCCTGCGCGACCAGCTGAGCGTCGGCCTCGGGGTTCTTGACCTCGAGGATGTTCAGCTGGATCTGCTTGCCGGTGAGCTTCTCGAGGTCGGCGCGGATGCGCTCGGCCTCGGCGCCGCGGCGGCCGATCACGATGCCCGGGCGGGCGGTGTGGATGTCGACGCGGACGCGGTCACGCGTGCGCTCGATCTCGATCCCGCTCACGCCGGCGCGGTCCAGCTGCGTCTGCAGGAGCTTGCGGATCTTGATGTCCTCGGCCACGTAGTCGGCGTAACGCTGGCCCGGCTTCGTCGAGTCCGAGAACCACCGCGACACGTGGTCCGTGGTGATGCCGAGGCGGAAGCCGTAGGGGTTTACCTTCTGTCCCATTACTTGCTCGCCTTCTTGGTCTTGGCAGCCGGTGCCGTCTCAGCGACCTCGGGGGTCGACAGCACGACCGTGATGTGGCTCGTGCGCTTCTTGATCTGGAAAGCGCGGCCCTGAGCGCGGGGCTGGAAACGCTTGAGCGTCGTGCCCTCGTCGACGTACGCGTTCTTCACGTACAGGTCGGACTCGTTCAGGAACTCGTTGTCCTTGTCGGCCTTCACGCGAGCGTTCGCGATCGCCGAAGCGACGAGCTTGTAGATCGGCTCGCTCGCACCCTGCGGTGCGAACTTGAGGATGGCCAGGGCCTCCTCAGCCTGCTTGCCCTTGATGAGCGCAACGACACGACGAGCCTTCTGAGGGGTCACGCGGATGTGTCGCACGCGTGCGATGGACTCCACCATTTCTCTCTCCTCTTGCGTCCCCGCGTCAGCGGCGACGGCCCTTCTTGTCGTCCTTCACGTGGCCGCGGAAGGTGCGGGTGGGCGCGAATTCGCCCAGCTTGTGGCCGACCATGGTCTCGGTCACGAACACGGGGATGTGCTTGCGACCGTCGTGCACGGCGATGGTGTGACCCAGCATGGCGGGGACGATCATCGAACGGCGCGACCAGGTCTTGATGACGTTCTTGGTGCCGGCTTCGTTCTGCACGACCACCTTGCGAAGCAGGTGCTCGTCGACGAAGGGGCCCTTCTTAAGGCTGCGAGGCATCTTCCTCTAACTCCTACTTGCGCTTCTTGCCGGCGGTGCGACGGCGGACGATGTACTTGTCGCTTTCCTTGTTGGCGTGACGGGTACGACCCTCAGCCTGGCCCCAAGGAGTGACGGGGTGACGTCCACCGGAGGTCTTGCCCTCACCACCACCGTGCGGGTGGTCGACCGGGTTCATGGCGACACCACGCACGGTCGGGCGGACGCCCTTCCAGCGCTTGCGGCCGGCCTTGCCCCAGTTGATGTTCGACTGCTCGGCGTTGCCGACCTCGCCGATCGTCGCGCGGCAGCGCGCGTCGACGTTGCGGATCTCGCCCGAGGGCAGACGCAGCTGCGCGTACGGGCCGTCCTTCGCCACGAGGCGAACCGACACACCGGCCGAGCGGGCCAGCTTCGCGCCGCCGCCGGGGCGGAGCTCGATCGCGTGGATCACGGTACCGGTGGGGATGTTCTTCAGCGGCAGGTTGTTGCCGGGCTTGATGTCAGCCGACGGGCCCGACTCGACGATGTCACCCTGCGACAGCTTGTTCGGGGCGAGGATGTAGCGCTTCTCGCCGTCGAAGTAGTGCAGCAGCGCGATGCGCGCGGTGCGGTTGGGGTCGTACTCGATGTGAGCGACCTTGGCGTTCACGCCGTCCTTGTCGTTGCGACGGAAGTCGATGACGCGGTACTGACGCTTGTGGCCACCACCGATGTGGCGGGTGGTGATGCGGCCCTGGTTGTTGCGGCCACCGGTCTTGCTCAGCGGGCGGAGGAGCGACTTCTCCGGCGTCGATCGGGTGATCTCGGCGAAGTCGGCCACCGACGAGCCGCGGCGACCCGGGGTCGTGGGCTTGTACTTGCGAATAGCCATATCTCTAGTCCTCTATCCCGACCGTCAGCCGACTGCCGTGAAGATGTCGATGGTGCCCGACTTCAGGGTCACGATGGCGCGCTTGGTGTCCTTGCGCTTGCCGATGCCGAAGCGGGTGCGGCGGGCCTTGCCGACGCGGTTGATCGTGTTGACCGCGGCCACCTTGACGCCGAAGATCTTCTCGATGGCGAGCTTGATCTCGGTCTTCGAAGCGCGGGGGTCCACGAGGAACGTGTACTTGCCCTCGTCGATGAGCGAGTAGCTCTTCTCGGAGACGACCGGCTTCAGGATGATGTCGCGCGGGTCCTTGTTCACGGCGGTCATGCCGAGACCTCCTCGGTGACCGTCTTCGACGCGACGAAGGCGTCGTAGGCGGCCTTGGTGAAGACGATGTCGTCGGAGACGATCACGTCGTAGGCGTTCAGCTGGTCGAAGGTCAGCACGTGGACGTACGCGAGGTTGCGCACGCTCAGGATGCTGAGGTCGTCGTCACGGTCGATGACCACGAGGACGTTCTTGGTGGCGCCGAGACCGGCGAGCACCGCAGCAGCGGCCTTGGTCGACGGAGCGCCCTCGATGCCGAAGGACTCCACGACGTGGAGACGCTCACCGCGAGCGCGGTCGCTGAGCGAGCCCAGCAGCGCGGCGGCGATCATCTTCTTGGGGGTGCGCTGCGAGTAGTCACGCGGCTTCGGGCCGTGGACGATGCCACCGCCGGTCATGTGCGGCGCGCGGATCGAGCCCTGGCGGGCGTTACCCGTGCCCTTCTGCTTGAAGGGCTTGCGGCCGGCGCCCGAGACCTCACCGCGACGCTTGGTCGAGTGGGTGCCCTGGCGAGCCGCCGCGCGCTGCGCGACGACGACCTGGTGGATGAGCGGGATGTTCGTCTTGACGTCGAACAGGGCGGCGGGCAGCTCGATCGAGCCGGCCTTCTTGCCGTCTGCCTTCACGACGTCGAGCGCGAGAGTCGAGTCAGCCATGAGTTCAGGCACCCTTCACTGCGTTGCGGACGTAGACGATGCGGCCACGCGCGCCGGGGACGGCGCCCTTGACGAGCATGAGTCCCTTCTCGGCGTCGATGGCGTGCACCGTGAGGTTGAGGACGGTCACGCGCTCGCCGCCCATGCGGCCGGCCATGCGCATTCCCTTGAAGACACGGCTCGGGGTCGACGAGGCGCCGATCGAACCGGGCTTGCGGTGGTTGCGGTGCGCACCGTGCGAAGCGGAGACGCCCTTGAAGTTGTGGCGCTTCATGACACCCGCGGTGCCCTTGCCCTTGCTCGTGCCGACGACGTCGACGAGCTGGCCGGCCTCGAACGTGCCGTCCACCGTCAGCTCCTGACCGAGTGAGTAGTCAGCAGCATCCGCGGTGCGGATCTCGGTGAGGTGGCGACGCGGGGTCACGCCAGCGGTCTCGAAGTGGACCGTGAGCGGCTTGGTGACCTTGCGGGGGTCGATCTGGCCGTAGGCGATCTGAACGGCCTTGTAGCCGTCCTTCTCGGGGGTGCGGACCTGGGTCACGACGTTCGGCGCGATCTCGATCACGGTGACGGGAACGAGCTTGCCGTTCTCGTCCCAGACCTGGGTCATGCCGAGCTTGGTGCCGAGGAGGCCCTTTGAAACCTTGTTGTTGATGTCAGCCATGTCGAACCTCAGAGCTTGATCTCGATGTTGACATCGGCCGGGAGGTCGAGGCGCATCAGCGAGTCGACGGCCTTGGGCGTCGGGTCGATGATGTCGATGAGGCGCTTGTGGGTGCGCATCTCGAAGTGCTCGCGGCTGTCCTTGTACTTGTGGGGCGACCGGATGACGCACACGACGTTCTTCTCGGTCGGAAGGGGCACGGGGCCCACAACGGTCGCGCCCGCACGGGTCACGGTGTCGACGATCTTGCGCGCCGACGAGTCAAGGCCGGCGTGGTCGTACGACTTCAGGCGAATGCGGATCTTCTGTCCCGCCATTGTCTGCTCACTCTCTTTCTCGCGTCTTACCTCTCGAGTTCCCCGAGGGCATTGGACGCACGGTGACGCTTTCGCGCCAGGGCACTTCCACCGACTCCTGTCGGTGATGCTGCACCGCTGTTCTGATGTCACACCGGAAGCTCGCGCTCCCGGCTTGCGACTCTCACCCCGGCACGCACGAAGGCGAACCCTTGCGGGATATTGGGGGAAGTGTCGTTGTTCTTCTGCCCGCGGCCTAGGACCCTGCGCACAAGGCATCCGAAGATGCTGTCTGCTTCGCAGACGAGGCGCCGCCTATGCACTGCCCTGGCAGTGATCCTGCGCATGCCCGTGGGCACGCCGGAATGTGGAACCTGTCTAGTTTGCCAGAGCCTCGGGCGTGTCGCAAACTCGGGCGTGTCGCGACGGCCTATGCTCGGCTGCTTCCCAGCGAAACGCCGAACGGGCGGCCGTGCCGGAGCACGACCGCCCGTTCGAGCGAAGGGGATGCCGCTGTTACGAGGCGTCTGCCTGACGGCGACGCAGCGCCATCAGCGTGAGCGCAGCTCCACCAAGGATGGCGGCGCCACCGACTCCGATGGCGACGACGGGGATCTCTCCACCGGTCGCCGGAAGCGGGGCGGGCGTAGGCGTAGGCGTCGGCGTCACCGTCGGCTCAGGAGTCGGGGTCGGCTCCGGAGTCGGCGCGGGCTCAGGCGTGGGCGTCGGCTCGGGAGTCGGCGCCGGCTGAGGAGTCGGCGTCGGGGTCGGCTCGGGCGTGGGCGCCGGCTGAGGAGTCGGCGTCGGCGTGGGCTCCGGCGTCGGCGTGGGCTCCGGCGTCGGGGTCGGCTCCGGCGTGGGGGTCGGCGTCGGCGTCGGCTCCGGCGTGGGGGTCGGCGTCGGCTCCGGCGTCGGGGTCGGCGTCGGCTCCGGCGTCGGGGTCGGCGTGGGCTCCGGCGTCGGGGTCGGCGTCGGGGTCGGCGTCGGGGTGGGCTCCGGCGCTTCGCCCTTGCAGACGATCCAGTGCGAGACGTTCGACTGCTGTCCGCTCGAGTTCAGCGGCGACGCGTACGCGACGCCCGCCACCGGGTTCTCGACGACATTGTTCGAGACACTGCCGCCCTTGACGACCAGCAGCACCCACTGGTTTCCGAACCACGACGGGTTGAACGCACTGAGCGTCACGGCCTTTCCGCCGTTGGTGACCGCGCCGTGAGCGGTGTGATCGGACGCGTCGTGCTCGTAGCACTTCGCGTCAAACTCTTCGTAAAGGTCTTCCCAGTACGACGCGTGGTTGGTTTCAGGCGTCCAGTCCTGGACATCCACCAGCGTCCCCACGACTTCGGAGTCGGCCGCGATGGCCGGGATGACCGGGGCGACTACCAGCGCCGCGGCAGCCAAAGCCCCCGTCAGGACCTTGTACTTCTTCTTGATGCGCGCCTCAGGCACGTGTGTCTTCCCCAAACTGGCGCACGTAGCGCCCCTCTCCCAGCGGCACGCGGTCGCGTGCCGTTCCGGCGCCTGCGTCACCCGCCGCACCGTTGCTTCGGGAACACCGTGCACACCCTTGAAGCGGATGGCGTCCTCCCGACGAGCGTCGAGGAGCACGCCGACCTGCTGTCGCCCTTCGGGTGGGCGGTGGATCGCAGCGAACCCTTGCTCGTGCATCTTAGCGGCATCCAGACTCGCCGCGACGCGCGTTACGGGAGACCTGTGTGCGGACGCCTCCGGGGACCACACGCCGAACGGGCGGCCGTGCCGTAGCACGACCGCCCGTTGGAGCGGATGGATGCCGCTTACGAGGCGTCTGCGCGACGGCGACGCAGCGCCATCAGCATGAACGCGGTTCCGGCCAGGATGGCTGCGCCACCTGCTCCGATCGCTGCAACAGGGATCTCCCCGCCGGTTGCCGGGAGCGAACCAGGCGTCGGGGTCGGAGTCGGCTGAGGCGTCGGCGCGGGCTGAGGAGTCGGCGTCGGCGTCGGTGCCGGCTGAGGTGTCGGCGTAGGCGTCGGCGTGGGCTCAGGAGTCGGCGCCGGCTGAGGAGTCGGCGTCGGCGTCGGCTCAGGAGTCGGCGTCGGCGTCGGGTTCGGCACCGGCGTCGGCGTTGGAGTCGGCTCAGGAGTCGGCGTTGGAGTCGGCTCAGGAGTCGGCGTCGGCGTCGGCTCAGGAGTCGGCGTCGGCGTCGGGTTCGGCACCGGCGTCGGCGTAGGCGTGGGCTCCGGAGTCGGCGTAGGCGTGGGCTCAGGAGTCGGCGTAGGCGTGGGCTCAGGAGTCGGCGTCGGCGTCGGATACGGCGTCGGCGTGGGCTCCGGAGTCGGCGTCGGCGTCGGATACGGCGTCGGCGTGGGCTCAGGAGTCGGCGTGGGATACGGCGTCGGAGTCGGCGTCGGGTTCGGCTCAGGAGTCGGCGTCGGCGTGGGATACGGCGTCGGAGTCGGAGTCGGATACGGCGTCGGCGTCGGAGTGGGCGTCGGGTTCGGCGCTGGAGTCGGCGTCGGCGTCGGCGTCGGCGTCGGCGTCGGCGCGGGGACGTAATGCACCGAGTAGTGCGAGATGTCCTTGCCGCCGGGGTAGGAGATCACAACGGAGGTCATCGTCGGGTTCACCGAAACGGACACCGGCCCGAAGCCCTGGTTGGCGGAACCCGCCTTCACGCAATAGGAGTCGATGACCATCCCCGGGGGCGCGTCGACGGTGATCGTCTGCACGTTCCCCATGACGTCGATCTTCCCCGACGATAGCGGCCCACAGACCTGATCCGGTGGCGGATCGTCTGCCAGTGCCGCGCCGGCTCCCCCGAACACGAGAGCAGCGGCCAAGAGACCACTGACCAGAGAGCTCCGTCGAATACGCATTGCGTCCCCGCCTTCCCCAACTCATCGAGGCGTGACTGCGATCAACCGCGATCACCGCCCGTGCGCGCCAGCGCGCTGGTTGCCCGGCCCCAGACCGGATTAGCACACAAGCTACACCTCTTTCGGCGCGCCGCAACACCCCCCACATGAACCATCGAAGGCGCCGCCGGACACGGGGGTGGGGCTCGCTGAGCGAGCCTCACCCCCCTCAGCAGACCTCCTCTGAGACGGCGAGACCCCCACGCCGGCGGCGGACCAGGATCGCCACCGTGCCGGCCAGCATCGTCAGCAGTGCGAACACGATCGGGCCGGTCAGCGGCGACGAGCCGGTCGCCGGCAATGCCGACAGCATCACCACCGCGTCGTCCGAATCACGCCCGGTGTCGGTCGGGTCGCCGAAGGTGTAGTAGTCCACCACGGCGACGTTCGTGATGACACTCGCGGTCGCGCTCGCCCGCACCATGGCGGTGAGCGTGATCGTCGGCGCCTCCGACGGAGAAGCATTCGCTCCGACCGGCTGCAGGGGTCCGAAGAGGCCGCACTCGAGCGTGCCCCCGTAGCCCGCGGCATCCTGCCCGCTCACCACGCACGAGTCCCAGGTCGGGAACGCATCCGCGTCGCTCTCACCGGCCCAGGACACGTCGGTGATCCGGAGGTCTGCCGGGATCTCGTCGGTCACGACGACCCCCTCGGCGGCAGCGTCGTCGCTCACGTTCGCGACCGAAAGGTCGTATGTGAACGTCGCGCCCGGATCAGTGCGCTCGGCGCTCGCCGTCTTCTCGATCTGCACGTCACTGTGGCGGGCGACCTCGCATCCCGGAGTCTCCGGCGGGTACTGCGCTGAGAACGTGAGCACGGGGTTCACGGTGAAGGTCATCGTCGACGCGCCGCGCCAGGCGAAGTCGAGCGCGCTCGGGTCGAGGATCAGACCGTTGAACACGAACTCCTCCTGCTGCTCGGGCGTCATGACCGAGGTGGTGCCGGGCAGGTAGAACTGGAGCGGGCTCGACCCCGGAACGACGTCCGCCCGCGTCAGCGGTCGCCAGCCCGGGTAGTCGATCGCGACTCCGCTGGGGGTGAACTCCGCACCGGGCCACGGCTCGATGTGCGACCACGTCGCCGATCCACCGGGCTCGGTGAGCTCGACACTCTGCGGCTCGGTCGTGGCGGTGCCCGCATCGGGCGTCCACGAGAACGAGATGGGCTCGTCGATGAGGGCACTCGACTTGGCGACGTTCCAGCCGACGGCGGCGACGTCGCTGATGCACGAGATATACACGACCGCGGTGACATCGCGCACCGGGATCTGCTCGTCGTCGCAGTTGTTGGTGTCGTCGGAGTCGAGATCGGCCGCCACACACGCGGTGTTGGTCAGCTCCTCGAGCGGCGTCGGCGCCGGAGTGACCGCTTCACCCGGCTGCACATAGCTCACGTCGGGGCTCGATCCGGGGAGCAGTTCAACCGTGATGGTGATCGTCGCCACCCCGCCGACCGGCAGGCTGTCGATCGTCAGGTCCACGTCGCTGCCGACGTAGCCGGGCGCCGCGCCCCAGGTGAGAGTTCCCGGTTCCACCGTGAGGCCCGTGATCTGCAGACGGTCGTCGAGGTCGTCATCGGTCACGCGAACATTCGTGGCAGCGCGTGACCCGTTGTTGGTGACGGTGAGCACGTAGTCGAACGTGTCGCCGGGCTCCACGGAGGTCTCTCCGTCCGGGAGGGCCGAGGTCTTCTCGATGCTGACGTCGTCGAATTCGACGGTGCCACAGGCCTCGGCATCCACCGTGTCCTCGCCGACGGTCAGCTCGGCGGTGTTGACCACGCCGAGTCCGTCGGATTCCACGCACGGTTGCGCGGCGGCGCTCGTCACCGCGACGTTCGCGACCACGGTGTAGACGTCGTCGGTCATCCCGTCGAAGGGAGCGAGCGCCCGGTCGGTCGCGAGCTCGCCCGACAGCGACGTGCCGAGGTCGAAGGCGCCGCTGGTCGGGCCCGTCCACGACGCCGAGAGGTACTCGACGCCCTCGGCCGCGACGAGCGTGTCGGTGAGGTCGTAGGTGACCGGCACGACCACGGAGTTGTTGTGCACCGTGATCTCGTAGGTGACCGTCCACGTGCCGTCGTCGTTGCGCACGGAGTCGACCGCCGTCTTGTCGAACGTGTACCCCTGGTCGATGTGGTGGTTCACCAGCATGCACACCACGTTCTCGCCTTTACCGAGACCGCGGAGGGATGCCGCGCCCGGCGTGCTGTCGGTCAGCATGATCGTGCCGTCGGCATCGGACACGCACGACCACTCCCCCGCTTCGAACTCCGCCGCACCGGCGAAGGCGACCCGCAGCGTCTCACTGAGCGCGAAGGGCACACCCGCCACGACCTCGGTGGCGGCGACGTCACCGCCCTCCGGGTCGGTGACCGCGTCCCCGGCCGAGGGCGTGGCGAACAGCTGCCAGTTCGTGTCGGGCACGTCGGCACCCGTCACGTCCACGAGCTTGGCGAGCGCGATCGTCGGCAGCTCAGCCTCGTTGCGGAACTCGCACCGCACCGGCTGCGCCGGCATCACGAACGAGGCGCTCCGGGCCGCGGCGTCCGCATAGGTGGTGCCGTCATCGCCGATGCACACCAGCGTGCTGGTGTAGTCCGCCGCAGAACCTGCGACGACCGCGATCGTCTCGGTGATGTTCACTGTCTCGCCGATCGTCGCGTTGGCGAAGATCGCCGCGGCGGTGTCGGTCCATGCCCCTCGGTCGCCGTTGGCGGTCGAGATGCCCGCGCCGGTGCCGGCGCCCGAGATGTCGAGGTCCGCCGAATCGCCGGCCTGGCCGTTGACCCATGTCTTCACGACGTGCACGCGCTCGATCTCGGACGCGTTCACGAACGTGCAGGTGATGCCGGAGGCGGTGACGGTGAGTGTGAAGTCGCGCCCGCTGCCGTCGCCGGTCACCTCACCCGCGGTGCACGTGTAGATCGATCCGTACACGCCGACGCCGGAGACCGTCTCCGACATCTGGACGGTGTCGCCCAGGCGCACGGTGACCGACACGGTGTTGACCTCGTCCCGCTGGTCGGCGGTGCCGTCGGCGGTCGAGGTCGCCGCGGCATCCCCGATCCGCAGCTCGGCGGTGTCACCGGCGACGCCGTCGATCCAGCGCTTCTCCAGAACCACGGGCACGAAGACGGCCGTGTTGGTGAAAGTGCACTCGACGTCGGCGTCGGGCGCCGTGAAGGTCATCGCGCGGCCCGTGGTCGATCCGCCCACCGGCGCGCAGGTGAGCGCGGTCGTGTAGGTGCCGGTGTTCTCGGCGCCGAGCGTCTCGGCGACCGTCACCGACTCGCCGATGCGCACGCTGGCCGTGACCACGTCGTCGTCCGTCTGCAGGGCCGCGCCGTTCGACGTGGAGGTGCCCGTCTGGCCGGCGACAGAGAGTTCGGCTGTGTCACCGGCGAACGGCGCCACCCAGGCCTTGTTCACCGTCACATCGACAGTGCGCGCGGTGTTCGTGATCGTGCAGACGATCGACTCGGTGACCGTGAAGGACGGGATGTCCTCGCCGGTGCCGCTCGTGCCGTCGTCGCAGCTCCAGGTGGCGTCGTAGCGACCGGTGTTGTCATCGGAGAGGTCCTCGGACAGAGTCACCGAGTCCCCGAGCCGCACGCTCGCGGTCGCGACGTCCATGGTGTCGAGCCCATCGCCCTCCGGAGCGGTCGAGGTGGCATCCGCCGTCTCGGCGCCCTCGATAGAGAGCTCGGCCTCGTCGCCCAGGAACGCGTCGATCCACTGCTTCTGCAGGGTGACGGTCGCCCGCTCCGCCGAGTTCTGGAAGGTGCAGGTGACGTTCTGGTCGGGCATCGTGAGCACGAAGCCCGTGCCCGAACCCGACGCCCCGTCGGTGCACGAGTACTCGGCGCCGTAGGTGCCGGCACCGCCGAGCGTCTCGGAGAGGCCGGCGGTATCACCGACGCGCACAGTCACCACCGCGGTGTTGACGGTGTCGGTCTCGTCGGCGGCGCCTGTCGCGGTGGATGTCTCCGTCGACGTCGCGGTCGATGTCGCCGCGGTCAGCGTCGCAGTGTCGCCGGCGATCGCATCGATCCACCGCTTCTGCAGCGTGAGGGTGCGCTCGACCGCCGTGTTGGTGATCGTGCACTGCACGCCGTCGGCCGATGCGGGCCAGGCGGGCACGGTGAATCGTCCGGACGTGCCGGTGTTGCCCTCGACCACCGCACCCTCGCACGAGAGCTGCGAGGTGTAGCGGCCGGTGTTCGCGGCGCCCAGCGTCTCCGCGACCGAGAGCGCGGAGCCGGGCGGCACCGAGACCTGGATCGCGGGTCCGCCGGCCGGCGCCGTCGACGTGCCCGACGCGGCAGCCGCACCGGCGATGAAGAGGTCAGCGGTGTCGCCGTCGAACGCGTTCACCCACACCTTGGTGAGCGACACCGTCGCGTACGGGGTGTTCACGAACGGCAGTGCGACGGTCGCGATCGGGGTCTGGTCGGAGATCGTGATGGCCTGCGCGGAGGAGTCGAGCACGTAGCCCGCCGGCGCCGCCGTCTCGACGACCGAGTAGGTGCCGGTCGGAAGACCGACGACGCGGAAGGAACCCGCCACCGGGTCGACGTCGCGCCCGCTGTACCCCGGCGCGCCGGTGTTGTCGGTGACGGTGATCGGCGCGGCATCCAGATCCCAGGGAGCCGACGCGGCATCGCCACCGGTGGCGGTGAGCTGGAACGTCGCTCCACCCAGGGGCGAGCCCGCGCGGTCGTTCTTGAGCCACGTCGCCGCACCCAGCGGGTCGACGAACGTCACGGTCTGCGACTGCTCGATGCCGATGGTCACCTGCTGGCTCGCAGCCGACGGGAGCAGGTAGCCGGGCGGGGCCTCGGTCTCGGTCACGGTGTACGTGCCCGGTTTGACGGTGTTCGAGAACGAGAACGTGCCGTCGGTCGCGGTCGTGACCTCGATGGAACCGGTGCCGGTCGTCGGGTTGGGCGTCACAGTGAAGTCGGCGCCGGCCAGCGGCGCGCCGTCCTCGTCTTCCTTGCGGATCGTCAAAGAGCCGCACGTCGAGGGCGGGTCGACCGTGAGGGGGCCGACGAAACCCTTCAGGTTCCCGGTCGGCCCGGGGTTCTGTCCCGTGAAGCTGCGCGCGTAGACCGTGGCGTTCGCCGCGGCGGGGCAGCCGGGGCTGACGGCTCCGTTGGTGAGCTCGGTGATGTTGAAGCCGACCTCGAAAAAGCCTCCCGCCGGCACGACGTCGCCGAAGGGGCTCGTCACCTCGGTGGTGCTCACGGCGGCGACGAAGCCCTGGGTGCCGGTGGTGCAGTTGCCCGGGTAGAGCTCACGGTTGGAGTAGACGCACGTCTGCTCGAGGACGGGCGGGTTGCCACCCTGCGCGGTGACGTAGAACACCACGCCGCCTCCCGACCGATCGGGCTGCGGAACGCCGTTTCCGACGGAGACGCCGGCGTTGGTCACCTCGATGACGTAGCCGCCGGTGCCGCTGACCTGCTCGCGCTCCCACGCCAGGTTGAGGTAGTAGTTCGCGCCGATCGTCTGGGAGTAGGAGTACACGCGGATGAAGTCGACCTTCGGCGGGGTTCCTCCCCCGGAGGTCCATGTCGCGGGGTTGGAGTTGTCCCGCACCACGTTGTAGGTGCCGATGACGTCGGTCGAGTCGTCTGCGACGGTGAGCCAGTCCTGACCGCCGCAGGTGCCGGCGTCGTAGTCGCCGTCGATCTCGAACGTGCCGTTGAGGTCGCACGTCGCGAGCGCGAGAAGCGCGGGCGGCGCGGGTGCGAGGGCCGGCGTCTGCGTCGGGCTCGGCGTCGGCGTGATCGTCGGAGTGGGCGCGGGCGTGGGCGTCACCTCCGGCGTGGGCGTCGGCGTCACCTCCGGCGTGGGCGTCGGCGTCACCTCCGGCGTCGGGGTGGGGGTCGGGTCCGCCGTGGCCTCGGTCGCGGCATCCACCGTCGTCGTTGACGTCGCATCGACCGGCGGCGCCGCCTCGTCGGCGACCGCCGGCGTCAGTCCGGTGAAGACGAGCGCGCCCGACAGAAGAGTGGCGACCCCGCCCGCGTACCAGCGATGGCGCAGCGTGAGGCGTCGCCGTTCCAGGCGCCTCGCCCCCAGCGTTCGCCGTGTCGCCTGCCGCTCACCCCCCGCGCCCAGCGCGCGCGAAATGTCGTTGCCGTTGCTGCCCATTGCACATCTCCCCGTCGACGTCGACAGAGAATCCCCCAGCCGGGGACCTCCCCAAAGAGGCCCGTCCCGCCGCACACGCGGACTTCCCCGAGCCCACACAGCAGGACGCGCGCCCCATCGCAAACTAGCCGGGAGGGTGGACGTGGGTCAAGGAGCGGTGGAAGCACCCACCCTCCGACCTCTCAACGCGCGCCATCAGGACGCGGCGCGCGCGCCGTGATTCACAGGCGTGACGCACTCTGCGCCGCGATGGCGCGGTAGCGGGCGATGACCTTCTCGTCTCGCGCGGCGACCACCGCGCGGAGGATCATCGTCAGAAGCACACCGATCGTCGCGCCGATCGAGTTCGCGATGACGTCGCCGAGCGTGGCGTAGCGCGCCTCCAGCAGCTGCCGCTGCGCGAGTTCGATGAGCACCGAGAGCACAGGCCCACCCAGCAGCGCCAGAGCGGACCACCGGAGCGGGAAGAGGAGCCCGAACAGCACGCCCACCGGGATGAACAGCCCGATGTTGGCGGTGAACTCGATGAACGAGTAGTCCACCGCCGCCGGCACGCCGCGCTCGTGCATCTCGGAGATCGCGCGGTCGAGCAGCCCCTCGACCGGCTGGTCGATGGGGCTCGGCCAGAAGACGACGAACGCGAGGAACGTGCCGTAGCCGATCGCCAGCAGCCAGATCAGCGCGTGCCGGGCGCCGCTGGTGCTCGGGAGGTGCCCCCGGCCGGTCAGGACGCCGCCTCGGCCGCGGCCGGCGCCGCCTCTTCGGGGAACAACGACGAGCAGGAGTCCGCGACGGTGACGGGGGTCTGGGTGACGGTCGGGGAGAAGCGGGTCTGGAGCGGCCCGAGCTCGCCCTCCGGGAGAGTGCTCGTGAACGACACCGACTTGGTCTCACCCATCGGCACGATCACCGAGATGCTCTTGCCGTCGCGGCCTGCTTCGGAGCCGGTACGGGTCCAGCTGGCGAAGTCGCCCGTCTCAGGAGACGAGACCAGCGTGCCACCGGGCACAGCGTAGGAGACGACGTCGAGGAGCATGTCGGTGCGCGGAACCCCCAGGCTCGGGTTGCGCCACGCGAGCGTGTACTCGCTGAGGTCCCAGCCCGGGACGCTGCTGGTCATCGTGAGAGTGCTCGTCACCGTGCGCGCCGTCGGGTCGCACGACACATCGAGTGAGGTCGTGAGGTAGTACTCGAGCTTGCTGTACGAGGCGTTGTTCACCCACACACCGACCTGCGTGCTCTCGGTGTTGTCAGTCGTGAGCGCTCCATCGAGGTGGAACTCGTCACTGAGCGCCTGCTCTCCGTCGCGTGAGAACCACATGTAGATGCGCTGCTCTTCGGCGGCCTTCATGAGCTGCTCGATCATCGTTCCCGGATCCCAGTCACCCGAAGAGACGGCCGAGAAGACACTCGCGGCCACATCATTGAAGTACGCGTCGGCGGCCTTGCCGTTGGTGCCGAACCGCTCGTACGAGTCGCTGAGCAGAAGCTGCACGGCGTTGTCCGCGTTGATCTCGCTTCCGTCGTCCAGCTCGATCGGCCCGGTCGCCTCGAGCATGTAGGAGAGTACGACGGGATCGATGGAGATCACACCGTCGACATCGCTGTCGTTCGTCGTCTGCCACAGCGACCGGAACATCGCGGCAGTGGTCGGGTAGTCGGGTGTACGGCTGTAGTTCTGGGCGTACTTTGCGAAATCCCACTCGTACATGGCCAGAGTGGTGTCAGGCATCTCGTAGTCGAGCCAGCCCTTCACTCCGGCGGTGTGGAAGTCCTCGGACTGTTCATCGTCGCGCATCTCGATCTTGCCGTTGTCGACGGAGATCACGGCCGACGTCGCGGCATTGCCCCCGGTGGCGCGGATCTCGGCGTTGTTCTGGAAGAGCACGATGTACGTGCGCGGCTCATCCGAGCCGGCGAGCTGAAGCAGCGTGGGCAGGTACTTGTCGACAAGCCCGAGGGCCGGCCCCGCCTGCGTCATCACGTCGAGAAGCTGCCCGAGCGCGTCATCGACGACCGGCATCAGCGCCGATCGATCGATCGAGCTCACGTGGGCCTCAGCATCGGCGAACGCCGCCGTCACCGCCGGCATGATGCCGATGGCGCCGCGGAACGGCTCGAGATTGAGGCCGCCGCCCTTCACCTTGAGCTTGTCGAGCTGCACCGTGCCGAGCAGCTGGAGGGCCGGGGGCATGGCATCGCGCACCAGGATGTGCGTCGCCTCGGTCGCGCTCTTGACCGCCGCGATGTTCACTCCCACGCCGGGAACAGCTGCCGCGAGGTCCCAGAGGGGCCCCTGCACGATCGCGTCCGATTCCGTGGTGAGGGCGAGGACTTCGTTCGCCACCGTTTCGATCTGCGCCTGATCGCCCTTCGTGGCCAGCGACGGCACCGATGTGAGCTTGTCCTTGGCTTCGAGCAGGTTGTCGCGGACCGTGAGTGCCTGCATCCCGAAGATCGCACCCACCCCGCCGATCAGCAGGACGAACGCGAGGCCCGCACCGACAACCCACGGCCAGCGGCGTCGCCGCTGCGGCGCCGGCGCGTGATTGCCGGCGCGGCCGATGCGGTATCGCCCTGCGGGTTGCTTACTGGACACCAGTGGATGCTATCGAGCGCGGCCTGTGATCCCGCCGAGAGACGCGCTCAATGCGCCGTGTCTCCGGGGACGACCACCGCGCGGATGGTACGGAACAGGATCTGGATGTCCTGGGTGAACGACCAGTTCTCGACGTAGTACAGGTCGAGGCGGATGGCATCCTCCCACGACAGCTTCGAGCGACCGCTCACCTGCCAGAGGCCGCTCATGCCGGGCTTCACGAGCAGCCGTCGGTGCGCGGCATCGTCGTACAGCGCGACCTCGGCGGGCCGCTGCGGTCGGGGTCCGACGAGGCTCATCTCGCCGCGCAAGACGTTGAACAGCTGCGGCAGTTCGTCGATCGAGTGCCTGCGCAGGAAGCGCCCGACCGGGGTGATGCGAGGATCGTCGACCACCTTGAACAGCGGCTGGCTCGCTCCTTCGAGATCGAGGAGGCTCGCCAGCTGATCGTCGGCACCGCGCACCATCGACCGGAACTTCAGCATGCCGAACCGGTGTCCGTTCCGGCCGATCCGCTCCTGGTGATAGAGCAGCGGGCCGGCGCTGGTCGTCTTCACCGCGACCGCTGCGCCGATGAAGAACGGCGAGAGCACGACGATGAGCAGCACCGCTCCCACGATGTCGAAGGCGCGCTTCAGCACGCGGGGCACACCCTCCAGGCGCGGGTAGGCGACGTGGACGAGCGGGAGGCCCGCGACCGGACGTGCGTGGTAGCGCGGACCGGCGATATCGGTCATGGCCGGGGCGACGATGAACTGGATGTCGCGCTCGGCGAGATCCCAGCCCAGAACGCGCATCGACTGGGGGTCGAGGTCGTCAGCGCCGGCAAGGATCACCGTGTCCGCCCCGACTCGATCGATCGCCTCGATCGCGTGCGCGTAGTCGCCGATGACATCGATGCTCCCCGCGATGCGACTCTGCGTGCCGCGACTCGTGATCGCTCCGACGATGGCATAGCCGGTGCCTTCGGTGCGCTCGATCACCTGCACGATGTGCGCGACCTTCGCGCGGTCGCCGATGACGACAGCGCTGTCGAGGAAGGCGCCCCGACGTTGGTTTCGGCGCAGCCACTGCCGCCAGAGCCACCGCGAGAAGACCAGCAACCCCAGTCCGATCGGCGCTGCCGTGATGAACAGGGCCCGCGACAGGTCGGCTCGCACGAAGAAGCCGAAGAGGGCAACCGCTGCGTAGACGCCGATCGTGGCGTTCACGATGCCGCGATACTCGATCGAGCCGCTCCCCACGATGCGCTCGTCACGGGTGTCGAGCACCTCGAGCGCAATCAGCCAGACCACGGCGAGGCCCCCCATGACGAGCGGGTATCCGAGATTAGGGCCGTCGGGCCAGCTCACCACGGTGCTTCCCGACAGCGCCAGCGACCATGTGAACACCCCGAGCGTCGCGAAGACCACCGCCGCGTCCGTATAGAACAAGCGCTGCGCGTACCGGCGCGGCCAGCGGGTCTCGCGGCGCGCGCGCTCGTTCGTGGGGGGCATGTCGGGATCCAAGTTTAGGCCCGACCGTCCAGCCGCCGTGACCGCCGGGAACCGGCATCCACTCCCCCGGGCACAGGCGCGGGGTCAGTCGCGGCCGTAGATGTCTCGCGTGTAGACCTTGTGCGCCACGTCGTCGAGCACCTCGGTCGCCCGATTGGCGATGATCACGTCGGCGCGGGCCTTGAAAGCATCCAGGTCGCGGACCACTTCGGAATGGTAGAAGTCGGGCTCATCGAGGGTCGGCTCGTAGACGATCACTTCCACGCCCTTGGCCTTGATGCGCTTCATGATCCCCTGGATCGACGAGGCACGGAAGTTGTCGGAGCCCGACTTCATCACGAGGCGGTGCACGCCGACCGTCGCGGGGTTGCGGGCGAGGATGTCGGCGGCCACGAAGTCCTTGCGGGTGCTGTTGGCGTCGACGATCGCGGCGATGAGGTTCTGCGGCACTTCGGAGTAGTTCGCGAGCAGCTGCTTCGTGTCCTTCGGCAGGCAGTACCCGCCGTAGCCGAAGGAAGGGTTGTTGTAGTGGGTGCCGATGCGGGGGTCCATGCCGACGCCCTCGATGATCTGCCTGGCGTCCAGGCCGTGCACCGCCGCGTACGTATCGAGCTCGTTGAAGTACGCCACGCGCAGCGCGAGGTAGGTGTTGGCGAAGAGCTTGATCGCCTCCGCCTCCGTCGAGTCCGTGAGCAGCACCGGCACGTCGGCGTCGAGAGCGCCTTCGAGCAGCAGCTGCGCGAACCGCTGCCCCGCCGGGCCGCGGTCGCCCACGACGATCCGCGAGGGATGCAGGTTGTCGTAGAGCGCGCGGCCCTCGCGCAGGAACTCCGGCGAGAAGATGATCGTCGCGCCCGGGTGCTCGGCCACCATGCGTGCCGTGAAACCGACGGGCACGGTGGATTTGATCACGATCGTCGCGTCCGGGTTGATCTCCGCGACGGCGTGGATCACCGACTCGACCGACGACGTGTCGAAGTAGTTCGTCACCTCGTCGTAGTTCGTCGGCGTCGCCACCACGACGAACGCCGCGTTCGCGTACGCCCCCTCGGCGTCCAACGTCGGGGTCAGGTCGAGCTCACGGGTGGCGAGGTACTCCTCGAGCTCGGCGTCGACGATCGGCGAGCGGCGGCTCCGCAGCAGCTCGACCTTGTGCGGGTCGATGTCGACGGCGAACACCTCGTGGTGCTGAGCGAGGACGACGGCGTTCGACAGGCCCACATAGCCCGTGCCGACGATGGCGATCTTCATGCAGAAGAGCGTATCCCGGGCGGTCGACGCTCTCTGTCGGCCGGGGCCGGTGCCGAGGTCGGCCGAGTCGACGGGCAGCGCGCGGATAGACTCGGAACCCATGACACCGGCGCCTCGCATCTCGATCGTCATCCCGGTCTACAACGACGAGGAGTCCGTCGCCGTCGCGATCGAGAGCGCGCTGCGGCAGAGCCTCACCGCGATCGAAGTGATCTGTGTCGACGATGCCTCGACCGACGGCACGCCTGCCGTGATCGAGCGGCTCAGCGCGCGCGATGCGCGCGTGCGTCTCATCCGCCATGACCGCAATCTGTCCGCGCTGCAGTCGCGACGCACCGGGGTGCTGGCTGCGCAGGGTGAGTATGTCTTCTTCCTCGACGGTGACGATGAACTCGTCGAGGAGGCCGCCGAGAAGGCGCTCGCGCAGGCTGAGGCGACCGGCGCTGATCTCGTCGGATTCGGGGTCACGGTCGTCGAGAAGGACGGCCGCGTCGGCGGCGCCTACGAGCGGCGCCTGCAGCCGGTCCATCGCGAACTCGAGGGCTCCGAGGTGCTGCGCGGGCTGTTCCCCATCGGCACGCCCGCGCGCGGACAGCTCTGGCGATACATGTTCCGCACCTCGCTGCTGCGAGACGCGTACGCCCTCCTGCCGGATGACCTCGTGCTCCCGCGCGTCAACGACCTTCCGCTGATGTTCCTCGTCGCAGCCCTCGCGACCCGCTACGTGTCCACCGACGCAAAGCTCTACCGCTACCACTTCGGCCGCGGCGGCAGCGGCCACCGCGTCGACAGTGTGGAGCGCGCGGAGTTCTACACGTCGGCGATCGATTCGATCACGTGCATCCGACCGGCGGTGGAGCACCTCGCACGAATGCACGCCGACCCGGCGCTCCTCCGGGAAACCTTCGAGTCGGCGCGACTGTCGATCGTCGGGTACGTGTGCTTCCAGCTCATCGACCAGAGCGACAGCACGGTGCTCGATGCGGCCCTCGCCCACCTGCACACCGTCGCGTCCGCGCACGACATCGTGCACGCGGCGGCCCGCTTCTACCCGGCCACGCTGTCGACCCTGAAGTTCCATACCGAATGGCAGGGCCTTCCCGATCGGCCGGTGCGCAGCATCCTGCTCTCGACCTCGACCGTGCGCACGGGCGGAGTCTCCGCAGTCGTCGCATCGCAAGCGCGGTACCTGACCGAGGCCGGCTACCGCGTGACGGTGGTCGCACGCAACGGCGGGAGCGATGTCACCGTGCTGCCCGACGGCACAACTTTCGTCGAGATGACCAGCCGCAGCCTCGTCGAGAAGCTCGAGGAGTGGGCGGCGATCTGCCGTACCCACGAGGTCGACGTCGTCATCGACCACCAGGTGCTGTATCTGAACCACTGGCCTGAGTTCGCCCTCATGGCCCGCGCCGAAGGTGCGGCGACGATCGGGTGGATGCACAACTTCGTCGGCCGTCCGATCTACGACGGCAACGCGCGCCTCACCCTCATCGAGCGGTGCAGCAGCGCCCTTGTCCAGCTCGTCGTGCTGTCGCCCCTGGATGTCGCCTACTTCAAGCTGCGCGGCGTCGAACACACCGCGTACATTCCCAACCCCCCGTCGCCGCTGCTGCTCGAAGCCGCCCGCCACCGCGTGGGCAAGGCTTCTCCGGAGGGCCGGATCGAACTCGTGTGGTGGGGCCGCCTCGAGCAGCACACGAAGCAGGTGAGCGAGCTCATCGAGGTGGGAGCGCAGCTGCGAAAACTCGCGGTCGACTTCCGGCTCACCGTCATCGGGCCGGACTGGGACGAGATGACCGCGAAGCGCTTCAACGCCGAAGCGAGGCGTCGACGGGTCGGCGATCAGGTCGTCGCCGTGGGTCCGTTGCGCGGCGAGCGGCTCGTCGCCGCCATAGACCAGGCGGACGCCTTCGTATCCACGAGCATCATCGAGGGGTACCAGCTGACGATCGCCGAGGCTCAGTCGCGCGGGCTTCCGGTCTTCATGTATGAGCTTCCGTGGCTCACGCTCGTGCAGGACAACGCCGGTATCGTCGCTGTCCCGCAGGGCGACGCAGCGGGCCTCGCCCAGCACGTCGTCGACATCTTCGCGAATCCCGAGCGCTACCTCCGTCTGTCGCGAGCCTCCGTGGATGCCGCACACCGCGCCGTCTCGCACGATTTCGCGCACCTCTACCGCGGGGTGGTCACCGGCGCGCTCCCCGACGAGTTCTCGCCCGAGCCGACCCTCGCCGACGCCGAGCAGCTCCTCGGTCTGATGGTGTTCTTCGCTGAGCGCTCGCGGCGCCGCGGACGGCCGACTTCGACGAATGGCTCACCGCTCGGCGCTCGACTGTGGGATTCGGCCGCGCCGATCGGGCGGGCCACGCTCAAGCGACTGCCCGGGCTGCGCCCCCTCGCGCACCGCGCGAAGAAGTGGCTCGGTTCGAGCTAAGGAATGAGCGAAACGAGCGCGATCCCCGCGCCGGCGCCGACGGCGAGAAGAAGCGCGGACGCCGTGACGCCCAGGGCGACGATCTCGCGGCGGCTGCGCTCGCGCACGGAGCGATAGAACCTCTTGCGGCGCTTGATGTCGCGTGGGCTGTCATGAGGCTCGGAGCGCGGCGCGGATGCCGGAGTCGATGCCGGCGCCGGGGCCACGTCCGCCTCGGCGGGTCGCGCGGCGACTGTCGCCTTCGGCGTCCGCTTGGTCGGTGCGGTCGCCGTCCGCTTGCTGGCGGCCCCCGCTGATGCTGCGCCGACTGTTCCACCGCCCGGCTGCTTGGTCCACTTGACGTATTCGTCGATCACGTCCTTCGACGGGCCGTCAGCACGGAGCTCACCCTGGTGGATCCAGAGGACCCGCTCGCAGGTGTCGCGGAGCGATCCCGCGGAGTGGCTCACGATCATCACGAGACCGGCGCTGTCGCGAAGCTCGCGGATGCGCTCCTCGCTCTTGAGCTTGAAGCGGCGGTCACCGACGGCCAGCGCCTCGTCGATCAGAAGCACCGAGTGGGCTCGCGCCGACGCGATGGCGAAGCGAAGGCGTGCTCCCATTCCCGACGAATACGTGCGCATGGGGTGATGGATGAAGTCATTGAGTTCGGCGAAGTCGGCGATCTCGTCGACGTGCGCGGCGGCCTCCTCCGGGGTGAATCCCATCGCGAGCAGGCCGAGCTTGATGTTGTTCTCGCCAGACAATTCGGGGACGAGTGCGGCATTGACGCCGAGCAGCACCGGTCGATCGGCCGCCCAGATCGTGCCCTGCGACGTCGGAAGGAGCCCGCTCATCGCGCGGAACAGAGTCGACTTGCCGGAGCCGTTGTGGCCGATGACGCCGATCGTCTCGCCCTCGGAGGCCGTGAAGGTGACCCCGCGCAACGCGGGAACGGTCTTCAAGCCTCGGCCACCGCGCAGCGCGTTCAGGCTGAAAAGGCTGTCGCGAGCGCTCATGCGCTTGCCTGAGGCGTACACGCGGTAAGTGACGTGAGCGTCGTCGACGACCATCATCGGACGGGGTGCCGCCGCCGCGGCACCCGCTTCGCCAC
This sequence comes from Microbacterium hominis, assembly GCF_013282805.1. NCBI lineage: Bacteria > Bacillati > Actinomycetota > Actinomycetes > Micrococcales > Microbacteriaceae > Microbacterium > Microbacterium hominis. The sequence continues at coordinate 3,067,735 of NZ_CP054038.1, forward strand.
CCGGCAGAATGAGCTCACTCACTGAGTCCATACCTCGCCTCGGCCCTCCAGAAGTACACGACGCCGAACCCGATCGCGAGCACGGTCCACACCGGGGCGAGGATGACCGCCAGCTCGGGCGCGGGATGGTTTTCGAGCATGACGGCGCGCACCAGCGCGATGAAGTCGTAGGTAGGGATGCTGTGCGCGATCGTCAGTAGTACGGGATTGTCCGCGAACACCAGATCGACCTGGAAGAAGATGCTGCTGGCGTAGAACAGCACGCGGTTGATCGTGGGGATGAACTGCTGCACATCCCGCACCCACACCGACATGCGGGCGACGATGAGCGCGACACCGAGATTGAAGACCGCCATCATCGCCAGGATCGGAATGACGAGCAGCCACGACCAGCTGATCGGGATGCCGAAGACGAGCAGCAGGATGCCCAGTAGAACGGTGATCGGGATCATCCGCATGGCCTGTTCGGCGACCACCGAGACCGGGAGGAGGATGCGGGGGAAGCCAAGGCTCTGCACGAGCCTTGAGTTCCCGGTGATCGCGCGCGATCCGCCGCCGAAACACCCCGTGAAGAACTCGAAGACGAACACGCCCGTGATGATGTACGGCGCGAAGTCCGCGGGGCGCGCATCGCTCGACAGCACCACGCCGAAGATCGTGCCGTAGATGATCGCGGTCAGCAGGGGCTTGAGGACGATCCACAGCACGCCGAGCCGGTTCTGCAACAGCCCGCCGACGAGCCGGTAACCGGCCAGCGTGAGCGCGAAGCTCCGGCGACGCCAGGCCTCGGCGAGATAGGCGCCGAACGGCGGCCGGCGGCCGACTTCGAACAGTCCGTCAGCCGGGGCATGAAGGCGTGCATCCACCAAAGGAACTCGCTACCTCTCTGACCACCACGTACTTTCGTGGGACAGTCCCGCGAGCGCACAAAACACATCCGATCATACCTTGGTACCTGAGGTGAACCTGAGTCGAGCGGAGTCACCCGGCCGCGCAACCTAAGATCATCGAAGGCACCCCGCACGCTGGCGGCGCACGACATCTGCGCCGATAAGCAGGTCCTGTCTCGCCCCCAGACCATGGAGCTCCCATGCCGCACGCGCCCCGCGTCACGATCGTGATCCCCCTGCACAATGATGAGCCCACCGCCGCTGCGGCGATCGAGAGCTGTCTCGCGCAGACGGTGACGGACCTCGAAGTGATCTGCGTGGACGATGCATCCACCGATGGCACGACGGAAATCATCGATCGATACATGGCTCGCGACGCCCGCGTCCGGATGATCAGACAGGAACGCAACAGCTCCGCTTTCCAGGCTCGCCGCCTCGGAGTCCTCGCAGCTGCCGGCGACCATGTGATCTTCGTTGATGGCGACGACGAGCTCCTTCATGACGCGGTCGAGAAGTCGCTCGCCGCCGCCGATCGACACGGAGCGGACCTGGTCGGTTTCGCCATCGAAGTGATCAATCCCGAGGGCAAGGTCGTCGGCGGCTATCAGAATCGCCTCGCTCCGAAGCACGAGTCGCTCGTCGGTGACGAGATCTTGAGCGGCCTGTTCCCCGTGGATCAGCCGGCGCAAGGACAGCTGTGGCGCTACCTGTTTCGCACGACGCTTCTGCGGGACGCGTACGCCCGCCTTCCCGAGGATCTCGTCCTCCCCCGCGTGAACGACCTCCCGCTGATGTTCCTGGTCGCCGCAACAGCGTCGAAGTACGTGTCGATCCCGGATCGGCTCTACCGCTATCACTACGGGCGCGGTGGCAGCGGACAGTCCGTCGAGACGATCGAGCAGGCGAAGTTCTACGCGGAGGCAATCCGATCGATCGACAGCGTCGCACCCGCGGTGCGGGGGATCGCACGCAGGATCGGCGACCCCGGCCCGTTGCTCGACAGCTACGAGTCCGTCCGCCTGTCGATCATCGGCTACGTGTGCGCCTACCTCCTGAAGCACACGACCAGCGAGATCGCGCCCGCTGTGTTCGATCACCTGTACACGTGCGCGGAGCCCGCGGACATCGTCGTCGCGGCCGTCCGCTTCTACCCGGAGTGCCTGCCCGCGCTGAAGGCCCACTCCACTCCGGTCGACCTCGACCAGCGCAGGGTCAAGAGCGTGCTCCTCACAACGCGCACGCTGACGACCGGCGGAGTCTCCGGAGTGCTGCTCGCACAAGCTGACTTCCTCAAGCGGGCGGGGTACCGCGTCACGATCGTCGCACGGCGCTACGGGAGCGACCGGGATGCGGTACCCGACGGAGCGCATTTCATCGAGATGGTTGGTCGAGGCCTGCCCGAGCGACTCGTCGAGTGGGCCGAGATCTGTCGCTCGAACGACGTCGATGTCGTCATCGACCACCAAGTGCTGTACAGCCGCGACTGGCCCGAGTATGCCCTGATGGCTCGCGCCCTCGGAGTGGCGACGATCGGATGGATCCACAACTTCGCGGGGCGGCCGATCTACGACCTCAATGGGCTGCATGCGCTGCTCAAGGCGAATGCGCCGTTGCTGGAAAAGCTTGTGACGCTGTCACCGTTGGATGTCGCCTTCTGGAAGCTGCGTGGAGTCCCGCATGCCGTCTATGTGCCGAACCCGCCCTCACCTCTGCTTCTTCAATCCGCTGGAGTGCCGCGCCCGAAGCGGTTGGGCGAGGGCCGGGTCGAGCTGATCTGGTGGGGCCGCCTCGACGAGCACACCAAGCAGGTCAGCCAACTCATCGACGTGGCCGACCACCTGCGCCAACTGTCGTTCGACTTCCATCTCACGGTGGTCGGACCCGACTGGGGGGATTGGACGGCGTCCCGATTCAACGCGGAGGTTCGGAAGCGACGCCTCGATGCCCACATCGAGGCTGTGGGTGAGCGACGCGGCGAGCGCCTCATCGAGGCGATCGATCGCGCGGACGCGTTCGTGACCACGAGCATCATCGAGGGCTACCAGCTCACGATCGCCGAAGCGCAGTCCCGTGGCCTCCCGGTGTTCATGTACGAGCTGCCGTGGCTCACCCTCGTGCAGGAGAACGACGGCGTGGTGGCCGTAGCGCAAGGCGACTCGGGAGCGCTCGCGCGCGAGATCGCGTCGACTTTCGCTTCTCCCGATCGCTACACCGCCCTGTCAGAGGCGTCTATCGTCGCGGCGGACCGTGAGCTGTCGCACGACTTCGGACTCCTCTATGAGCAGGTGATCACCGGCACCCTGCCGTCCGCGTTCTCCCCCGAGCCCACGCTCGCGGACGCACGACAACTCGTGGATCTGATCGTGTTCTACGCCGAGCAGAACGCCGGCCTTCGCACCGAGGTCTCGGATCTGCGCAAGCGCGCGAAGTCCGGGGCGAAGCAGCGAGAGCACGCAGTGGAGAAGCCCGTCGGAGCTTCGCTGAAGCGCCGAGCGTGGCGCGCCGCAACGCCTTTGGGTCGTACGCTTCTGCAGGTCTTCCCCGGGTTGCGACCGCTCGTGCACCGCGCGAAGCTGGCGCTTCACCGACGGTAGGTCGGGGCGCACCTCACGTCAGCCCGCAGCAGCATCCATCGCCGCGTGGATGCGTTCCGTGAGTCCACGGAGATCCCTGCGAGCCTGTCGAACTGCGCGCTGGAGATCCGGGAGCACGGCCTCGAGCTGCGAAGCACGGGAAGCGAGTCCATCGTGGTGCCCGGTCAATGCGCCGACCCCGGCTGCATCGAGCAATCGCTGGATCTTCTGAGGATCGGCGGCCGTTCCCAGCGGGTATGCCCCCTCCGTCGCACCCATGATGAGCGCGTGAGCCCGATCGCTCACAACGACGAGCGAGCGTGCATACACGGCGCGCACATGCTTGTCCAGGTCGTCGTGACGAGTGCTCGCTGCCACCAGGTACTCACCGCCCAGCCGCTCCGCGAGTAGCACCGCACGGGGCGCATCACGCGCCACCTGCGCAACGGTCACGATGCGCCTGTCGGTGCGCACAGCCAGACCGCGGAGTTCCGCGATCCAGTCGTCCGTCGGCCACGGGCGGTCGAACCGCAGGGTGATCGCGATCAGCGGCCGATCCTCTGCCGTCGCCCAGATGGAGGGATCGCTGCCGAGCGCGAAGGCCCAGTCCGGAGCCACACCTCCGAAGCCCGCAGCCGCCTGGGACTCCGCGTCGCGCCACGACATGACTGCCGCGTCGCGGAGGGCAGAATCGAACACCACCCGAGAGGCGATGGCGGGGTTCTTCAGCCCGAGCCCCGCCGCGATGACGATCCCCCCGCGATTCGTCACGCGGCGCATCTCACCGGCACGCCGTGCGTGCGGGAACGGCATCTCGGGCTGAGGGTTGATCTCGCCCGCGTTCACCACATACACCGGATGCGCCGCCATGTCGGATGCCGCGAGCCAGGCACGTCGCTCTGGATAGAACGCCTCGTCGCTACGGAGCGGCACACCAGGCAGGTAGTCCGAGGTCTGCCCCTCGAGGTGCACGTGAAGCCTGGCACCGTTGCCGCGAAGTGCACGAAGGAGTCCGTCACGCAGTGCGGAGTCACCGAGATTGTCGTCCTGCCCCGCGGGGTGAACGAAGACATCCTGCACGTGAATCGCCTCCTCCCGATCAACCTAATATGGGTGGGTGGCCCCTCCTAATCGGCCGACGGACTCGTCGGCGACATTGGTCGTCCACGAGACCCATCGCCCCCCAGCGCCGATTCTCCGCTACATCGACCAGGTCGTCGGCGACGATTCGGACATCGAGTTCCGGTTCTCGCAGGGAGTGCTGACACGATTCGACGTGGACGTCGTTCACGTCGTGGAGCCCAACCTGGATCAGCTGCTCGGTACCCGCGGCGCCAGCGGTCTCCAGCGGGTCCTCGCCACCCTCGCCTTGAGAAGGAATCTCCGGCGGCATCGCATCGCTCTCGTTCGAACGCTCCCCGGAGTCGGCGAGCGGGTCTCGCGCGGTCGAGGGGAACGGCTTGCGCGGCGCATCCTCGACGGCGCGACCAGTGCATTCATCACCTTCGACGAGACGACACCGACACCGGATGCCGCTCGCACCACCGTGATCCCCCACGCGCACTTCCGTGAGCGCTTCGTCGGCTACCCGAGGGCGGAACAGATTCCCGGCCGGATCCTTTGTGTCGTGTCTGGCGCTCTCCCGAACTCCGTTCGGAGCATGCTCACGATCGCCAACCTCTCAGACGCCGCAGGTGTGACGCTGCGAATCGCAGGCGACGCGCCTGACGAACTCGGAATCGCCGTTCATTCCGCCATAGCTCGGTGTGCAGGGCTTGTATCGGCACGCCTCGAGCGCCTCTCCGACGGCGCGCAGGTGCAGGAGCTCGACGCAGCCGAACTCGTTGCGGTGCCGCAGGTCACCTCTCTCGAGGATCTACAACTCGTCTTTCTCGCCCTGTCGCTCGACCGCCCGGTCCTGACGCCCCGCACTGACCAGATGGCGGAACTGGCCGCCGCGGTCGGCCCGGGGTGGGTGAATCTCTGCGACGGACCCATCACCGCCCAGGACCTGGACGATGCGCTCGAGTGCATTCGCGGAGGCACCCCCCCGACGCGCCCAGACCTCGACGGGCGGGATCTCACCCGCACTCAGCAACTCCATGAGGCGGTGCTTCAAGGAGCTTTACGCGCGCCCGGTGACTAGCGCACGGATGCGTCGAGCACGATTCCGCAGGCGGTGCACTACGGATCTCAGCCCGTATGCTCCGACGCCTGAGATTGAGGCGCGCCCCCTGGTTGCGCGGGTTGCCACGACCTGCAGGCCAGAGGTTCCCCAGACGCGGATCACGTGGATCGGTGCCTCATTTTCTTTCCCCGCGTCCTTCACCGCGTCGCGGGGGACCTGAACGGGGAACTCCACCAGCCCCAGAGGAGTACGGAAGGTTGCCATCAGCATCCACCGTCGGTTCAGGACGTCCCGCGCCTTCCTCGTCGCGCTCACCCGTCCATCTGACTCGGTTCGACAGGCGAACCCGCGAGACATGACAGACTCATTGACCTCGCGCCAAAAGCGGAGCGCGGTGATCGTTGACTCCCGCTCGGGGCGAACGGTGAGACGGAGCTCGTCACCGACGATCGTCGCTTCCGTCACACCGGCGGAGAGGTAATCGTGCATGAATCGCTTAGGATCGCCCCCGACAGAATCGTCGTCAGCGCGGACGGTGCACAGTTCGCCCAGGCGTGTCACGACGAAGAGTGGCCCCTCAGGTTCACTTGCTACGTGGGCGGCCTCGATGCGCACCTGCTCATACACCACGCCGAACTGCGTTTTGATGCTCGCGAACACGCTGACAGGCTCCGCACCGAGTCGAGCGACGGGGTACCGGGCCACCAGCTTGCCACCCTCACCGCGCTTGATCGCCAGCTCATCGCGATGGCCAGCGCGCGCGAGGCTCACGCCCAAGATCTCGGCAGGCTCACCCGTCACCGCCAAGTGCAACGTGACTTCCTCACCCGCGTTGAAGATCGCTTCCATCGCCACGTGCGGCAACGCCGGCGGCTCAAGTCCGATGGCGCCCTCCCGAAGCATCAGCGCGACCTGCTGTTGCTCGGCGGTGGCACCATAACCACCGTCGCCCACGAAGAGCTCGCCAATCGTGCTCATCGAGCGGGCGAGGGCGACGGACAACTCGATGGACTGCGGTTCGAGGCCGCTGCTGATCGGATCGAGAACATGCTCAGCAAGGCCGGCCCGCAGGACGTCTCGAGGCGCACAGTCCGCCTCGACCAGGCGCTCCGCTTGGGCGAGCCATACCTCAGGCCGCGGCCACTTTCGCTGCTTCGGAAGGTCCTGCAGAGCGCCGGCGATCCTCGCTGCGCCCTCCCAGTCACCCATGGCAACCAGCGACCAGGCCCAGCGAACATTCGTGTCTGCCCCCGCGATCGCTTTGGAACCCACGAGTTCGACAATGCGGCTGACCCAGGATTCGATCCGGTGGAGGCTGTCGGGATCGACGCCCACCCAGCCCGCGCCGAGCAGAAACTTGCGGAGGTGCACCCAACCGTCGCGTGCGATCACAAGATCGTCGTACTCATCGAGCAATGCTGATGATGGGACGGATTTCACGAGCGAACGACATTCGACCTCTTGGGAAAGATAGCTCTCAAGGCTCGCCGCGGCACCTGCGCGTGATGACATGGAAGTGTTGCCCGGCCGGTCGCGATAGATGTAGACGATGTCCGTTATGACATCGATCGATTGGGCGCTCGTCAGCGCTTTCGTCATCGGCACGATGTCATTGGAGCGAGGAACCGACGGAAATCGAATCGCTTCATCGATCCACCACTGACGCCGGAACAGGCGATTCCAGCACGCTCGGTTCGAAATCAGAGACGGCTCGTCCGACAAAGTGATTCCTTCGCGCGCCGCATCGAACGCGCGCCACTTCCTCGTCGGGTGCCAGGTCTTTCCCAAGTGGTACTTGAAGAATCGTCCGACGACGAGGTCGGATCCGCTCCGGCGCGCCGAACCGATCATGGCCCTGTAGGCATCGCGGGGCACGATGTCGTCGCCATCGACAAATGCAATGTACTCACCGCGAGCAAGCTCGACGCCCTGATCACGTGCCTGCGCCCCGCCGCTGCCCAGCGCGGCTACCAGTCTGACGCGGGCATCTCGGCGCGCGATGCCTTCGACGATCTGAACGGTATCGTCGGTCGATCCATCGTCGATCACCAGGACCTCGATCGAAGCCCCTTCCTGGCGAAGGATCGAATCGACGCATTCGCCAACCCATAGACCGACGTTGTGTGTGGGGACGATGACGGAAATGTCGGGCACAGCTGCGTTCCAATTCATCCGAGGGCCACCTGCGCAGACACAGCCCGTTCAAGTAGCTCCAGGTAGGCGCGCGACATCTCGTACGGGGCATGCCGTCGGGCGAATGCGTTCGCATCGTTCGACTCGGGGGATACCGTCGACACGAGCTCTACAAGCAGATCGGCCAGCGCACGATCCGGGTTCCGCGCGGTGGAGTACGCGCGAACCCAGGTCTCGTCGCGATACTCCCGAGCGAGCGCCGTGTCATCGGGGACGACACACGCTCTGTCGAAAGTCGCCGCCAGCGGAACACTGCCTGAGTTCAGCACCTTGCGGTACGGCAAGGCGATCACGTCCGAGGCACGGAACCACTTCCAAAGGTCCGACGGCTCGACGAATGACGGATGCAGGATGAGCCTGGCACGCTTGGGAACCTCAGCCATGAAATCCACCGCGTCACGCGGTGCGAGTTTTCCTGCCACAAGAAGCGTGAGGTCCGGAACGTCAGCAGCGGCCAGGTCAGCCGCTCGGAAGAGTGCGTCCACCCCCTTGTACGGTCTTAGCTGGCCGACGAACCCGACAGTGGGTGTGCCTGGTGACACCCCAAGCGATGCGCGTGCCGCACGCGCATCGCGACCATCCTCGTAGATGCCGAGATAGCTCGAGTGCGGGAGCGTGAAGATCTTCGCGGCCGGCAGTGCGAACGAATGCCTGACGAACTCCTCAGTGTGATCATGAAGCTGAATGATCACATCGGCGATCGCGGCAAGATCGTTGGCGACAGCACGATCCGCCTCCGGATAGCGAGCGTCGTGTGCGACCTCATTGTGCACAGTCCAAAGGATTGTCACCCCACGGGATCGGAATTGCATCAGGAGGTCGCGGAATTCGATCCGTCGCTCGTGAGCATCCGCCTCGGAGTGCGCTCCAGCCGTGATCGGTGACGTCCAGTGCACGTGGACCGCGTCACCCGGTCGCAGCCTGGGCAGTTCGGAAGCAAGGCCGGGGATCCCCTTGTGCCCCGCAATGCTCCAGCCCGCTGCCTCCGCAGCAAGACTCAGCATGCCTAGGTAAGGATTTCCCTCCCAGGCTGGAAAGGGAACGAGCGTGCCTGCGCGGCGGGTCATCGAACCTCAAATCCCTTCGTGATGGCTCCGACCGAAAGGATCACCTGCGATCCTCGCTCCGGTCGCGAGCCGGGATCGCTCAGAGGCCTCAGCGCGCCGATGGTCACAGGAATCACCACGTCTCCGACCACAACCGACAATCGCCACCTGTCCTGTTCGCTGAGCGCAGACAGCGGAATCAGAAAGTCGAGATCCAGCCTCCATTGGACACGTTGCTGATCGAAGAGACGGTAGTCGACGTCCACGCGAAGGGAGTTGCTCTCGGACTCCAACCGAAGCACCAGGGTTCTCGGCCATCCGGCATCGATCGATGGCCCGGACAAGCCGATTCCGAGCAGAACCTCATCTGCAAGACCGCGCGAGAATGTCAGACTCGCTCTCGCCTCGTCCCCGCGCGTCGCGAGCGCTGAAGCTACCAAACCAAGTTTGCGAGCGGCCACAGCCGAGAGAAGCCGAGCGTCGTCGCCCGCCGCTTCTGCAACCAGTTCGGGGTTGACGATCGACACGTACTCGGCGGCACGAGCGACCTCCTGCGCCAAGCCCAGATCTGAACTGGCGCGAGCGGAGTCGAGGCGGAGGCTGAGGTCTCGCGCGAAGGACGCGGGATCCGGCGATCCCTCTTGGCGATGGATCGTTTCCTGCCATCCCATGAGGAGATGCGCAGGCACCGTATACGCCTCGGCACTCACCGCGATCGACTCACGGGGTTCGCCCTCCGTCGAGATCTCGGCGGAAGGCTGAGGAAAAGTGCTGTCCAGCAGATCAAGATCGATCGTCGGCGGCGGGTAGGCCTCGTCGCCGAGCGCCCGAGCGGCAGAGCCAGAGATCTTGGCGAACGGACGTCCCGTGCCTGCGAGGTAGTCACGCTGCTCGAACCGATTCGCGACGACGGGATCCGCGAAGAGCCGCGCGGGAACGTTCAATGACTCCGCGATCGCTACCGCCGTGACGCTGGCCGAAACGACCATGCTGCTTTGGACGATTGCGTGCAGCGTCTCAGACAGAGGGCCGACGCCTGACACGACCCGGACGTGCTCCGAGAAGGTCGCGTCTACGGAACTGCTAGGGCCGAGAAGCATTGCGCCACCCGTACGCCCATGACCAGACGCGTCCGACAGCTCCGGAACATACCTCGGGAGCAGCATCGCCGCGTCGCCGAACACCTTGGGTACTTCAAGTCCCTGCAGTAGCAGAGCATTTGCCGTCAAAGGTCCGCGCACGGCTCGCACATCGAGCATCGCGATCGGCTCCGAAAGGCCGTCAAGCCCGAGTCCCCAGAAGATGTCGCCCTCTTGCGCCGTCCGCACCGTGGCAGGATTCAGCAACCCACGCACCGGGGCCCTCCGACGCCACCCGATTCGCTCTACGAGCAGGTCGAAAACGGCGGCAGCGAAATCTCGCTCGAACATCCTCAACTGCCGAGCTGTTCCTCGACTTCTGCCACAAGTCGATTGCGAAGCTCCTCCATGAACTTGGTCGAGCGGTTCCTCAGCATGGCGACCTGCTCCGGAGCGATCGGGGCCGGTCCGCGCTCGCCGAAAATCTCGATGAGTCGATCCGAATCGTGGCTGGCGACCAGGTCGGAGCGGCCGATACGAGCCATGAAGTTGCGGTTCTTGTTCGTAGGCACGAGAACGATGGAGGGAATTCCATACATTGTCGCGACAACCGTGCCGTGGAATTTCATGCTGGCCAGTACCGTGCACTCGCCGATGGCCCGACTGAGATCGTTGAGGTCCTCGGAGTACACGACCTCCTTGTCGCTGACGTTCAGCGCCGGGGCGTTGGCCACATCACGTTTGCCGACGGAACCAGTTCCGAGAATGATGTGGCGGATGCGGAACCCGCGACTCTTCGCGTGTTCAGCGAGTTCCTCGAGTCGTGAGTAGTCATCGGGAGTATCGACGCGTCGTTGACGTGTGACGATTCCCAGGATCGGCGCCCCGGCGGGTTTCGATGCTGCCGGCAGGTCAAGTGAGCAGACGATATCCGGCTCGCTGAGAACGGGTGCAGTGGGCTCCAGCTTGGTGCGCACCCAATCTGCGCTGAAGTCGTCCCGCATTCCGATCATCCTCACATTCGGGTTGTTGAAGTACCGCGTGAGACGGTGGATGATGTGCGGCTTCTCCTGATGCTTTTCGGAGTTCTGATAGACCGGTACTCCGACCCCCGCAAGGTAGAGGGGCTTGCGCAGGTAGGTGGGATCGAAGTAGCGCGGATCCATGCTCCAGCGTTGCACCAGATCTCCGCCACCCATGACGATCGCGTCGACCTCGGCAACCTTGTCCTCAACCGGCCGACTGAAGTACGGCTTCGCCTCGAGGTCCGGAATGATCCGAATGTCGAAGCGGGAGCCGAGGTGCTGCTGAAAAACGTCCACGAAAAGCTCATCGCCATAATTGCCATGTCCGAAGAAACCGACGAGCCCGAGGGGGCGTCGTGTCTCCCCCGCACGGAAGCGTCGCAACTCCTCCGTAGCACCCGGGTCTGTCACGGGCGTCTCGGCGACCGCCCTCGACGCCGTCGAGGACGCCGAGACAGCGCCCGAATCGCCCTTCAAGCTGCCGATCTCTCGCCTCATCGATGCCAGGTCGCGCCGCGCCGACGCAAGATCTTCCTCGAGTCGTCGGGCTGCTGACGCCGTCCGCTCCGCCGCACGCCGGGCCTCGAGTGCTTCCGCCTTCTGCTCCTGGATGCGCGAGCGGCGGCTCACGAATTGGACCCTGACAACGACGCCGATGAGACCGAGCAGGAGTCCGAGCGCTGCGATCGCCCAGTCCACCCGTCCTGCCAACCCGAGGGCTGCAATCACACCCCCACCCACGAGAAACGCCGCGCTGATTGCGAGGTCGCGGGTAGACAAACGTGACATATGAATGACTCCTTCAGGGCAGGTCCAGCGCAAGAGGGATCCGACTGGGCAGATGGGGCGCGAAGCGATGAGGTCGCGCGGCGCATGGACCGCGCCAATCTTACAGGGTCACCTGTCCGCGGCCGGTCAGCGGCGACCTCTCGGCAGCCGGGCAAGTCACATGGGTGCGCGGCATCCGCCCCGGCGATCGCAGCGCTTCGTGCCGGTCATTCCGGATGAAGCGAGGCAAGGCGTTCGGCCAGGACCGGTGCGATCTCGCGCGAGTACGTCGCGGTGATGTGGTGCAGATCACGGTAGATCATGACGTCTCCTGCTACGAGGGGACATGTTCCCTCCACGCAATAGAGATCGCCCAGGTCGATGATCTGCGCAAGCTGGCTCGACTCTGCCGCCTCCGCGAGAATGTCCCGTGGCGCGAGGGCTGCGTGTTGCTCGACAGCGCAACCCTGGGCTTCAACGGCATCCTGTCCCGATCGCAGCACGCAGTCGAACGCAACCTGATCGACACGGGGGTTGTCAGCGAGCACCAGAATACGTGCGCCGAGATCGATCTGCTCTTGCCATGCTTCCACGTACAGCGCTTCCGCCGCGGCGGACTCGGATGCCGCCATCCCGGGAGCGCGTCGGGCCGTCATCAAGATGATGTCGAACGGATCCTCACGAAGCGCGGCATCGACGGCGGCACGTCGCGCATCACACTCGTCGGGCTCCGTCCCCGGGGCGCGCCATACGCAACCGTTTCCCACCCACGTGGAGATCTGCCATCCCCGCTCGCGCGCCACTGTTCGCAATCCGGGGATGAGCATGGCGGCGTGCGAGTCTCCAACAAGGGCGATGCGGATCGCTTCAGGATCGCTGGAGCCGAAGGTACATGTCTCAGGATCGGCGACCTTGTCGTACTCATAGCAGTCGAAGGCGTCGCCTGTATCCTCCAATACCTTTGCGACATCGGGGCGCACCGCCCGGCCCGCTATGGCTGCCTCACAAGCTTCGGACTTGAAGGCGCTGGCCCCGACGCACGGTTCACCGGCCGCGATCACAACCCCGGCCGCTTCAGTTGAAGAAGTGCGGAGTGTGGTCGCCGCTGTCGCGCCGCCGCCTGCCACCATCGCCACGACCGCCATCGCCGCCGCCGTTCCAAGCAAGGCGGTCCGTGGGCGTGAAAGCGGTCCCGACTTCACGCGCCGCAGCGGGCTCTCGACCCATCGATACGTCCCTGCCGCGAGCAGTAGCGTTGCGATCAGCATCAGTATCTTCACGGCCCAGTCCGAGGGAGCACCGAGGGCATAGGGAACGATGATGATGAGCGGCCAATGCCACAGGTAAATCGAGTAGGACCAGTCGCCGACTCTCTGCACAGGCGCCAGCTCCAACGCTGCCGACGGCGCCCAGCGAGCGGAGGGCTCATCGGCGGCGAGCACCGCAAGGGTGCCTGCGACCGGCAATGCTGCTGCCGCTCCCGGGAACGGAGTTTCACCGGTGATCACCACCGCGGACAGTGCGATCGCGCCCCAACCCAGCCATGCCAGCCCGGCGGTTCTGATCCTGCCCCTTAGCGGCCGTCTCTGAATCAGGAGGGCGAGGAGACCACCCGCGCCGAACTCCCATGCACGAACCGGGGTGGCGAAATACGCAAGCGAGGGGTCGATCGCGGTCAATGCGATCGACAGGGCGAACGCGGCACTGACGACAACCGCCAGCATCCATCCCACGACGGCGAGACTCGATCGCCGCAGGAGCTTTGCCAAAACGGCACCGCCGAGGATCATGACAGGCCACAGCAAGTAGAACTGTTCCTCGGTCGACAGCGACCAGAAGTGCTGAACAGGTGATGGGACGTTCTCCGCAGCCAGATAGTCCGTGCTCGCGGCGACCAGGTACCAGTTCTCGACATAGAACGTCGAAGCGATGACTTCCCCGATGAACTGACGCCAATAGGCGGCAGGCACCCAGACGAGGACTGCAATCGACGTCGCAAGCAACACAAGGAGTGATGCGGGGATCAATCGACGCGCGCGCCGAGCCCAGAACGAAGCGAGACGGACTCCTCCGGTCGCCTCAAGCTCACGCAGCAGATGCCCGGTGATGAGAAACCCTGAGATAACGAAGAAGACGTCGACGCCGACGAATCCGCCAGGAAGGCGATGCGGCCAGAGGTGATAGATGACGACGAGCAGGACCGCCACCGCTCGCAGCGCCTGAATGTCGGTCCGCACGGAAACTGAGCGGGTTTGTGAAGTCACGAGCCACTACGCTAGTGCAGTCCTCCGCTCGGTCCCTGAGCTATCGCTGACGGGATGCACTTGGCGATACCCACTGTCACCTATGTGGCTTCCATCGCCCTTCTTCCCCTCAGCCGGTGGTCCCGGATCCCATCTGACCTTCCGCGAATTTCTCCCCTGCCGCGATCCGGTCATCGGTCTCTTGTGGGACGCTTCCCGACAACGGTGTCGACGGATCGCCGCCCGTCCACAGGTCGATGGGAAACGCGTCCTGGAGCCCCTTCAGATCGTACGTGCCGCGTTCCACGCCGCCGAGCGCGATCGCTTCGCTCACATCGGCTGCGAACTGGACGTCATAGCGTCCCGTGCCCGCGTAGTAATCGAAGTACTTCAGGTAGTGCTCGCTCCGAGATCGCACGACACGCGCAGGTCGGCCGAACGCCTCAGCGACGACGACGCCGTGCAGAGATGATCCCACGATGAGCCGGCTGCCGGCGATCGCTCTGAGGACTTCGGCAATTGGGCGACGCGGGTCAATCACTCGCGAGTCTTCACCGGCCGGCTCCACGTCGTGGAAATTGGGGATGATCGTCACGTCACGTGTCGGCTCCGCGCGTGCGATTTCGACGAGGTCAGGCATGAACAGGGGCAGCAGCAACGCCGGGTCGCCGAAGACCGGGGGAACGTCGATGCCCTGTGCACGCAGTCGGCGGCGGGTAGCCGGCCCGCGGACGGCCCGCACATCAATGGGAGGTAACGAGCTGGACGCGACCTTCTCTTTGCCATTGATACCTGATCCCCAGACGACGTCACCCTCTCGAGCGAAGTGAAGGACCGACCCGACGGACAACAGGCGACGTCTGACTGCGGCCGACGTCGTCACCGCCAGACGGTCGAGCATGCCTGCCACAACCAACGGACCGATGAGATCGCCGAAGTTGTCGACCGATCGCGCGGTGCCATCGGCATCGCGCCGGACGGGGTTCCAGTGCACCGCCGCGATGCCCTGAACGTCAGTGTCGACTGTGCCCGGTGCTGATCCACGGCCCATCACGGGAGTCTAGCCACCGGGTACGCCTACCTACACCGCGCATCTCCACCGACGTCCCAACTGTCGGCGAGAAGTAGGCTGATCCGATGGCTAATGCGGCGACCGGGGTAAGACAACGCGCACGCGGCTCCACCCGCACGTTCGTCTCGCTCACCGGCCCCGCCGGCAATCTCGGCGATGCACTGATCCGCCGGGGCGGGCTGGACTGGTCTCGCGATACGTCCGACGAACTCGTGGTCTACACGGGCGACGCACCCGATGTGTGGCTGCGGCAGCTCGGTGTGCCCGCCGACGCGATCGTCCTGCGGTCCAAGAGCAGCGTGCCGCGATGGCTGTGGCTGCTCGCGACGGCCCGCCGACGCCCCGTGCTCGTCTTCGAGGCCGGGGAGATCCCGCTCGACCGCGGCAATGGCTTTCGCGAGCTGGTGTTCCTCGCCGAAACACTCCTGGTGCGTCTCAAGCGCGGCGTCGTGGTGCGGCCGCCCCGCGGCATCCGCGCCCCGACGAATCCCTCGGCGTGGCTTCACGCACGCGCGGCGCGCCTTTCGCAGATCGCACTGTGGCGGGATGCCGCGAGTGCGGCGATCGTCGGTGGCGGTCGGCTCGCCCCCGACATCGGCTTCGCTGCGGGGGTGCGCGCGGGCAGGGTGTGGGCCGACCGTGAGGAGCTCATCGTGAGTCTTCGCGGCGCGCGACCGCATCCGGATGAGGCGTGGCTGGAGGCGGTGCGTGCGATCGCTGCCGCGGAAGGGCTGCGGATCCGCACCGTGGTGCAGGTGCGCGAAGACGAGTCTCGGGCGCGCGAGCTCGCCGAGCTCCTCGGCGGCGTGTTCGAGCCGTGGGGCGACACCGACCCCGTCGCGCAGGAAGAACGGCTCCGCGAACGGTACGACAACGCGCGCCTCGTCATCAGCGATCGCATGCACGTGCTCGTCCTCGGCGCGCTCAGCGGCGCGGTACCCGCCGAGCTGGTGCCGCATCCGACGCGCAAGATCGCCGAGGCCTTCGCCACCGTGGGACTCGACGAGATCACCGTCGACGCCGGCAACGCAGACGTTGACGCCATGGCGCAGTTCCTGCACGCTCAGCTCACGCGGTCTGTCGAAGTGCGCGAGCGTGTCAGCGCCGCGCACCGTCAGCTCGCCGAACTCGAGACGGAAGTGCGCGCCGCCATCCGGGGAGCACGTGCGTGACACCGCGCCGCTTCCTGTTCCTCTCCCACAGCCACGCCTTCGGCGCCTTCCGCGTCGGCAGCCATCACTACGCGCGCACGCTCGCCCGCGCCGGCGCGGAGGTCGTGCACCTGTCCACACCGATCTCCCTCGCGCATCGTGTCACCGGCCGCGTGAGCCGGGATGCCGCAGCCGCGGCACCGCGAGGGCCGTACCGCGACGCCGACGGGGTGACCCACATCGTGCCGCGCACCATCGCGCCGCGGCCGTATGGGCCCTTCCGGGTGGCACGTGAGCTGAGCCGCCACGGCATCCCGCCCTCGTTCAACGCCGTCCTGCTCGATCAGCCGCTCCTCTGGGACGACTCCGTACGCTCCCTCACCCCCAGGCTCGTCTACCGTCCGACCGATCTCTACCCGTCGGGAGTGAAGGAGCAACGACAGCGGCAGATCGTCGCCGCGGCCGATGGCATCGTCGCGACCTCGGCAGAAGTTCTCCGTGCACTCGGCGGGATCCGCATTCCGTCTCTGGTCCTCGAGAACGGTGTGGATGCCGCGCACTTCGCTCCCACTGGTGCTCCCGCCGACGACCGTCCCACCACCTGTGTGTACGTGGGAGCGCTCGACGGCCGCTTCGACTGGCAGCAGCTCGCCGCGTGGGCGCGTGCGCGCGGCGACGTGCGGTTCGCCATCGCGGGACCGAAGACGACGCCTCCGCTCGAACTGCCGCCGAACGTCGACCTGCTCGGAGCGGTGCCGTATGCCCAGGTGCCGGCTCTGCTCCACAGCGCGCGCGTCGGACTGCTTCCGCTGTCCGACGACCCGCTGAACGCGGGCCGCAGCCCCATGAAGCGGTACGAGTACCTCGCCGCGGGACTCTCGGTCCTCGCGCGGGAGACGCCGGTGATCCGCCCTGATGAGGCCGCGGGCCTCTACACCTACGCGAGCGCGGACGACGCCGGCGACCTGCTCGAGCGCGCGCTGGGGCATCCTTCCCCGAACACGGCCGGAATGCAGCGCGCCGACGCGGAGTCGTGGGAGGCGAAGGCCGAGGCTCTGACGACATTCATCGAGGAGCTGCCGGCCCCCTGAGTCTGCGCACAGGCGCACCCGGGCTCAGGCCCGCCCCAGCACCCCCGACACGACCGCCGCCGTGCGACCCCAGTCGTACGTCCCGGCTGCGGGCGGATCCACCCGCCGGACCTCTGCGGCCGCCATGAGCAGAGCGGCTGCCCACTCCTCGGCGTCGTGCGCGGCATCCAGTGCCCAGCCGCGGTCGCCGACGATCTCGGCCACGGCCTCGCACCCACGCCAGAAGAGCACGGGCACGCCGCAGGCGATCGACTCGAGGGCGGGGAGGCCGAAGCCCTCCAGGGTCGACGGCATCACCGTCGCGGCCGCGCCGCGGTACAGCTCCGCGAGGTGCGCGTCGTCGATGCCGTGCACCGCGGTGACGCGGTCGAGCACGCCCAGACCCGCGGCCCGCGACTGCACGATGGATGCCTCGACCTCGGGCACGACGGCCGTCAGCCGCACGCCCGGGGCCAGCGCGAGCGCGCGGAGCACGACGTCGAGGTTCTTGTGCGACCGCACATTGCCGACGAAAACGACGTACGGGTCGAGGCCCGGCGCGGCCGGCCCCGCCGTGGAGAACGCCTCCGAGCAGCCGTTGCCGGCGTTGACGATGCGCACCGCGTCGTCACGCACCCACTCCCGGATCTCGCGGGCAGAGGTCTCCGAGACCGTGAGCACCACGCCGGCCCGACGCACGACGGTGCGCACCGGTCCCGCGTAGTACGCGAGGAACTTCGCGCGGCCGGGCCAGGGCAGCTTCGTCTGGATCAGGTCGTGGATCGTGAGGATCTGGCGCGGCGCGCGCACGAACGCTCCGTAGCCGGGCGAATAGACCAGATCACCCGCGGCCGTGGCCGGCACGGACCGGAACGCGTCCAGCGGCGAGTGCGGGCTGCCGTCGAGGCCCAGCGACGTCCATTCGAGCTCCAGCCGCGGCAGCACTTCGCGCGCATAGCGGCCGATCCCGTGCGCACCGCGATAGCGGTCGTCGACGAGGATCGTCACGAGGCGCCCGGCATCGCTGCGGAGGGGCTGAGGGATGCCGCCACCCAGGTTCGCACCCGGTCGACGAAGACGGGGGTGTCGAACTCGAAGGCGCGTGCGACACAGGCCTCCCGCGAGGCGGCGGCGGCTGTGGAGATCGCCGCACCGAGCTCCGCTCGATCCCACTCGCGCACGAGGGCGCCGGTGACGCCGTCGACGACGCTCTCCGCGGTTCCGCCGATCGCGTTCGCCACGACGGGGGTGCCGGCGGCCATCGCCTCGACCGGGATGATGCCGAAGTCCTCGATGGCGGGGAAGACCAGCGCGAGCGCGCGGCGGTAGAGCTCCCGCAGCAGGTCGCGCGACGGATTGTGCACGAACGTCACGGGCACGCCGAGGTCTTCGGAGAGCACGCGCAGGCGGGGCTCCTCCGGCCCGCTGCCGGCGAGCACGACGGGAAGACCCGCCACCGCGCCCGCCTCGATCACGCGCTCGAGGCGCTTGTACGACACGAAGCGCGAGACGCCGAGGAGGAATTCGCCCGGCAGCGCGGTCACCACCGCACGCTCGGGCGCGGACAGCTCTCCGCCTGAGGCTGCGAAGGCGGCGGCATCGATCGGCGGGTGGATGACGGTCGCCTCGCGCTCCCACGTGTCGGCGATGCGCTGGGCGATGAAAGCGCTGTTGGCCGCGATGGCGACCGGCTCCGCGGCGCGCCTTCGGTCGAGGGGCTTCAGCGGCGCGGAGATGGCGCGGGCAAGGGCGCTCTCGCCGCGGCCGTCGAGCTCCGGGGTCCAGACGTAACGCGCGGGAGTATGCGCGTACACGAGCTTCGGAGCGTGGCGGGCGGGGCCGCGGAAGCGGGCGTGATGGGAGAAGAGATGCGTGCTGCACAGCATCCACTCGGCGTCCCGCCGGGGAAGATGACGCCACACGGCCGGCATGAACGGCAGCGCGGCGGCTTTGCTCCGGCGCATCGGAGTGCGGGCGAGCAGGGTCTCCTCGACACCCGTGAAGCGGCCGTCGCTGTCGTTCCAGAGGCAGAAGCGCTCGGCGTCGGGGAAGGCGTCTGAGAGCACCTCGAAGACGTTCTCCGAGCCGCCGTGGCGCGCGAGCCACTCATGGATCAGGATGCCGGGCAACGTCGTGCTCCTGTGTTGTGGGGACGGATCAGCGAAGGGCCGGGTTCCGAAGAACCCGGCCCTTGCAGAGATCTCGATACGCGCGCTTCGCGCGCTACTCGATCTGAGTCGATGGCGGGTCAACGCTGCTTCGCAGCATTGACCCGCCCCGACTCACTTCAGGATCTTGGTGACGGTACCGGCACCCACGGTGCGGCCACCCTCACGGATGGCGTAGCCGAGGCCCTCCTCCATGGCGATCGGCTGGATCAGCTCGACCGTCATGTCGGTGGTGTCGCCGGGCATGACCATCTCGGTGCCCTCGGGCAGCGTGATGACGCCGGTGACGTCGGTGGTGCGGAAGTAGAACTGCGGACGGTAGTTCGTGAAGAACGGGTTGTGACGGCCGCCCTCCTCCTTGGACAGGATGTACGCCGTGCCCTCGAAGTTGGTGTGCGGGGTGACCGAACCGGGCTTCACGACGACCTGGCCGCGCTCGACGTCGTCACGCTTGGTGCCGCGCAGGAGCAGACCACAGTTCTCGCCGGCCCAGGCCTCGTCGAGCTGCTTGTGGAACATCTCGATACCGGTGACGATCGTCTTCTGCGTCGGGCGCAGACCCACGATCTCGACCTCCGAGTTGATGGCCAGGGTGCCACGCTCGGCGCGGCCGGTGACGACGGTGCCACGGCCGGTGATGGTGAAGACGTCCTCGACGGGCATGAGGAACGGCTTGTCCTTGTCACGCACCGGGTCCGGGATCGACTCGTCGACGGCTTCCATGAGCTCGACGATCTTCTCGACCCACTCGGCGTCGCCCTCGAGAGCCTTCAGGCCCGAGACGCGCACGACGGGGGCGTTGTCGCCGTCGAAGTCCTGCGACGACAGCAGCTCGCGAACCTCGAGCTCGACGAGCTCCAGGATCTCCTCGTCGTCGACCATGTCCGACTTGTTCAGCGCGACGAGCAGGTAGGGAACGCCGACCTGCTTGGCGAGCAGAACGTGCTCACGGGTCTGAGCCATCGGGCCGTCGGTGGCGGCGACCACGAGGATCGCGCCGTCCATCTGAGCGGCACCGGTGATCATGTTCTTGATGTAGTCAGCGTGACCCGGGGCGTCGACGTGTGCGTAGTGACGCTTCGGGGTCTCGTACTCGACGTGCGAGATGTTGATCGTGATACCGCGCTGACGCTCCTCGGGAGCCGAGTCGATCGACGCGAAGTCGCGCTGCACGTTGGTGGCCGACGGGTACTTGTCAGCGAGCACCTTCGAGATTGCGGCGGTGAGCGTGGTCTTGCCGTGGTCGACGTGACCGATCGTTCCGATGTTCACGTGCGGCTTGGTGCGCTCGAACTTGGCCTTAGCCACTGGGTCCTCCTCAGGACGTTCGTGTAGAGATTCCGGGCGCTGGATTGCGACCGGTTCTCTACGGGGATTCCTCCACCTTAGTGGAGAGGATCTGATGGTTCTTTGTGTGTATTGAGTTGTGATCGGATGCCGGGGCGCTGCGCCCCGCTCGCTCGCGCGACGAGCGCCCCGGCCTCCGCAGGGCTTACTCGCCCTTGGTCTTCTGGATGATCTCGTCGGCGACGGCGCGAGGAACCTCGGCGTAGCTGTCGAACTCCATCGAGTACACGGCGCGGCCCGAGGTCTTCGAGCGCAGGTCGCCGATGTAGCCGAACATCTCCGACAGCGGGACAAGCGCGCGGACGATCTTGATGCCCGAGCCGTCCTCCATCGACTGGATCTGGCCACGACGCGAGTTCAGGTCGCCGATGACGTCACCCATGTACTCCTCAGGGGTGCGCACCTCGACGGCCATGAGCGGCTCGAGGATCGTGGGGCTGGCCTTGCGGACAGCCTCCTTGAAGCCCATCGAACCGGCGATCTTGAACGCCATCTCGGACGAGTCGACATCGTGCGACGCGCCGTCGAGCAGCGTGGCCTTGACGCCGACCATGGGGTAGCCCGCGAGGACACCCACCTGCATCGCGTCCTGGAAGCCCTGGTTGGTGGGCTCGATGTACTCGCGCGGGATGCGGCCACCGGTGACCTTGTTCTCGAACTCGTACGTCTTGTCGGCCGTGAGCTCGAGGGGCTCGATCGCGAACTGGATCTTCGCGAACTGACCCGATCCACCGGTCTGCTTCTTGTGGGTGTAGTCGTGACGCTCGACGGCCTTCTTGATCGTCTCGCGGTAGGCCACCTGGGGCTTTCCGACGTTCGCCTCGACGCGGAACTCGCGCTTCATGCGGTCGACGAGGATGTCGAGGTGCAGCTCGCCCATGCCCTTGATGGTCGTCTGACCGGTCTCGGGGTTGAGCTCGGTGCGGAACGTCGGGTCTTCCTCAGCGAGCTTCTGGATCGCGAGACCCAGCTTCTCCTGGTCGGCCTTGGTCTTGGGCTCGATCGCGACCTCGATGACGGGCTCGGGGAACGTCATCGACTCGAGGACGACCGGGGCGGCCGGGTCGGCGAGGGTGTCACCGGTGGTGGTGTCCTTCAGGCCGATGACGGCGTAGATGTTGCCCGCGGTGACCGAATCGACCGGGTTCTCCTTGTTGGCGTGCATCTGGAAGATCTTTCCGATGCGCTCCTTCTTGCCCTTGGTCGAGTTGATGACCTGAGCGCCCGAGTCGAGGTGACCCGAGTAGACGCGGATGTAGGTGAGGCGACCGAAGAACGGGTGCACCGCGACCTTGAACGCGAGAGCGGCGAAGGGGTCGTTGGCGTCGGGGTGACGCTCGATGACGATCTCCTCGTCCTTGGGGTCGTGCGCCTCGATGGCGGGCACGTCCAGGGGCGACGGGAGGAAGTCCACGACCGCGTCGAGCATGGGCTGCACACCGCGGTTCTTGAACGCCGAGCCGCAGAGCACGGGGTAGATCGCGCCGGCGACGGTCAGCTTGCGGATGGCACCCTTGATCTCGGCGACGGTGAGCTCGCTACCGCCGAAGTACTTCTCGAGCAGAGCGTCGTCGGTCTCGGCGACGGTCTCGAGCAGCTTCTCGCGGTACTCGGCGGCCTTGTCGGCGAGATCGGCCGGGATCTCCTGGATCTCGTACTTGGCACCCATGGTCACGTCACCCTTGGCGTCGCCGGGCCAGACCAGTGCGCGCATCTCGACGAGGTCGATGACGCCGATGAAATCGTTCTCGGCACCGATCGGCAGCTGGAGCACGAGGGGCTTCGCACCGAGGCGGTTGACGATGGTGTCGACGGTGAAGTAGAAGTCGGCGCCCAGCTTGTCCATCTTGTTGACGAAGCAGATGCGGGGCACGTCGTACTTGTCGGCCTGACGCCACACGGTCTCGGACTGGGGCTCGACGCCCTCCTTGCCGTCGAAGACGGCGACGGCGCCGTCGAGGACGCGCAGCGAACGCTCGACCTCGACCGTGAAGTCGACGTGGCCGGGGGTGTCGATGATGTTGACCTGGTTCTTGTTCCAGAAGCAGGTCACGGCGGCCGACGTGATCGTGATGCCGCGCTCCTTCTCCTGCTCCATCCAGTCGGTGGTCGACGCACCGTCGTGGGTCTCGCCCAGCTTGTGGTTCACGCCCGTGTAGAACAGGATGCGCTCGGTCGTCGTCGTCTTGCCGGCATCGATGTGCGCCATGATGCCGATGTTGCGGACCTTGTTGAGGTCGGTGAGCACTTCTTGTGCCACGGGGGTGTCCTTACTTTTTCGGTGATCCGGCAACGGTGGTGCCGTGGGCGGATCCGGGTGTCGTGGGGGCGGTCGGCCGGGGGTATCGGTTGGACGCTGGGCGGCTGCTCGATCTCCGGTTCCGGCCGACCGCCGGAACGCTGATTACCAGCGGTAGTGCGCGAAGGCGCGGTTCGACTCGGCCATCTTGTGGGTGTCCTCGCGGCGCTTGACCGCGGCACCGAGGCCGTTCGAGGCATCCAGGATCTCGTTCTGGAGGCGCTCGGTCATCGTCTTCTCACGACGGCCCTTGGCGTAGCTGACGAGCCAGCGGAGGGCGAGCGTGTTGGCGCGGTGAGGCTTGACCTCGACCGGCACCTGGTAGGTCGAGCCACCGACGCGGCGCGACTTGACCTCAAGGGTCGGGCGCACGTTGTCGAGGGCCTTCTTGAGGGTGGCGACGGCGTCCTGGCCGTTCTTCGCCTCGACGCCGCGGAGGGCGCCGTAGACGATCGACTCGGCGAGCGACTTCTTGCCGTCGACGAGGATCTTGTTCACGAGCTGCGTGACGACAGGTGCACCGTAGACCGGGTCGTTGACCACGGGGCGCTTCGGGGCGGGTCCCTTGCGAGGCATCTAACTCAACCCTTCTTCGCGCCGTAGCGGCTGCGAGCCTGCTTACGGTTCTTCACGGCCTGGGTGTCGAGCGCACCGCGGACGATCTTGTAGCGGACACCGGGGAGGTCCTTCACACGACCTCCGCGGACGAGCACCAGCGAGTGCTCCTGCAGGTTGTGGCCCTCACCCGGGATGTAGGCCGTGACCTCGGTCCCGTTGCGGAGCTTCACACGAGCGACCTTGCGCATCGCCGAGTTCGGCTTCTTGGGGGTGGTGGTGTACACACGGGTGCACACGCCGGCCTGCTGCGGGTTCGACTTCAGGGCGGGCGCCTTGGTCTTCGAGACCTTGGGCGCGCGACCCTTGCGAACCAACTGCTGAATGGTTGGCACGTTCTCTCCTTGTCATGCTGCGCGGGGCCTCGCGGTCCTGCACAGCTGCTGCACGGTGACAGCGTTCGTGGGTCTCCCCCGCGGCATCCTTCGTCTTTCGATTCATGACGCCCCGGGCTCACGTGGATCCACCCACGCGGCAGGATGGTGCTGCGTGTGTTGTCGGTGGATATGCCGTGGGGGTGGGCCTGTTCGCAGGCCTGTCCCTGAGATGCGGCGCCCGGTCGAACCGTTCGACACGCCGAGGCACGTCGGACGGCGCGCACGTGCGCACACCCGCTCTATGATACCCGGGCCACCGGACGCGGGCAAACGCGCCCGGTGGCGGTCACCGCGCGCGGCGCAGCTCGGCGCGAAGGCCCCCTTCGGCGGGGTCCTCGATCCACGCGGAGGCGGCGACCACCGCGTCGAAGAGATCGACCATCAGCGGCTCCAGCTCGGCGAGTCCCGTCGCGAAGGTGGAGAGCACCACCGCTGCCCGACCGGGGACGGTGAGCCAGTAGTCCACGATCACCGTCGGCACCTGCGCGTGGGCGTCGCCCGGATCGTCGCCGGCCACCGACCGCGTACGACGGAGCACCAGTCCGTCGTCCTTCGCGAACACCGCTCCGCCGGCGGCGGCGAACCGCTCCCAGGGGTCGTCGATGGATGCGTCGCCGGTCGCCTCGCGCGCGAAGGCGCCCACGAGCGCGTCGGCGACGGCCGCGGCATCCACCTGTCCGCCGAGCGGGAGCAGAGGCCGGTACTCGGCGAGGGTCGACGCCAGCGCGATGCCGGCTCCGTCGCGCAGCGACAGGTGGAACTGCGTCGCGCCGGCGGCGCGGGCGCGCTCGGCGGCATCGGTGAGCCGCGCGCGCTGGCGGGCACGCGCGGTCGCCTGATCGTCGCGCCGGCCGAGCGTCTGGCGCACGAGCGCGGCGATCGAGGCGGACGCGTCGTCGGCGGTGGTCATCGGCACCGACCACCACTCCCCCGGAAGCCGATACGCGAGGGCGGGGCCGCTCATGCGGCCGAGGCCGCCAGCTGCTCCGGGGTGAGGGTGAGTCCCGGCCCCAGGTACTCGCCCTCGATCGGGATGTCGTCGCGATAGGTGCGCAGCGTGATCACACGCCCGCCGCCCGGAGCGGCCGCATCGAGTGCGGCGACCCGGAAGCGATAGGCCGTGTAGCCCGAGGCGTGCGCGGCGACGGCATCGACCGCGTCGCTGAGCACCGCGCCGATCCCCGCCAGCGCCGATTCGTCGAGGCCGAGGGTCACCGACAACGCTGTGGAGCCGGGGACGCCGGTGTTGGAGACGCCGATCGTGGCCTCCTCGACGCCCTCGATCTGGAGGAGGGCCTGCTCGAGCGCCGCGTCGTCGACCGCGGGCTGCGAGCCCGTCCGTGCGCAGCCGCCCAGCGCCACCATCAGCACCGCCGCAACGACCGCCACTGCCCACCGCGTCATCAGTCACCCCTCGTGTAGGCGTAGTCGAACGCCTGGATCCGGTTGCCATTCTCGTCGACGCTCGCCGGCGTGCCGAAGTAGTGCGACACCTGCACCCCGTCGTGCGACGGGTCGTCGGCGAGGAAGCGCCGGCCGGCGTCGCTGCCACCGTCGTCGACCTGCGTCTGCACCGTCGACTGGTACTTGTCGGCATTGTGGCCGAGGTCGCCGCCGGCGCCCTGCGCGGCGGGCACGTCGATCTTGTACCGATTCGGGTCGCCGGAGTGGTCGCCTTCCCACGAGTTCTCGGTGCGCGGCACCGGATCTGTGGAGTGGGAGACGTCGAGCACCTTGGTGTGCAGCGGGATGTCGAGGTCGTCGACCGACGACCCCGCCACCGCGATCGCGTCGACCCGGTAGGTGCTGCCGAACTCGGGGTCAGCGGCGAGATTGCCGGCGGTGATGCCGCCGAGGCTCCAGCCGGTGAGCATCACGTGGTCGCCCGGCTGGACGCCGGCGCGCCGCATCGCGTCGATGACCATCTTCTCGAGCTGGGTGCGCTGGTCCGGATCCATCTTCGCGACCACGTCGCTCGTCACGTCATTGCCGCTCGTGCCGCCCGGGGTCCACTGCTGCGTGCTCGGGATGTGCACGCGGTAGATGATCTCGCCGTCGGGACCGACGAACGGGATGACGCGCACGACCGATTCGTGATTGACCGAAGGATCGTTCAGGTCGAGATGACCGGCTTCGTCGATCTCCTTGAGGTCTTCGAACAGGGTGCCCATGGTGAACTCGTCGGGCAGGCGCACCGGCGAGCGGTCCACGAAGTCGGGGGTGCCCTGCTCCTCGGCCGAGGCGAGCACGATCACCGCGAGCAGCTCCGGGAAGGCCGCCAGCAGCGACACGATCGCGGCCTGCGTGAGGGCCTCCACCGGGTCCATGCCGCGCAGCAGATTCACGACGAACAGCAGCGCGAGCGCATTGAGCAGCAGGAACAGCCCGACCAGCACCCGGGTGAGCACGGCGGCCAGCACGACCAGGGCGAGGGTCACCAGTCCCGCGACGACCAGCAGCGCCGTCGTGATCAGCACGACCGCCAGCGCGAGAACGACCGCGAGCGCGGCGAGCGCGATCACCACCGCGGCCACCGCAGCCAGGACCACCAGGCCCAGCACGAGCACCGCCGCCAGGAGCACGAGCACCGCGGCCAGAACAGCGACGATCGCCGCCACGGCGGCCTCGAGCACCGTCACGACCGCCGCGAGCACGTCGGCGATGAAGTCGCCGACGTCGCGCAGCACACCTCCGACGTCGTCCCAGAACGAGTCGTTCAGGGCGCTGCCCTCGACGACGTCGTGGATGCGGGCGATCGCCCGCCGGGCGGCACGATCGCGATCGTCGATCGCCGCCCGGTACCGTCCGGCTGCGGCGCTCGCGGCGGACTCGTGCGCGGCCGCCGAGGCGGCGGCGCGGCTGATGCTGCGATCGAGGGCGCCGAGTTCGGCTGCGGTCGCGTCGGCGGACACGAGCATGCGGTCGAAACGCAGATCCGCCTCCCGCGCCTCGGCTGCGGTCTGCGCATCGGCGGCCGCCTCGCGGTCGGCGATCGCCTGTCGCGCGTCGCTCTGGGCCGTCTCCAGGGCCGCGGCGTAGTCCACGAGCGCCTCGCCGGTCTCGCGATAGCGCTCTTCCGCGCCGGCGACCTCCCCCGCGAGTGCGGACGCGTCGCGGCGCACGCGATCGATCGCGACACTCACCATCGCACCCGGCCGCGCGATCTCTCGCAGGGTCTGCGCCGCCGCGCGGATCGCGTCGGCCGTGTCGTCGTAGCGCCGGCCGGTGCGACGCAGCACGACCGGATCGCCGAGGATCGGATCCATCCCGCTCAGACCCCGCTGCCGCCGAGCGACCGGTCCAGCTGCGAGAACGC
Source organism: Microbacterium hominis (assembly GCF_013282805.1). Taxonomy (NCBI): domain Bacteria; kingdom Bacillati; phylum Actinomycetota; class Actinomycetes; order Micrococcales; family Microbacteriaceae; genus Microbacterium; species Microbacterium hominis. The sequence goes on from NZ_CP054038.1 coordinate 3,095,095, forward strand.
ATCGTGGATCTCATCGAGCACGCCCGCGAGGGTGCCCAGGCTGTCGGACATTCCGCGACGGCGATCGTCCCACGTGGACGCGAACCGCTCCACCGTGCCGGCGAGCTCGTCGTGGCCGCACGCTTCGGCCGCGCGTCGCGCACTGTCGTCGGACGTGTCGAAGACGGTCCGGATGCGGCGAGCGCGCCGCGCGGTGGCGCCGATGGCCGCCAGATCCAGCCGGATCATCCCCGTCATCCCGCTCCCGTCCCGAACGGTCCCGCCGACCGCCCGGTCAGGCTACCGGCAACCCGCAGGGCCGCCCCATGGGGAGGACTCCCCATGGGGCGTCCTCACTCGCCGGAGCCGAGGTTGCCGGTCAGGCGCCCGTGGAACGCAGCGGTCGCCTCGTTCATGCCGCGGATCTCGACCCGGGTGCCGTGGCGCTCGTACTTGGTCGCGATCGCGTCGAGGGCCGCGACCGTGGAGGCGTCCCAGATGTGGGAGCGCGACATGTCGATGACGACGTGCGCCGGGTCGGCGGCGTACTCGAACTGCGTCGTGAGGTCATTGCTCGACGCGAAGAAGAGCTCGCCGTCGACCGTGTAGTGCGCAGTCGACGTGTCGTCGGAGACGGTGCGCGAGACCGAGGTGAAGTGCGCGACACGGCGCGCGAACAGCACCATCGCGGCGACCACGCCGAGGGCGACGCCGATCGCGAGGTTGTGCGTCCAGACCGTGGCGACGACGGTGACGAGCATGACGCCGGTCTCGCTCCAGGGCATCCGCTTCAGGGTCGACGGGCGGATGCTGTGCCAGTCGAAGGTCGCCACCGACACCATGATCATCACCGCGACCAGGGCCGCCATGGGGATGATCGCCACGATGTCGCCGAGCACGACGACGAGGATCAGCAGGAAGACGCCCGCCAGGAACGTCGAGATGCGCGTGCGGGCGCCCGAGACCTTCACATTGATCATGGTCTGGCCGATCATGGCGCAGCCGCCCATGCCGCCGAAGGCGCCCGACAGGATGTTGGCGACGCCCTGCCCCCAGGCCTCGCGGGACTTCCGGGAGTGCGTGTCGGTGATGTCGTCGACGAGCTTGGCGGTGAGCAGCGACTCGATGAGCCCCACGGTGGCGACCCCGAGCGCGAACGGCGCGATGATCCCGAGCGTCTCGAGCGTGAACGGGATGTCGAGCAGGAACAGCTCCGGGAGGCTCTCGGGCAGCGCGCCCTGGTCGCCGACGGTGGGCACCGAGAGCCCGAACACGACGGCGGCGGCCGTGACGAGCACGATCGACACGAGCGGCGCGGGCACCGCCCTGGTGAGCCGCGGCAGCAGCACGATGATCACGAGCCCCACCGCCACCATCGGATAGACGAGCCAGGGCACATCGATCAGCTGGGGCAGCTGCGAGAGGAAGATGAGGATCGCCAGGGCGTTCACGAAACCGACCATGACGCTGCGCGGAATGAAACGCATGAGCTTGGCGACGCCGAGCAGTGCGAGGACGATCTGCAGGATGCCGCCGAGGATCACCGTGGCCACGAGGTAGTCCATGCCGTACTCGCGCGCAATCGGCGCGACCACCAGCGCGATGGCGCCCGTCGCGGCCGTGATCATCGCGGGGCGACCTCCCACGAACGCGATGGCGACCGCCATCACGAACGAGGAGAAGAGCCCCACGCGCGGGTCGACGCCGGCGATGATCGAGAACGCGATCGCCTCGGGGATGAGCGCGAGCGCCACGACGAGCCCGGCGAGCACCTCCCGGGTGAGGATGCGGGGGCTGCGCAGGGCCTGCAGGACGGTCGGCTCGATGCGGTATCGGGTGGCGCTGTCGGGCGGAGGGATCACGGCGGTCATGGCGGACTCTCGTTGTGTATGTGGATGCCGGTGAAGGGGCGCGAATGCGCGGGAGGCGTGTTCCAGCCTAGAGAAGGCCGGGGATGCCGGCGGCTAGAGTGACCGAGGAGGCGACCGATGACCACCACCGAACCCCGCCGCTCGCCGGCGCTGCTGCGGGGATTGTGGTGGGCCGCCGACTACCTCTACGCGGGCAGACGCCAGCTCGCGATCCTCGCCCCGCCGTGGACGATCGGGCGGCCGCGGCCGGTGCCCGCGGCATGGCGCCGCGGCGGCGACGACCTCCCCGAGGTCGTGCTGATTCCCGGTGTGTACGAGCACTGGACCTTCCTGATCCCGCTCGGCGACGCCCTGAGCGCGGCCGGCCACCGCGTGAGTGTCGTGCACGGACTCGGGATCAACCGCGGCACCGTGGCGAGCACCGCGCATCGCCTCGGGGGCGTGCTCGCGCAGCATCCCTCCCCCGACGCGGGGCGCGTGATCGTGGCGCACAGCAAGGGCGGGCTCATCGCCAAGCACCTCCTCGTCGACCTCGAATCCGGCGGCGATCAGCTCGGCGTGCGGGGCGTCGTGGCGGTGTGCACGCCCTTCGGAGGCTCCCGCCTGGCGTCGGTGCTCGCGTGGGACCGCAGCATCCGCGACTTCCTCCCCTCCGACGCGACCATCCTCGCGCTGGGGCGCGCGACCTCCGTGAACGCGCGCATCGTGTCGGTGTTCGGGCCGTACGACCCGCACATCCCCGAGGGCAGCGCGCTCGACGGCGCGACGAATGTGCTCGTGCGCGCACCCGGCCACTTCCGGGTGCTCGGCGCGGCGGGCACCCACGAGGCCGTCATCGCCGGCATCCGACTTCTGACAGAACGGGAATAGATACCCCCTGGGGGTATGTTCGGAACATCATGGACGCTCACCAGAAGCACGACACGCACGCAGACCACGCGATGCACGCGGGCCACTCTCCGGGCGGCAGCGACGCCCCCGGCGGGCACGAGAGCCACGGCGGGCACGGCGGCCACCAGGGCCACGGCGACCACGGTGACCCCGGCGGGCACGAGGCCCACGGCGCCCACGGCGGGCACGGCGGCCACCAGGGTCACGGCGACCACGTCGCGCGGTTCCGGCGACTGTTCTGGATCATGCTCGTGCTCGCCGTGCCGGTCGTCGCGTTCTCCCCGATGTTCGCGATGCTCCTGGGCTACCCGCTCCCCGATGCGCTGTGGGTGACGTGGATCTCGCCGGTGCTCGGCACCGTGATGTACCTGTGGGGAGGCAGCCCGTTCCTCACCGGCGCCGTCTCGGAGCTGCGCTCGCGGGCACCGGGCATGATGCTGCTGGTCGCCACCGCGATCACCGTCGCGTTCGTCGCCTCGTGGGGCGCGAGTCTCGGCATCCTCCATCACGAACTCGACTTCTGGTGGGAGCTGGCGCTGCTGATCGTGATCATGCTCCTCGGGCACTGGCTCGAGATGCGCTCGCTCGCCCAGACCACCTCCGCGCTGGACTCGCTCGCAGCCCTCCTGCCCGATGAGGCCGAGCGCGTGGAGGGCGACGCGGTCGTGACGGTGGCGCCCGCCGACCTCGGCGTCGGAGACGTCGTCGTCGTGCGACCGGGCGGGCGCGTGCCCGCCGACGGCACCATCACGCAGGGCCGGGCGCAGGTCGACGAATCGATGATCACGGGCGAGTCGCGCCCCGTCGAACGCGGCGAGGGCGACCAGGTCGTCGCCGGCACCGTCGCCACCGATTCGGGGCTGCGGGTGCGGGTGACCGCCACCGGCGAGCAGACGGCGCTCGCCGGCATCCAGCGACTCGTCGCCGACGCACAGGCCTCGACCTCGCGCGCGCAGCGGCTGGCCGACCGCGCCGCCGCCTGGCTGTTCTGGTTCGCGGTCTCGGCCGCCGTGCTCACCGCGATCGTGTGGACCGCGATCGGACTTCCCGGTGACGCGGTCGTGCGCACCATCACGGTGCTCGTGATCGCGTGCCCCCACGCGCTGGGTCTCGCGATCCCGCTCGTCGTCTCGATCGCCACCGAGCGCGCCGCGCGCGCCGGCGTGCTCGTCAAGGACCGTCTGGCCCTCGAGACCATGCGAACCGTCGACGCCGTGCTGTTCGACAAGACCGGCACGCTCACCGCGGGAGCCCCCGCGGTCACCGCGGTGAGCGCCGCCGACGGCTTCGAAGACGATGAGGTGCTGGCGCTGGCCGCCGCGGCGGAGACCGACTCGGAGCACCCGCTGGCCCGCGCGATCGTCACGGCCGCGCAGGAGCGCGCACTGCGCGTTCCGCCCGCGCACGACTTCTCCTCGTCACCCGCGGTCGGCGTGACGGCCCGGGTGCAGGAGCGCACCGTGCGCGTCGGCGGCCCCGCCCTCCTGGCCGACGAGCAGGCCGGCGAGCTGGATGCCGCGCAGCCGTGGCACGACGAGGGCGCGACCGTGCTCCACGTCGTGGTCGACGGCGCGGTGGCGGGCGCCCTGCGGCTGAGCGACGCGGTACGGCCGGAGTCGCACGACGCGGTGGCGGCCCTGCGCGCCCGCGGCATCGAGATCGTGATGATCACCGGAGACGCCGAGCCGGTCGCCGCCGCGGTCGCGGGCGAGCTCGGCATCGAACGCTGGTTCGCCGGGGTGCGCCCCGAAGACAAGGCCGACGCGGTCGCCTCGCTCCAGCGCGAGGGCCGACGGGTCGCGATGGTCGGCGACGGAGTGAACGACGCGCCCGCGCTCGCCCAGGCCGATGTCGGTCTCGCGATCGGCGCGGGCACCGATGTGGCGATCGGGTCGGCCGGGGTCATCCTCGCCGGATCCGACCCGCGCGCGGTGCTGTCGGTGATCGAGCTCTCCCACGCGAGCTACCGCAAGATGCGGCAGAACCTGTGGTGGGCCGCCGGCTACAACCTGCTCTCGGTGCCCCTCGCCGCGGGCGTGCTGGCGCCGATCGGGTTCGTGCTGCCGATGTCGGTCGGCGCGATCCTGATGTCGGTCTCGACCATCGTCGTGGCCCTCAACGCACAGCTGCTGCGCCGCATCGATCTCACCCCAGTGACCCTCGCGGCGGACGCGGCACAGACCCGCGAAACGGTCACGGAGTCGGCCCGGCTCTGACCGAATGTCCAGGTAAAGCCTGGGAACCGTCCAGAATCACCGGTCAGGGTGGAGACTTCGCGTCCGGCCCGAGGGCGCGTCGCGCCGCGCTCGCGGCTGCCTCGACCCGAAGGATCCACCCTGTGCCCCACCCCTCGATGACCCGCGTCCAGCGCGCCCGCGCGCGCCGGCGCAACCGCTCGTTCCTCACCGCGTCGGTCGCCGTCGGCGCCGCCCTCACCGTCGTGCTGACGACCGGATCGGCCGCCGCGACGATGCCGGTCACGACCGCGGCATCCATCGCCTCGGTCGCCGCCCCCGTCGCCGCCGCACTCCCGGCCGCCCCGCAGCCGGTGACGCTCGACTCCATCACGGCGGAGGCCGAAGCCTCGGTCGCCGACGCGCGCGCCGCGCTGCGCGACGCCGCGGCCGTGACCGGAGAGGTGAACACCTCAGGGCTCGATCTCGGCACCGAGAGCACCGACATCGACGTGGCCGACCTGCGTGAGGCGATCCACCGCCTCGACGACCTCGACGTGCTGCCTGTTCTGCTGCTCCCGCAGATCGCCGAGGAGATCGCGGCCGAGACCGACGCCGTCTCAGCACGCGTCGACGCCCTGACCGAGCGCCTCGACGCCGCCCTCGAGAAGAAGGCGGCCGAAGAGGCCGCTGCCAAGGCCGCCGCCGAGAAGGCCGCCGCCGAGAAGGCCGCGGCGGAGAAGAAGGCGGCCGAGGAGGCCGCGCGCGCGGCCGCGCTGGCCGCCGCCAACACGCCCGACGGCGCCCGCGCCACCGCCCGCAGCATCGCCGCGTCGGAATACGGCTGGGGCGACGGCGAGTTCGCGTGCCTCGACTCGCTGTGGAACAAGGAGTCGAACTGGAACTACCAGGCCTACAACGCCTCCAGCGGCGCGACCGGCATCCCGCAGTCGCTGCCCGGCAGCAAGATGGCGACGGCCGGCGCCGACTGGCAGACCAACGCCACCACCCAGATCCGCTGGGGCCTCGGCTACATCGCCGCCGCCTACGGCTCCCCCTGCAGCGCCTGGTCGCACTCGGTCGCCACGAACTGGTACTGATCCGGGCCGATGAGAAGAGTGGATGCCGCACCCGGCGCGCGGGCGCGGCATCCACTCTTCTCTTGTCGTTTGCGGTTCTCTCGTCGTTTCCGGCGCTGCCGCCTCAGGACTCGGCGCGACGGCGCTGGTCCTCGCGGCCGACGGCCTGGACGACGATCTCGGACCGGCCCTTGCCGACGGCGACCGCGATCTCGTGCTTGCCCTCGGACAGCGCGACCCACTCATCGAGCCCGCGCGCGACCGGCTCGCCGTCGATCGTCCACTCGGCGCCCTCGATGTCCTCGGCGGACGCATCGAGCACCGACGCCCACAGACGCACCTCGACACCGGCCTGGTAGGTGTAGCCGTCCTTCGGGTGCTGGATGGTGATCGCGGGCTCGCGCTCGCGAACCCACACGCGCACCGGCTCGGACTCCGCCGACGCGAAGCCGTCGTGCGCCACCACCTGCAGATACCCCTCGCCGACCGGAAGCGTGCCGGTCGGCAGGCTCACCTTCTGCTCGGTCACCTCGGTGGCCACCGACGACCATTCCTCGCCGTCGCGGGAGTAGCGGATCCAGTACTCCTCGGCCGGCGAGGACTCCCACCAGACGCTGATGCCCTCGCGGAACTCCTCGGGCTCGGCCACTCGCACCCAGGGCTCCTCGCCCGACGCCTCCCGACGCCACACGGTCTCGCCCCGGGCGACGATCTCGAGCGCCGCCCCCGGTGCGACGTCGGGCAGGAAGGCCTGCGCGACGTACGACGCTGGGGGGCGACCGCCGGGCTTGTCGCCGCAGCCCCCGCAGCCCCCGGCGCTCGTGGTCAGGCGCACGACCTCGCCCGTGGCGATCACCTCGCCCCCTTCGTCGAGCAGCCGCACGGTGAACGGCGTCGCGCCGGCCGCGGGGAGCTGGGGATGGGCGGCGACGCGCGCCACCTGCACGCGCTCGCCGATCGTGCCGCCGTCGACGTGCACGATGACCGAGATCACGCGCTTCTTGTCGAGTGGTGGGAACACGGGCAGCTCCAGGTCGAAGTCGAACGGAGGCGGGTCGGGGATCGGGATCTTCGGGATCCGCGGCAGCTCCTCCCACACCAGATCGTGCCACCACGGCTCGTCGATGCCCACCGTGCGTGGCGAGAACTGCGCGTTGTCGGTGAGCCGGCCGTAGTTGTAGGGCGAGATCCACTTCGGCGTCGCGTATCCCATGACGTCGCGGAACGTCGCCGGCGACTTCACCGCGGCGGCGCTCACGTCGATGCCGTACTCGCCCGTGCGCCCCTGGGCCACGCCCGCGGGATCGTACGGCTCGTACGGTGGGAAGTTCGGGTCGGGATTCGGCGCCCCACCCGACGGCGCGTGCGGAAGACCTGCGGCGTGACCGGCCTCGTGCGCCAGCGTCCACGGCTGGTTGATCGGCCCGACCGCCACACCCCCGCCGCCGCAGCCGCCGACCGGCCCCATCGGCGTGCCGCTGGGCAGGAGGCCGTAGTAGATCCATCCCGGCTGGTTGCCGTCGGCCGTGCGCACGTTCGCGACCCGGGCGTGCAGGGCGTTCCATTGGGTGCCGCAGCCGCTCGGCGGGAAGGACGAATCCTGCAGGTGATTGGTCTGCACGAGGTTGCCGGCCACGCGGAACTGCGCGGTCGATTCCACCGGGAACAGCGACAGCGACGTGCCCGACATGTTCTGCAGATCGGCGAGCGTGGGAGCCGCCAGCTGCAGGTTCGGCGCATTGGGCGCCATGCTCGCCGGCCCGTTGTACGAGATCATCACGCCGGCCAGCCGCAGCGTCTGGCGAAGCGTCACCGACACGTTGATCGTGCGCTCCGCGGTGCGGTTCGCGGTCTTCACGCGCGCGATGAGCCTGAGGTTGCCGTACATGTAGGCCGCCGGGATCACGAAGTTCAGCGTTTCGCCGAGATCGCCGCGGATGCCCGCATACGTCGTCGAGAACGACGAGGGCACCGAGGTCATCGACGAACCGTGCGGCGACCGGGTGGTGACCGGCTTGTACAGCCAGCCGAACATGCGCCGCTGCACCTCGAGAGTGCCCGTGACGCTCGAGGCGCCGAACAGGCTCCCGACGTAGACCCGCACGAACGCGGGTTTGTGGGCCACGAGCCGCTGCGCGTTGTCACCCTGCCTGTCCGCGGGATCGGTCAGATGCTTCTCGGAGTCGTAGAACTGGACGGATTGATTCACCTCGATCCCACCGATCGTGAGCCCCAGTCGGAACACCAGGGACTCGGAGATTTCGGCGTCGAACGGCACTCGGAAGTCGAGATCGCCCACGATGCCACCCCTTTCTTGTGCGACAGCTCCCCCGATGGAGGAGGGCGCGGCGGGGTGGTCAGATACCGTTCAGGGGCGATGTGACGGCTCCGGCGACGTGCGTCACCGCACCATTCGGACACCGGCGATCAGCGCCCTTCGTCACCGGACCATGCGGGCATCGGTGATCCACGGCGCACCCGGGTCGACGACCTCGACCCCGTCGAAGGCGAAGCCGTTGCGACGGTAGAAGGCGATCGCACGAGGATTCTGCGCGGCGACCCAGAGGAGGGCCGGCCCCGGGCCGACGACGTCGTCGAGCAGCGCCTGACCGACCCCGGTGCCGTAGTGCGCGGCGCGCACGTAGAGGGCGAACAGCTGGAGCTGTCTCGTGGGCTCCTTGCCCGCGACGGCGATCGCGGTGCCCGCCCACCCGAACCCGATGAGCTCGTCGCCCGCTTCGGCGAGGCGGATCCGCGCATCGTCACCCGGGTGTGCGAGCACGAGGTCCCACATGCGGCGCCGACCCGCGATGTACTCCGGGGTGAAGAACCCTTCCGGGAGCAGGTGCGCGTATGCCTCACGCCACGTCGCGACGTGCAGATCGACCAGCGCGCCGGCGTCGTCGGGAACCGGGGCGCGGAGGGTGAAGCTCACCCGAACATCGTCGCGCCTGGGCGTTGGCGATGACATCCCGAAGTTCCTGCCGAGAATCACGAAAAGATAACGAGAAACCCTTGCCCGCCGTTACCTGGCCGTTATAGAGTGCTCGCACGGTAGTTGTTTTGCTGTGGCAGCTACCGGCATGTGATTGCAGGACACTCTTGGTGCAAGGGACAAGGGCCGGCCGGAAGCCTCTCCGACCGGCCCTTACTCTTGCCCGCGCACGGGGCGTGGCGTGGTGTGGGCTGTGGGGCCTGGGGGCGCGGGGCGCGTCGCAGAGGCGCGGGGCGTGGGGCGTGGCCACACGTGCGCGCCACTGTGCGGCATCCGCGCCATCGATCGGCAGCGCGGATGCCGCAACCTGCCGCGCACCCGTGACGAGACCGCCGCAACCTGCCGCGGACGTCGCAACCTGCCGCGCACCCGTGACGAGACCGCCGCAACCTGCCGCGGACGTCGCAACCTGCCGCGCACACGGGACTCGCCGGTGCGGGCGACCGCGCCGCGGCTCAGTCGGCGGAACCGCCCCCGCGCTGGGCGATGAGGCTCTGCGCGATCGACAGCTCCGCGAGCGCGCGCACCGCCTCCCACGTTCCGGGCTTCAGCTTCGCTGCCGTATCGACCGCTAGCGCGGCGTACGCTTCAGCGCGCCGGGCGGCCTCGTGTTCTGTGCTCACGAATGTGAACATACATGCGCGTGTTCCGCGCGCCATGCGGCGGTTCATACCGACACGCCCGCGAAGCCCTACTCTGGTTCGCATGACCGACCGCCGCCTGGCCGTGGATGCGTGGGAGAGCCTCTTCCGCGCGCAGTACGAGGTGTTCGCCGAGATCAGCGCCGACTTCGACGGCAGCGACCTCACGCAGGCCGAGTACGACGTGCTCCTCACCGTCACGCGCGCGCCCGAGATGACGGCGCGACTGCGCGATGTCACGCGCAACATGCTCATCAGCCAGCCGAGCGTCTCGCGGCTGGTCGACCGCATGGCCGCGCGCGGACTGCTGTCGAAGTGCAGCGATCCCGACGACGGCCGCGGAGCACTGGTGACCGCCACCCCGATCGGCGCGTCGGCGTTCCACGCGCTCGCGCTCTCCCACGGGCGTTCGATCGCGCAGCGCATGTCCGTGCTGTCCGACTCGGAACTCGCGGAACTCCAGGCCCTCACCGCGAAGCTGCGCGGGCGAGGACTCCGCGACTGACATGCAGAGAAGTGGATGCTCCGCCCGGCGCCGGGCGAAGCATCCACTTCTCTGGTCTGGGGGTTACTGCTCGACGGGCTGAGGCTCGTCGGTGGACTCGTGGGCGCGCAGCACTTCACCCTCACGCTCGGTGGAGACGGAGATCTTGCGCGGCTTGGCCTTCTCGCTCACCGGGATCGTCACGCTCAGCACGCCGTGGGCGTACGCAGCCGAGATGCGGTCGGTGTCGACGCCCTGGCCGAGGTTGAGCTGACGCAGGAAGGTGGCGGCTTCGCGCTCGCGGGTGATCCACTTCACGCCCTCTCCGCTGGGGAGCGTGCGCTCGGCACGGATCGTGAGCAGCTGGCCGTCCACGTCGATGTCGACCGAGCCCGGGTCGATGCCGGGGAGGTCGGCGGTCAGCACGTAGTGGTCGCCGTCGCGATAGAGGTCCATCGGCATGCGGCGCGGGCCGCGGCGCACGTCGAAGATGCCCGCAGCGAGGCGGTCGAGGTCACGGAACGGGTCATACGTTGCCATGGTCATCTCCTTGATGTCATGTGGTCGTGAAAGTTGAGTCGAGGCGGCTCAACTGGCATCGAGATTAGCACTCTCAGTGGGTGAGTGCTAACGCTTTGCGGGCCGATTCGCGCACGGCGAACACCGCCTCGTTGGCCGCGGTCGCCACTCATGCTCGTGGGGCGGCTTCTGCGGCATCCTGAGCCTCGACGACGCAGAACGCGACCCACGAACCGGCGGGCACCGACGGCCACTCGACCGTGGGGTGCCTCCTGCGGCATCCACACCCCCGCCCCCGCACAACGCGACCCACGAACCGGCGGGGCACCAACGGCCACTTGACCATGGGGCGCCTCCTGCGGCACCCACACCCCCGCCCCCGCACAACGCGACCCACGACCCTTGCGACAGTGGACACCCCGCTGCACGTGGGGCGCTTCCGGCAGGGTGGCGCGCGCCTCCCCGACCCTCCCCAGGCGGGGTCTCGGGCGGATTCCTCCACACCGGCCCCCGGGCGGCGCGCCGGGCCGTCCGGGGCGCGAAGGTAGGTGGATGCCGCGCCCCCGTCCGCTCCCCGCATCCCTCGGCACGACGTTCACCGTCGTCGAAGCGGCCGCCGCTGGGGTGAGTGCGGGGCGACTGCGCGCCGCGGATCTGGATCGGCCGTTTCGCGGCGTGCGGATCGCGCCCGACCCGATCGTCACGACCGCCGACGAGCCGACACCCACCGCGGACGAAGTCGCGCGTGCCACGACGCTGCGCCTCGCCGGCGCCGCGGCGAAGGTCGTGAGTCATCGCGCGTTCTTCGGGGGTCGCACCGCCGCCGTGCTGCACGGTCTCCCCGTCGATCCGGGGTCGCATCTCGTCGTGGGTGTCGTGCGACCGCACCGGCCTCCGCGGCGGCCGGGCGTGCGCGGGGTCAAAGTCTCCGATTCGCTGGTGCACGTCGTCGAAGTCGAGGGTCTGCGCGTGTCGTCACCGGCGAGCACGTGGGCGATGCTCGCGACCGAGCTGACCACGCGGGAACTCGTGCACGTCGGCGACGCGATCGTGCGGATCCCGCGCGACGAGCACGGCCGCCTCCAGCCGGAGAGCCGGCTCGCCACACCCGCGCAGCTGAAGAGCGCGGTGCAGGCGGGTCGCCGCGCCGGTGCCGCACGACTGCGCGACGCGCTCACGCTGATCCGGGTGGGCAGCGCGTCGCCTCTCGAGTCGGACTTCAGAATGGATGCCGCGCACGCCGGCCTGCCTCACTTCGAGCTCGACGTCGAGATCCTCGACGGCCGCGGCAGGCGTCTCGGCATCAGCGAGTTCGCGCATCGCCCGACGAAGACGGTGGTGGAGGTCGAGGGCGACCATCACCGAGTGAGCCGCAAGCAGTGGAACCGAGACATCGACAAGTACGCCGATTACGCCGCGGCGGGGTGGGAAGTCGTCCGGCTGACGTCGGCGCACATCCGCAGCGATGCCCCGCGGGCGACCACGATCGTTCGCGACGCACTGCTCCGCCGCGGCTGGGCACCGTCACCGTAGATTCCCCGCCTCTTCGTGGGGCGCATCGCGCGGCATCCACGCCTCACCACCCACACAACGCGCCCCACGAGCCCCCGCCCACAATGCCCACGAGCTTCGTGGGGCGCCCGGCGCGGCATCCACACCCCCGACCTCGCAGAGACCGCCCCACCAACGCAGCCCCAGGCGCACCCCGCCGCTTCATGGGGCGCATCGCGCGGCATCCAACGCCACCAACCCACACAACGCGCCGCACGAACCACCCGCTCACAATGCCCACGAGCCGCCCGCCCACAATGCCCGCGAGCTTCGTGGGGCGCCCGGCGCGGCATCCACACCCCCGACCCCGCAGAGACCGCCCCACCAACGCAGCCCCAGGCGCACCCGGCCGCTTCATGGGGCGCGTCGCGCGGCATCCAACGCCACCAACCCACACAACGCGCCGCACGAACCACCCGCCGGCGAAGCCCGCAAGCTTCATGGGGCGCATAGCGAGCGCGGCATCCAACGCCACCAACCCACACAACGCGCCCCACGAACCACCCGCCGGCGAAGCCCGCGAGCTTCAGGGGGCGCATAGCGAGCGCGGCATCCAACGCCGCCACTCCACACCACGCGCCCCACCAGCCCGCCCCGCGAGCCGCCCGCGCCGGCGTCAGCACTCGATGACGTTGACCGCGAGGCCGCCCTCGCTCGTCTCCTTGTACTTCGTGGACATGTCGATGCCGGTCTGGCGCATCGTCTCGACGACGGCGTCGAGCGAGACGAAGTGCGAGCCATCGCCGCGCAGCGCGAGGCGCGCGGCGGTGACGGCTGTCGAGGCGGCAATGGCGTTGCGCTCGATGCACGGGATCTGCACGAGCCCGCCGACCGGGTCGCAGGTGAGTCCGAGGTGGTGCTCCATGGCGATCTCGGCGGCGTTCTCGATCTGGCGGTTGGTGCCGCCCATCACGGCCGTGAGCCCGCCCGCCGCCATGGCGCACGCCGAGCCCACTTCGGCCTGGCAGCCGCCTTCGGCGCCCGAGATCGAGGCGTTCGCCTTGAAGAGCGACCCGAGTGCCGCCGCCGTGAGGAGATACCGACGGATGCCGCGCCGGCGGTTCGCGTCGGCGACCTGCGACTCATCCCACGACGCCACCTCCGACGGGCCGGCGACGTGGCCGTCATAGCCGAGCAGGGCGCTGCCCACGAGCTCTCCGTACGGCGTGACCGCGTTGCCGGAGCCGAGCCCCGAGTCGGCGAGGAAGCGCCACCAGTACATCGCGACGGCGGGCACGATGCCGGCGGCGCCGTTGGTGGGGGCGGTCACGACGCGTCCGCCGGCGGCGTTCTCCTCGTTGACGGCGAGCGCGAACGCCCCGAGCCACTCACCGGGAAGCTCGCGGCGCCCCTCGGACTCGGCCGCGTCGAGCTGCGCGCGGATGGCCGCGGCCCGCCGCTTCACCCCGAGTGCACCGGGCAGCACCCCGCGCGCATGCAGGCCCGATTCCACGCAGGACGCCATGGCGTCCCAGATCGCGTCGAGTCCCGCGGCGATCTCCTCGTCGGAGCGCAGCGCCTCCTCGTTCAGGCGTGCGGCCTCGGCGATCGTGATGCCGCGCTCGTCGCACAGTTCGAGCAGCTGCTCGGCGCTGGCGAAGTCCAGCGGGTAGGGGTGCGCCTGCACGCGCGGCGACTCCCCCTCGCGCCTGATGAACCCGCCGCCCACCGAGTAGTACGTCTCGCGCAGCACGAGTCCCTCGTCGCTGCCGGGCGCCGGGATGCCGCGCGCGTAGCCCGGCCCGGTGAGACGCACCCGGTCTTCGGCCACGCGGGCGGGGCCGGCATCCACCCGGTCCCATGCCTCGAGCACCATGCCGTTGGAGTGCGCGGGCAGCCGCGTACGCGGGACGAAGCGCACGTCGTCGCGGTGGAAGCCGATCGAATGGCGCTCCAGCAGCGAGAGCGCACGCCCGTCGCGCCAGTGCAGCCACGCGCCCCGCACCGCATCGGGGTCGACGGTCTCGGGCTCGTGGCCCTGCCAGCCGGCGACGACCGCGTCGGGGGTGCCGTGGCCGATGCCGGTCGCTCCGAGCGAGCCGTACAGCGCGCACGTGACGCGCTCGACGCGGTCGAGGAGGCCCTGCTCGCGCAGGCGGACGACGAAGTCACGGGCGGCCCGCATGGGTCCGACCGTGTGGGAGCTCGAGGGTCCTACACCGATGGAGAACAGCTCGAACGCCGAGACGTAGGCGCTCACTCCCCCAGGCTACGCCCCGCCGCGCACGCCCTCCCGTCGCGCACGCCCGCGGCACCCCGCGCCGCCGCGGATCCTCCCGTCGCGCACGCCCGCGGCACACCGCGCCGCCGCGGATCCTCCCGCCGCGCACGCCCGCAGCACCGCGGGCGCAGCCCGCGCGTCACGGCCGCTGGAACGCCACCAGCCCGACGGTGTTGCCCTCGGAGTCGCGCACGAACGCCTGCCATTCCTCGTGTCCGGCGGGCCCGAGCGTGTCATCGTCGTGCGTGAAGATGACGTGCGGGTGCGACACCACCTCCACCACGCCGTCGAGGCGCTCGAGGGCCTCGTGCACGTTGTCGACCTGCAGGTAGATGAGCGCCGACGGCGCGTTGCGATCGAGCAGAAGCCGCACCCCGTCGAGCTCGAAGAACAGCAGACCGGGCGGGTCGAACTGCGCCGTCGGCTCGCGCTGCAGCAACACCGTGTAGAACGCGGCGGCGCGTTCGAGGTCGTCGGCGTGCTGTGCGATCTGAACGAGTCTCATCGGGGCCTCCGGGCTCAGTGTAGGCCTCGCCCGGCGCAGTGGGTGTGGCTAGAGTGACGCGGAGAGCCGCCGACGCCGACACCGGGGATGCCGCATGACGAGCAGGATCATCGAGATCGAGGGATTGATCAAGCACTTCGGGAAGGCGGTGGCCCTCGACGGCCTCGACCTCACCCTCGACGAGGGCGAGGTGCGCGGATTCCTCGGACCCAACGGCGCGGGCAAGTCCACGACGATCCGCATTCTGCTGGGTCTCGTGCGACGCACCGGCGGCGCCGTGCGCCTGTTCGGCGACGACCCGTGGAGGCACGCCGTCGCCCTGCACCGGCGGCTGAGCTATGTGCCGGGCGATGTGGCGCTGTGGCCCCAGCTCACCGGCGGCCAGTGCATCGACCTGCTGGGCTCTTCGGGCGCCCCACTCGACCAGACGCGGCGGGCCGAGCTCATCGAGCGCTACGACCTCGACCCCTCCAAGCGCGTGCGCGACTACTCCAAGGGCAACCGGCAGAAGGTCGCCCTGGTCGCCGCCTTCGCGTCGCAGGCCGACCTGCTCATCCTCGACGAGCCGACCTCCGGCCTCGACCCGCTCATGGAGGAGGTGTTCCGCGAGTGCGTGCGCGAGCGCGCCGACGCCGGCGCCTCCGTGCTGCTGTCGAGTCACATCCTCGGGGAGGTCGACGCACTGTGCGAGAACGTGACGATCATCCGGCACGGCAAGGTCGTCGAAGCCGGATCGGTGGCCGAGCTGCGACGACTCTCCCGCACGACGGTGCACGCCGTCACGCGGGGACCGGCGCCGACCCTCGCGCATCCGTCGATCGCCAATCTCCAGTCCACTCCCACCGGCACCGGCACCGGCACCGAGCTCGAATTCACCGTCGATCCCGCGGCACTCGACGACGTGCTGCCGCCGCTGCTGGCCACCGGGGTGACCGCGCTCACCGTGCGCCCGCCGAGCCTCGACGAGCTGTTCCTCACCGCGTACGAGGGCGCGCGGTGACCGCGACCGCCGCCACGACCTCGGCGCGCGCTGCGCGGGCCTCCCGCCCGGGCAACGGCTTCGGCGCGATCCTGCGCATCCAGCTGCGCACCGGCTGGAAGGCCCTGGCGATCTGGGTGGTGGCGCTGATCGGCGGGTACCTCGCCACCGTGGCATCCATCGACTCGCTCTACGACTCGCCCGAGGCACTGCAGGGCTACGACGACACGGTCGCGAGCGACCCCGCGATGGCCGCGATCAACGGCACACCCTACGGCGCGGACACGCTGGGCGGCGTGGTCTCGAACGAGTTCGGCTTCATCGCGGCGATCGCGATCCCGCTCATGGGTCTGCTCCTGGTGGTCCGCCAGACGCGCGCGCAGGAGGAGATCGGGATGCTGGAGCTGCTGCGCTCGCGCGGCGTCGGCGCCCGTGCGCCGTGGACCGCGGCGGTGCTCCTCGCGCTCGTCGCGCTCGCCCTCGTGGGCGGCGGCATGGCGACCGTGCTCGTCGCGTACGGCGAGCCCGCCGACGCCGCGCTGCTCTACGGCGCGTCGATCGCGGGCCTAGGGGCGGTGTTCGCGGGCATCGCGACGCTCGTGGGCCAGCTGCTGCGGCGCTCGGGATCGGTGACCGGCGTCGGGATCCTCGTGCTGGGCGTCGCGTACGTGACCCGGGCCGCCGGCGATGTGCGCGACAACGGCTGGAAGTGGCTGTCGCCGCTGGCCTGGCAGCAGGAGACCCGGCCGTTCGCCGACGATGCCCGGGTGTGGCCGCTGCTGCTCGCGCTGGGTGTGGCGGCCGTGCTGATCGCGGCGGGACTGACCCTCGTCGGGGGTCGCGACCTGGGGTCGGCGATGGTCGCCTCACGCCCTGGTCCCGCCCGCGCGGGCGGCCTCACCCGGTCGACGTGGGGCCTCGCGCTGCGGGCGCACGCCTCCGCGGGCGCGGCCTGGATCTCGGGCTCGATCGCGGTGGGCGTGATCTTCGGCGCGTTCACCGACGACATCGCCGAGGCGATCGCCGCCAACCCCGCACTGTCGGCCGTGATGGGCGACGGCCAGGCGACCGAGGCCTACGTGGGCATCACGCTGATGATGCTCGTGCTGATGGCGATCGGATGCCTCGGCCAGAGCCTGGGCCGCGTTCGCGGCGAGGAGACCGGCGGGCGTCTCGAGCCGACGCTGGCCCGCTCGGTGTCGCGCCCCGGGTGGCTCGCCACGCACGCCGTGTGGATGGTGGTCTTCCCGTTGCTGGCACTGCTCGCCGGAGCGGCGGGGCTCGCACTCACCGCCGACGGCGAGGTCGACGACATCGTGGTCTCGGCGGTGGCCTATGTGCCCGCAGTGCTGGTCGCCCTCGGGATCGCCGTCGCACTGTTCGGTCTGCTCCCCCGGCTGACAGGACTCATCTGGCTGGTGCTCGGGTACATCGCGTTCGTCGCGATCCTCGGCGGCACGCTCGATCTGCCCGACTGGGCGATGAACCTCTCGCCCGTCTCGGCGATTGGCACCCTGCCCGTCGATGAGGTGGATGCCACAGTCGAGTGGCTCCTCGTCGGCATCGCGGTCGTGCTGCTGGCGGCCGGCTTCGTCGGCCTTCGCCGCCGCGACATCCCGCGCTGACCGCCGGCCGGATCGGTCGGCGCGCGTCCGCGCACTGCGGCTCGTGGGTCACCCCCGACGGGTTCGGGCGCGTGGATGCCACACCACCCGCCCCACGAACACCCGCCACACCCGCGCGCTACGGCTCGTGGGTCACCTCCGACGGGTTCGGGCGCGTGGATGCCACGCCACGCGCCCCACGAACACCCGCCACACCCGCGCACTGCGGCTCGTGGGTCACCCCCGACGGGTTCGGGCGCGTGGATGCCACGCCACGCGCCCCACGAACACCCGCCACACCCGCGCGCTATGGCTCGTGGGTCACCCCCGACGGGTTCACGCACGCAGAACCCACCAGAACTGCCCCACGAACCAAGGCGAGCCCGCGCTCACTCGCCGAGGAAGAACTCCACCGCCGCGAGCGGCCCGTCGAGGTGCGCGGTGGTGCCGCCCATCACGCGGGGCTGGGTGTAGGTCGGGTTGGGAACCACGTGACCGCCGCCCGCGACCGCGAACAGCAACACCGGCGCCTCGCCGTCGTAGCGCGTCGTCGTGACATCGGTGTCGCCGGCCGCGTCGGTGTTCGCGTACGGCGCCGACTCGGGCAACGAGGCGTCGCCGTTGCGGTCCGCGAGGAACGCAGCGCTCTCCTCGGCCGACAGCACGGCGCCGAGGCTGCCGCCGAACGTGCCGGCCACCCCGCCCTCGAAGGGATTGATCGGATCGGCGTCGCCGAGCACGATCATGGTCGGTACGGGCGTGCCCTCCCACACGCAGACGTCGTTCTCCCGCGCCGGGTAGGCGGCGGCGAAGGCCGCGACGCCCCGTACGAGCTGCGGCGCCTCCGTGGCGAGGCGGTAGGCGAGATGACCACCGTTGGAGAGCCCTGTCGCGAACACCTCGCGCGTGCTGGTGCCCTGCTCGACCGACAGGTCGTCGATCATCGCCTCGACGAACGCGACGTCGTCGATGTCGTCCATCCGCGCCGGGTACGGAGTCTCGGCGCGGCAGTCGTGCCACGTCTGCTCATACCCCTGAGGGTACACCGCGACGAATCCGCGGTCGACGGCCAGCTCGTCGAAGCGATAGCCGGTCGCGGCGCGCATGCCGGCGGCATCCATCCGGGATCCGTGGAAGGCGAACACCACGGGGGCGTCCTCCGGCAGGGCGGCGGGGACGACCGCGAGGTACTCCCGCGTCATGCCGTCGACCTCGACCGAACCGGTCACCACCTGCGCGTCGAGCTCGGGCTCGGCCGGCGCGGGCGCCCACAGGAACCAGGCCGCGAGCGCGCCCGCGATCAGCGCGAGCGCGCCCAGCACGGAGCCCACGACGATGAGGGCGCGCCGCAGCCGCCGGCGGGGCCGGGGCTTCAGGGTGTTCTCAACGGGGGCAGGGGTGACGTCGATATCGGTCATGACGGATCACCTCGGATGGATGCCGCGCACGGCGTCAGTCGAACGAGTTCGTCTGCAGCACGGTGAGCAGCACGGCCTGCACGCGGTCGCGCAGCGCGCTGCCGACGCCCGCCGGGTCGTCCTCGGCCGCGCTCTTGATCGCGGACGCGGTGCCGCTCGGGTTGAGCGCGGACAGCATCAGGTCGTTGCCGCCGAGGGCAGCCTGCACCGGGTCCATCCAGCCGCCGAGCACGGCGTCGGTGGTCACGAATCCCTCGAAGCCCCACTCGCCGCGCAGGACCTCCTGCAGCAGCTGCTCGTCGCCGCCGGCCCACACGCCGCCGATGTTGATGAACGACGACATCGCGCCGGAGACCTGGGCCTGCTTGACCGTGATCTCGAAGGGGCGCAGGTACAGCTCGCGCAGCGCCTGCTCCGAGGCGAACACGTTGATGCCCGAGCGCGCGTTGACCTCCTGGTCGTTGAGCACGAAGTGCTTCATCGTGGTGGGCACGCCGTTCTGCTCGGCACCGGCGACCATCGCGGCGCCCATGGTGCCGCTGAGCAGCGGGTCTTCCGAGAAGTACTCGAAGTCGCGGCCGCCCATCGCGGTGCGGTGCAGGTTCATGCCCGGCGCGTACCAGACGTCGATGCCGTACGCCGTCGCCTCGGTCGCCACCGACTCGCCGACCGCGTACGCGAGCTCGTCGTTCCACGTCGAGGCGATGACGATCTCCGACGGGTAGAACGCGGAGTCCAGCGGGCTGAACAGCGAGTTGAGGCCAGCGGGGCTGTCGAGCATCGTGATGGAGGGGATGCCGAGGCGGTCGACCGATGCGGTGAGGTAGGCGCCGTACGAGAAGAGGTCGGCCTGTTCGTCGAGCGTGAGCTGGTCGAGGAAATCGTCCCAGCGCGGGTCGTCGGCGTCGAGCCCCTTCAGGTCTTCGAGCATCAGGCCGTTGTCGGCCCCGTAAGTGGGGGCGTCGCCCGATGCGGGCACGACCTCCGGGTCCATGAGCGCGAGCAGCCCCTCGGAGGCCACCGTGTCGTCGCCGGGCGCGGTCGGGTAGGTGTTCCCCCAGTCGTCGCGCGACAGGTAGGTGAGGTCGCTCTCGACGTAGTCGAAGCGGCTCTCGAGTGCCGCGCCGGTCACCTCATCGGTGTCGTAGACGACGTCTTCGGCGATCTCGGTCTCGAAGGTGACGAGCGGGCTGTGCACGTCGCTGCTCACGGCGATGCGGTAGGCGCCGCCTTCGAGCACGTAGGCCCCGGCCTCGGTGCTCCACGACGACATGTCTCGCGTGGCGAAGGCCACCGTGAGCGTCTCGGACGCGCCCGGCTCGAGGAGGGACGTCTTCGCGTAGCCGGCCAGTTCGATCGCCGACTTCTCGATGCCGCCGTCGATGTACGGGGCGGAGAAGTAGACCTGCACGACCTCCTTGCCGGCGACGTCACCCGTGTTGGTGACGGTCACATCGACCGAGATCTCCTCGTCGCCGATGACAGGCTGGGCGGGATCCTGCTCGAACGTGGTGTAGCTCAGGCCATAGCCGAAGGGGTACTGCACGATCTCGTCGTACGCCTCGTCATCCTCGTACCGCGTCTCGTAGTAGCGGTAGCCGACGTAGATGCCCTCTTCATAGTCGAGGAAGGCGCGTCCGACGTTCTCGTAGGAGTGGTTGCCGAGGTTCTCGGTCGCGGGTGCCGTCTCCACGTCATAGGCGTACGTGTCGGTCAGGCGACCGGACGGGTTGACCTCGCCGGTGAGCACCTTCGCGAGCGAGACCGCGCCCTGCGGTCCGGGGGTGCCCATCCAGACGGCGGCCTTGATCTCGGGGTACTCCTCGAGGAAGCCGAGCTCCATCTGGTTGCCCGAGTTGATGATGACGACCACGTTCGGGATGCTCGCGGTGACCGTGTCCAGAAGCGCGGTCTGCGCGGCGGACAGTCGCAGCGTCTCGGCAGTGAAGTCCGAGCCCTCGGATCCGGAGTTGCCGAACACCACGAGCGCGGTGTCGGAGAAGTCGGCGGCCTGCGCCATCACGTCGTCGGTGAGGTAATCGGGGGCGGGCTCACCCTCGTCGCCGCCGAGAAGAGCACCGGCGATCTGCACGAACGCGTTCGACGAGCCCGTCTCGTGCTTCGCGCCGGCATCCTCCATCGCCGCGTACAGGTCGTGGTTGTAGTCGACCCCCTGCGCCTCGAGCGCCTCGTACAGCGTCGGCGCGCCCTCGCCGGCTGCGCCGCCGGAGCCGCCGCCACCCAGGCGGAGATTGAACGAGGCGAACGAGAAGACGTTCACGGCTCCGCCGGCGAGCGGAAGCACACCGCCGCCGTTCTCCAGGAGCACGATGCCCTCGTCGGAGACGGCCTCGGCGACCGGAACCGCTGCGTCGCGAGCGGCTGCCGCAGCGGCCGTGTCGTCGGTGAACGTGATCGAGGTCACGCGTCCGATCCCCGCGGCATAGGGGGCGATCAGCGCGACGATGCCGACGACGGCGACGGCCGCGATGCCCCAGCCGATCAGCCGACGCGGGCGGTTCTTGACGCGGCGGTAGGTGCGCTCCCGGCGCTTCATCGCCCGGCGCTCGGCCCGCGTCATCGAGGCGCCCGCGGCCTTGCGGTCGGCCTTCGCCTGCTTCTTGGCCGCCCGCGCGGCGGTACGGTCGGCGGCCTTCGCCGTGCGGCGCTCCTCGGGCGACATCGCCTTCAGCTCGGTGCGACGTGCGCGCTTGGCGGCCTTCTCCTCGGCGACCCGCGCGCGGGCCCCGGCGCGGAGTTCCTTACGTGTTGCCATGTCTCTCTCGGTTCGTGGTGTTCTCGGTGCGCAGCACACGGACAGCACCGTGCGGTGTGCGCGGCTATCGGATGATTCGGTGATTCGGGTGTCAGGGGGTCGTCGTGGCGCGCTCATCGCGCCGCGACCTTCTGCGGGTGTGCCAGGCCGACGCCGCGTGGCGTGCACCGCGCCAGAAGCGTCCGTTGACCATCAGGAGCAGTCCGTCGAGCATGTAGGCGTCGACGCGTCCGCCCGACATGCGTTCGACGGAGCGGAACGGCAGATCGAGGACGAAGAGGGCGTTGTTCGCGGCGTGCGGACGGCCGAGCGCCAGGAGCACGCGGCTCGTCGTGACGATCAGCCCGTGCAGCAGGCTCGCGAAGCCGCCGCGCCCGCGCGTCTGGGCGATGATGTCGTCGCGCGTCAGCGGGCGGGTGGTCGGCCACGACGCCGGGGGAAGCGCGCGACCGAGCAGCCGGGCGAACTCCGCGGCATCCACCTTCTCGACGTGGCCCGTGGCGTAGTGCGGGAGGTCGGCCGGCGCCCGAAGCGCGACCGGAGCACCGGGGATCTCGAGCGGGACGCGCAGGCGGATGTCGCGCGACGACGCGCCGGCGAGCACCGTGTACGCCCCCGGCGCGAGAGCCCAGTCGTGGATGCCCACGTCGTACACGTGGAATGCGTGCTCGGCGAGCGCGATCTCCACGATCGCGCTCTCACCCGGATCGAGTCGCACCGTGGCGAACCCGGCGAGTTCGCGCACCGCGCGGATCTGGCCGCGGGCAGCCTCGGGAGCCTCGGGAGCCTCCGGCGCCTCGAGGTAGATCTGCACGACCTCATCGCCCGCACGCTCGCCCGTGTTGGTGACGGTCAGGCGCACCGACGTCGCGTCGGCCTCGAGTCCCGAGTACGCGAACGTGGTGTAGCTCAGGCCGTGGCCAAAGGGATAGCGCACGGGCGCGCCGACCTTGTCGTAGTAGCGGTAGCCGATGTAGATGCTGTCGCGGTGCTCGCTGGTCGCCTCGGTGCGGGCGAAGGATGCCGCGCTCGGCACGTCCGCGTAGCGCAGCGGGTACGTCTCGGCGAGCTTGCCGCCGGGAACGGCGCGCCCGGTGAGCACGTCGGCGAGCGCCGGGCCGAGGCCCTGGCCCCCGAGATAGCCGAGCACGACGGCATCCACCTGGTCGGCGAACGGGAGCTCGACCGGGGCGCCGCCGGCCAGCACCGCCACGATCGGCACGCCCAGCGCCAAGAGCCGGCCGGTGAGCTCGAGCTGGTTCTGCGCGAGGCGCATGTGCGTGCGGTCGACGCCCTCCGCCTCGGCCGACTCGTCGAGGCCGAGGAACAGCAGCACGACGTCGGCGCGGGTCGCGAGCTCCACCGCCTTTTTCTGCAGCCAGCGGGACGCGCTGTCCCGACGGCGGAACCCGGGCTCGTACCCCACGATGTCGAGGCCGGAACGACGCAGGGCGTCCAGCGGCGCATCCACCCGCGTCGGGTTCACCAGCGAGCTGCCGGCGCCCTGGTAGCGGGGGCGCGCGGCGAAATCGCCGATCACCGCCACGCGGCCCGAGTGCGGGCCGAGCGGCAGCGTGCCGCGGTCGTTGGCGGCCAGCACGATCGAGCGGCGCGCGGCCTCGATCGCGAGCTCGTGGTGGAGGTCATGGTCGGCGCGGGGCGCGTCGGCGGAGGCGGTGCGCTCGATGAGCGTGAGCACCTCGTCGACGCGCGCGTCGAGGTCGGCCTCGTCGAGGTCGCCCGCTTCGACCGCGCGCACGATCTCGCGGTCGGTCACGCCGTCGGTGGACGGCATCTCCAGAGCGCTTCCCGCGCGCACCGCCGCGATCCGGTCGTTGTTGCCGCCCCAGTCCGACACGACGAGGCCGTCGAAGCCCCACTTCTCGCGCAGGATGCCGGTCAGCAGCTCGCGGTTCTCGTTCGCGTAGGTGCCGTTGACCTTGTTGTAGGCGCTCATCACGGTCCACGCGCCGCCCGCGGTGATCGCGATGCGGAAGCCCTCCAGGTACAGCTCGTGCATGGCCCGCTCGTCGACGATCTCGTCGATCGACATGCGATGCGTCTCCTGGCTGTTCACCGCGAAGTGCTTGGCACTGGCAGCCACGCCGCGGGACTGGATGCCGCGGATGAGCGCCGCCGCCAGCGAGCCCGACAGCAGCGGGTCCTCCGAGAAGTACTCGAAGTTGCGCCCGGCCAGCGGATTGCGCTTGATGTTCAGGCCCGGCCCCAGCAGAACGCTGACCCGCTCGGCCGCCGCCTCGGCGCCGAGGGCTTCGCCGACGCGACCGATGAGCGCGGCATCCCAGCTGTTTGCCAGCGTGGCCGCGGTAGGAAAGCACGTGGCCGGGATGCTGGCATTCAAGCCCAGATGGTCCGCGGCGCCGCCCTGCTTGCGCAGTCCGTGCGGGCCGTCGGTGAGCATGATCGACGGCACACCGAGCCGTTCGATCGGCTTGGTGTTCCAGAAGTTGGCGCCCGACATGAGCGATGCCTTCTCTGCGAGCGTCATCGCCTGGCGGGGGCGACGGATTTTCGCAGTACCCACCCTTACACTGTAAACGAAGTTCCACCACGTGGTGGACATACAAGGAGCCACCGTGCCCGAGCGCCGCACCGCCTCAGCCCGTCCCGACGGCTACGCGACCGGCCGCGCCACCAAGAAGGCGATCGTCGCGAAGGCGGCCGAGGCCTTCGCCCAGAAGGGCTTCTACGGAACGTCGCTGCGCAGCATCGCGAGCGCCGCCGGCGTCGACCACTCGACGCTGCTGCACCACTTCGGCAACAAGACGAACCTCATGCTCGCCGTCATCGAGTGGCACGACCAGCAGCAGCTGCGCGCCGAGTTCCCGAAGCGGATCAGCGCCGAGGCGCTCGTCGACGCATTCGTCAACGCCGCCGTGAGCAACCGCGACACCCCCGGCCTCGTACAGCTGCTGTCGACCCTCACCGCCGAGGCCGGAGCGCACGACCATCCCGCACGCGAGGTGCTCCAGCGGCGCCACCGGCGCTTGATCACCCTGTTCGCCTGGATGATCAAGCGCCAGCGCCACAAGCTCGAGCTGCCCGACGACGGCCTGTCGCCCGAGCAGCGCGCGTCGCTGGTCATCGCCACCTGGGATGGCCTGCAGCTGTTCGACGCCCTGCACCCCGGCGCGATCGACGTGCCCGCGATGGTCGGCCGCACCCTGCGCGAGGCGTTCGGGCTCGACGAGCCCCGCTGACCGCCGCCGGCGTTCGGGGGTCAGTGGCGACGGGTTCGCGTGGGTGGATGCCGCACCAAGCGCCCCACGACCAGAACGGCGATTCGCGCCCCGCCGCCGACGCGGCTACGACAGAACATCCTTCGTGACGAACCGCGCGATCGCGGCGGCCCCGAACACGAGGATGTACGCGCCCTGCAGCAGCGCGTTCCCCGCGAAGGAGTCCCACACGATCGGCGAGCGCAACAGGTCGCCGAAGTCGAGCCAGCGGTCAGTGAACAGCCACGGGTGCACGGCGTCGAGCTGCGGGATCGCCCCCACGATCTGCGCCGTGACCGCCAGCAGCGCGGTGGCCGCCATCGCGCCGATCGGCACGGTGGTCACGGTCGACAGGAACAGCCCGATCGCGGCGAGGCCGCTGAGCGACACCGCCACGTAGGCACCGATCGCGAGCAGCCTCAGCACGCCCTCGCCCATCGACACCTGAGCCCCCGACAGCAGGGTGATCGGCCCCACCGGGAACAGGATCCACCCCACGATCAGGCCGACGACGATCACCGTGAGCGTGGCGGCGAGGCAGAATACGATCGCGGCGACGTACTTCACGAGGAGCAGGCGCACCCGTCCGGCCGGCGCCACCAGCAGGTACCTCAGGGTTCCGTGGCTCGCCTCACCGGCGACGGCATCGCCGGCGGCGACGCTCACCGTCAGGGGCAGGAACAGCGGGATGGCGACCACCAGCGACGCGAGCGCCACGAACAGCCCGTTGCCGGTGATCTGATCGAGGAAGGCCGGGCCGCGGCCGGCGCTCGGCCCGCCGACCAGCCGCGTCGCCACGCCGAGCAGGACCGGGATGAGCGCGAGCGCCGCCAGCATCGCCGCGGTGCGCCAGCGCCGGAACTGCGTGGCGAGCTCGTCGCCGATGAGACCGAGGGTGCCGGACCCCGCGCCGGCGCGGCGCGACTCCGGCACCGGCGCGACCACGGCATCAGGCGACGACATCGAATCCCTCCCCGGTCAGCTCGACGAACCGCTCCTCGAGGGTCTCGCCGACGACCTCGAACCCGCGCACGCGCACTCCCGCCGTCACCAGCGCCGCGACAACGGCTTCGGGAGGCACCCCGTCCGTCATCACCCCGGTGATCAGTTCGGGGTCGGATGCCGCACCCCGCGCATCGAGCGCGACGCCGTGGTCCGCCAGAACGGCGTGCGCGGCATCCACATCGGGCGTCCGCACGTGCACGCGGCGGTCGGCGCCCGCGCGGCGGAACTCCTCCAGCGTGCCCTGCGCGACCAGCCGCCCGCCGCTCATCACGCCGACGTGGGTGCACAGCTGCTCCACCTCGGCCAGCAGGTGACTGGATACGAACACCGTCGTGCCGTCGGCGGCCAGCGAGCGCACCAGGGCCCGCACCTCGCGCGTGCCCTGCGGGTCGAGCCCGTTCGTGGGCTCGTCGAGCACGAGGAGCTCGCGGGGCATGAGCAGCGCGTTCGCGAGTCCGAGTCGCTGCTTCATGCCGAGCGAATACGCGTGCGCCTTCTTGTTCGCGGCGTGCGTGAGGCCGACTCGGTCGAGCGCCGCGGCGACCCGCGCCACCCGAGTGCGGGCGGAGGAATGCCGGTCGGCCGCATCGAACCGGTGCAGGTTGCGCGCGCCGCTGAGGTACGGCAGGAACGCCGGTCCTTCGACGAGGGCGCCGACGTGCGGCAGCACCGTGTCGAGGGCCCGCGGCATCGGGGCGCCCAGCACGTGCGCCTCGCCCCCGGTGGCGCGGAGGAGCCCCAGCAGCATCCGGATCGTGGTCGTCTTGCCGGAGCCGTTGGGGCCCAGGAAGCCGTAGACCGCGCCCCGAGGCACCGCGAGATCGACGCCGTCGACCGCGGTCTGCGCGCGGAATCGCTTGGTGAGACCGTGCGTCTCGATCGCCAGCTCGCCCCGCCCCGACGGGCTCACCGAGGGCGGGTTCGTCACCGGCGGTCCGTCAGCGTCCGGTCTGGGCTGCGTCGACGAGACGGGATGCCGGCACCGCACCCACCAGCACGCGGCCGTCATCGGTGAGCAGCACGCTCACCAGCGCGGTCTCGATCGCGCGGCCGCCCTCGACCGGGGTGGTGAGGCTCTCGAGCATCGCCTGCTGGTCGGGCGCCGGTGCGGCGTCGCCGCCTGCCTCCGGCGCCGCGATCTCGACCACGGTCGACCAGCCTTCACCATAGACGGCGGGCGCGGCATCCTCTCCCGTGCCCCGTTCCGGGTGCTCCCCGTCGCCGCGATCGTGACCGGCGATCTCCTTCTCGGCCACCGTCATCGCGTCGCTCGGCTCGAAGGCGAACACCGCGGGATCGGGCGCCGCGAAATCGACCTGCGTGAACGCGATCTCGAACGCGGGCTCGCCCGCTCCGCGCGCGGTGATGGATGCCGCGAGCGCAGCCCCGGTCTCGCCGTCGATCGCGAAGCGCACCTCACCGACGAGCGTGTCGGCGGTGCGCGGCACCATGATGAGCTCGTACACGTCGCGCCCGGCGACGCGCGAGTCGGTGCCCACCGACACCTCGGTGGTCTCGTCGAGTCGCGCGAGGGCCTCGTCGAGCATCGCGTCGGGAGTGGGCAGCGCGTCCTGCGCGCGCGGCTCGGTCGGCGAATCGCCGGGGGTATGCGTGACGCGGGTCGCCGTCTGCGTCTCGCTGTCGACGTACCAGACCTGCTCGGCCGCCCCGTCGACGTACACGTTGCGCTCGCCGAGCTGGTCGAGCACCTGCAGGCGGGCCTGCTCGCCGTCGAGGTAGACCTTCGCGGTGTGCGATCCGGTGAGGAGGGCGACGAGGTCGTCGAGGTCGGCCTCCGACGGGCCGTCGCCGCGCGCGTCGCCGGCGTTCCCGAGCGCGCCGGTCAGAGCATCCAGGTCGGGCAGGCCGAGCTCCGACGTCTGCTCGATCGTGCCGCTGAGGGCATCGACGTCGCTCTCGTGGGCGAACGCGATCAGTTCCTCGACGGTCTTGTCGGGCAGATCCACCGCACCGCTTGCCGCGATCGGCACGAAGATCGCTGCGGCCACCACGGCCGGCACCGCGACCGCCGCGCCCCACAGCGCGGGGCGATCGAGCGGGCGACGGTGACGGCTCATGCCCCCAGGCTACGCCGGTCTCGGCATCCCGTCTCGGGTCCCGGCGAACGCACAGGATGCCGCGCGCGGCCCGTCAATGCCCGGCGCGCACCGTCCGAGTCGCGCGGGGGCGCGTAGCGTTGGTGGGGCCGCCTCTCGGCCACCCGCGACCAGATCTCGGCAGGAAGCATCGCAATGGAGACACTCACCCTCGCCGTCGATCTCGGCGGTACGAAGGTCGAGGCCGCCCTCGTCACCGAGGACGGCGCCATCGTGCCCGGGTCCCGCCACCGTGCGCCGACCGGCCCTGCCGCCGGTGCCGCCGAGGTGGACGCCGCCGTGCGCGAGGTCGTGGTGCGCGCGAAAACGTCTGCCGACCGGCCGATCGCGGCTGCGGGCATCGGCAGCGCGGGACCGATCGACCGCGACGCCGGCACCGTCTCGCCGCTGAATCTGCCGCTCGACCGGTTTCCGCTCGTCGCCAGTGTGCGCGCCGCGATCGTGGACGACGTGCCCGCACACCTGGCGCTCGACGGAACGTGCATCGCCCTCGCCGAGGCGCGATTCGGAGCGGCGAGGGGCATCGCCGACAGCATGTCGATGGTCGTCTCCACCGGTGTCGGCGGAGGCATCATCCTGGGTGGCCGCCCGGTGCCCGGCGCCACCGGGAACGCCGGCCACATCGGACAGCTGCGTCTCTCGCCGAACGCTCCCCGTCACGGTGCGCGCGAGGGCACCGTGGAGGAGCTCGCCTCCGGGCCGGCTTCGGTCGCCTGGGCGCGCGAGCACGGGTGGATCGGCGACTCGGGCGAGGATCTGGCCCACGACGCCGCCGCCGGCGACCCCACCGCCCGCGCCGCGATCGAGCGGTCGGCCGAAGCCGTCGGCCAGGCCGTCGCGGGCGTGAGCGCCCTCCTGGACATCCGGCTGTTCGTGATCGGCGGCGGCTTCTCGTTCGCGGCGCCCGACTACGTGGAGCTCGTCGAGGCGGCCGCCCGCGCCGCCGCCGTGCTGCCCGGCGGACGGCACGTGCGCGCTGTGCGCGCCGGTCTCGGGAACGAAGCCCCGCTCGTCGGTGCGGCGTGCCTGGCGCAGGCGGCTGGAATCCCCGGCTGAGGCTGCGCACCGCGGGCGGCCGACGACCGTGACGCCGCCCGCAGGCGCGGCCGCCCCGTCGAGGCGACCTCAGCGGGGGGAAGCGGCGGCCGCCTCCACGCGCGCGCCCAGAGTCGCAAGGAGAGCGCGTGCCCCCCGCGCGGCGATCGCGACGCTCATGAGGGTCGGGTTGACCGTGTTCGCCGTCGGGATCGTCCCGTTGCCGCCGACGTAGAGGCCGTCGACGCCCCACACGCGCGAATAGGGGTCGGCGACCGACGTGCCGTCATCGGTCTCGCCGATGCGGGTCGTGCCCATGTAGTGCAGGCTCGAGCCGTTCGGGAGCAGTCGCGGCTCGGCGACGAAGTGCCCGAGCGTTCCGCCGGTGCGGCGCAGGCGCTCGGTGGCTGCGTCGATCTCGGCGATCTCCGCGTCGGTCAGCGCGTACTCGATGGTGAAGTTCGGCATCCCCCGGTAGTCGAGTTCGTCGTCGGAGAAGATGGCCCCGTCCTCGACGCGGGGACGCTTGCGTATGCCGTAGCCCATGTTCACGTAGCCCCAGCGGTTGTCCGCGTAGGCGGCGCCGGCCGGCATGGGGAACGGGGTGCTCTCGGAGTACATCACCTGCAGCGAGTACGGGTGGTCGGGCTCGGAGAAGGGGATGCGGTTGACCGCGGCGACGGGGTCCGCCGGATTGACGGAGCGGCGGGCCTTCTCGGCGTCCAGGTCCTCCTCGGTCGCGAAGCGGCGCATCGTGTCGGCATCGAGCGCGACGGTGGAGATGACCATGGGGTGCTCGGTGAGGTAGCGCCCGAGCGCGGTGGGGCGGATGCCGGATGCCCACAGCAGCTGGGGCGTGCGGAAGGCGTCTGCCGCTACGACGACGACATCGGCGGCGACGAAGGACGTCTCGTGCGTGCGGAGGTCTTCGACGGTGACCCCGGTCACGCGGTCGCCGTCGCGCTCCACGCGGCGCACCAGGGTGAGGTCGCGCAGCTCGAAGCGCTCGGCCAGGGGGTGCCCCGCTTCGATGAGCGATCCGAGCACCGCGTCGGCGCCGGCCCACCGCATCGTGCCGTCGGGCTGCGGGTCGCCGGCGACGGGGAGCGTCGACGGGCCGTAGCCGGCGGGCAGCTGACCGGCGTACTCCTCCTCGAGGAGGGCCCGGATCGCCTCGCCCACGGCCGAGTCGGCGAAGGCCGCACTCTGCACGTGGAGCAGCCGCCCGGCCTCGGCGATGAGTCCGTCCCACTCCGCGTCGGGGATGAACGGGATCCGCTCGCTGAACGACGGTGCGGGCGTCGCGCAGGTCCAGTGGGCGCCCTGACCGCCGACATTGGTCGCCGCGGCCGCCGCGGGGAAGGCCTGCGCGTGCGCGGCTCCCTCTCCCCCGAAGTCGAGGAGGTGGGTGCCGCCGCGGGCGGTGAACATGCCCTCGACGACGACGCCCGCCGGGATGCCGAGGCTCTCGCGGAACGCGCCGGCCTGCGGCCCCTGCGACATCTCGCGCGCGCGCTCCTTGTCGGCGGGATCGGCGATGTTCCGCACGCTCTCGCCCGGGATCGCCGTCAGCTGCGGTCCCGCTTCGAACATCACGACGCGCGCGTCGGACGAACCCTCGACGATGAGTCGGGCGTAGGCCGATCCGATGGGGCCGGATCCGACGACGGCGACGACGGGGGTGGTGCTCATGATCTCTCCTTCGAGAAGGCGGTCCGGGTCGAGGTCGGGGTTCATGCGCGACTCGGCGCTGCGGTGGCGGTGGATGGCTCGGGTTCGAGGCGATCCGACAGGGTGCCGCCGGGCAGCATGAGCGCGGCGACGATGCCGAGTGCGTAGACGGCGGACAGCGCGAGGAAGACCGGCGCGAGCACGTCGTGGTATATCGCGGCGACGTCCGCCTGGACGGCTGCCGAGGAGCTGTGGACGACCGCCGGAGTCAGCGACGCGGCATCCAGACCGGCGGGCAGTCGCGCGGCGACACCGAAGCCGATGACGCTGCCGATGACCGCCGTCGCGGTGGTCGCGCCGATCTGGCGCACGAGGTTCGTGGTCGCCGTGATGGCACCGATCTCGCCGCGCGACACCGCGCTCTGCACCACCGCGAGCACCAGGCTCATGAAGCATCCGGTGCCGAGTCCGACGACCGCCATCCCCGCTGCCGGGACCCACAGCGGTGCACCGTCGGGCAGGAGAGCCATGACGAACAGCCCCGCCGCCCCGAGCGAGGTGCCGATGATCGGATAGACCCGATAGTGGCCGGTCCGGCTGGCGAGGTGGCCCGTGACGAGGTTCGAGACCAGCATGCCGAACACCGTCGCGATCGGCACGAGCCCGGAGACCGTCGCCGATGTGCCGTAGGCCATCTGGAAGTAGGTCGGGAGGTAGGCCACCACCGAGAACAGCCCCAGGCCGATGATCGCCGAGAGTGCGACGCCGGCGGCGATCGTGCGGTTGCGGAAGGCGCGGAGGGGGACGATGGGCTCGTCGACGCGCAGCTCGATGACGAGGAATGCGGCGAACGCGACAGCGGCGATCACGAAGGCCGCGCCAGCGGTGAGGGATGCCGCGGGATCGACGATCCAGGTCACGCCGAGCACCAGCCCGACCATGGCGATCGTGAAGGTCACCGCCCCGGCGATGTCGAATCGAGGGCGGGCACCGGGTGCGATGTGCGGGATCGCGAACACGGCGATCCCCAGAGCGGCGAGACCGACCGGAACGTTGATCCAGAAGACCCACGGCCAGCCCCAGAAGTCGGTGATGAGGCCCCCGAGCACGGGACCGACGACGATCGCCACCGGGAAGGCCGCGCCGACGATCGCGAGCAGACGCGGCCGGTCGCGAGGCGGAGCCACGTACGCGACGATCGTGTGCGACATCAGCTGGAGGCCGGCCGAGCTCATCCCCTGCAGCACACGGGCGATGACCAGCTGGACCATGTCCTGACTGAAGCCGCACATCAGCGACGCCGCGATGAAGATGGCCAGCGAGACCAGGAAGACCCGTCGCGGTCCGACGACGTCGCCGAGCTTTCCGATCACCGGCAGCAGCACGGTCGCGGCGAGCGTGAAGCCGACGACGACCCACGCCATCTGCTCGAGGGCGCCCAGTTCGCCCGCGACGGTGGCGAGCGAGGTCGAGACGACGGTGTGATCGAGCGCTCCGAGGAACGAGACGGTCAGGAGGGAGACGACGAGGATGCGAAGTCTGAGAGGAGAGAGTGGCATTCGGCTTCGCCCGAGAGATCGGGCCGTCGACGCGACCAGGTGTGCCTGACGCGGGCCTTCCCGCGGCAGAACGGGTCTGGACTCAGACCCCGACGTCATCGTCGACATTACACCTTCTTCTGCCTGAAATCCACATAAGAGGTCACCGCTCGACCGGAGATGCGGCCCTGGCGATGCGATCCGCCATGATCTTCGCGCCGGCCGACGACGTCGAGCCGCCGTCGATCGGGATCTCGGCACCCGAGACGTACGTCGCAGCGTCGGAGAGCAGGAACGCGACGCCGGATGCGACTTCGTCCGCGTGCCCCGTGCGCTCCAGGGGCGTCGCCGCCAGCTGCGCCTCGCGCATAGCCGGCCCCGCGCTCGCGGTCATCTCGGTCTCGATGAAACCGGGATGGATGATGTTGACCCGGATTCCCCGCGGACCCAGCTCAGTCGCGGCGACATGGGTCAACCCCCGCAGCGCCCACTTCGAGGTCGTGTAGGCGACCGGGTAGTGCCCGTTGAGCGCCGCCGAGGAGCCGACGTTCACGATCGACGAGCCGTCGCCCATGAGTGGCGTCAGTGCCTGGATGCCGAGCATGGCCCCCGTGACGTTGACGGCGAGGACGCGATCCCAGTCGGCGCGCTCGACGGCTCCCAGCCGCGCACGGTGGGTGATTCCGGCGTTG
Organism: Microbacterium hominis; assembly: GCF_013282805.1. NCBI lineage: Bacteria > Bacillati > Actinomycetota > Actinomycetes > Micrococcales > Microbacteriaceae > Microbacterium > Microbacterium hominis. Next base: position 3,128,079 of record NZ_CP054038.1, read on the forward strand.
TTGACGAGGCCGCGCAGCCGCTCGTCACCGAGCCGTTCGCGCAGTTCGCCCGCGAGCCGCGCCCACGCGCTCTCGTCGGCGACGTTGAGCCGCCGGTACTCGATCGTCGTGTCGGCGAAGGCTGTGGGCGCGGCATCCACGATGTCGGTCGCCACCACCTGCGCGCCGCACTGCGCGAGGAGCAGGGCCTCGGCCAGGCCCTGACCCCGCGCGGCACCGGTGACGACGATCACGCGACCGTCGAGTCCGGGTAGCCTCATCGCGTCACTCGTGGGAGATCGCGATCTGCTCGGGCTCGAGCTGGACCGCCCAGCCCTCGATCGTGCCGGAGTTCTCGTACTCCTCGATCTGCAGGATCTGGCGACCGCGGTCGACCGAGTGCGGCAGCGACGAGGTGACGAAGGCGGCGACGGTGAGCCACGCGTTCTCCTCGAAGGCGATGCCCTCCAGCACCAGCACGTTCGCGTCGACGACCGCGCGGGTGCCGGCCGCGGCGCGGGGGGATGCCGCGCCCACCGCGCGTGCGCCGTTGACCTTGTTCGCCGCGACGATGCCCGCCGCACCTTCGTCGACGACGAGCACGCCGAAGGCGTCGACGCCGGCGTCCTGGTCGGTCACGACGGCCTGACCGACGCGGATCGCGTAGATCGGGTAGTCGTCGCCCGGGTCGATCTCGTCCGAGCCGTGCCAGACGACCTCGTGGCCGGCCGCGCGCGCGCGTGCCTCCAGCGACCGGCCGAGCTCGTAGCCGCTGCTGTCGGCGGCGAAGTGGATGCGTGTCATGATCCGTGTCCCTTCCGAAGGCTGCAGGTCACACCGGGGGCGCGACGTACAGGCCCTTGTCGATGTCGTTGAACGACTCGCGGGCGATCAGTTCGCTCATCGCCTGCGCGGTGCCCCACTGGTCCTGGCTGGAGACCTGGGTCATGTCGAGCCGGTGCGGCTCCCACGTCTCCTCGTCGAGCACGGCGAGTTCGGTCGTGTACTCGATCGTGTTGCCGGCGGGGCTCAGGAAGTACGCGAACGTGTTGTCGCCGGCGTTGTGGCGACCGGGGCCCCAGATCATGCGCGCGCCGGAGCGCAGGATCTTGCCGGCGCCGCGCATCCACTCCTCGATGCCGCGCATCTCGAATGACAGGTGGTGCAGCGAGTGGTGCGGGCCCTGCGCGATCGCGAGCGAGTGGTGCGTCGCATTGCAGCGCATGAAGTGCATCATGGGGCCGCCGTCGGGCCGCACGAGCGAGTCCGAGATCGAGAAGTCGAGATGCTCGATGTACCAGTCGGCCGACTGCTGGAGGTTGGCGGAGTTGAACACGACGTGGGAGAGCTTCGCCGGAATCGGCTCGCGCTCGCGGATCTTCCGGGCTTGGCGGGTCTGGTAGCCCACCGAGAACTCGAGCACGCGGCCGTCGCCGTCGAACACGCGGAAGCCGTAGCCGCCCTCGAAGCTCGCCAGGTCCTGAGGCTCGTGCACGAACTGCACACCCTCACCGCGGAGCTTGTCGGCGAGCTTGTGCAGGTCGTCGCGGCTCGCCACGGCGAACCCGACGAGATCGATGCGCTTCTCGCCGTCACGCAGGCGCAGGATGTAGGGCTCGTCGGAGCCTTCGGCGGCGAGATAGCTGAGACCGTCGCCGGAGTGGACCTCGGTGAGGCCCCAGTACTTCTTGAAGAAGTCGCGCTCCTCCTCGAAGTTCGGCACGGCCAATGCGGCGTAGCGCAGGTGGGAAACGAGTCGTTCCGTCATCGTCGATCCCTCTTTCTTGATTCAGTTCGTGATGCGGTGCCGATCGCGCGGGCGCGCGACGGCGGCAGGAAGCTCGGGAGCGGGCACGACGGCGCCGACCTTCGCGGTCAGATCTCCGATGCCCTCGATGCTCATCGAGACCTCGTCCCCCTCGACGAGCGGGGCCGGGGTGAGCGAGCCGTTGCGGCCCCACAGCTCGCCGAGGCACCCGCCGTTTCCGACGGTGCCGGATCCGAGGACGTCGCCGGGGACGACCCGGGAGTTGCGCGACGCGTAGGCGACGAGCACCGGGAACGGCCAGCCCATGTTCGAGACGAGGTCCTCGCCGATGAGGTCGCCGTTGATGCGCACCTCGGCGCGCACCGCGAGGAAGCCGTCGTCGTCGAGGTAGGGCTCGAACTCGTCGGCCGTGACGATCCACGGGCCCAGCGACGTGCCGAAGTCCTTGCCCTTGGCGGGGCCGAGCCGCACCTTCATCTCGCGGCCCTGCAGATCACGCGCCGACCAGTCGTTCATGATCGTGTAGCCGAAGACGTGGGATGCCGCGGCCGCGGCCGTCAGGTTGGCACCGTCCGATCCATCCACGCCGCCGATGACGGCGGCGAGCTCCAGTTCGAAGTCGAGACGCTGCGTGACCGGCGGGCGCACCGGCTCGCCGGGCCCGAGGATCGTGTGGGGGTTCGTGAAGTAGAAGGTGGGGGCCCGGTACCACTCGTCGGCGACGTGGCTCGTGCCCTCGACGCCGGCGGACACGCCCTCGACATGCTCCTCGAACGCGACGAAGTCGCGGACCGAGGCGGGGACGACGGGCGCGAGGAGCGTGACCTCGGCGAGCGGCACGGCCTCGGTCGGCGCCTGCTCGAGGGCCTGCGCACGGAGCGCGTGCGCGGCATCCAGTCCTCGCTGGAGCACGGCGGCGACCGTCAGCGACTCGGGGAACGACACGACCGAGTCGCCTTCGACGAACCCCTCGCCGACCTCGCCGGCGTGGATCCAGCGTGCGATCCTCATGCGCGGACCGCCGTCGGGAGCAGGGCGTCCGCATTGCGCGACAGGATCCGCTGCTGGATCTCGACGGGCAGGCCCGCGGCGCGCAGGAAGCCGACGGGGTCGTCGAGTCCCATGTCGAACGGGTAGTCGCTGCCCAGCACGATCTGCGACGCCCCGGCGTTCTCGATGAGGTGGCGCAGCGCCATCGGATCGTGCACCACCGTGTCGAACCAGATCTTCCTGAGGTACGAGGACGGCTCGTGCTCGCACTGCCGCGCGTCCGGTCGCACCCGCCACGCGTGGTCGCTGCGACCGATGGCGGTCGGGAGGTATCCGCCGCCGTGGGCGGCGACGACCTTCAGCGCCGGATGCCGGTCGAGCACACCCGAGAAGATGAGGTGCGACAGCGCCACCGCGTTCTCGGCCGGTTGGCCGACCGTATTGGCGAGGTAGTACCGGTCGAGTCGCTCGTCGAGCGAGCAGCCGAACGGGTGCAGGAAGACGATGGCGCCGAGCTCCGCCGCCCGCGCCCAGAACGGCTCGAGGCGTTCGTCGGACAGCTCGACGTCGCCGGCGAACGACGAGATCTCGACACCGGCGAGTCCGTGGCCGAGCACCGCGTCTTCGAGGGCCGCCACGGCGCGATCGGGATGCTGCAGCGGCACGACGCCGAGTCCGACGAGGCGCTCGGGGGCCAGCGCCACATGCTCGGCCACCAGGCGGTTGGTCTCCGCCGCGACCCACACCGCGAGGTCCTCGTCGGCCCACGGGTAGAAGTGGTTCGGCGACACCGACACCCACTGGCGGTCCACGCCCTGGCGATCCATCTCGGACAGTCGCACGTTCACGTCGGTGAGCCTCGGCACGCGCGCGCCCACCATCGGGCCGGAGACGGCGAGGCTCGCGGCCCCATTGCGGCGCAGTTCGAGCGCGCCGGCCTCCGCGACCTGCTGCGGTGCGCGACGCTCCACCTCGGCGTGGAGACCGGGGAGGAGCAGATGCGCGTGGACGTCGGTGATCATGCCGGCTGCGCCATCTGCTGGGAGATGCCGAAGATCAGGCCGCCGGCATCGGCGTCGCGGTTGTGCTCGATCTGCCACTGGCCGAGCTGCACCGACGCTTCGACCACGGCGGTCGCACGCGGCAGACGGCGGGCGTGGAAGACGTCCCACAGGCTCTGGTCGATGCCGTCGGCGGCGACCAGCAGCTCCGTCAGCACGAGCGCGTCTTCGAGCGCCTGCGCAGCACCCTGGGCGATCGTGGGCGGGCAGCTGTGCGCGGCATCCCCGATGATCACCACCCGGCCCCGGTTCCACGGCTCCTCGACGATGTGCTTCGTGAACCACGTGTAGTTCACGTGCGCGCCCGATGCGAGGCTCTCGCGGATCGACGCCCACGGGCCGTTGTACGCCCTCGACTCGTCGAGCATGATCTGCACGGCCTCCTCGTCGCTGACGCCGAAGCGATCCTGCGCCTCCTCGACGAGGAAGGCGTACATGGTGTCCTCTCCGGTCGGCGTGTAGCCAGCGATGTAGACGGGACCGCCGTAGTACAGCTCGCTCGTGGTGACCTCGGCGGGCCGGGCGACGAACGCACGCCAGATGCCCATGCCCGTCGACTCCGGCTTCGTCTCGATGCCGATGAGGTCGCGCACGGTCGAGTTGAGGCCATCCGCGCCGACGAGCAGGTCGTACGTGCCGGCGGACTCCTCGTTCACGAACACCTCGACGCCGTCCTCACCGTCGGCGAGACCGGTCACCCTCGCGCCGAAGCGAACGGTCGCACCGACCTCCGCGGCGCGCGCAACGAGGATCTGGGCGAGGTCGGGACGATACATGCCCCCGCACGCGGGGTAGTCGGGACCGCCCGTCTGCACCTCCGGCAGAGCGGCGACGACCTGCGCGTCGGGACCCGGCGCACGCAGGTTCAAGCCCTCGAAGAAGTAGCCCTTCTCCTTGACGGCGTCCCACACGCCCAGGGTGTCGAACGCACGGAGGGCGTTGCCCTGGAGGGTGATGCCGGAGCCGAGGGCGCTGAGCTCGGGCTTGGCCTCGAAGACGTCGACGGTCACCCCCGCCTTGGCGAGCTGGATGGCGGTGGCGAGTCCGGCGGCGCCCGTGCCGGCGACGGCGACCTTGGTGACTGCGGTCATGTCAGAACCTCTCTGTTCTTGCTGTGGCTGTGTTGCTGTGTGCGGGGGTCGGGTCAGAGGATGGCGACCGGGTTGATCGGCGACCCGACCGCGCCGGTGATCTTGAGCGGCGCCGCCGAGAGCAGGAACTCGTATCGTCCCTGCGCGGCGCACGCCTCGGCGAGTTCGTCGAGGTCCCACAGTTCGCCGACGGTGAGTCCCATGTTGGGGATGACGACCTGGTGCAGCGGCTGGAACGACGGCACGTCGAACTCGTTGGGGCGCACCTCGAAGCCCCATGTGTCGGTCGCGATCGCGGCGATCTCGGTGCGGTGCAGCCACGCGGCCGTCGTCAGCGACAGACCCGCCGAGGGGCCGCCGGCGTACTCGCCCCAGCCCTCGCGCCGCGCGCGCGTGAGGCGCCCCGTGCGCACCAGCACGATGTCGCCGCGGCCGACGGTGACTTCCGCGGCGGTGGCGGTCGCGTCGAGGTCGGCGGCGCTGATGGCGTAGCCGTCCTCGAGCTCACCCGCCTCGGGGCGGAGGTGGCGGGCGACGTCGAGCAGCACCCCGCGCGAGACGATCACATCGGCCGCGTGCTCGATTCCGGTGATCGCGTCGCCCAGGCTCGTGACGACCTCGCCCGCGCGTCGCCCGTTCCAGGCGAAGCCGTTGTCGAAGATGTGCCCGAGGCCGTCCCATTGCGTCGAGCACTGCAGCGGCATCGCGATCACATCGTCCGCTCCGCCGATGCCGTGCGGGAACCCCTGGGTGCCGCGCTCGGCGTCGGTGCCCGTGTCGAGCATGGTGTGCACCGGATTGGTGCGCCGGCGCCACCCCTTCTGCGGGCCGTCCATGTCGAACGACTGCGAGAGCGAGATCACCCGTCCTTCGCGGACGAGGGATGCCGCGGCCACCCGCTGCTCGCCGGTGATGAAGTTCAGCGTGCCGAGCACGTCGTCCTCACCCCAGCGCCCCCAGTTCCGGTAGGCCTCCGCGCGGGCGCGGATCTCGGCATCCGGATTCTGCCGATCGATCTCGGCAGGGATCTCGGACGGGTTCACGCCGCACCGCCGGGAGCGACGCAGCGGACGACCTGCGCGCCCAGCCCCGTGATCGAGCCGGTCATGACGTCGCCGTCGCGCAGGAACCGCTTCCAGTGCTGGCCGTTGCCGGCCGGGCTGCCGGTCAGCAGGATGTCGCCCGGGAGCAGGGGCATGGTCTGCGAGGCGCCGGAGACGAGCGCGGCGATGTCGAACAGCAGATCGTCGGTGCTGCCGTTCTGCATGACCTGCCCGTTGAGCTCGAGGGTGACGGTGACCGCTCCCCCGTCGACGAACGGCGCCGGCACGAGGAAGGGGCCCGTCGGCAGGAAGCCGGGGGCGTTCTTGGAGCGGTACCAGTCGGTGCCGATCTCCTTCATGTCCTTGCGGAAGACGAGGTCGCGGGTCGTGATGTCGTTCACGATCGTGTAGCCGGCGACATGTGCCATGGCATCGTCACGTGAGACCTGGAACGCTTCGGCGCCGATCACGATCGCCAGCTCCAGCTCCCAGTCGTGCACGTCGCTGTACGCGGGGAGCACGAGCGGCACGTCATCCCCGACGACGCAGGCCGGCAGCCCGATGAAGAAGTACGGCTCGCCGTTGGCGGCGCGGTCGTCCATCATCGTGGCAGCGAACGCGCGCGCCTCGTCCGGCGTGCGGTCGGTGTTGTTCGTGAGGCCGGCCGCGACCAGCTCGATGACGTGCTGCCGGTAGTTCGCTCCGGCCTGCAGCACCTGGCGCGGCTGGACCGGCGCGGTCAGTGTCACATCGGCGAGCGGCATCCAGTCGTCGCCCGGAGACGCGGCGACCGCGGCGAGGCGGTCCCAGTCGGGGGCGGCCAGGAAGTCGTTGAGCTCGACCGCTCCGAGCTGATCGGGCGTGAGGGGCCGGATGCGATCACCGGCCACGAGTCCGAGCTGCACGGAAGTGCCCTCGCGGTATCGCGCGAGGGCGAAGGGGGCTGCGGGCCCAGTCGACGTCATCGTCCGTCCTTTCCAGTACTCATCCACTATTCGTCGGGATTAGACATAAGGGAAGTGGATTGTGCCAATAGCAGGAATCAGCTTCACTGATACAGCTCGGCCGAGCTCGCCGCCCTGGCACGCTCGGCGAGGGCGGCGTCGTGCCGCCACTGCGAGAGGTCGTCGATGGCGGCGCCCTCCTCGAGGGCGGCCACCGCTCTGCGCAGCGCCAATCGCGCGGGCGCCTCCCATCGGCGCGGGAGCACGAGCTCTCCGGCCGGGGTGGCCCGTGTCACCGTCGCGGCGATCCCGTCCGTCACCACGTCGACCCGCTCGGGAGCCACGGAGGTGGCTCGCAGACGCAGGATGCCGCGCGCGTCGAGCCGCTCCGAGCCGATCAGCACCGCACCACCGCCGTCGTAGGCGAGGTCCACGAGCGCAGAACGATCGTCCCCGGCGGCCGCGTGCATCGCGAGGTCCGCCCCGGCGATGACGCGCGCCCAGCCGACGGCGTCCACCAGGGCCGCGCGCAGGCCGCCGCGCGGCGCCTGCAGCTGCACGGTCACGGCAGCCGGCCTACCGGAGGAAGCGGCATCCGCAGCCGCGTCGGCGCGCAGCCCCCGTCGGGAGAAGACGATCGGCGCCGCGCATCCGGCGAGCGCATCGAGGTCGCCGCTCGCGGAGTCCGGAGCGTCCACCACGACGGCGCGCGCGCCGGACGCCACCGCATGCAGGACGGTCCGCGCCCACCCCGCCGCGCCCCGGACCACGGCGATCGAGTCGGCGGCGTCGGAGAGCGCAGCCGTCGCGGGAAGTTCTGCGACGGCAGCCCGGTATTCGTCGAGGTCCGTGCGCACGCCGATCATGCGGACGCCCCGGCGAGGATCGCGGCTGCGGCGTCGTCCGCGATGTCGATGGCGAAGTGGGCGTCCGCGCGGAGGTCCTCGTGGTCGACGGGCGCCTGCCCGTCGATCGCGGATGCCAGCGCCCGCCACTCGGCGAGGTAGCCGTCCTCCGGGTGTGCGGCATAGACGGTCTCCCGGGTGCCGTCCCCGTAGGCGCGCACCCGCGCGCTGCCGCCATGGACGAACGACGGCGGGAAGTCGATCTCGAACTGGTCGGTGGTCGTCCCCACGGTCATGCGCCATTGCGCCTCCGCCCCGGCTGGGAGCAGCGCCGCCGTCAGCTGCACCAGCACCTCGCCCGCGCGCAGCCCGATCGCGCATCCGATCGGCGCAGGGACGAGGCGCGCGAAGACCACCTCGGGCTCATGCGGTGCGAGGTCGCGCACGAGAGGCAGATCGTGGATCAGCAGGCCGAGCACGAGCTGGCGCATGATGCCTGCGCGGACGTGGCGATCGGTCAGATCGCGGGCCGGTCGGGAAGCGGCGATCGGCGCGGGCTCCGTGACGAGCTCGTGGTAGCGGATGTTGGGCGGCAGGGCCGCGGTGACGGAGACGGTTCGGATGCGACCGCCCGCGGCGACGTGGTGCCTGGCGCTGCCCCACGCGGGATCGAAGAGGTGGTTCGTGCCCACGACGAGGGCGACGCCGGCGGCCTGTGCGGCATCCACGACGGCGTCGGTCTCGGCGTGCGTGAGCGCGAGGGGCTTCTCGCACAGGATCGCCCGCTTGCCGGCCGCGATGGCCGACAGCACCTGCTCGGCATGCCGGTGCGGAGGGCTGGCGACGACGACGACCTCGACACCGGGATCGGCCAGCAGGTCGTCGACGCCATGGGACCACGCGGCGCCGGCGCGCTGAGCGAGGGCCCGCGCGCGGCCGCTGCCCGCATCACTGACGTGCACGACGTCGAAGCGCCGGCCCAGGCGCGCCACCGTGGGCATGTGCAGAGCTGCCACACCTGGACCCGCCCCGATGATCCCGACTCCTGTCACCACAGCCTCCTCGCCGACACTCACGAGGTTACGTGGGAAGCTCACTAAAGTTGCCTCGGTTGTGGCGATAGTACGTATCAATGTGCGCGATAGTGTGCCTATGTTGTGTCAGAATCAACCATGGCCAGCGAGTCAACCCTGCGATTCGGCGCACAGACCGACGAAGTCACGAGTCTCCTTCGCATCGTCAACATGGTGCGGACAGGCGAGGCGTCGACGCGTCCCGAGATCGGACGCTTGACCGGCCTCGGCCGGGGGGTGGTGACGCAGCGGGTCGACCAGGCGATCGCCATGGGGTTCCTGGAGGACGGCGAGTTCGGCCCCTCCTCGGGCGGACGCGCTCCCCGCACGCTGCGGTTCCGCTCGAACGCCGGCCGCATCGTCGTCGCCGCTCTCGGCGCCCTGCACTTCCACATCGGCATCGCCCATCTCGACGGCGACGTCGTGGACCAGAAGCATCAGCAGTGGGACATCGCCCGCGGCCCCGCAGACACGCTCGACGAAGTCCTCGCGGCCGTCGACGAGCTGCTCGACCGCACCGGCGATGCCCCCGTCTGGGCGGTCGCCGTCGGCGTCCCCGGTCCGGTGGATTTCACCACGGGCCGCCCCGTGGCTCCGCCCATCATGCCGGGCTGGAACGGCTTCGACGTGCGACGTCGCTTCGAGCAGCATCTGAATGCACCGACCTGGGTCGACAACGATGTGAATCTTCTGGCGCTCGGCGAGCGCGCACGTCGCGGCGCGCACGACACGAACCTCATCTTCTGCAAGATCGGGTCGGGCATCGGGGCCGGACTCCTCTCGCAGGGCCACCTCCACCGGGGTACCAACGGTGCCGCGGGCGACATCGGCCACGTGCGCGTGCGCGACTCCAACGCCGCCTGCCGCTGCGGCAAGGTCGGATGCCTCGAGGCAGTCGCCGGCGGCTGGGCAATGGTCCGTGATGCCGAGCAGCGGGTCGCCGACGGCGCCTCGGGCCGTCTCGCACTCGAGGAGCAACCGCTCTCGCCGGAGATCATCGCGAAGCACGCCGAGCACGGCGACGCACTCTCGATCGCGCTGGTGCAGGAGTCCGCGCATGTCGTGGGTGAGGCGATCGCGACGCTCGTCAACGTCTTCAACCCGGGCGTGATCGTGATCGGCGGCGCCGTCGCATCGGCGGGCGAGATCTACCTGGCCGAGGTGAGGCAGCGCGTGTACGAGCTGTCCCTTCCGCTCGCGACGCGCGACCTCACGATCGCGCAGTCGCACAACGACCCGGCGGAACCGGTCCGCGGCGGGGCGGAGCTGGCGCGGGAGCAGCTGTTCGAGGTCACTTTCCCCCGCTGGTTCGCCGACGGGCGTCCGACGATCGACGCCGTGCGCGGAGCATCCTGACACTTCTTCCTTAAAGCGACATAAGCAGGTAGATTCCTGTCTTATGACGAATTCGACCCTGCGCGACGACGCGCTGAGGATCACCGACGACGGCTTCGAGTTGCGGGTCGGCCTGCCGTGGATCCGCTCACTGCCCATCGAGAGCCTGCGCGACGTGTCCCTCCGGATCGATGGCGAGAGCGTCGACGTGCACGTCGATGCCGCTGACGCGTCGTGGTGGCACGTGCAGGACCGCATCGCGCTGCACAGCGACGAGGCCATCCGCCCCGGCCCGCACGAAGTGACGGTGTCGTTCGCGCTCGCGATCCCCTACCTTCCGGCGGGACCGGACGGCCCGCTCGTCCTCCCGTTCCGGGACGCGCGTCGCCTCGTCGCGCGAGCCGGCGACGCACCCCCGGCCACACCGGCGCGCGCCGCCGATCGAGAGGAGCCCGCGTTCGCTCCCGCGGCAGGGCTCGCTCCGGGATGGACGCTCGCCGCCTCGGCGTTCAACTGGACACCCGAGGTGGCCCGCGCCGATCGCTCGGCGGCGGAGATCGCTGTCGATGTGGTCGCCGGCGGTACGGCCGACACCATCGAGATCGAGGCCGGGCAGGTGTGTCGCGAGTTCCCCACCCCGGGAGATCGGGAGATCGACGACCTCCGCGATGCGCTCGCCTCGCACGGCGGACGCGCCTCGATCGTGGGGGCGAGCATCGACGACTGGACCCCCGACGGGCGGCGGCGCACCGACGACGAGCGTCTCGCGTTCCTCGTGCCCCAGCTGGAGGCGGCCGCGCGCCTGGGTGCCGTCGGCGCGCGGGTCCCGCTCGGGCAGGCGGGACCGGCCCTGCTGCACCGGCTCCTCCCGATCCTCCACGACCTCGACATCACCCTCTTCGAAGAGGCCCAGGGACACCAGACGCCGGATGCCGCGGCATCCGGTTTCGCCGACATCGCCGAGCTGGATGATCCGCGCATCCGCGTGCTGATCGACATCAGCATGCTCATGCCCGCACTGCCGGTCACCTACCTGGAGCGCCTGCGGGCGCACGGACTGCCCGAGGACTTCGTCCGCCTGCTCGAGACGCAGTGGCGCGATCCGTCGACCCAGGGCGCCGTCGTCGAGCTGCTGCGCTCGGGCGCCGTGCCCGGTTCCGCGCACACGCTCTTCATGGACATGCTGGTGCGGTTCGGACGATCGGAGGCCGCAGACCTGCGTGGCGTGCTGCCGCTGGTGAGCGGCATCCATCTGAAGTTCTGGGACCTGGACGACGAGGACGGACGCGTGTCGACGCCGATCCGCCGCGTCGGCGAGGAGCTTCGCGCCGCGGGCTTCACCGGGACGCTCTGCAGCGAATGGGGCGGCCACGAGTGGCTCGATGAGCACCCGACCGAGATGACGCGTGCCCACCTCGCCCTCGCGCGCGGGGAGCTCGCGGCATCCTGACGCGATGATGCCCGGCCCCCGATCACGGGGAGCCGGGCATCATCTCGCGCAGGCTCAGCCCTGGCCGTTGTAGTACGGCCAGGGCAGGAACCGCCGCTCGCCCCGACGGTCGGGTCCGTCGAGGGAGACCTCGCCCGTGGCCGCCCATTCGACTCCACGCGGGAACATGCGGATGAACTCGATCCGGCGGAACGTGTCGATGTCGTGCCCGATGGTGATCGTGAACGACCGGCCCGCTCCGTACTCGTTGATCCACGCGATGGGCTGGTCGGTGTTCATGCCCGGCAGCGCCGCGATGCCCTCGGGCGGGATCGCCACGGGATAGTGCGACATCGGCCACATCGGCGCCTTCTCGTACGACTCGAGATCGTCGAACGTCGTCAGCAGCACCCGCGCACCGTCGAGGATCTCGACGCCGGTGAGGATGTCGTCGCCCGTCACGGTCCACCGCGCGCTGATGCCGTCGGTGATGGGATGCCGCGGCTCGACCGTGTCGAGCTGCGCCTCACCCCACGGCCGCGGCCGCAGGCCGCCCGCGACGGTGAGCCGCGAGCCCCGCATGACGTTGTATTCGTCGGGGTAGCCCCAGTCGTCCTCCTGCGCGGCCGAGCCGTGGAACCACACGATGCCCTTGCCGTCGTCGTGCACGAACTTCAGGAGCGCGGCATCCGTCTCGGCGCCGAACCCGACGGCCTTCTCGTGGTAGCCGTCGCGGCCCTCGAAGACGACGATCACGACGTCGTACTTGTCGATGATCTCCACCCCGAGGCCGCGCGGATCCTCGACGACGCGCACGCGGAAGCGTCCGGTGTCCTCGAGCAGCGTGGTCAGCCAGGTGTTGTGCTGGCGGAAGCTGCGGAACTCGTTGTCGTGCTCGCGGGTCATGTGGCCCGACAGGATGAGGACGTTCAGCACGTCCGTCATCACGCCGCCCTTCCACCCTCCACGATCGGCCGCAGCACCCGCTGCACGTACCAGCCGCTCACCATGGCACTCTCGGCGGGGTGCGGACTCTGGTCGGATTCGACCACGATCCACCCCGTGTAGCCCGACGCGGCGACCGCGTCGGCGAACGCCTCGAAGTCCACCAGTCCGCCCTCATCGCTGGGTTCGAAGAACCACCGCTCGATCTGGCGGGCTCCGCCTTCGGTGCGGACGAACTGCTCCGCGTGCGGGGTGAGCGCCTCGGCCTCGTCGACGACGTGACGTGCGTTCTTGAGCTGGATGTGCCGCACGCGGTCGGCGTGCGCGCGGAAGAAGGCGACGGGGTCGATCCCGGCGACCGCGAGCTCGGCGGTGTCCACCGCGAGGCCCACGAACTCCGGATCGGTGGCTGCCAGCAGGCGATCGATGCCGTCGGCGAGCCGCAGCGCCGAGAGGAAGTCGACGTGCAGCGCCAGGCGCACGTCATCCTCGGCGATCCGCCGACCCACCTCGTCCCACAGGCGCGCCAACGTCGCGATCTGCTCGTCGCTCAGGGCGCCGGTCTGCCAGGCAGAGCCGGCAGCGCGGACCACGAGCACCTCTCCGCCGAGCCGCTGCAGCGCGTCGGCGAACCACAGCGCGGTGGCGACGATCCGCTCGCGGGCGTCGGGGTCCAGCGGATCCGGCCCGCGCCCCATCTCCACATCGAAGCCGACCGAGGGGTCGTAGACGTAGCTGCTGACCGCCTCCAGAGCGCAGTCCCCCAGGAACGACCGCAGACCGTCGAGCGAGCCATACAGGTGGGTGATCTCATCGGGGCTTCCGAACGGCTCCCACGGCCCGAAGCTCACGGCCGTCAGCTCGACACCGCTGAAACCGCTGATCGAGATGGTCTTGAAGGCCCGTTCGTGGTCGCGCTTGCGCACGAACGCGTCGATGTTCGTGTCCCACTGATTGAGGGCGTACCCCCATCGGATGCCGGTCACTCCGCGCCCTCCTGGTAGATGCCGTCGAGCACGTTCTTCGCGTACCAGCGCGCGATCGCGGTGCTCTCGGCGTAGTCACCGCCCAGCTTGTCGGCCTTGTCGTGCTCGACGCTGATCCAGCCGGAGTATCCGTGATCGCGCACGGAGCGCATCATCGCCTCGAAGTCCACGAGACCCTCGGCCGTGCCCATCTCGTAGAACCACTTCTCGGTGGTGACGGCCGAGAGCTCGGCATCCGGCCAGAGACGGTAGTCCTCGTTCACGTCCTGGGTGCGCGTGTCCTTGAAGTGGAACCCCGTCACCCGTTTGTGGTGCGCCTCGTACACGTCGACCGGATCGACATCCGCGATGCAGTGCTGGGCGGTGTCGACGAAGAACTTCACGAATGCCGGGTCGGCATAGTCGTAGAACGTGTCGATCTGCGCGCGGGTGCGGATGCCGCCGTAGAACTCGTGGTGGCAGGTCAGGTTCACGCCGTACTGCTGCGTGATCTCGCCGACCTTGCCCCACACCTCGGCGGCGTGCTTGAGCCCGTCGTCGCTGACTCCGACCTCGTCGAAGAAGCGTGAACCCGGCATCACGATGATGTTGTCGAGCTGGATGCCGGACCACCGGTCCATCGTGACCTTGAAGTCCTCGAGGATCGTGTCATGCGTCGCCGGGACCTCGGGGGCATAGCGCTCGGGGCTGTAGTACACGCCGTGGAACGTGTTCACGATGCGCTCGAGGCCCTGCTCCTGGACGAACTCCTGGTAGTTCGCGACGGAGCCGTACTGCTCGAGGATCTGCCAGTACCGGAAGTCGAACGTGTCGATCGCGTCGAATCCGACGGCCGCGACCTGCCTCAGGAATCGGGTCATCGCGCGGCGCGACTGCCACTGATCGATGGGACCGGCGGGCCCCTGGCTGCGCCAGTGGTCCATGTAGCTCCACTTGACCCTCGGGGGGCCCGTCGGCGTGGACGACGTCATCGTGTAGCTGCTTTCTTGCGTGTCGGATGTGTAGGTGCGGGATCGCTACCTGGTCGAGAACGCGGCGTCGAAGGCGGCGTGAGGGGGCATGATCTCGGCGAGGTCGCGCACGAAGGCGATGGCCTGCTCGGCACCGACGAGGCGGTCCATGCCGGCGTCCTCCCATTCGACGCTCGTCGGGCCGTCGTAGCCGATGGCGTTGAGCGCACGGAACAGCGGATTCCACTGCACGGCGCCGTGGCCGGTCGAGACGAACGTCCACCCGCGCCGAGGGTTCGCCCACGGAAGGTGCGACCCGAGCACGCCGTTTCGGCCGTCGAGGTTCGTGACGGACTCCTTCACGTGCACGTGGAAGATGTGCTCGGCGTAGTCGAGGACGAACGCGACCGGGTCGAGCTGCTGCCAGATGAAGTGCGACGGGTCGAAGTTGAACCCGAACACTCCCGGGCGGCCGATCGCCTCGAGCGTCGCCTTCGACGTCCAGTAGTCGTAGGCGATCTCCGACGGGTGCACTTCGAGCGCGAACCGCACGCCGGCCTCCTCGAACACGTCGAGGATCGGGGTGAACCGGTCGGCGAAGTCCTGGTAGCCGGCTGCGATCATCTCGTCGGAGGCAGGCGGGAACAGCGCCACGTACTTCCAGATCGACGACCCGGTGAAGCCGGTGACCGTCTTCACCCCGAGCGCAGCGGCGAAGCGCGCCGTCATCTTCAGCTCCTCGGCCGCGCGCTGCCGCACGCCCTCCGGGTCGCCGTCGCCCCACACGCGGTCGTTCAGGATGTCGCGGTGGCGCTGATCGATCGGGTCGTCGCACACGGCTTGACCGGCGAGGTGGTTCGAGATCGTCCACACCTTCAGACCGTTGCGCTCGAGGATGTCGAGGCGCGACTGGACGTAGGCGGCGTCATCCCACCGCGACACGTCGATGTGGTCGCCCCAGCAGGCGATCTCGAGGCCGTCATAGCCCCACTCGCCGGCGAGGCGGGCGACCTCCTCGAACGGCAGGTCGGCCCACTGGCCGGTGAACAGCGTGATCGGTCGAACCATGGCTTCCTCCGTGGATCGTGTCAGACCGCCGGGACGACCGCGGCGCTGCGGGTCCAGGCGGAGTCGTTGGATGCGGAGCGCTCGACCGCGTCGAGCACGCGCTGCACCGAGAGTCCGTCGGCGAACGACGGGTGGGGCTCGGCGTCCTCGGCGATGGCTGCCACGAGGTCGACGACCTGGTGGCTGAACCCGTGCTCGTAGCCGAGCATGTGACCTGCGGGCCACCACGCCGAGACGTAGGGGTGCGAGGCCTCGGTGACGAGGATCTTCGTGAAGCCCTGACGATCGCCGGGCTCGGTGCGGTCGTAGAACTGGAGGGTGTTGAGGTCCTCCAGGTCGAATCGGAGCGCGCCCCGGTCGCCCGAGACCTCGATCGACAGCGCGTTCTTGCGGCCGGTCGCGAAGCGGGTCGCCTCGAACGAGACGAGCGCGCCTCCGGAGAGGCGGCCCGTGAACAGCGCCGCGTCGTCGACCGTGACGTCGCCGTACTCGGAGGTCGCGGTGCCGAGCAGGCCGACACGCTCGCCGAGGATCGGGCGGCGGGTGACGATCGTCTCGATCGTCCCCGAGACGGCGTCCACGGTCTGGCCGGTGACGAACTGGGTCATGTCGATGATGTGCGCACCGATGTCGCCGAGCGCCCCCGAACCGGCGGTCTCCTTCTTCAGACGCCAGGTCAGCGGTCCTTCCGGATCCACGAGCCAGTCCTGCCGGTACGCGGCACGCACCTGCTGCACCGTGCCCACGACACCTTCCGCGATGAGGTTGCGCATGTGCGTCACCGCGGGAACCCGGCGATAGGTGAACCCCACCATCGCCTTCACGCCGTTCTCGGCGGCGCGAGCCGCGGCATCCGCCATCGCCTCCGCCTCCTCGACCGTGTTGGCCAGCGGCTTCTCGCACAGCACGTGCTTGCCGGCCTCGAGAGCCGCGATCGCGATCTCCGCGTGAGAGTCACCCGGCGTCACGATGTCGACGATGTCGATGTCGGGGCGCGCGATGACCTCGCGCCAGTCGGTCGCCGACTCCGCCCAGCCCCACGTGTGAGCAGCCTCGGCCACCGCGTCGGCGTTGCGGCCGACGATCACGGCCATCTCGGCCTCGGCGGGCAGAGCGAACATGCGCGGCGCCTGGCGCCAGCCCACCGAGTGGGCCGACCCCATGAAGCCGTACCCGATCATGGCGACGCGGAGGGTCGTCATGCCAGCACCAGCTCGCGCTCGACCGGCACGCGGTTGGTGACGTAGCGACCGGGACCGCCGTCGACGCCGGGCATGATCTGCATGTACAGCAGACGCATCGTGAGCACCACCTCGACGGTGAGCTTCTCTCCCGCTTCCGGCGCACGGCCGAGATCGATGACGACCTCGGGCTTGTCGGCGACGAACCAGAGCGTCTCGGACTGCTCGGGCAGCTCCTCGATGCGGTACTCGCGCCCCTCGAGCACGAACCGCAGCTTCTCTGCGGGGATCTCGATGCCGTCGACCGTCGCGGCGACGCCATCGACAGCCGACAGCCACAGGCTCCGGTACCAGGGCAGCTGAACCGAGACGGCGATCCCGTCGCCGGTGCGACGGACGTCGCTCTCGGAGAAGAGGGAGTTGTGGGTGGCCATGGCCTGTCCTTACTTGAACGTGTCCTCGAACGTGTCGTGCGCAACCGGCGGCACGGGCTCGAGCTTCTGAACGGTGGTCGGGCTGTACGGGTGGTTCGTCGACGGCACCGGCTCGTCCGCCGGCGGCATGAAGACGGGCTTGCCGTCGTCGCCGAAGTACATGAGGTCGAGGTCGAAGGCGCCCTGGTTCTTCAGGCCGAAGCTCACCCAGTTCTCCTCGAACGGCGCGCGGGCCAGCTCGTAGCAGCGGAACTTCCAGAACTTCCACTCGCCGTCCTGCTTGAGGAAGTCGATCGCGTACTTGCACCACACCCAGTGCGCCCAGACCTTCTTGCCGAGCACCTCATCGGGCGAGTACATGTCGGGGAAGGCCTTGGCGACCTCGGGATCGGTGAGTCCCGATTCGGTGCCGGCCATGAGCCAGACCCCCTTCGCGGTCTGCCCGTCCGCGGCGACCTCGATCACCGGCGTGGTCGTCGCGTGCAGAATGAGCTTCCCCTCAGGGGTGGGCCGGCCGCGGTGATAGCGCGTGACGCTCTCCCACGTCGTGTACTGGCCGGCGTTGGTGTAGCGGGCCCGGATGCCGGGAGTCCCCTCCTTCACCCACAGCGGGATGATCTGCTCGTCCTGGAACGCGTTGTGCAGGTGCATGTAGCGGTTGAACAGGTTCTCGACCTGGCCGCGGTCCTCGGCGCGCTGCGCGAGGCGCTGGGCGTCGGCGACCTGCTCACGCAGGCGCGCGACCTCGGCTGCGAGCTCCTCGACGGTGCTCGTGACGGTGATGTCGGACATTCTCTCTCTCCCGGGATTTCAGACGGTCGCGGATGCCGCGGCCACGGTCTCTTCGATGGCACGGCGCATGAGCACGTGCTGCTTCTTGACGAGGTCGATCGGGTCGGCCTCGCCGAGGTCGCTGAACGCGTGCCCCTCCCACTCGCTCGAGAGATACCCGCGATAGCCGCCCTCGACGAACTGCCGCACGATGCGCGGGATGTCCATCGCCGGCTCGTCGCCGTTCTCGTCGATGTCGTAGAACTTGGCGTGCACGTGGAAGGTCTGCGGCATGATGTCGAGCCACTCCTCCGCCGGCACGAGACCGTGCATGTTGAAGGCGAGGCGCGTGAACGGTCCGAAGCGGAGGAAGTCGAATCCCTCGGAGGTGAGGAAGTCCTCGAACTCCTGGTTGCGCACGTGCATCGGCAGCGGCTTGCGCCAGATCTCGTCCATCACCGGGAAGTACGTCTCCGGCATCCCCATCTGACGCAGCGTGCCGAGCAGTCGGGGCGAGAGGCTGTGCATCGTCGACGAGAAGTCCGCCGTGAACCCGAGCCGGTCGGAGCCCAGCTCCGCATACAGTTCGCGGATCTGCATCACCTTGGGGCTGTTGGGTCCCTCGGGGGCGTGGATCTCGTACGCCAGGCGCTGGTCGTACTTCTCGGCGAGGGGCAGGAGGCTGCGCAGCAGCTCCTTGCCCGCCGAGCGGATCACGACGGTCTGGAACCCGAGCGTGTTCGCGGTCTTGAGCTGCCGGGCGAAGAAATCGTGCTCCTCCTCCGGCGTCATGTCGCGGTCCTTGCGGCGCCCCATGTCGAGGTTCGTGCCCACGGCGCTCGCCTCGAGGCCGTACTTCTCGAGGGAGTCGAACCACAGGGTGACGAAGTCGGCGTCGACGTCGGGGTAGGTGCGCAGCAGCTGCGCGATGTTGAACTCGACACCGGGCCCGATGCCGTTCTCCGCGACCGCGGCGATGAGCGTCTCGGGCGTGTACACGCCCGCGGCGAACTCGCTGGTCATCGAGTACAGCGTGGTTCCCAGCTGGATGCCGGTCCCGGCGATGCCGTCGGAGGTCATGCGTTCGTTCCCTTCAGAAGTGCGTGCGAGAGGTGGTGACCGAGCGCCGCACGGGCCTCGTCGGCATCCGTGATCATGCGCGATCCCGCGTTCCCGGCAGCCGAGCGCTGCACAGCCTGCTCAGCGGCGATGATCTCGAACGGCGACTCCCAGTGGTTCCAGTGCCAGCCCTCGTATTCGCTCGAGACGGCACCGGAGTACCCGTTCTCGACCAGCAGCGTGATGAGGTCGCGCACCGGCACGCTCGGCTCTTCGCCGTGCTCGTCGATGCCGAAGAACTTGCCGTGCACGTGGCGGATCCACGGCATGATCTCGAGCCAGTCGTCGACACGGGCGGGGCCGAACAGTCCCGTGCCGTTGATGCCGAAGTCGATGCCGAGGTCGGGGCGGCCGTTCTGCGCGGCGAGCCCGATGAACGAGCCGAAGCGCTTGCCGTGCTCGGCCTGGTCGGCCGGCGGGCCCTGCTCGTAGTAGGTGTTCCAGAGGTCGACGACCTTGCCGAGCAGCTCCTCCGACGCGCCGCGGCGACGGTAGGCCTCGATCAGCGACGGCGCGAAGCCCGAGACCGTCGCGCCCCAGTCCATCGTGAAGCCGAGGAACGGCGATCCGACCTTCTCGTAGCGGTCGCGCAGCGCCAGGATGCGCGGATGCGACGCGTACTGGTCGGCGTGCACCTCCAGGGCCAGAGTCACGCCGTGCTTCTCGGCGATCGGGGCGAGCTGCTCCATCGAGTCGGGCGTGATCGAGATCTGCACACGTGCGATCGGGAAGCCGAGCTTCGCGGCCGCCTCGATCTGCCGGGTCATGTACGCGATCAGCTCATCCTGGTTCAGCAGTCGATCGCGGTGGATGCCGATGTCGGCGTTGACCGCGAGGCTCGTCGTGACCAGGCCCGTCTCGGCGATCAGGTCGCGGAACTCCCCCGCGTACCGGTCGTCGATCTCGGGGAAGCCGCGGAAGCTCGAGAAGCCGATGATCTCCAGGCCCGGGCCGTACCCGTCGGCGGCGACCTTGCGGATGAGACCTTCGAGGTCGTACTCGCGGCCGTGGAAGGCGCGCGTGAAGCTGTAGAGGGTCACACCCTGGATCGGGGTTCCGAGCGCGGTCATGCCGCCACCGCCTTCTTGGCCGTCATCTTCTTGGTGTCGTGCTCCTCGATGTGGAGCGTCTCGGTGTCGGAGATGATGATGTACGGGATGTAGAGCGTCAGATCGACCGTCACCTCGTGCTCGGCATCCGGGTCGATCTCGAGGTCTCCCGAGAGCACCGCCGAATCCGCGGGGAACCACCACTCGTCGACGTTGGTCCTGAGCTCGTCGAACGTGAACTCGGATCCGTTCATCTGCCAGCGCAGCGACTCGACCGGTGCGGCGACGCCGTCGACCGTGAGGCCGGCGCCGGCGATGCAGGAGCCCGGAAGAGCCCGGTACCACGGGATGCGAACCTCTACTCGCGTGCGGGGGCCGTCTGCGCCGAGCGTGCCCTGCTCGATGATGCGATCGGGGATCATCCCAACCTCCTGACTACTTTGTCCTTGTTTCTACACTCTAATGTTGCTTTTTGACGTAAGTCAAGAAGCGATCTCGCGGGCGATGCGGCGTGCACCCCGCACCGCGAGCGCGACCGCGGTCAGCGTCGGGTTGCACGCCGTCGCCGTCGGGATGACGCCGTTGCCGGCGACGAAGACGCCCGGGGCCGCCCACACCTCGCTGTCGGGCGAGCACACGCTCGTGCCGTCGTCGGTGGGGCCCATGCGCACGCTCCCCTGGTAGTGGAGCGACGAGCCCAGGGGCATCGTGAAGGGCCGCTCGTCCAGCGGCTCGCCGACGGCGGTGCCGAGGCGCACGATCTCGGCGCGAGCGCGGGCGAGCACGTCGTGATCGCGCTCGGTGAGCGTGTAGTGGATGGTCATCGCCGGCATCCCGTACGCGTCGACCTCCGTGTCGCTGAAGTCGACCCGGTCGGCTTCCTGCAGATCCTTCGCGCAGAACAGGCCGAGTCCGACGATCGAGCCCGGAACCACCGGGTCGTCTTCGGCGAGCGGGACCGGAGACGCATCGAGCTGCATGATCTGACCGTGGAAGGGCATCGCGTCGGTGAACGGCACCCAGCTCACACCGCTCTGCTCGCTCAGCCCCGTCGAGCCGGTGCGCTGCGCGGCGTCGGCTGCCGCGGCATCCCGAACGCGCGACGCGAAGACCACCTGCGCCTGGTCGTTGAGATACCGGCCGAGGGCGGCGGGCCGGATGCCGGATGCCCACAGCAGCTGCGGAGTGCGGAGGGCGTCGGCGGCGACGACCACGAATCGAGCGGCCACCCGGTGGACCTCACCGGTCGCACGATCCGTGACCTGCACCCCGGCGGCACGACCGTCCGACACCAGCACCCGCGTGACGAGCGACTCGTCGAAGAGAGTGAAGTTCGGGTTCGAGCGGGTCGGCTCGCCGAGCACGATGTCAGAGCCCGACCAGACGAGGTTGCCGTCCTCCCGGCGGTGCACCGCCAGCGGCATCCGCTGCACGCGCGCCGTGGCGGGGCGGCCGTCGTCGACGGCGGCGGCGAGGCGGTCCCGCACGAGCGCGGCGTAGGGCGACGCGTCGAAGGCGTCGGTGGTGACGCCCAGAAGCCTCTCCCCCTCGCCGAGGATCTCGTCGAGGTCCTCGAGGAATCCGATCCGCTCGCTCTCGTTCGGGCGGGGGCAGGCGCCTGTCCAGTGGGCGCTCATGCCGCCCACGTTGCTCGACATGGCGGCGACCGGCAGACCGTCCTCGCCGTCGACCTGGTAGCCGCGATCGAGGAGGAAGGTTCCGGGGCGCGCCCGGCGCTGGCCGCTCTTGACGGCGCCCGGCCCGTTCACGGTCTCCGCACCGGCGCCGGGGCCTTCCGACAGCTCCTGCGCCCGCGCACGCGCCACGGGGTCGGCGATGTTCTTGACATGCGCCCCGGGCGGATCCGAGACGGTCGGGCCGACCTCGAACATCGCGATGACGGCATCCGGGGCCCGCTCACTCAGGATCCGTGCGAAGGCGGCCCCGGTCGGGCCGCTGCCGACGATCGCGACGTCGACCTGATCCGGGTAGCGGCGGGCGGTCATGCCGTCGCCGCCAGTTCGACGATGCGCGCCACGGATGCCGCGGACTCCTGCGTCGGGTAGTACTCGAGGCCGATCGGACCGTCGTAGCCGGAAGCGCGGAGGATGCCCAGCCGCTCGGCCCAGTCGAGCGATCCCGAACCGGGCTCACCACGGCCGGGGGTGTCGGCGAGCTGCACGTACGCGATGAGGTCACCGGCGTTCGCGAGCTCCGCGGCCATGTCCTCTCCTTCGACGGCGGAGTGGTAGATGTCGTAGAGCACGCCGAAGAACGGCGAATCGACACCTCGGGCGACGTATGCCGCCTCGGCCGTGCGGTCCAGCAGCGAGCCGGGGTGGTCGACACGGACGTTCACCGGCTCCAGCACGAGGGTGACGCCGGAGCCGTCGATCTGGGCGATCGCCTTCTGGTAGATCTCGATCAGCTTGTCGAGCTGCACCTGGCGCTTCCACCCGCCGAAGCCGGTGCCGCTGCCGACGACGATGCGGGGCGTGCCGAGGAACTGGGCGATCGCCACGCCCTCGTCGAGCTTGCGGAAGAACTCCGAGTGATCCCACGGCGGGATCATGAACTGCGTCCGCGGCTCGCTCAGCTGAGCGGTCAGCTGCGTGCCCGTCTCTTCGAGCGCCGCCTTCAGCGCGGGCAGATCCTTCGGCTGCGACGGAGCATCGACCCCGGTCGGCCCCCACATCTCGACCGCGGTGAAGCCGGCCGCCGCCGCGGCGCGCACACGGTCGTGATACTCACCCGCCTCCGTGAAGAGCAGTTCGATGTTGGGTGCGAGCTGAAACATGGACCCTCCAGGCCTCGATTCTGGGAATGTGTGGGCGACGTGCGGGGGAGGATGATCCGCCACCCGCTCGACGATCCGGCCGCCCCCGAATCGTTGGCTTCGCGTCAGCCCTTCAGACCGCCCGCGAACCCCTGGATGAACTGCTTCTGGGCGAACATGTAGAACGCCAGGATCGGGATCATCGAGATGATGACGACGGCGAAGATCTTGTTCCACGCCGACACGAGGCCGCCCACGTACGTGTACATCGCAACCGGAAGGGTCTGGGTCGTCGATCCGCCGAGGAAGATCAGCGAGTTGAAGAAGTCGTTCCAGACGATGAGGCCGGCGAGGATCGCCACGGTGCCCGTGGCGGGCGCCATCAGCGGCAGCACGACCCGGAAGAACGCCTGCGTGGGCGTGGCGCCGTCGATCACCGCGGCCTCCTCGTACTCGGTGGTGAGGCCGCGGAAGAAGCTGGCGTAGAGGAACACCGACAGCGGCAGCAGGATGCCGATCCAGAGGAGGATCATGCCGAGATGGTTTCCCGTGAGGCCCAGGGAGCGCGCCCCGATGTAGAGCGGCACCGTCCCCAGCTGCGCAGGCAGGATGATCGCGATGAGCACGAGGTAGAACGTGAAGTTCGTCCAGGTGCGCGTGCGTCGCGTGATCACGTACGCGGCGATCGATCCGAACAGCACGAGTCCCGCAACCGCACCGGCGGTGATGATCACGCTGTTGAGGATGCTCATCGGGATGCTGTTGCGCCCGGTGGAGGTCAGCACCTCGACGAACGCGCTGAAGTCGATCGACGTGGGCGGTGCGACGGCGCTCGACGTGAACGCCTCCTGGTCGGTCTTGAGCGAGGTGACGATCAGGATGTAGAAGGGGAGCAGCCCGATGAGCGTGATCAGCCAGATCAGGACTTCGCGAACCGCGGTGAGCTTGGTGTAGCGGAACATCGGGTCAGCTCCTTCCGACCGCGTCGCGGTCACGGGTCGCGTACTGCTGCAGGATGGCGAACGCCAGGATGATGACGGTCAGCACGAGCGCGAGCGCCGAGCCGAAGCCGAACTGACCGAGCGCGAAGGCCTGCTTGTAGACCTGGGTGGCGAGCGTCTCGGTGGCGCCGGCGGGACCGCCGCCGGTGAGCGCGAGGATCTGGTCGAAGATGCGCAGCCCCTGGATGATGCCGAGGGTGGTGGCGATCGCGATCGACGGACGGATGGCCGGAACCGTGACCGCCCAGAAGCGCTGCCAGAGGTTCGCCCCGTCGAGGGCGGCCGCTTCTTCGATCTCGATCGGCACCGAGGCGAGCCCCGCGAGGTAGATGACCATCGTGAAGCCCGTCTGCTGCCAGACGACCGTGATGAGGATGGCCCAGATCGACCAGGTCGGATCGGCGAGCCAGACCTTCTGGAACTCCTCGAGGCCGAGCGCGCCGAGGAAGCCGTTGAGCGGCCCGTTGAACTGGAAGATGAACTTCCACACGTACGCCACCGCCAGCGGGCTCAGCACAACGGGCATGAACAGCAGCGTGCGCAGGATGTACCGGGTCTTCAGCGTGCGGTTGATCGCGAGGGCGAACAGGAGTCCGATCACATTGGTGAGCAGCACCGATCCGATCGCGAGGAAGAGGGTGTTCCACACCGAACCCAGCAGCGTGGGGTCCTGGAAGATCCGGACGAAGTTGTCGAACCCGATGAGTTCCCAGTCCCCGAGCCCGGTCCAGTTCGTGAACGCGAAGAAGCCGCCCGTGAGCGTCGCGACGTAGTGCACGCCGATGACCAGCACGATCGCCGGCAGCGCCCACCACCAATGGCCGTAGCTGATCAGCGGTTTGCGTGCGCGGTCGTGCTTGCGCGGAGTGCGTCGCGCCTCCGGTGGGACGGTGAGTGTCCGCGTGGTGTCGTGGTCGATCGTCACTGTCATCTGCCCTCTGACCTCGTCGTCGCGCACCCCAGCCGCGGGGTGCCTGGAGCAACTATCACACACTTGTGTCAGAAGCACACATTAGTGATAGCGATATCGGATATAAGTGGGCGAGACATCCGTCCGGCCGCCGACCTCCTTCTCACGGGACCGCGCAGGCCCGCAGTGGTTCATCGGCGAGCGGATCACCGTGACTATGGGTGCATATAAGCACCACTAATGTCGAAATCATGCGTATGTGTGCAACGCTGGTCGTACGGCCGCTGAAGGCCGATGCCAGCCCCGCTGGCGACGACGACGTCACTGAAAGGGTCGACATGTCACAGCAAACATTCCCGCGACCGCTCCGCTGGTCGCTGCTCGCAGCTCCCGTCGCGGGCGCACTCGTCCTCGCCGGGTGCTCCGGCAGCGGCGACAGCGGCAGCTCGGACGAGCCGGAGGCAGGCGCCGGCTTCACCGTCATGGTCGCCCAGGCCAACGACGCCGACGACTTCTACGCGCAGACGCTGTCGAAGTTCTCGGAGGAGACCGGCATCGAGGTGGAGGTCATCCCCTACCCCTCCGACTCGTACAACACGCAGGTCACCACACAGCTCCAGGCAGGCAACGCCGCCGACATGATGATCCTCGCACCGGGCACCGGTCAGCCGATCTCCGTCGTGACCCTCGCCGAGGCCGGCTTCCTCGCCCCGCTCGGCGGCGCCTCGGCCGACGTGGTCCCCGCGGACTCGACCGCCCAGTACGAGGTCGACGGCGAACTCTACGCGCAGCCCACCGCGCTCATCCCGGTCGGTCTCGTCTACAACGACGGCGCCGCCGACGCCGCCGGAATCTCCGAGTACCCCGCCAGCTACGAGGACATGCTCGAGGC
This sequence comes from Microbacterium hominis, assembly GCF_013282805.1. Lineage (NCBI taxonomy): Bacteria > Bacillati > Actinomycetota > Actinomycetes > Micrococcales > Microbacteriaceae > Microbacterium > Microbacterium hominis. The sequence continues at coordinate 3,153,719 of NZ_CP054038.1, forward strand.
GTGCGCCACCGCCCGCGACGGCGGCCTCAGCTTCACCGTGCTGGCCGGCGCGATCCCCTTCAACACGGGTCTCATGTCGATGCTCATCTCGGCGACCCGCGTGTACGAGGGCACGCCCGACTGGAACGAGCAGCGTGCGGCCGGCGAGGTCACCTTCGCCGACAGCGACGGCTGGCAGGAGACGCTCGAGGACATCGTCGAGATGAACGAGTCCGGCTGCTTCCAGGACGGCGTCGCCGGCGGCACGTTCGACAACATCACCGCGGGCCTGGGGGGCGGCACGTCGCTCTCCGCGGCGGTCCCGGGCAACGCCGCCACCTCGATCGGCGAGGCCGCGGGCACGGACCTGACCGTGCGCTCGTTCCCGCCGGCGGACGGACAGAGCGACTACGTGCTCGCCTCGGCGAACTACGCGTGGGCCGTCAACGCCGAGGCGGATGAGGCCAAGCAGGAGTCGATGCAGCAGTTCCTCGACTGGGTCTCGACCCCCGAGCAGGCCGTCGCCTTCGCGGAGCTCTCGGGCGCCGTCCCGATCGTCGGCGGCACGCCCGACAACCTGCTCGCACCGTACGCCCCGATCGGCTCGCTGATCGAGTCCGGCGCCACCGCCGGCATCCCGAACGCGGCGTGGCCGAACCCGGCTGTCTACGACGCGCTCGGCGTCGGCGTTCAGGGCCTGCTGACCGGACAGAAGACGGTCGACCAGGTGCTCGAGGAGATGGATGCCGCGTGGGGCTGATCCGCGCATGACCCACAGCTGACCAGCTGAAGACCGCTGCCGCCCGGGACCCGTCCCGGGCGGCAGCCGTTCGCCTCGCTCCCTGTCCTTCCCCCACCCGCCCCGACCGGAGTCCGCCATGAACCCCAGCACCCGCGTCGAGCGCCTGCTTGCACGGATGACGCTGTCCGAGAAGCTCGGACAGCTCCAGATCGTCTTCCGCCCCCGGCTCTCCGACGCGGCGCAGCTCGTGCGCGACGGGATCGGCTCGGTCTTCTGGCCGCGATCGGCGGCGTCGGTCAACGCGCTCCAGCGCGTCGCGGTCGAAGAGACCCGGCTGAGGATCCCCGTGCTGGTCGGTCTCGACGTCGTCCACGGCCAGCGCACGATCAGTCCGGTGCCGCTCGCCCAGGCCGCATCGTTCGATGAGGCGCTGGTCGAGCAGCTCGCCGCACTCGCCGCCGCCGAGGCGCGCTCCGGCGGTGTGACGTGGACGTTCTCGCCCATGGTCGATGTCTCTGCGGACCCGCGCTGGGGACGGGTGGCGGAGGGCTTCGGCGAGGATCCGCACCTGACCTCGCGGCTGGGCGCGGCGATGGTGCGCGGATATCAGGGTTCCGCACTGTCGGAGCCGACCTCTATCGCGGCGACGGCCAAGCATTTCGTCGCGTACGGTCAGCCCGAGGGCGGGCGCGACTACAACGGCGCCGACGTCTCGGAGCGACGGCTCCACGCCACGTACCTGCCCCCGTTCCACGCGGCAGTCGATGCCGGGGTCGCCTCGGTCATGGCCTCGTTCAACACCGTCGCGGGGCGTCCCATGCACGCGCACCGCGGCCTTCTCACCGGCACCCTGAAGCAGGAGTGGGGCTTCGCAGGCGTCGTCGTCGGCGACGCCGACGGCGTGCGGAACCTCATCCCCCACGGCGTCGCCGCCGACAGCCCCGACGCGGTCACCATCAGCTTCGACGCCGGGCTCGACGTCGAGATGGGGGGCCTCGTCTCGGAGGTCGAGGCGGCCGTGCGCTCGCGACTGGACCATCGTCGGGTCGACGACGCCGTCACCCGCGTGCTCATGCTGAAGGAGTCGCTCGGCCTCTTCGACGATCCGTACGTCGACGCCGCCGCCGAGATCACCGCGCCCTCGGCGCCTGCGCGCGCGCTCGCACGTCGCGCCGCGGCGCGAGCGTGCGTGCTCCTGAAGAACGACGGCACCCTTCCACTCGCTCCGGCGCGGCGTGTGCTGCTGACCGGTCCCTATGCGGAGTCGACCGACCACCTCGGCGCGTGGACGCAGTCCTTCGGAGCCCCCGCGGGCCGCATCGCCGACGCCTTCCGCGCGCGTTACCCCGACTCCCTGGTCGACGTGGTGCCGGGCACCGGATTCTTCGACGGCGACGACGCCGACCTCGCCGAGGCGTCGCGGGCGGCACGCGCGGCCGACCTCGTGGTGGTCCTGGTGGGAGAGCCGAGCGCACTGTCGGGAGAGGCCGCGTCGCGCAGCGATCTGCGCCTCCCGGGGCGGCAGGAGGAGCTGATCGCCGCCATCGCGGCATCCGGAACCCCTTTCGTCGTGGTCCTCGAGAACGGCCGGCCGCTCGTCGTCGCGGACTGGATCGATCGGGCGCCCACGGTCGTCGAGGCCTGGCACGGCGGCACCGAGGCCGCGTGGGCGATCGTCGACGTGCTGTCAGGCGATGAGGAGCCGGCCGGCCGGCTGCCGATGTCGTTCCCGCGATCGGTGGGACAGATCCCGATCCCGTACGCGCATGAGAACACCGGTCGGCCCGCGACGGTGCGCGGCCGCATGGAGCTGCATTCGGCCGACATCGGCCTCCAGGGCCCCGACAACGTGCAGGAGAAGTACACCTCCAAGTACCTCGACCTGGACCTCGGGCCGCAGTTCGCATTCGGTCACGGATCGGGCTACACGACATTCGCCTATGAAGGCGCGCAGCTTTCCGCCGGCGCGATATCGACGGCAGCGCTCGCGGAGGGCGCGACCGTGCGTCTCGACATCGACGTGGTCAATACCGGTGAGCGCGACGGCGACGAGGTGGTGCAGGTGTACGTGCGCGACGTCCTCGCGAGCCTCGCCCAGCCCGTGCGTCGTCTCGTCGCCTTCGAGCGTCGTGCGGTCGCCCGAGGCGAGCGCGCCCGGTTCCGGTTTGAGATCGGTGCAGATGAGCTCGCCCTGTGGATGCCGGGCACGGGCTGGATCGTCGAACCCGGCGTGTTCGAACTCCATGTCGGCGGAGCTCTGGACCGCACCACGCGCGTCGATCTTCGCGTGGTGTGACGGCTCCTCCCACACTGCGGCGGATCACTCTCACGAAGCTCTCGGCTGTGTCCATCAGCCGGATTGATACGCTGGGTGCACGTGGGCGTCAGCAGCCCCGACGCCCTACCCGAGGAGCACACCGACGTGTCTGACCTGGCCCCGCTCTCGCGGCTCGACCTGAACCTTCTGGTGTCGCTCGACGCGCTGCTCACCGAGCGCAGCGTCACGCGGGCCGCCGAGCGACTCCACCTGAGCCAGCCGGCGCTGAGCGCCGCGCTGGCGCGGCTGCGCACCCACTTCAACGATCCGATCCTCGCCCGCCGCGGGAACACTTACGAACTCACCCCGTTCGCCGCGCGTCTGATCGAGCACACGGCCACCGCCCTGGAGGCCGCGCGACGCGTCTTCGACAGTCAGGCGACCTGGACCCCCACCGCATCGACCCGGGAGTTCTCGGTATACGGCTCGGACTACGCTTTCGCGACGATCGGCGCCGCGATCTCCAAGCTCGCCGCCGAGCGGGGACTCGGCATCACGTTCCGTTTCATGCTGCACTCGCCCACGATCGTCGAAGACGCACCCGTCCGGCTGCGATCGGCGGACGCGATGATCATGCCCCACGGATTCCTGAGCGACCTCGCGTACGTCGACCTCTGGAACGATGACTGGGTCGCGATCATCGCGAACGACCACCCCGACGTCGAGGACACGCTCACGATGGAGCACCTGGCGACATTGCCGTTCGTGATGACCTATCACGCGAGAAGCGCCTTCACTTCGGCGGGGAGGCAGATTCAGCAGCTCGGCGTCGAGATGCGGGTGGAAGCCGTGGTCGAGAGCTTCATCGCCATGCCGCTGTTCGTCGCGGGCACCCGACGCGTCGGCGTCGTCCAGCGCGCTCTCGCTCCGATCGCCGCGCGCATGGGCGGTGTGCGGATCGTGCCGCTTCCGTTCTCGGCCACACCGCTGGTCAATGCCCTCTGGTGGCATCCGGTGCACGCGCGCGATCCCGAGCACGCGTGGATGATCGAGCTGTTCACCGAGGCCGGACGCATCGTCGAGCGGGAGGCGCACGCACTCACCCCGGCGTGACGCCGGGAGTTCAGCCGAGGCTGCGGTAGCGCACGTCGCGGAACCGGGCCGCGCCCTCGCCTGCGGCATAGAGCGCGGGGCGCAGGCTCAGCAGGTCCCCCATGGTGTTGGCGTGGTAGCCGGATGCCTCGTACCGCACGCCATGGCGGATCCACTCGCCGCCGGGCACCCGGTACCAGCCGGTGACGATGTGCTCCTGGTTGGTCAGGCGCAGCGTGATGCGATCGGTCGCCGGCGCCGGTTCGCGCCAGTGTGTTCGGATGCCGCCCGAGTAGCTCAGCATTCCCTCGCCGTCGATCCCCATCCCGCAGAACAGGCGGCTGTTGAAGAAGAGGAGCAGGCCCGCCTCGAGCGCTCCGTCGTGTCGAGCGAGCTCGACGTCGACCTCGATCTCGTACGCGTGATCTCCAGCGAGGATGGCCAGCGGTGATGCGTCACCCGGCCCCGTGCCTTTGCCGCGCATCACGAGCCCGTCATCCAACGACGTGCGCTCGAGCTCACGAGGCGCGGGCGCATGGAACGACCACCGGTCGCCCAGCCGCAACGACGAGAAGTCGTCGTGGAAGCCGGTGTCGCGGCGCTGCAGCCCCGCTCCGATGGGCGCGGTCAGCTCGCCGCCCAGGTCGACGGCGGGAGCGACCGGCCAGGCGTCGTCGTTCCAGGTGATCGGCTCGAGCAGGATCTGGCGGCCGAGCGTGCGGTAACCGTTCTCGTAGCCGTGCGACACCATGAACCACTTGCCCGCCGGGCCCGGGACGATCGTCGCGTGTCCGCGCGACCACCAGGCCTCGTCGGCGGAGCGGGTGCGCGCGATCGGGTTGCCGGGATGGTTCTCCCACGGGCCGTGCACCGACCGCGAGCGCGCGACGATCACCATGTGGCCGGTCGCCGGGCCGGCGGTGCCGCCCACGGCGCTGATGAGATAGAACCAGTCGTCGCGGCGGAGCAGCTTCGGCCCCTCGAGCGCGTACGCCTCGGTCACCCAGTCGTCGGGGTGACGCCAGCCGTCGTAGACCTGCTCCACGTCCCCGACCGTCGACAGGCCGTCGTCGGCCAGGCGCACGCGCCGGACGCCGCTCATGAAGAGGTAGCGGTGGCCGTCCTCGCCGACGACGTGTCCGGGATCGATCGCCCACCGGATGCCGAGATCGATCGGATCGGACCACGGGCCTGCCATCGAGTCGGCGTGGATCACGAAGATCGCCGGCTCCGTGAGCTCCGACCAGGGCGCCGGGATGAACGGGATGTAGATGAAGTAGCGGCCGTCGTGCTCGGCGATGTCGACGGCGAAGGTGCTCCCGATCGGGTTCGGCAGCGCGGAGGTGACGTACTCCCAGTTGACGAGATCGGTGGAGCGATAGAGCAGCAGTCCCGGTGCCGCCTCGAACGACGAGTAGGTCATCCAGTACTCATCGCCGACCTTGATGATCGCCGGGTCGGGCCGGTCGCCGGGGAGGATCGGGTTCGTGAACGTCGTCATGCGCGGGAGATCCATTCTTCGACGACCGACGAACGCGCGAACCGGTCGGCGATCCGCAGATAACCCGCCGGGCTGGGGTGGAGGCCGTCGGGAAGCTCCGCGATGTCGTCGGGACCGAACAGCTCCAGTCCGTCGAGATAGAACAGGGCCGGATCCTCCACCGCGCGCGCCTCGACCACCTCGCGCAGGATCTCGCGGATCGAACGGAGGGTGAGCGGCGCGCCCATGAAGTCGGCCGGCGCGTCCGGAGTTCCGCGCCGCTCCCCCGTCTCGGGGTCGGTGACGGTGGGGCCGGGAGTGTCCTCGTGCATGGGGCAGAGGATCGGCGAGATGACCAGGATCGGCGCCGTCGGAGCGCCGTCGCGGATCGTGTCGAGGAATCCGTGCAGCGCGGGGATGAACGTGCGTCGCTTCATCGTGTCGGCGCCGACGATGTTGATGCCGATCTTCAGACTGAAGAGGTCGGCGCCGGAGTCGCGCATCGCCCGCGCCGTGAACGGGTCGAGGTGGGCGTTGGCGGCGAAGCCGAGGTTCGTCACGTCCAGATCGAGCTGCCCGGCCGCAGCCACCGGCCACACCCCGAGCGGCGTCTCCGCCTCGATGCAGTGGCTGATCGAGCTGCCGTGGTGCCACCAGCGGAGCTGGTCGAGTGGCTCCGCTGGATGAAGCGGAGCGTCGGCGCGCACGTCGCTGATCTCCACGGCTTCCGTCTGAGGAAGCCAGATCGCCACCCGGCGTTCGCGTCCGCCGCTGTCGCCCAGGTCGAAGCGGACCGTGGCGGCTGCGCCCTTGACGAACCGCCGACCGTCGGGGGCCAGATGCAGCTCGGAGCCGCCCGTCGTCCGGCCATCGCCGACGAACCGACCATCGACGGTCGCCGAGAAGACCGACCACCGCTCCTGCTCGGGCAGCCACGGCAGGTACAGCCCCGTGGTCTCCGCCGTGAGCTCGATCCACGTCGCCGCCGTGCGGAACTCGCAGCGCACCCCGGAGGCCTGCTCCGAGGCGATCCGCATCCAGTCCCCGTCGAACTGCGCTCGCGCGCTGAGGGGCAGGCGGATCGGCGTCAGTCCGGTCTCGCGCGCGTCGATGTCGACGGCTCCACGCAGGCTGCGGCTGACCAGTTCGGCGATGTCGTGATTCATCTCAGCGCATTCTCTGTAGATAGCGATGCGTGGCGTGTTCAGGGGGCGCGGAGCCAGTCCGCGATCGCGTCGATCGTGGGCAGCGCCGTCGGGTCGGCGGGCTCGTTGATGTGTCCGTGCTCGGCACCCGGCTCCAGATACAGGGAAACGGGCACCCCCACGTGCTCGAGCTGCTGCGCGAAGGCCTCCCCCGACGGCCGCAGATCGTCGCGCTCGCACACGAAGATCAACGTCTCGGGAAACCCGTGCCCGTCGCCGAGCCCGGCGAAGGCGTGCGGATCGGCGAGCGCCTCGGGCGAGCCCGCGTAGTTGAGCGTCAGCTGGCCGTGCGGCGACTCGGGGTCGACCTCCGCCGATGCTGCGGGCCCGTTGGGGTGCAGCACGGGGTAGACGAGCACGAGCCGTTCGGGCAGCGGGGCGGCGGCATCCCGCAGCCTCGTCGTGGCACCCGCGGTCAGCGCACCTCCCGCCGATGCACCGCCGAGGGCGAGGCGCTCGGGCGCGACCCCGATCAGCTCAGCGGAGTTCGCCCGCGCGAACGACCACGCGGCGATCACGTCATCGGACGGGACCGGGTGGTGAACGCCGGCAAGGCACTTCCGGTAGTCGACAGCGATGACCGGGATGCCTCGTGCCGCGAGCTCCAGGGCGACCCAGTTCGACTCGGGCATGTCGAGATGACCGCCGATGAACGCGCCGCCGTGCACCCAGACGAGGCCGGTGCCCGTAGGCGTCGCCGAGGCGTCGCGGTAGGTGCGCACCGGCACCGGACCGTGCGGACCCGCGATCTCGAGGTCGCGCATGACGACCGATCCCAAGTGCGGGAAGCGGCGGACGAGCGAGGCGGTGTCGATGTCGGGGCGCGGGTCGGCGGGTTCGCCGTGCTCCGCCAGCCACGCCAGCGCCTCGGGAACGGGGAGCCGGCGGAAGTCCGGGAGGGCGTCCTGCTCGGTGTCGGTCACGACTGGTCCTCTCCGGTGGATGACGGACGGAGCAGGCGGATGCGCACCGCTCCCACTGAATCGATCGGAAGGAGGCGAAGTCGTTCGTCGCCGTTGAGCTCCCGGCCTTCGCCGAGCCGGTCGTCTTCGAAGACCAGCTCGTGCACCGCGTCGATCTCGACCTGCCCGTCGACGTCGAAGTCCAGAGTCATCCCCTGACCGATCGCGATGAAGACGTCCTGCGTCTCGCGGACGATGAGAGCGAACGGCCGCTCCTCTGCCGGAGCGGGGATCAGCGCGTGCGGCGCAGTCTCCATCGGCAGATCGATCGTCGGCGGCGGCGCCTGGACTCCGGCATCCAGCAGCATCCGTCGAAGAAGAGCCAGCGACCCGCGGAAGGTGATCCCGACATCGCCGAGTTGGCGGCGCTCTTCCTCGACGTCGGGATCGATCACCGCCGCCGTGAGGGAACCCTGTGTCCGAGCGTGAGCGAGGAGCGGCTCGAAGGCGGCGAGGAAGCGCAGCGTCGTCGCGATCTGGCCGTGTTCGCGCACATCGTCGATACCGAACGCCGACCACCCGACGGCGCCATGGACGCCGACCGCGCGGACGAGTTCGGCCGCACTGAGTCGGCATTCCGGGACGAACAGTGTGTTCGCGTCGGCGTAGGCGCGCATCGCGGGTTCGGTGTCGGTGACGTAGATGTCTGGCGAAAGCATCGCCAGTGACGGGGCAGCTGCCTGCCACACATCGAGCACCCGCGCCCCGGGCCCTCCGCTGGGGTACTGACCAGCGCGGTCCTGCCCGGGCTGCGGGCCGAGCCAGGCATTGGCGTACGTGGGTGTCGCCAGGTGACGCCGCACGCGCTGGGAGAGCTCCTCCGCATGCGATGCGAACGCCCACGCCATGAACAGCTCCTCGGCCTGCCAGTCGTCGCCGAAGACCTCTGGCCAGGTCCCTCCCTCACGGGCGCCGGCCTCCCGCCAGAGACGGCCCGCATGGGACGTCGCGGGATCGGCGGCAACGGCGAGGCCCAGGAGCGCCTCAGGGACGGGAGACCGCCACGCGGCTTCAGCGCCCGAACTGCGGTCGCGACTGTCCGCCAGGATGCCGACCTCATTCTCGATCTGAAGCAAAGGCACCACATCCTGCGCGCCGAGCTCGGCGATGTGCTGCGCGAGCGCCTCGACCGCGGCCGCGTCGGCCGACGTGAGCGCGGGCGAGAACACCGACAGGACCGGCTTCGGAGTCGCGCCCTCATAGGTGAACGCAGTGGCGGCGCGCTCTTCGACCGCCGCACGAGGGAAGCGGGCGCGATCCGCTCGCACCCAGGTCGGCGCGTACGTCGAGGCCGCGTTCTTGTAGGCGCCGAACCACAGCAGCACAAGCCGCAGCCCGGCGCTGCGCGCACTCTCGACCAGGTGGTCGACGAGCGCGAAGTCGAAGATCCCTTCCTCGGGCTCGAGCTGGCCCCAGCTCACCGGGGCGATGACGGTGTTCGTATGAAGGCGTCGCACGTGCGCGAGCGCGTGCGTGATCGATGCGAGCGTCGATGCCGACGAGTTGTGCAGCTGTCCGCCGAGCAGCAAGCGTGACTCGTCACCCTGGACCAGCTCGCCGACGGCGTGGGTGCGGAAAGTCCAGGCCCCGGTCATGCCGGCTGCCACGCCCGCATCGCGGAGCGGATGAGGTCGTGCTGCCTGCGGACCAGCAGCAGCGGGTCGACCTCGCCGAGCTCGGCGAAGGCGTGGCCCTCCCACTCGCTCGACCAGTAGCCGCGATAGCCGTTCTCGACGAATACGCGCACGTGCTCCGGATAGTCGATCGCGGGCTCCTCGCCCGACTCGTCGATGTCGTAGAACTTCGCGTGGACGTGCTTGATCTGCGGCATGATGTCGGCCCACTCGCGGGGATCGACGTGGCCGTGCATGTTGAACGCGAGGTGCGCGAAGGCGCCCAGGCGACCGGGATCGAAGTCTCGACCCTTGAGGTAGCCGATGAACTCCTCCTGCCGCTCCCGCATGCTCGCATCGGTCGCCCAGATGCGCTGGAGTGTGTCGATCGCCTCGTCGTCGAGCCCGGCGCGCGCGACCGCACGCAGCAGTGTCGGCGACATCGCGTGCATCGTCGACGAGAAGTCGGCGACGAAGCCCAGGAGCGGCGAGTCGAGCTCGGCGTAGGTCTCCCGGACCTTCATGATCGGGTCGGCGTTCGGCCCCATCGGCGCGTGGATCTCGTAGGCGAGCGTGAGGTTGTCGCGTTCCGCGATCGGCAGCAGGCGGCGCAGCAGCTCGGGCTTGGCCGACTGGATGCGCACTAGCGGGAAGCCGAGCTTCTTCGCGCCCTCGAACATGAGCTTCGAGAACTCGAACTCCTCGTCGGGCGTCATGTCGCGGTCGCGGCGGCGGCCCATGTCGAGGTTGGCGCCGAACGAGCTCGCCGTGAACCCGTGCCGGTCGAACGCGGCGCGCCACTGCGCGACGAAATCGTCGCCGACGACCGGATAGGTCGGCACCACCTGCGACGCGACGATCTCGATGCCCGGCCCGATGCCGAGCTCTGCCACACGGTCGAGCAGACCGTCGAAATCGAACCATCCCGCGCGGAACTCCGCGGAGGCCGAATACAGCGTGAGACCCAGGTGGAACGGGTCCGCGTCGGTCGCCGGCGGCGGAGGAGAGACGTCCGACACCTGCACCGGAGGCGCGGCATCCCGATCCGTCGCCGTGAGCGCGAGGGTCTGACGCACCACGTTCGGCACGTACATCCCGGGCCCGCCGTCCTCACCCGGTGCGATCTGCATGTAGGGAAGACGGAGCATTCCGAAGATCGTGACCTCATGCGCGTCACCCAGCGTGATCGGCGTCTCGCGCGCCGCGACCAGCAGCGGATGCCGCTGCAGGAACCACAGTGTGTCGCTCTGCTCGGGCAGCTCGTCGAGGGCATACGACGTGCCGTCGAGCTCGAAGCGCAGGTCATCGGCGGGCACCTGCTCGCCGTCGATCCAGACCTGCAGGGTCGACACCGACGAGAGCCAGAGGCTGCGATACCAGGGCAGCGTCAGCGAGAGCGCGAAGCCGTCGGGATGCACCCGGAGGCTGTCTTCGGCGATGAGTCCGTTGGGCATGGTGCTGTGTCCTTGCGGGTCAGAGCTGCGACGCGATGCGGCGGATGAGGGAGTGCTGGCGTCGCACCTGCTCGATCGCACGCCACGGGTCGCGTTCGCCCTCGTACTCGCTGGAGAGGTACCCCGTGTAGCCGGCGTCCGTGAGCGCGCGCAGCACCGGCTCCCAGGGGATCTGCTGGTCTTCGAGGTTCTCGTCGATGTCGTGGAACTTCGCCTGGATGAACACGACGTACTCCGCGATCCCCGCGATGTCGGCGGGATCGACGGCGATGCCGTCGAGGAACGCCGGGCGACGGCCCGGGAGCTCGCCCGGCTTCATCGGAATCGGGCGGTCCTGGAAGATCCCGGTGTCGAGCAGGAGCCCGAAGTGCTTCGTGCCGGTGCGCTGGATGAGGTCGATGTAGTCGTCGACCACCTCGTGCTTGATCGGCGTCGGCGAGTGGATCTCGGGGCAGATGATGACGTCGAGCTCCGCGGCCAGATCGAGCGACCGCTCGACGGCCTCGGTCCACGCCGGGTGCGGCACGAGGTCGCTCGAGACGACGCCGATCTTGGGGCGGACGAACCGGAATCCGAGCCGCCGTGCCAGCTTCAGGTCGCGCTGCAGCATCCCGGCGGCTTCGAGGGCGGTGAGGTCCCTCGCGTTCGGTCCGCTCGAGTGCAGGCGGGTGTCGATCCACGAGCCGTAGTTGGTGGGTTCGAGCGAGTACTTCTCGAGGAGGCCGAACCAGGAGTCGATCCATGCGGTCGACGGGTTCGGGTAGTTCGCGACGTGGCCCTCGCCGAGGATTTCGACGCCGGTGGCTCCGACATCCGCCACGTGCGCGAGCGCCGTCTCGAGATCCATCACGGTGCCGAAGTCGTGCATGAAGCTGTAGAGGCTCACGCCGTACTGGAACGGGCCGCCGTCGCCCTCCGGCGAGAGGGTGATGCGACGCGTGATCCGGTAGGTCGACGGCTGGTGCTCGAGCGGGATGTACGACATCCGCAGGCGCAGCTCGACGGTAACTTCGTGGATGCCGGCCGGCAGGCCGCCCTCGAACGGAACGGTGATGATCGCGGCGTCTTCGAGGGGCCAGCGCACCCCCTCGGAGTCCCACAGCTGCTGGAGCGTGTAGGTGCGGCCCTGCAGCGTCCACAGCGGAACATCGTGGGCGACGTCGACGAGGCCGCCGACCTTGACGGAGACGCCATCGATGAGCGAGGCCGCCATGCCGCGATAGGACGGCATGCGCAGCCGCAGCTGGAAGCCGGTGACGCGGTCGCCCTCGCGGACGTTGCGGAAGCCGATGGACTGGAGGATCTCTCGTTCGAGAAGCATCGATGCCCTCTTCTGTGTGTTGCGGACCAGCACGACGGCGACGTCGGCACGAGGCCTCCACAGGCCTGGATCGAGGCTATCCCGTTTTCGCCTGATTCGCACATAAGTAGGCGCAATCAACACATAACGAGCGGTGATGCCAGCGCCTTGTGCGCTCCCCGGCGACCGATTAGATTTCAAATCCGAACAATAGTTTTGATTCTAAATCAGCCTCCCTGGTCCATCGACGGACGAGCCGGATGCTGCTCAGAGAGGATTACGCCATGGCAGAGCCGATGAAGATCCTGATCGTCGGTGCCGGTATCGGCGGTCTGACGACCGCCTCGGCCCTGGCCCGCATCGGTGCTCAGGTCGAGGTCATCGACATCAAGCCCGACAACAGCGTCGCCGGCGTCGGCTTCGGCCTCCGCATCAACGGCTTGCGGGCGCTGCGGGACATCGGCCTGCTCGAGAAGTGCCTCGAGATGGGCCACCCCGCACCGGGGATCGACAACTACGATTCCGACGGCAACTTCCTGAGCAACATGAGCTACGGCTCGCAGGACGAAGGCCTCCCGGGATGCGTGACGATGGCGCGAGTGGCCTTCCTCGAGATGGCCGCGCAGCACGCCCTCGACAACGGCTGCACGATCCGCATGAATACGACAGTCACCGACCTGAACCAGGACGACAGCACGGTCTCGGTGACCTTCAGCCGCGGCGACCGCGCCGATTTCGACCTGGTCCTCGGCTTCGACGGCATCAACTCGCAGATCCGGCGCGATCACTTCGGCGAGAAGTACGATCCCCGCCCCGTGGGCGGCGTGGCGTGGCGCGCGGCCCTTCCCAACCGGCGCAAGATCATGCAGCCGATCATCTGCCAGGGCTATGGGGGCAAGATCATGCTCACGCCCCTGTCAGAGGACACGATGTACATGGTGCTCACCGTGGCAGAGGAAGGCCGCCCTCGATACGACTCGACCAAGATGGCCGAGATCATGCACGATCGAGCGGTTGCGCTCACCCGTGGATCCGAGTTCCTGGCCGACGCGCTCGAAGACGTCCGTCACTCCGAGAATGTCGCGTACACGCCCTACTCGACGGTCTGGGTGCCGTACCCGTGGTTCCGGGGCCGCGTGATGATCATGGGCGACGCCGCACACGCCATGACGCCGTACCTCGGGTCGGGCGCCGCGATGAGCATCGAGGACGGAGTGGTCCTCGCCCAGGAGCTCGCGAAGGACCAGTCGCTGCTCGATGCGCAGCTGAACTTCATGAAGCGCCGTCTGCCGCGCGTGCGCGCGGTCCACGATCGCTCGATCGAGTCGATGCTCGAGGAGTTCGACTCCGTGACGCCGGAGACGTTCCGCGATCGCGTCGAGTATCTCCGCCACGACGAGCCGATCGCGAACGAGTACGCGAACCGCCTGCTGCGGATGCCCTACTGACCGGCCGAACCCGCCCCTTCGTCACTTAGGAGATCCTCGTGTCGCAAACCCACGAATCGTCCCCCGCCGCCGCTGCCGCGCCGGCTTCCTCCACGCGGGCGCTCATCGTCGACGCCGGTGACGAGAGCGCGTTCCGGCCACTGAACGGCGTGGGGGGCATCCCCGGTCCCGTCGACAGCTACCCGCAGTTCCCCGACATGACGCCGCTGTGGCGCGAAGCGGGGGTGACGGTGGTGCGCTCGTTCGACTGGGTCTCCCGTCTCGACACGCGCAACAACCCGACGAGCCTCTTCCCCGATTGGGGCGCCGACGTCGACGACCCCGCGAGCTACAACTTCGGCCCCACCGACCAGTGGGTCGAGGCGGTGCATTCCATCGGCGCCGAGGTCATGTTCACGGTGGCCAGTTCGATCCCCTCGAACAAGCTGCCGGCGGAGGATGTCGAGGTGTACGGGCGCGTCGTCGAGCACATCGTGCGCCATTACTCGCAGGGGTGGGCGGGAGGGCCGTCCCAGCCCATCCGGATCTACGAGTTCGGCGACCAGCCCGACTTCGGACCGCTGCACTTCGCGGGACGCCCCGAAGAGTTCTACGAGATGTACCGGGCGTTCTGCGAGGCAGTACACCGCGTCGACCCCTCGCTCACGGTCGGGGGCCCGGCCACCGCCTTCCCTCTGGAGGTGGACGCGCCGTACCGGGAGGGCTTCCTCGAGTTCGTGCGCGAGAACGACCTGCCCCTGGACTTCTTCTCCTTCCTCTGGTTCACAGACTCCAGCCGCGATCCACTCGACTACCGATACGTGTCCGAGAAGCTGCGCGCGCTGGTCGACCGCCACGGATTCACCGACACCGACCTGACGCTGTGCTACTGGAACTACCTCGGAGTTCCCAGCAACACCGCCCCGGCGGAGGAGAAGGGCGCGTTCCAGGCGGCAACCGCGATCTATATGCAGGACACCGTCATCGACCACGCCTTCTTCTTCCGCGCCGACAGCGGGCGCGATCCGCACTACGGCTTCGTCGACCCCGGAGGCGTCGGCGCGACGGACGGCACTCCCGACGAACGGTCCCAAGCGCTCGCCCTGGCCGGACGGGCGCTCACGGGTCGCCGACTGGCGGTCACCGGCGGGGACGAGTCGGGTCTCGCCTGTGCTGCCGGTCGCGACGGCGACGTGGTGCGCGTGCTCGTGGCGAACTACGTCGCCCCCGATACGGCGCTGACCGAACGGGCAGAGGATCGCTTCACCTTCCGCATCCCGATCGGCGAGCAGCGCATCGAACTCGGCTTCGACCTTCCGCCGCAGCGCCGTGATCTCGCGTCGGCGGGAGTGACGTCAGCCGGCATCCACATCCGCAACCTCCCCTGGGCGGGGCATTCTGTGAGCGTTACGCGCACCTCGTCGTCAGGAGTGGTGGACGGCCCCCATGAGGCACAGGTCTCCGACTCGGGCGAGATCCAGCTCGACCTCGAGCTCGCACCTCAATCGGTGTTCCTTCTCGAGCTTCGGGCCCGCTAGCCGGAGGACCGGCGAGCCTCGGTTGCGCAGGCGACAGCCCCGCTGTGAAAGCGACCCGCATGAGAACAATTGCTCCGGGCGATGGGTAGGCTCCGACGATGGACGGCGGGCGAAGCGGAGGGACGATGGCGAAGAGATCGACCGTGAACGGCGTGACGGAGCCCAAGCAGCAGCGCAGTCGCGACTCGTTCGCGAAAGTGCGCTCCGCCGTGCTGCAGCTGCTTCAGGAACGCGGCACCGGGCAGTTCTCCCTCGCCGAGGTGAGCGCCGTTGCCGGACTCTCCGTCGGGTCCATCTATGGCCGGGTTTCGAGCAAGGCGGAGTTGCTGAGGGCTGTGCAGAGCGAAGAGTTCGATCGGCTCGACGCCCACACCGAGAGTCACGTCAGCAGCGCTGCCGCCGGCGCGGAGACCTTCGAGCAGGCGACGAGCGCGATCGTGACCGTCTACGCGGAGATCCTGCGGAAGAACCGCGAGCTGCTGTCGCCGTTCTTCCTGCTCGGCATCGAGGATCGCGCGATCCTCGACCGAGGGCGGCAGTCCGGCGACGCAGGGCAGGCGGTCTTCGTCCGCGCTCTTCTCGCCGCAGCCGAGGAGCACGACGTGGAGCTGACGGAAGCGCGCGCGGACTGGGCGTTTGAGATCTTCTACAGCCTGTGCGTGCGCTATCTCGGCCTCGGCGTCGCGACGACGGCCAGCCCCGACAGCGATTACGACTGGAATGAACTCCTCAGGCGCCTCGCCGACACGGTCCACCTGATCCTTGCATCTGCCTGACGGCGAAGCCGGCGAGCGATCCGCGGATCATCCGCGTCGGTCGGCGCTGGCCGCGTGCAGCGCGGCCTCGAACGAGGCCACCGAGCCGCCGCACGTGTCGAGCGCCGCCGCGTCGAGCGCGAGCTCGAGCCCCGACGGGGTCCGCGCGAACACCGCCGGCGAGCCCGCCTCGGCGACCGCCGCACGCAGCTCGTCATCGAGCTCGTTCAGGTGCCGCAGCTCGAACGGCACTCCCAGCCGGGCGACCATGGCATCCCACTCCGGCTTGCGGCGCCACGAATGCGTGACATCGCACAAGCCGCAGTGGGCCGTGCCGAGCATGTGCCCGACGAGGTATCTGAGCTCGCCGATCGGACCGCCGTCGGCGTGATAGACCCCGACGTACCCGGATTCGCGCTCGCTGGTCACCGTGCCATTGTCCCCCGGGAGAGGGCGGGCGGGGGCCGCTCTCGGGCACCGGCTCACCGCGGCTCGCCGCCCGGCGGGTGCGGTCACGTCGCCTCGCGCGACATCCGCCACGAGCGCGCGCAGGATGGCGAGGACACCCGTGACCGAGATCGAGGGGATCGGCGCAATCACCCAGCGGTTCCACGCCTGACGGGCTCCCGGGAGCGCCGCGGCGGCTACGCCACGGTCACTTTCAGAACACGCCGTCGATCGCGCCGATGGCGGTCACCTGCACGCGCGGCCCGTCAGAGCCGAATATCGTCCGCGTCTTGTCCGTCCACGACGGCCACTCCCCCGTCGCTGACACGCGCACCGTGTACTCGCCGGGCGGAAGCTCGGGGCCGATGAACCGCACGCCTTCGTTCGGCTCGAGGCTGTACCAATCGATCAGCTGCGATACGTGCGTGGTGCCACCGGACATGATCTCGACCCGTGCATAGCCGCTGTGCCGGTCGGTGCGTCCGCTGACGATGACACGCCCGCCGCTCACCGCCGCCGCTACCGCCTCGCCGCCCTGCGCGAGCGGGCCGTCGATCCGGGCGTCCGCACTCTCGCTCACCGATGCGCGCGTGAAGGTCGCGGAGTCCCACGCCGGCCAGTACTCCGGCAGAAGCATGTCTCCGCCCCGCGCGACCGGCTGCCAGACGTACGTGGCAGCCGAGGCCTGGTGCGGGAAAGACCACCGATCACCCATGAAGAGATGCTCGATGCGCCCGTCGCGCTCGAGACGGAGCACGAACGTCGCCTGCGAGTTGTGCGTCAGCGTTCCGATCGGCGCAACCGTCCCGGACGGCACCCACGGACCGGAGAGTTCGTCCGCGGTCATCACGACGTTGTCGTTGCGTTCCCAGCTGGTCTTGCGGGAGAAGATCAGGTGGTAGCGGCCGTCGCGCGCGAACATCGCCGGAGACTCCCCGCCGGGGGCGATTCCGCTCGCGACCTTCTCGACCGCCGCACGATAGTCGCCGCGCAGCCGATAGATGTCGCCTTCGTGGACGAGGAGATACCCTTCACCGTCGTCGTCCTGGAACGTCCCGATGTCCCAGCGACGGATCGGCTGACCATCGAAGCGGAGCGGCCCCTCGAAGGAGTACTCCCCTGCGATCTCGTCGCTCGTCGCGATGCAGGTGTGGGGATCTGTGTAGCCGAGATCGTCGGCGTGCATGAACATCACGAACTGCCCGGTCGCCGGCGACCGCATGACCTTGACCCGCTCGCCGATCCGCCCGGGGCCGAGCAGCCCCGTCTGCTGCCGCGGCAGCACGATCCTCTCGAAGGTCCAGGTGGCGAGATCGGTCGACGAGTAGCAGGAGAAGCCGATGAAGGTGTTCTCGTCGTCGGTCTTGTACTCGCCGAAGAGATACCAGCGACCCTCGTGCTCGACGATGCAGCCGCCGTGCGCATTGACGGGCAGCCCCCGATCGTCGAACCAGGGGACACCGTTGACCACGAGGGGAGGCATGGCTCGAGCGTAGCGGGATGACGCTTTCCCTATGGCGGCGCTCCAGGTCGCCGGAAGTCGGGCCCGGTGGCATCCTTCTGCAGATCAGAGGGAATACGGACCTACCGTCGATGCCTCTGCGACGGTAAGCCAGCGGTCGTCCCGCGGTCACGGCAACCGAACCGAAGAAACACGAAAACCCGCGGAACTCCGCGGGTTTCTCGTTCAGTACTGTCTCAACACAGTGCGCGCCCGAAGGGACTCGAACCCCTAACCTTCTGATCCGTAGCAGTACGGTCACACCCCGTTCTCCCGCGGAATTCCGCGGATCTCGGCGTGTGGTGCACACATCGCCATGGCGAGCTGTGACGCGATGAGTGCGGCCGCGACCTGGCGCGTCCGCCATCAGAGGTCGTTGTCGAGGATCTCGCGAACACGACTCGAGAGGACGGGAAGGTCGTCGCGGATGGTTGCCCAGACGATGCCGAAGTCGACCGAGAAGTAGCCGTGCGCGACCGCATTGCGCATCTGGTACGCGGCCGCGAAAGGAATCTCGGGATGCTGCGCCACGAACTCGGGATACCCGACTTGGATCCGACGGCACGCTTCGCCAATCACCTCGATGTTCCTGATGACACCGTCCTGCACCAGCTCATCAGCCTCGAACTGAGACGCGTCCATGGCACGGGTGTACTGCTGGATCCTCTCCACCGCGACGACGATGTGGTCGAGGAAGTCCGCCAGCCTGGGCGCCGTCACACCGGAACCGCTTCAGCCACCACCACGTCACGGAACCGCTCCGGCAGGGCCCGCGGGGTCACGACGTCCACCTCAACTCCCAGCAGCTCGAGCAACTCATGCCTGATGGCGCCGATATCCATCAACGTCGTCTCCGCCGTCGGGTCGACGATGAGGTCAAGATCGCTCGACTCAGTATCCGCACCGCGGGATGCCGATCCGAAAACCCGAGGATTAGACGCCCGGTGCGCGGCGACGATCGCACGCACCGCGTCACGATTCGCATCCAACGCCATCGACGGCCTCATCACGCACCCCCTCGCGGCCAGTGTAGCCACCCGCCACAATCGACAGCACCCGAAACAGATGGCGACGGAGCCCGCAACGCGCACCCCCACCGCGCCGCACCCCGTCCGGGTCAAACGTGCAGCGAAGTCGGCATACTCCTCACACATTGCGGCATGACCCTGGCGCTCGCCGGCCGACCGTTCTGCGGGCACCGCCCGATAAGGGATCGGACCGCGCGCGGAGACGAAGCGTCCCGCGGTCTCGTTCGGATGGAGTCTGATAAACCGGCAACGCGGTCGAGAACGAACAAGATCGCGATGTCGCCGACAAGCTCCACACGCACACCACCGTGACCGAGCACGCCAGCATCCCGTGGGCGGTCTATGCCGAGGCCTCGGGCCACGCTTCGGGAGTCGTCAGAGATGTCCTGAGACATCACAAGCACATCGTGCTCCGGGCGGAGTTCTCGTGCACACATTGGTGCACACATGTGGGTGTCGTCCTGTGGCGCCACGGCGTGCGCGACCTCGTCGGGCACACACACCCAGTGACACGAAAACCCGCGGGCTGCCGGTCGATTCTTCGGGTTCGCCGTCAGGACGCGAATCGCTCAACCTTCTGACCGAAATCAGACGGATGCTGCGGTCCCCGCTGAATTCGTCCATCGAATCGATTCGGGCACCAATCGCAGGGACGAGCGGTCACCCCAGAAACACGAAAAACCCGCGGAACTCCGCGGGTTTTTCGTTCAGTACTGTCTCAACACAGTGCGCGCCCGAAGGGACTCGAACCCCTAACCTTCTGATCCGTAGTCAGATGCTCTATCCATTGAGCTACGGGCGCTTGCCGTCACGCTCTCGCGCAACAAGAGATTAGCTTACTCGACCGGCGCGCAGAGCGCGAATCGGCGCCAGGGCCCGGGCGCGTCGCCGCGCGTCGCCCGTCAGGAGTCCAATTCGCTGAGGTCGACGCCCGACTGCCGCTTCGCCTTGCCCTCGCCGTGCGAGGGGGTGGATGCCTTGCCCGGCGCGCCGGGTGCGGCATCCACTGCGTCGTCATGCGCCCGCCGATGGGCGGCGAGCCGCGGCAGGTCGATCAGTCGCAGGGACTGCATGCGCGCCGCCCGCATGGTGGCGTAGTCGGGGTCGAGGTCGGGGCGCATCGCCTCGACCTTGAGCCGCCGCTGCAGGTTGGACTCGACGTCGCCCCACGCGGCATCCCTCGACTGCTCGACGATGCCGCGGACCGCCTTCTCATCGCCGGCCAGGCGGCGCAGCTCCTTCGCGACGCCGCGGTACTGCCCCTGGCGCTTGCGCAGGTTGCGGGTGTCGCGGTCGCGGTAGTCGTGCGTGCCGTCGGGATCGCTGAACTTGCCCCACGCCTTCTTGCGTTGCCGGCGCGCCAGTTCGGCGGCGGCCTCCTGCTCGGCGGCGAGAGCCAGAAGCGTCTCGCGCGCGAGGGGCGCGAACCGCTCGATGTCGAACGGCGCATCGTGGGAGATCGTCTCGACGAGGATGTGGTTGCGCACCGCGAGGCGCGCCGCGGCAGACGCAATCGAGACGCCCTCGGCGATGGCATCCGCCGTCTTCACCATCCGCTCCTCCACAGTTGAGGCTACCGGTACGGGAAGGCCCTCCCGGTCAGCGACAATGGATGCCGGCCGCCGGCGCCCGACCGGCACGGCCGAATCTGGGAAAGAGGATGGACGTGGCACGAGCCCGACAGCTGGACGTGCGAGGGCGCACGACCGTGATCACCGGTGCGGCGAGCGGCATGGGAGCCGAGACCGCACGCGAACTCGATCGGCGCGGGGCGCGCCTCGCGCTGCTGGATCGCAACGCCGACGGCCTCGCCGCACTCGCCGAGACGCTCACGGGCACCGGCCATACCGTTCACGCGATCGACCTCACCGACGACGCCGCCGTGCTCGCCCTCGCCGGCGAGATCACCGCGGCGCACCCGCAGGTGCAGGCGCTCATCACGTGCGCGGGGTCGTCGATGCTCGGCGACATCACCCAGCTCACCATGGACGAGATGCGCTGGCTCATGGATGTCAACCTCTGGGGCACGGTCAACATCACCCAGGCGCTGCTTCCTGCGCTGCGCGCGCAGTCGGCCGCTCACATCACCCACCTCGTGTCGATCTACGGCCTCGCCGCCCCCGCGGGGCGGATTCCCTACGCGATGACGAAGTACGCGGTGCGCGGCTTCACGGAATCGCTGCGGCATGAGCTCGAGAACACGAACGTGACCGTCGGTGCGGTGTACCCAGCCGGGGTCAAGACCGGGATCATCCTGCACGGGCGCTACGCCGCGGCCCTCGACCCCGCGATCGCGCAGCGGGCGGCAGCCGCGCAGGCGGCGATGTACCACACCGAGCCCGCGACGGCCGGGCGCATGATCGCCGACGCGACCGTGCGCCGGCGCGTGCGCACCATGATCGGTCGCGAGGCGCGACTGGTCGACGTGCTCACCCGCCTCACACCGTCGCACTACTGGGGCGCGATGCGGCGGCCGCTGCGCGAGGCGATCGACACGACGACCCCGGTGGGCTGAGTCAGCGCCGCACCCGCGTTTAGCAACCCCGCGCACCCGACGCAACCCCCTGCTCGCACCGCCCGGGCCGACGTAGCGTGAAGTCGACGTCATTCCCCGAAAGGAGCGAATCATGGGTTTCATGGACGACGCCAAGGAGACCGCCGAGGCCGCAGGCCAGAAGATCAAGCGGACCTGGGAGGACACCACGGACCGCATCGGCGACAAGACCGATGAGCTGAAGGCCGACGCCGAGGTGAAGAAGGCAGAGGCAGAGCGCGACTCGGTGAAGGCGCGCAACGAAGCCAAGGAAGAGCTGCGCGACAACTGACGCACAAGACCCGCCGCGCACAGCGGCGCCATGCGGAGGGCCTCGGAGAGTACTCGGGGGCCTTCTGTCTTGCCCGCCGGGGCTCCGCCCGGCGGGCTCGTCTGTATCAGCCCTCGATCGCGGCGATCCGCCACGAGGCGCTCGTCGACGCCCCCGGCTCGAGCACGATGAGACCGGCGTCGTAGTCGTACCCGTCGGCGTTGAACGCGTCGGGGGCGCAGGTCATCGGCTCGACCGCGAGGCCGAGACGGCTCTGTGCGGCATCCGGCTTGTCGGCGGTGTGCACCTGCACCCACGGGCACGCGGTGTCCCACATCATCTCCACCCCGGCGCCATCGGCGC
This sequence comes from Microbacterium hominis, assembly GCF_013282805.1. Lineage (NCBI taxonomy): Bacteria > Bacillati > Actinomycetota > Actinomycetes > Micrococcales > Microbacteriaceae > Microbacterium > Microbacterium hominis. The sequence continues at coordinate 3,175,666 of NZ_CP054038.1, forward strand.
CGGTCACGCGCACCGCGGTCGTGCCGTCGGCGTCGCGCGCGAGTCCGGTGTAGGCGTGGTCGATCTCTGCGGTGCCGATCGCGCGCGCGGTGCGGAAGTCGAAGCGCGCCGGGTCGACGGCATCCACGGCCTGCAGGCCGGTGGGGATCAGCCGGTCGTCGGTGACGGCCAGCACCTGTGCGGCGGGCAGCTCGAGCGTCCACTCGTCGACCTTGCCGGGGCCGGCGACGAGGTACGGGTGGGGGCCGGTGCCGAACGGCGCCGGCTCGTCGCTCTCGTTGATGGCCGTCACGGTCTGCACGAGACCCTCCGAGTTCAGCGCGAAGGTCGTCTGCACCGTGATCCGCCAGGGGTACTGGGTCTGCGCGGGGATGGTCGCCGCCAGGGTCACGTGGCTCGGTCCCTTGTCGATCGCCTCGTAGTCCAGCCACACCGCCAGGCCGTGCAGGGCGTGCGCGCGGGCGGGCTCGGTCAGCGCGAGCTGACGGGCGACACCGCCGAAGGTGTAGCGGCCGTCCACGACGCGGTTGGGCCACGGCGCGAGCGTCACGCCGCGGTGCGCGGGACGCACCTCGTCGGCCTCGAACGGCACGACCAGGTCACGCCCGCCGAAGGTCAGCGTGCGCAGTGTCGCACCGACGCTGGCGATGCAGGCCTCGTAGTCTCCCGCGCGGAGCGCGTGCTGAGTGCCGGAGGTCGGGATTCGTGCCATGAGTGGGTGTCCTTGCCGTCGTGCCGGGCTCGGTGCCGGGAGCGGTCCCACCGAGCCGTCCCCCAGTATGCCTCCGGACGATGCTGTCCGCACATTCGGCCGTCATCCGGACAACCGATGAGTGGATGCTCCGCCCGGCCACGCGGCCGGGCGGAGCATCCACTCAGATGCCGCCCGCGAGGCGGTAGTAGGCCTGGTTCCACCGCAGCTCGCGCTGGAACCCACGGGTCGTGGTGTCCTCGTCGATGACGACGAGCTCGGTCTTCGCGATCTCGGCGAAATCGCGGAAGACCTCGATGCCGACCGCCGTCGTCATCACCGTGTGGTGCGCGGCGCCGGCGGCCAGCCAGCAGGCGGCGCTCGTCGCGAAATCGGGCGCGGGCTTCCACACCGCGCGGCCGACCGGGAGCTTCGGCAGATCGGGGGCGTCGACGTTCTCGACGACGTTGGCGACGAGCCGGAACCGGTCGCGCATGTCGCTCATCGCCACCACGAGCGCAGGTCCGGGGTCGGCGGTGAAGACCAGTCGCACCGGGTCTTCCTTGCCGCCGATGCCGAGCGCGTGCACCTCGAGGCGCGGCTTGGCCGTGGTGAGCGAGGGCGAGACCTCGAGCATGTGGGCACCGAGGATGCGCTCCGCACCGGGCACGAGGTCGTAGGTGTAGTCCTCCATGAGGCTCGCGCCGCCGGGGAGACCCGCGCCCATCACGTTGGCGACGCGCACGAGGATCGCGGTCTTCCAGTCGCCCTCGGCCCCGAAGCCGTAGCCCTCGGCCATGAGGCGCTGCACCGCGAGCCCCGGCAGCTGCTTCAGCGCGCCGAGGTCCTCGAACGAGGTGGTGAAGGCGCCGAACCCACCCTCCTCGAGGAAGGAGCGCAGGCCGATCTCGATCGCCGCGCCGTCGCGCAGCGACGAGGCCCGCTCGCCGCCCGGCAGCAGCTCGGGCGCCACGTCGTAGAGCTCGACGTACTCGGCGACCAGGGCGTCGATCTGCGCGTCGGTGGCCGCCTCGACGGCATCCACCAGTTCGTTCACACCCCAGGTGTTGACCTGCACGCCGAAACGGAGCTCGGCCTCGGTCTTGTCGCCCTCGGTGACGGCGACGTACCGCATGTTGTCGCCGAAGCGCGCGAGCTTGAGGGTGCGGGATGCCGCCCACCCCGCCGCAGCGCGCTGCCAGTCCTCGATCTGCCCGGTGACGGCCGGGTTCGAGACATGGCCGACGACGGTCTTGCGCGCCACCCCGAGGCGGGTCTGGATGTACCCGAACTCGCGGTCGCCGTGCGCGGCCTGGTTGAGGTTCATGAAGTCGAAGTCGATGTCGGCCCAAGGCAGCTCGACGTTGGCCTGCGTGTGCAGGTGCAGCAGCGGCTTCTGCAGGGCGTCGAGGCCGGAGATCCACATCTTGGCGGGACTGAAGGTGTGCATCCACGCGATCACGCCGATCACGTGGTCGAGCGCGTTCACCTCGAGGGCGAGACGGCGGATGCTCTCGGAGTCCTTGAGCACCGGCTTCCAGACCACCTTCACCGGCAGGCCCGAGAGGCCGTCGGCGACGGCCTGGGACTGCGCGGCGACCTGGCGGAGCGTCTCCTCGCCGTAGAGATTCTGGCTGCCGGTGACGAACCAGATCTCGTAGTGGTCGAGCGTCGTGGCGAGCGGGGTGCGGGTCATGGTTGTTCCTTCGGTGGATGCCGGCGGACGCCGGTCACGGTGATGTCAGAGGGATGCGACGGAGCCGTCAGAGGGATGCGATGGCGGCGCGCTCGACGGCGAGGCCGGCGCGATAGCGGTCGAGGTAGGCGGCGAAGCCGGCGACGTCTGCCGGATCGGGGTGCGCGGTGTCGACCGCAGCGCCCGCGAAGACGCGTTCGTCGAGATAGTCCGCGAGAGCGGTCGACTCCGCGTGCGCGAGGTAGGCGGCGAGCACCGCGATGCCCCACGCGCCGCCCTCGGAGGCGGTCTCCCCCACCGCGACGGGTGCGTCGAGGGCGCCCGCGAGGAAGCGCTGCGCGACCCCGGCCGTACGGAACATCCCGCCGTGCGCGAGCATGCGGTCGATCCCGACGCCCTCGCCCGCCAGCACCCGCATGCCGAGCGCGAGCGTGCCGAAGACGCCGTAGAGCTGCGCGCGCATCGCGTTCGCGAGCGTGAAGGAGCTGTCGGGCGTGCGCACGAACAGGGGCCGCCCCTCGGCGGTGCCGGCGATCGGCTCCCCCGCGAGGTGGTTGTAGGCCAGCAGACCGCCGGCGTCGGCATCGCCCGCCAGCGCCTCGCGGAACAGCACGTCGAACACCGCGTCGGCGTCCATCGGCGCGCCGGCGGCGTCGGCGAAGCGCGTGAACATCCCGGCCCACGCGGCCAGCTCGCTCGCGCCATTGTTGCAGTGCACCATGGCGACCGGGTCGCCCGCCGGGGTCGTCACGAGATCGAGCTCGTGGTGCTGCTCGGACAGCGGATGCTCGAGTACGACCATCGCGAAGATGCTCGTGCCCGCGCTGACGTTCCCCGTGCGCGGGGCGACGGCGCCGGTCGCGACCATGCCGGTTCCGGCGTCACCCTCGGGGGGACAGAACGGGATGCCGGCGCGCAGCGCCCCGCTCGGATCGAGCAGCGCCGCTCCGGCGTCGGTGAGGGTGCCGGCCGGCGCGCCGGCGGAGAGCACCTCGGGCAGCAGGTCGCGCAGCGGCGCGGTGAGGGCCGAGCCCTCGACGAGCTCGTCGTACTGCGCGAGCATCCGCTCGTCGTAGCCACCGGTCGCGGAGTCGATCGGGAACATCCCCGAGGCGTCACCCACGCCCAGCACGCGGCGCCCCGTGAGTCGCTCGTGCACGTAGCCGGCGAGCGTCGTGAACGACGCGATCCGCGACACGTGCGGCTCGTCGTCGAGCACCGCCTGGTGGAGATGGGCGATCGACCAGCGGAGCGGGATGTTCGTGCCGAACAGCTCGGAGAGGGTGGCCGCCGCCGGGCCGGTCGTGGTGTTGCGCCACGTGCGGAACGGCACGAGCAGCTCGCCGGCCGCATCGAAGGCGAGGTAGCCGTGCATCATCGCGGAGACGCCGATCGCCCCGGTCGTGGCCGGCGCGACGCCGTGGCGCGACACGGCGTCGGCGACGAGGTCGGCATACGCGGACTGGAGGCCGGACCAGACCGCGTCGAGCGGGTAGGTCCACATGCGGTCCTCGAAGGAGTTCTCCCAGTCGTGGCTGCCCACCGCGAGCACGATCGCCGGATCGTCGGCGTCGACCAGGCACGCCTTGATGCGGGTCGAGCCGAACTCGATGCCGAGCGCCGTGCGCCCCGCGGCGATCGCCTCAGCGCTCATCGCGCCTCCTCCCCGTCGCGGCGGTCATCCGAGGTCTGCCCGTAGACGTTCTGGTACCGATTGAACAGCGCGTCGATGCGGTCCTGCGGGATCGGGATCAGCGGCCCGGCCTCGCGCGCGAGGTGCACCGTGCGGGCGGCGTCTTCGCACATGACCGCCGCCTTGACGGCATCCTTCGCACTCACGCCGATGGCGAAGGGGCCGTGGTTCTGCATGAGCACGGCCCGGCTGCGATGCCCGCGGAGCGTCTCGACGATGCCACGGCCGATCGAGTCGTCGCCGATGATCGCGAACGGCCCGATGGGGATCGGGCCGCCGAACTCGTCGGCCATGCCGGTGATCACGCACGGGATCTCCTCGCCGCGCGCGGCCCACGCCACCGCGTAGGTCGAGTGGGTGTGCACGACGCCGCCGACCTCGGGCATGTTCCGGTAGACGTACGCGTGCGCGGCCGTGTCGCTCGAGGGGCTGCGATCGCTGCCGGGCGTGCCGGGGATCACGGCGCCGTCGAGATCGCACAGGATCATGTTCTCGGCAGCCAGATCGTCATAGCTCACGCCGCTCGGCTTGATCACGAACAGATCCGCACCCGGCACGCGCCCCGACACGTTGCCGCCGGTCCACACCACGAGGCCGTATCGCACGAGCTCCCCGTGCAGGCGCGCGACCTCGGCGCGCACATCGGCGATGGATGCCTCGATCTCGGGGCTGAAGCTCGTCACGGGGTCCTCCGTCGGTCTCGTGGATGCCGCGCGCTGCCGCGCGCTCGAGGATTGATGTTACCGGTAACACGCGCTTCGCGCACCCCACGATCGCGGCACCTTCCGGCATCCGCGCCACTTCACCGCACCCCACCCACGACCGCGGCACCTTCCGGCATCCGCGCCACTTCACCGCACCCCCACCCCACGACCGCGGCACCTTCCGGCATCCGCGCCACTTCACCGCACCCCCACCCCACGACCGCGGCACCTTCCGGCATCCGCGCCACCGATCAGTGCAGCGGATGCCGCATCCTGCCGCAGACGGGTGACCGAGCGCCGCGGCGCGGCCCGGGGCCGCGGCACCTCAGCGCGGCGCGGCCGTCGAGGCCCGCACGCGCAGCGCGGGAGCCGCGGGCGCGACGGAGTCGCCGCTCAGCACGGCGGCGACCACGCGGCGCGCCTCGCCGTCGAGATCGAGACCGACCGTCGTGAGCGCGGGCGTATAGAACGCCGCGTCGGGGGTGTCGTCGAATCCGGTGACGCTCACGTCGCGCGCGACCGACACCCCTGCCGCGCGCAGGCCCGCAGTGAGGCCGAGCGCCATCTGGTCGTTGGCGACCGCGACCGCGGTCGGCCCCTCGGGCGACGAGATCGCGGCCGCGACGTCGGCGGCGAGCGCGGCACCGGCTGCGGCCGTCCAGTCGCCGCTCCACCGCGGCCCCGGCATGACTCCGGCCGCCTCGAGCGCCCGATCGACGCCCGCGTCACGTGCGACCGCTTCGATCCAGTCGGCCGGGCCGGCGATGCGCGCGATGCGCCGATGCCCGAGGGCGAGCAGGTGCTCGACGGCGAGGGCCGCCCCCTCGGCCTGGCACGCAGCGCCCTCTCCCGCGTGCAGGGCCGCCAGCGGCACGTCCGGGTGGGCGGCCGCGAGCGCAGACAGGCTCCCGGCGTGCGGCGCGATCACGATGAGGCCGTCCACGCCCTGCGTGAGGAGCCGCCGGGCTGCGGCATCCACCGATACGGCGTCTCCGGCGTCGGCGTAGGCGGTCGCCGTCCAGCGCCCGGCCTCGCGCGCGGCCGCGTCGACGGCCGCGATGCCTGCGGAGGGTCCGTACAGCGTGGCGTCCGAGGCGATCACGCCGAGGGTCCGCGTCGTGCGCGTGCCGAGTGCGCGGGCCGCGTTGTTGACGCGGTAGTCGAGGGCGGCCATCGCTGCGCGCACCCGCTCCCGCGTCTCCGGGCGGATGTTCGGGTGATCGTTGATCACACGCGAGACCGTCTGCGTCGACACGCCTGCCAGGCGCGCCACCTCGCGCACGCCGACCCGTCGGGGCTCCGCCTCGCTCATGGCCCTCAGGCTAGTGCGCCGCGCGGCGCCGGATGCGCACCACGGCACGACGCCGGCGCACCTCGAGGCGGAATGTGATCCCTCACTTTCGGCGACCGCGCGGCATTCACGCCCGTGTCCTCAACGCCTGACATCCCGGCGTGTTATCGAACTGTTACCGCTCACATCCTGGCGCAAGGAGAAATGTTAGGGCTAACATCTGGGGTGTCCGGGCGGCATCGACGCCGTCCCGCGCATCACAGACTCCGGCGCTGAAGCCGGACCCGAACGAGGAGGTTGTGGGAGTGAAGCACAAGATTCTTGGTGGCATCGCACTGCTGGGAGCGATGGCACTGGCAGCGACAGGCTGCTCCAGCTCGAGCGGCGGCAGCGCCGACGGCAGCAGCGACGGCGAGATGATCACGGTCGGCTTCGCGCAGACCGGCTCGGAGTCGGGGTGGCGCAGCGCCAACACCGAATCGATGAAGGAGGCCTTCTCCGAGGAGAACGGGTTCGAGCTCATCTTCAACGCCGCCGACAACGACGCGGCCGCGCAGATCTCCGCGGTCCGCGACTTCATCAGCCGCGGCGTCGACGCGATCGTCATCGCGCCCATCGTCGAGGACGGATGGGACGACGTGCTCCAGGAAGCGAAGGATGCCGGCATCCCCGTCGTCCTCGAAGACCGCACCGTCAGCGCCTCCGACGACCTCTTCGCCAGCTGGGTCGGCCTCGACTTCAAGAAGGAAGGCGTGATGGCGGGCGAATGGGCCGCCGAGACCTTCGGCGACACCCCGACGAAGATGGTGGTGCTCGAGGGCACGACCGGCTCCGCGCCGGCGAACGACCGCGCCGAGGGCTTCGCCGAGGCCATCGAGGGAACCGGCATCGAGACCATCGACTCGCAGACCGGGGAATTCACCCGCGACGGCGGCAAGACCGTCATGGAGGGCTTCCTCCAGAAGTACGGCGTCGACGGCATCGACCTGCTGTACGCCCACAACGACGACATGGCGCTCGGTGCGATCGAGGCCATCGAGGCGGCCGGCGGCGTGCCCGGCGAGGACATCCAGATCGTCTCGATCGACGCCGTCAAGGACGGGATGCAGGCCCTCGTCGACGGCAAGATCAACTACATCGTGGAGTGCAACCCGCTGCTGGGCGAGCTCGCGGCGGGGCTGGTCACCGACGTGCTGGCCGGCGAAGAGGTCGAGAAGGAGGTCTTCGTCGAGGACCAGGTGTTCGACCGCGAGGCCGCCGAAGCCGTCATCGACTCGCGCCCGTACTGAGTGGACCGGGTTCGCCGGGGGCCGTCGTCGGCCCCCGGCGAACCCCGCGCCCAGCCCGGCGCACTCGCGCCGCGCCCTGCGAACCCGACACGAAAGCGAATCCATGACCGTCGCCTCCGACACCGCCGCCGACGCCGTCGTCGCGCTGCGCGGGATCACCATCCGCTTCCCCGGCGTGCTCGCGCTGGACGGCGTCGACTTCTTCCTGCGCCCCGGCGAGATCCACTCGCTCATGGGCGAGAACGGCGCCGGCAAATCCACGCTCATCAAGGCGCTCACCGGCGTCTACCCCGTCGATGCCGGCACGATCTCGGTCGGCGGCGTCGACCGCGTGTTCGGCGGCACCGCCGATGCTCAGGATGCCGGGATCTCGACCGTCTACCAGGAGGTCAACCTCTGCCCGAACCTGTCGGTCGGCGAGAACGTCATGCTCGGCCACGAGCCGCGCCGACGCGGTCGCATCGACTGGGCGGCCGCCCACCGGCTCGCCGCGGGTCATCTCGCGAGCCTCGGCCTGCACATCGACACCCGGTCCACCCTGGCGAGCCACTCCCTGGCCATCCAGCAGCTCATCGCGATCAGCCGGGCGATGGTGCTCGAAGCGAAGGTCCTGATCCTCGACGAGCCCACCTCCAGCCTCGATCGCGGCGAGGTGGAGCAGCTGTTCGCCGTCATGCGGAGCCTGCGCGATCAGGGAGTGGCGATCCTGTTCGTCAGCCATTTCCTGGATCAGGTCTACGAGGTCTCCGACCGCATCACGGTGCTGCGCAACGGGCGGCTGGTCGGCGAGTACGCCGTGCACGAGCTTCCCCGCGATCGCCTGGTGAGCCGGATGATCGGCCGCGAGCTCGACGAGCTCACGGCCCTCTCGCAGTCGGCGGGGCGCCCGATCGACCGGTCGGGCACCCCGGTGCTGCGCGCTGCGGGCATCGGGCGCCGGGGGTCCTCGCGGCCGCCGACCTCGACGTCCACCCGGGCGAGGTCGTGGGCCTGGCCGGTCTCCTCGGCTCGGGGCGCACCGAGCTGGTCCGCCTCCTGGCGGGCGCCGATCGCGCAGACGAGGGCGTGGTCGAGGTGCACGGGGAGGTGACCCGCATGACCTCGCCGCGCCACGCGATCGACCGCCGCATCGCCTATTCGTCCGAGGACCGACGGGGCGAGGGCATCGTCGCCGACCTGACGGTGGCCGAGAACATCGTGCTCGGCCTCCAGGCGAAACGCGGATGGATGCGACCCCTGCGCAAGCCCGAGAAGGATCAGCTCGTCTCCGAGTACATGACGGCGCTCGGCGTGCGCCCCGCCGATCCGGAGGCGCTCGTGCGGAACCTCTCCGGCGGCAACCAGCAGAAGGTGCTGCTCGCGCGGTGGCTGGCGACCGCGCCCGAGCTTCTCATCCTCGACGAACCCACGCGCGGCATCGATGTCGGCGCCAAGGCCGACATCCAGCGGAAGGTCGCCGAGCTCGCCGCAGGCGGACTGTCTGTCATCTTCATCTCATCGGAGCTCGAAGAGGTGCTTCGATTGGCTCAGCGCATCTCCGTCATGCGCGACCGCCGCAAGATCGGCGAACTCGACTCCGCCCAGGTCGACGTCGACCGCCTCATCGACTACATCGCCAACGAAGGCGAGAGGAGCACACCGTGAAGAAGATCGCGACGCACCGGCTGTTCTGGCCGGTCCTCGCCCTGCTCACGCTCATCGCGATCAACACCGCGGCCCGGCCGCAGTTCATCTCGATCACCGTGCGCGACGGGCAGCTGTACGGGCCGCTCATCGACATCCTGCGCAACAGCGCACCCCTCATGCTCGTCGCGCTCGGGATGACGGTGGTGATCGCCACCCGCGGGATCGACCTGTCGGTCGGCGCGATCATGGCCGTCTCGGGCGCCGTCGCCCTGACCGTGATCGACACCTCCGGCTCACCGGGCGCGCTCGGCACCGTCTTCGTGGCGCTGCTCGTCGCGCTCCTGGTGGCCCTCGTGCTCGGCGCGTGGAACGGGTTCCTGGTGTCGGTGCTCGGCATCCAGCCCATCATCGCGACCCTCGTGCTGATGCTCGCCGGGCGCGGGGTGGCGCTGCTCATCACCGACGGCTTCATCACGACGGTGACCAGCGCGCCCTACAAGTTCATCGCCACGGGGTACGTTCTCGGCCTTCCCTTCGCGCTCTTCATCTCCGCCGCAGCGGTGGCGGTCATCGCCCTCGTCGAGCGGCGCACGGCGCTGGGCATGCTCACCGAGGCGGTCGGCATCAACCCGGCCGCCAGCCGCCTCGCCGGCGTGCGAGCTCGCGGCATCGTGTTCGGCGCCTACGCGGCCAGCGGCCTGTTCGCCGGCATGGCGGGGGTGCTCTACAGCTCGAACATCATGGCGGCCGACGCGAACGCCACGGGGCTGTACATCGAGCTGTACGCGATCCTCGCCGTCGTGCTCGGAGGGACCTCGCTGATGGGCGGCAAGTTCACGATCGCGGGCACCGTGGTCGGCGTCTTCACCATCCAGACGCTCGAGTCGACCATCCTCTTCCTCGGCGTTCCGTCGGCGCAGGCGCCGGTCTTCTTCGCCGTCGTGGTCATCATCGTGGTGCTCGTGCAGTCCCCGCGGCTGCACCGGCTGGTGCGCGGCGCGTTCGCGCGGCGGGCTCAGCGACATGACGACGATGGCCCCGGCACTCCCGCACCGCAGAACCCGATCCCCGTGGAGGTGGCATCGTGACCACGGACGTGCAGACGTCGACTCCCCGCCCCGCGCTGCGGGAGCGGTATGCCACCTTCATGAGCCGGCACTCGGCGCTCATGCCCACCTTCGCGGCGATCGCGATCCTGGTGGTCCTGCTCGTGGGCGCCCAGCTCGCCTTCGGCAACTTCCTCTCGCCGCGCAACATGTCGGCGCTGCTGTTGAACAACGCCTACCTGGTGATCCTCGCTGTCGGACTCACGTTCGTGATCCTCACCGGCGGCATCGACCTCTCGGTGGGGTCGGTCATGGCGTTCACCGGCATCCTGTGCGCGAAGCTGCTCGGCGACGGAATGCCGGCCCTGGTCGCCGTGCCCGCGATGCTGCTCGGCGGAGCGCTGATCGGGCTCCTCATCGGGGTGCTGGTGCAGTACTTCGACGTGCAACCGTTCATCGCGTCGCTCGCCGGCCTGTTCCTCGCGCGCGGACTCGCGTTCGTCGTGAGCCTCTCCTCGATCCGCGTCGAGGACCCGGCCGTGCTGTGGCTGCAGCGCACGCGGTTCACCGTCGGCGACTGGTACATCACGCCCACCGGCATCCTCGCGCTCCTCGTCGTCGCCGTCGGGGTGTACATCACCCAGTGGACGCGCTTCGGGCGCACCATCTACGCGATCGGCGGCAACGAGCAGTCGGCGCGCCTCATGGGCCTTCCGGTGGCGCGCACCAAGGTGCTCGTCTACGTGGTCTGCGGGCTCTGCAGCGCCCTGGCAGGACTGGTCCTCACCGCCTTCTCCGGTGCCGGCTACCCGCTGAACGGCGTGGGAACCGAGCTCGACGCCATCGCCGCCGTGGTGATCGGCGGCACGATCCTCACCGGCGGCTCCGGGTATGTGCTGGGCTCGCTCATCGGCGTGCTGGTCTACGGCGTGATCAAGACGATCATCGCCTTCGAGGGTGCGGAGCCTTCGTGGACGCGCATCATCATCGGCGGTCTCCTGCTGGTCTTCATCGTCGTCCAGCGGGTGATCGTGGCGCGCTCCGATCGCCGACGCTAGGCGGCCAGCCGTGAACGGCCGCGCTCGTCCCTCACGCGATAATGGCGGGATGGACGAGCGACGGCCGCTCATGGAGCTCAGCGCAGCGACGGTCCGGTTCGGCGCGGAGACCGCGCTCGACGACGTCGCGTTCCGGGTGTTCCCCGGCGAGGTCCACTCGCTCATGGGCGAGAACGGCGCCGGCAAGTCCACCCTGATCAAGGCGCTGACGGGCGCCCTCCAGCTCGACCGCGGCACGATCCGCCTCGACGGGAGCGTCGTGCGGTTCGCCTCGCCCGCCGACGCCCTGCGGGCGGGCGTGAGCACCGTCTACCAGGAGATCGACCTCCTGCCCAACCTGACCGTGGCGGAGAACATCTGCCTCGGCCGCGAACCGCGCCGATTCGGGGCGATCGACGTCCGTCGCATGCGCGAGCGCGCCGCCGCCGTGCTGGCCGAACTCGGGCTCACCATCGACCCCGCCTCCACGCTCTCGCACCACTCGCTCGCCGTGCAGCAGCTGGTCGCCATCGCGCGAGCCATTTCGATCGACGTCAAGGTGCTCGTGCTCGACGAGCCGACCTCGAGCCTCGACGTCGATGAGGTGGGAGAGCTCTTCCGCGTCGTGCGCGAGCTGACCCAGCGCGGCGTCGGCGTCGTCTTCATCTCGCACTTCCTCGACCAGGTGTACGAGATCGCCGACCGGATCACGGTGCTGCGGGGCGGGCGCCTGGTCGGCGAGTACGTGCCGTCCGAACTGCTGCGCATCGATCTCGTCGAGAAGATGCTCGGCCGCAGCGCGACGGGCATCGGCGTGCGCGCGCGGGGCGATCTGCCCGCCGACGACGAACCGGCGCCCACCTATCTGCGCGGCCGCGGGGTGAGCGTGTCGCCCGGTATCGTCGACGCCGATGTCGAACTGCGCGAAGGAGAGGTGCTGGGCGTCGCCGGGCTCCTCGGCTCCGGGCGCAGCGAGCTGGCACGGGCGCTCACCGGCATCGACCGTCTCGAGGCCGGCATCCTGACCGTCGCCGGGCGCGAGCGCCAGGTCGGCTCCGCGCGCCGGGCGATCTCGATGGGAGTGGTCTACTCCTCGGAAGACCGCCGCGGCGAGGGCATCGTCGCCGACCTCAGCGTGCAGGAGAACATCACCCTCGCGCTGCAGGCGGAGCGCGGGATGCTGCGTCGCATGCCCGCGCACCGGCAGCGCGAGCTCGCGCTGAGCTGGATCGACGCTCTCGACATCCGCCCCGCCGATCCCGACCGACCGGCCGGCACCCTGTCGGGCGGCAACCAGCAGAAGGTGCTGCTCGCGAGGCTCCTCGCGCTGTCGCCCCGCGTGCTCGTGCTCGACGAGCCGACGCGGGGAATCGACGTCGGCGCGAAGGTCGAGATCCAGAACCTCGTCGCCGAGCTCGCGGACAACGGCCTGTCGGTGATGTTCATCTCGGCCGAGCTCGAGGAGGTGCTGCGGGTCGCTTCCCGCGTCGCGATCCTGCGGGCGGGCCGGATCGTCGAGACGCTTCCCGCCGAGTCCCTCACGGTCGACTCGCTGCTGGCGCTGGTCGCCCAGGCGGAAGACCCCGACAGCGAGGACCGGCCGTGACCGACGAGAAGCCGGCACGGTCGGCGAACATCTTCGACGTCGCGCGCCTGGCGGGCGTGTCGCATCAGACCGTGTCGCGCGTGCTCAACGACCTGCCTAACGTGCGGCCGGCCACCCGCGCCCGCGTCGAGCAGGCGATCGCGCAGCTGCGCTACAGTCCTTCTCCCGCGGCGCGCGCGCTGGTCACGCGGCGCACGCGGACCATCGGCCTCGTCGCGCCCAACGTCACCGACTACGGACCCACCTCGATCGCGATGTCGTTCACGGTCGCCGCCCGCGCCGAGCGCTACAGCGTGGAGACCGTGAGCGCGCCCGACTCCGACCCGGCCTCGGTGCGCGATGCCGTCGAGGGCCTGCTGCGCCAGCGCGTGGATGCGATCGTGCTCGTCGTCGTCGACACCGGCGTGCTCGAGCTCGTGCGGGGCCTCGACCTCAGCATTCCGCTCGTCGCGTCGGCGTCGACGGCGCGACGCAGCCCGCTCATCGTGTCGATCGATCAGTATCGCGGCGCGCGGGCGGCGGTGCGCCATCTCGTGGACCTCGGCCACACGCGGATCCTCCACCTCGCGGGACCGCAGCGCGCCCCCGACGCCATGGAGCGGGTGCGCGGGTGGCGCGACGAGCTCGCGGCGCACCGCCTGGAGGCCCGGGAGCCGCGACACGGCGACTGGACGGCGGCAAGCGGGTACCGCCTGGGCGCGGAGCTTGAGATCCCGCCCGGCACCGCCGTGTTCGCCGCCAACGACAACATGTCGATCGGTCTGCTCTCGGCGCTGCGCGAGCGCGGCGTGCGCGTGCCCGAGGACGTGAGCGTGGTGGGCTTCGACGACGTTCCCGAAGCGGGCTACCTCTACCCCGCGCTGACGACCGTGCGCCAGGACTTCGCCGCGCTCGGCGAGCTCATGATGCAGAAGGTGCTCATCGCCGTGGAGGAGCCCGATGGCGTCACCGAGGACACCCCGCTGCCGACGCACCTGATCGTGCGCGCGTCGACGGCACCACCGCCGCCCGGCCTCTGACCCGACTCCCAGACAGCTCCGCTAGACTGCCGGGGCCATCTGCGATGTGCATCACCTGGTCCGTGTGGGACGAAGGCGGCACTCCCCCGCCGCCTCCCGGTGGGACACCCACGATCAGGATCCCTTCGATGCACAGCACCACCACGTCCACCGCGCAGCGTCCGCCGGGCCTGCTGCGCGAAGCCGGCCTCTCGTACTTCCCCGTCGCCCTCGTCGCGCGCCTGCCGTTCGCGATGATGGTCGTCGGCATCCTCACCCTCGTCGTCTCGGCGCGCGAGTCGCTCGCTCTCGGCGGGCTCACCTCGGCGATGACGGGCCTGGGCACCGCACTGTTCGGGCCGCTGATGGGCGCCGCCGCCGACCGGTTCGGCCAGCGCCGTGTGCTTCTGGTGACGGGCACGGTCAACAGCCTCCTGCTCATCGCGATCGCCTGGCTCGCGTTCGCGCCGGTGAAGGATGCCGCGCTGCTCGCCGTCGCGTTCGGCATCGGCGCGACCATGCCGCAGGTCGCGCCCCTCTCGCGCAGCCGCCTCGTCGCGATCATCGGACGCACCTTCCGCGGCGAGCGCCGCAGCAAGGTGCTCAACGGCACGATGGCCTACGAGTCCGCCGCCGATGAGGTCGTCTTCGTGTTCGGCCCGGTCGTGGTGGGCCTGCTCGCGACCACGCAGGGCCCCGCGGCCCCCGTGATCGGCGCTGCCGTGCTCGCGCTCGTCTTCGTCACCGCGTTCGCGCTGCACCCGACCGCGCGCGCGCCGCGCGACACCGCCGGAAAGGCCTCGGCCGCCGCACCGGCGATCGACCTCGTGCGTCCGCGGGTGCTCATCCCTGTCGTGGGCACCCTCGGCATGGGGCTGTTCTTCGGCGCGATGCTCACCTCGCTCACGGCGTTCATGGCCGACCGCGGCGTTCCCGAGCAGGCGGGGCTGGTCTACGGGGCGATGGGCATCGGCTCGGCGGCGCTGGCGCTCAGCGTCGCCGCCTTCCCGACGCGGTTCACCCTCAGCGCGCGCTGGCTCACCTTCGGCGCCGTGCTCGTAGTCGGCGCCGCCGCCGTGCCGCTGGCGCAGGATGTCGCGGGCATGGCCGCGTGCCTGCTCGTCGTGGGCATGGGCATCGGCCCGACCCTGGTGACGCAGTACAGCCTGGCCGCGGAGGCGAGCCCCGCGGGCCGCTCGGCGACGGTCATGACGATGCTCGGCTCGGCCGTGGTCGTCGGCCAGTCGGCTTCGTCCGCCCTCGTCGGCATGGTCGGCGAGAACGTCGGCACGCGCGCGGCGCTGCTCGCCCCGATGCTGGCGGCCGCCGTCGTGCTGGGCGCCGCCATCGCCCAGGCATCGCTCTCCCGCCGCGAGCGCCTCGCCGTCGCGGCCTGACAGTGATGATGGTGGTGGTGGCACCGCGCCGACCCGGCCGCGCCGACCCGGCGCCCCGCACACCCCGGAGCCGTGGCAGGGTGGAGGAATGCGCATCGCCCTCACCGGATCGACCGGCAAGCTCGGCGCGGTCGTCGCCCGCGAACTCCGCGACGCCGGATACGACGTCACCGGACTCGACGTCGTCGGTCCGCGCGGTCCCGGCTTCGTGCAGGTCGACCTGACCGACTACGGCCAGGTGGCCGACGCCCTCGCCGGAACCGACCGCACGCCCGGCTTCGACGCCGTCGTGCACCTCGCGGCCATCCCCGCGCCCGGCATCCGCACCGACGTGGCCACCTTCCACAACAACATGGCCGCGACCTTCAACGTCTTCTGGGCCGCGGTGCGGCTGGGCATCCGCCGCATCGTCTACGCCTCGAGCGAGACCGTGCTGGGGCTGCCCTTCGACGTGCCGCCGCCCTACATCCCCGTCGACGAGGAGTACGCGCCCCGACCGGAGTCGGTCTACTCGATCGTGAAGACCCTCGAGGAGCAGCTGGCGCGCGAGCTCGTACGCTGGCATCCCGATCTCTCGATCACCGGGCTGCGCTTCTCGAACGTGATGGTGCCGGCCGACTACGCCGAGTTCCCGGACTTCGATGCCGACGCCCGCACCCGCAAGTGGAACCTCTGGGGCTACATCGACGCCCGCGACGGCGCGCACGCGATCGACCGCGCGCTGCAGACCGCGCCGCGGGGCTTCGAGCCGTACATCATCGCCGCCGCCGACACCGTCATGTCCCGACCCAACGCCGAGCTGATCGCCGAGGTGTTCCCGGGGGTGCCGGTGACCCGCGAGGTCGAGGCGCACGAGACCCTGCTGTCGATCGAGAAGGCCCGCCGCGTGCTCGGCTACGCCCCGACCCACTCCTGGCGCGACCACGCCGGCTGACCGGATCCGCCATGTCCGAAGACCCCCGCGTCGCCGCCGCGAGATACCGCCTCGAGCAGCTCGCGGGTGAAGACATGGCCGGGAACGAGGGCGAGGAGAGGGTGGATGCCGCACCCACGGCACCCGCGGCATCCACGTCGCCGCTCGACCCCGCGAGGCAGCCGACCGCCACCGACCGGGCCGCCTACGTCGAGACGGCGATCCAGCAGGCGATCCGGCGCGGCGATTTCGACGATCTTCCCGGAGCCGGCAAGCCGATCCCCGGCCTGGGCACGAGCCACGACCCGGACTGGTGGATCCGCCGCAAGATCGAGAGCGAGAAGCTCACCGGTCTCGGCCCGCCCGCGCTGACCCTGCGGGTCGAGAGCGCCGAGCTCGACGCGCGCCTGGACGCGCTCGCACGCGAGACCGACGTGCGGGACGCGCTCGAGGACTTCAACCGGCGCGTGCGTCACGCGCGCATGCAGCTCCAGGGCGGCCCCCCGGTGGTCACCCCGCTGCGCGATGTCGACGCCGAGATCGCCGCGTGGCGCTCCCGGCGCGACGAGAAAGCGCGCCGCGTCGCCGAGGCAGAAGCTGCCGCCGTCGCTGTGCGGGATGCCGTGCGCCGGCGTCCGTTCGGCCGACGGCGCCGTCGCAGCACCGGCGCCGACAGCGACGACGCCTGAGCCTGCTCAGCGGGTCGGGTTCGTCGCCCTGCCTTCGAGCCACAGCCGGTCGGTCGGGTCGGAGTGCGTGCCGCCCGAGTTCACGTGCTTGGGGTCGATCTGATCGCCCTTGGTGATGACGTGCACGAGGGCCATCGCGTGACCGCGGCCGAGACCGTAGTCCTCGGCGAGCCATTGCACGATGGGCGTCGACTTCGTGGACGCGTCGAAGCCCTTCTCGTGGGCGAGGTCGATGAACTGGCGGGGCGTGAGCCCGGTCTTCTCTTCGATGTTGTCGAGGTACGCCTGGAACGACATCGTGCCCTCCTTCGCGGGAATGTCCCCGCGAGCAAGAGTGGCAGACCCCGCCGACATCCGCATCGGCCATGATCGACGCATGACCCGACACTGGAGCCCGCTCGCGTTCGTCTACCTCGCACTCTCACTCGCGGGGCTGATCGGCACGTGGTGGTTCAACGCGCTCGCGATCGTGCAGATGCGCGATTTCATCGGTGATCTGGTCACCGGCGGCCCGGCGGTCTCGAGCATCGCCGTCGACCTGCTGGTCGTCGCCGCCGCCGGCAGCGTGTTCCTCATCGTCGAGGCGCGCCGCCTCGGAATGCGCTTCGGCTGGCTGTACGTGCTCGGCTCCGGATTGACGGCCTTCGCGTTCACGTTCCCGCTGTTCCTCGCGATGCGCCAGCGGCGCCTCAACGAGCTCGATGACATGTCATCGCCGGAGGACGACGGTCCGGCCTGATCAGACCGGCGCCGACGCTTCGGCCGCCCGGCGCGCCGGGAACAGGGACAGCACGAGCACCCAGGCCAGCAGGGCGCCGACCACCTGCGCCCCGATGAACGGCAGCACGGATGCCGGGGCGATGCCGGCGAAGGTGTCCGACACCGCGCGCCCGATCGTGATGGCCGGGTTCGCGAAGCTCGTCGACGACGTGAAGAAGTACGCGGCGCCGATGTACGCGCCCACGGCCGGCGCGGCGAGCGCGCCGCGACCGGTGCGCGCCAGCGCGAAGATCACGAGCACGAGCCCCGCGGTGGCGACGACCTCGGCGAACAGGTGGGGCCCGGTGGCGCGGTCGGTCGTGCTCAGGGTCGTCGGCACGGCGAACATGGCGTTGGCGAGCACCGCCCCGGCGAGGCAGCCGACGATCTGCGCGGGGATGTAGCCCGCGACCGCGCGCCAGGTGCGCCCGCCGGTCAGCGCGTCGACGAGCGAGACGACCGGGTTGAAGTGGGCCCCGGAGACCGGGGAGAACACGGCGATCAGCACCGCGAGGCCGAGGGCCGTCGCGAACGCGTTCTCGAGCAGGGCGAGACCGGTGTCGGCGGGAGAGAGGGTCTGAGCGGCGATTCCGGATCCCACCACGACCGCCGCCAGGCCCGCACTCCCGAGGAACTCCGCGGCCAGCGCGCGCCACGACGGCGCGGTCACGGGGCGACCAGCGTCTGCGCGATGCGCTCGAGGCTCCCGGGCACCAGGCGGTAATACGCCCAGGTGCCGCGCTTGGTGCGCGTGAGGAACCCCGCCTCGGTGAGCACCTTGAGGTGGTGCGAGACGGTCGGCTGGCTGAGCCCGACGGGCTCGATCAGGTCGCACACGCACGCCTCGGCGCCGTCGGTGGACGCCACGATCGAGAGCAGTCGCAGGCGCGCGGGATCGGCGAGGGCCTTCATCGTGTGCGCCAGCTGGTCCGCGTCGGCCGCGCTCAGCGGCTCCCGCACGAGAGAGGTGCAGCAGGTCGGCGCGGCCGCGTCGGGGCCGCTCACGTCGGTGAGCTCGAGTTCGATCACGCATCGATGGTAATCGATATTGACAACCATCGATACCCTGCCGCATACTCGATCCGCATCGACGGACATCGATGAAAGGCGACCGATGACCCTCCTCACCCTCTCCCCGACCGCGATCGTCACGGAGCATCCGCGGCTGACGGCCCTGCCCATCGCCATCATCGGCGGCGGGCCGGTGGGGCTCGCGGCCGCTGCGCACCTTGCCGATCGCGGCATCGACTTCGTCCTTCTCGAACAGGGCCAGGGCGCTGCCTCCGCGGTCCGCGAGTGGGGGCACACGCGGCTCTTCTCGCCATGGCGCCACCTCGTCGATCCCGCCGCGCGTCGGCTGCTCGAGGCGGCCGGGTGGCGGCATCCCGATCCCGATGTCGCCCCGACCGGCACGGCTCTGGTCGAGGACTACCTCGCACCTCTCGCCGCCCTCGACGGCCTCGCCACCCGCGTGCGGTACGGCGTCACCGTGACGGCGGTGGCGCGCGAGGGCATGGACCGCTCCCGCACCCGCGGGCGCGCAGCGGCGCCGTTCGTGCTGCGCACTCGCACGGCGGACGGCCTCGTCGACGAGTTCACCGCGCGCGCGGTGATCGACGCGTCGGGCACGTGGCGCAGCCCCAACCCGCTCACCTCGAGCGGACTCGACCTGCTCGGCCTCGACGAGATCGCCGATCTCGTCTCCCCTCCCCTGCCCGATGTGCGCGGGCGCGATCGCGCCCTCTTCGCGGGGCGGCACACCACCGTGGTCGGGGCGGGCCACTCGGCCGCGAACACGCTGCTCTCGCTGGTGCACCTCGCGCGGGAGGCGCCCGGCACCCGCGCGACGTGGCTCATCCGCAACTCGCACGCCGCCCGTGTCACCGCGTCCGCCGACGACGAGCTGCCCGGTCGCGCCGCGCTCGGCAGCCGACTCGACCGCGCCATCGCCGCGGGGCTGGTCGACGTCGTCGACGGGTTCGAGATCCGCCGCGCGCACCGCGAGGGCGGTGCGGCCGTGGTCGCCGGCGCCCGGCGCGGCGAGCCCGCCTCGCACGTGACCGATCGCGTCGTCACCGCCACCGGGTTCCGCCCCGATCTGTCCGCGCTGCGCGAGATCCGCCTCGATCTCGATGACATCGTCGAGGCGCCCCGGCGCCTCGCCCCGCTCATCGACCCGAACGTGCACTCGTGCGGCACCGTGGAACCGCACGGCTTCCGCGAGCTCGCGCAGCCGGAGCCCGGCTTCTTCATCGTGGGCATGAAGTCGTACGGCCGCGCGCCGACGTTCCTCCTGGCCACCGGCTACGAGCAGGTGCGCTCGGTGACCGCGTGGCTCGCCGGCGACACCGAGGCCGCCGAGCGCATCGACCTCGTGCTCCCCGCCACCGGCGTGTGCTCCACCGACACCGGAGGGTCTGGATGCTGCTGAGCGGCGTGCGCGCGATCCCGCGCCCCCTCCCCGGCGCCACCCCCTCGCAGGGCGTGGCACTCTGAGAGGGTGAGGGCACCGGCATCCACTCTGCGCGAGCGCATGCTGAGCGCGCTCTCGGGGGATCCGCACGGCACTCCGGCCTGGGTGCGCACCCTCGCCGAGGGCGACGACGCGGGGCTGTTCGCCGACGGCGGGGCGGTGTGGACGGTGCACGCGGGAACGGGCACCTTCGTCGCCGGCATCCGCGCCCTGCTCATGCAGGCGCTGCACCCCGGGCCGATGGCCGGCGTGCAGGACTGGTCGCGCTACCGCGACGATCCGCTCGGGCGCCTCACCGGCACCGTGCGGTGGATCATCTGCGTCACCTACGGCTCCCGCCCCCAGGTCGAGCGCGAGACCGCACGCGTCACCCGTCTGCACGAGCGCGTCACCGGCACGTTCGTCGACGGCGCCGGCGCCGAGCGCGCGTACACCGCCGAGACCGCCGATCTCGTGGAGTGGGTGCACCTGGCCTTCGCGGATTCGTTCCTCGCCTGCCACCGGCGCTGGGGCGCGCCGATCCCCGGCGGCCAAGACGCGTACGTGCGCGAGTGGGCCCGGGCCGGGCGCCTCATGGGCATGACCGCGCCGCCGGTGACGGCGGCCGAGCTCGACGCGCGACTGACCGGCTATCGCGACCGGGGCGAACTGCGCGGCGACGAGCGCGTGCGCGAGGTCGTGCGGTTCCTGCGCCGGCCGCCCTTCCCGGGGACGATGGGCCTGGCCTACCGGTTCCTGTTCGCCGCGGCCGTCGCGACGATCCCGCACCCCTATCGGCGCCTGCTCGGCGTGCGCCGGTGGCCGATCCCGGTGATCACCGCGACGCGGATCATCCTCCGCCGCGCGCAGCGCAGTCTCGACGAGGGTCCGCGCGCGCAGGACTTCGCACGAGAGCGCCTCCGCCGCCTCCGCCGCCTCAGCTGAGCGTGTCGAGGATGCCGGTCAGAGTGTCCATCGTCGTCAGGGGGCTGACGATCGCGAAGCGCAGCACGGGCTCGCCACGGTGCGAACTCGGCACGACGAAGCCGACCTGGTCGTCGAGCAGCCGATCGGACCACGCGGCGTAGTCGGCGAGGCTCCAGCCCTCGCGCCGGAAGACCACGACCGACAGCTGCGGATCGCGCACGAGCGACAGGCCCGGCCGCCGCCCGATCTCATCGGCGATCTCCCGGGCGAGGTCGATGCCGTGGGCGATGGCCGCGCGGTACATCTCGGTGCCGTGCGTGGCGAGGGAGAACCACAGCGGCAGCCCCCGGGCGCGACGGGTGAGCTGCACGCCCAGGTCGCTCGGGTTCCAGTCGGCCGACCCGGTGAGCGTGTCGAGGTACTCGGCGTGCTGCGTGTGCGCGAGACGCGCGCGGTCGGGTTCGCGGTAGATCAGCGCGCAGGCGTCGAACGGCGCGAACAGCCACTTGTGCGGATCGACGATGAGCGAGTCGGCGTGCTCCACGCCGGCGAACACGGCGCGCATCTCGGGCACCAGCATCGCCGCGAGCCCGTAGGCCCCGTCGATGTGCAGCCAGACGCCCCGGTCGCGGGTCACCTCGGCGATCGAGGAGATGTCGTCGACGATGCCGAAGTTCGTCGTCCCCCCGGTCGCGACGACCGCGAACACGGCGTCACCGTGGGCATCGAGCGCCGCGGCGACCGCGTCGCCGTGCAGGCGTCCGTCGTCGCCGACCGGCACGCCGACGGCATCCACATCCATCACCGCGGCTGCCGAGGCGATCGAGGAGTGCGCCTCGGCGCTGCACACGACGACCCAGCGCGCCGGGTCCGCGACTCCGGACTCCCGGTGGCGCCGCCGCGCGGCATCCCGGGCCGTCACGAGCGCCGAGAGGTTGCCGATCGTGCCGCCCTGCATGAAGACGCCCCCGGCGCCGGCGGGAAGCCCGAACTCGGCCGCGAGCCAGTGCAGCACCTCGTTCTCGGCGAACACGGCGCCGGAGCCCTCCATCCAGGAGCCGCCGTAGACGGAGGATGCCGACACCACGAGGTCGAACGCGATCGCGGCCTTCGTGGGGGCCGAAGGGATGAACGAGAGGTACGACGGATGATCGGTGGTCACGCAGGCGGGCGCGAGCACGTTCTCGAACAGGGCCGTCGCCCGCCGCGCGCCGATGCCGTCGCGCGTGATCGATCCCGACGCGAGGCGGGAGAGCTCACGGGGCGTGAGCGGCTTGTCCAGCGGCACGTTCTCGTAGACGGCACGGCGCTGGGCGTAGTCGAGAACGATGTCGACGGTCGCGTGGGTCTCGTCCGAGTTGGCGTGCATGCGGTCAGCCGGCACAGGTGCGTTCACGGGCTCTCCTTCGGGTCACTCAACGGTAGAGAGCGGGGGTGCCAGAATCAACAGCAGCGATCCCGCATCCGAAGAGTGGAGAAACGACCCGATGACACGCTTCCCCCGGTGGGTGTTCTCCCACGGCGACGAGCCCGATGCCCGCTTCACCCTCGCGAACGAGCGCACCTTCCTGGCGTGGATCCGCACCTCGCTCGCGCTGCTGGCAGGCGGCGTGGCGCTCGAGGTGCTCGGGCTCGACCTGCAGCCCGCCTTCCGGCTGACAGCGTCGCTCGTGCTCGTCGCGTCGGGCGCCCTCACGCCGGTGCTCGCCTGGATCGGCTGGGGTCGCACCGAGCGCGCCCTGCGGGTCGGCCGGCCCCTCCCCGCTTCGCTGCTCGGCCCGACGCTGACCGTGACCGTGACGGTCGCCGCCCTGCTCGTGGTGCTGGCGATACTGGTGCGCTGACGCCGTGGTGCTGTTCGACCCGGGGCTCCAGCCCGAACGCACCGAGCTCGCGTGGCGGCGCACCGCGCTGTCGTTCGCGGTCGGGTCGCTCGTGGCGATGCGGCTGCTGCCCGATGTGCTCGGCAGCGCCTGGTGGGCCCTTCCGGGACTCGCGGGCCTGGTCGCCTCGGGCTGGGTGTGGGACGCCGCGCGGCGTCGGGCGACCCGGGTGAACCGGGCGCTCGTCGGCGGCGGCGACGGACCGGCGCCGGGCGGGCGGCCGTCCCTTCCGGACGGCACGGTGCCCTTCGCGCTGGCGCTCATCGTCACCGCCGCGGCGCTGGTCGGGGTCGTCGCCCTCTTCGCGGCGGCCGCCATCCTCGCGTGATCCCCGCGCAGACCCCCGACGCTCAGCCCCGGAAGTCCTCCGGATCGACGCCGTCGAGGAACCGCCGGAACTCCGACACGCTCTCATCGGGGTCGGGCTCGGCATCCTCCTCGTCGGATTCGGTCGGATCGATGATGGCGCCTTCCACCCACACGGCCTCCGCCACCGACAGGGCGACCCCGGTGCGCACGGCCAGCGCGATCGCGTCGGAGGGCCGCGCGTCGAGCACGACAGGCCCGCTGTCGCGGCTCAGCACCACCTCGGCGTAGTACGTGCCGTCCACCAGCCGCGTCACGTCGACATGATCCAGTTCTGCGCCGAGGGCCGTCACGGCGCTCAGCAGCAGATCGGCCGTCAGCGGACGCGGCGGGTTGCGCCCCTCGACCGCGAGCAGGATCGCTGTCGCCTCCTGCGGGCCGATCCAGATCGGGAGCACGCGCCCGGTGGCCCCCTCGACGGGCTTGAGCAGCACGACGTGCTGCTGCGCGGCATCCACCGCGAGGCCGGCGACCCTCACCTCGATCATCGCGCCTCCCTCGACTGGCCCCTTTCGCCCACTCTATGTCGATGGATGCCGCCGGTGGCGGCCCTTTCCGGTCGGGCCCCGCTCGACGAGCGGGTACCCTTGCCCGAGTGAGTGAAGACCGTCCGTATACCGTGGCCACCGACGGAGCGTGCAAGGGCAATCCCGGCCCCGCCGGGTGGGCGTGGGTCGGTGAAGACGGGCACTGGGCGGCCGGGTCGGTCCCAAGCGGCACGAACAACATCGGCGAGCTTCTGGGGCTGCTCAAGGCCATCGAGGACCACGCCGATGTGCCCCACCTCGTCGTTCAGGCGGATTCGAAGTACGCCATCGACACGTACTCGTCATGGATGGACGGCCACCGGCGCCGCGGCTGGAAGACCTCGTCGGGCTCGCCGACGAAGAACCGCGACCTGCTCGAGAAGCTCATCGCCGCCCGCGACGCGCGACGCGCGGCCGGACTGCCCGATGTGGTGCTGCAGCACGTGCGCGGCCATTCCGGGCACGTGCTCAACGAGTGGGCCGACGAGCGCGCGGTGCGTGCTTCGACCCACGCCGCCAAGGGCATCGAGAGCGCCTGGTCGTCTCTCGGCGGCAAGGACAAGCTCGACGTCTCGCGCGCGCCGTAGCGCGGCGCAGCGCCGCGTGGCGCCGTCTGCCGGCGCGAGGTCGTCGCCCGCGGCTGTGCCGCCCGCGATTCAGGCTTTGAGGGCGAGCAGTCGCTCGGTGTCGCCGAACACCTCGAGCCCCGCGCACGCCGCGACGCCCTCGAGCAGCACACGACCGTCCGGGTCCCGATGGCGCACGTGCACCTGCGCGTCGAGCGTCTCTTCCACCCGGCGGTGCATCGCGGTGCGCAGCGGGGCGTGCAGCAGACCTCCGCGCACCCGCTCGGCGTCGAGTTCGAGCACCCCGTCGGGGCCTTCCACCGCCCAGCGCACGTGCGAGTCGGTGATCTCGAGCCGGCGCTCCCGCGACCGGTTGTACGTCGTCCATCGGTGGAGGCGACCGTCGTGGCGGAAGCCGATGATCGAGCCACGGAACGAGCCGCCGAGCCACGGGATGATCGCCACCGAGGCGATGAGCGACGCATCCTCCCCGTCACCGGTGGTCGCGTCGACATGGTTGCTCGCCAGCCACACGTATCCCGCGGGGAACGCCTGCCCCCAGTCCTTCTCGATGTAGCCGCGCCCGCCCTCGAACGAGCGCGTCTCCCCCTCGACCTCGATGGTCCCCGCGAGGGAGTGCCCGAACGACACGATCCCGTGGAAGCACTCCATGAAGGGCACCAGGCCGTACCAGCCCATGATCCCGGGCTCGCGCACGGTCACCGGCCACGGCTGCAGCGGCGTGGTGAACGCGATGCGCCCGCGCAGCTGCGGCAGGTCGAGCACGGCGCCCGACGAGGTGAAGCGGTTCGGCCCCACGCGCACATCGAAACCGTCTGCCGCCGCCGCGAAGTCCCCGAGCGGATACCGGTGGTACCACGACCTTCCGGTCATGCCGTCGAGCACCTGCACGAACGCCTCGTCGTCGGTCGTTCCCGCCGCGTCCAGCCCGCGGAAAACCCCCGGGATGACCGCCCACCGCTGGGCGCGGTCGGCGCTGACCAGCTTGACGTACCAGCCTTCGAAGAACCCCTTCCGCACGCCGTCGCCGTGGAACGCTTCGGGATGCCGCACCCCGCGCAGCCACGCGACCGGTGAGCGCATCGGCACCTCCCTCGAGTCGATCGCCGTACAGCGGATCCGTCGGGCCCATCCTGTCAGCCCGCGTCGCCGGACGCACGGGGTTCCGCCGGCCCCTCGCCGGATGATGGACTGGGCGCATGGCAGAGACCGAGCATCGCAGCATCCACCCCGTCGCGCTCGTCACCGGGGCCTCATCGGGAATCGGGCTGGCCACCTCGCTGGCCCTGATCGACCGCGGGTGGACGGTCTACGGCGCCGCGCGCCGCGTCGACCGGATGGAGGCGATCACGGCCGCGGGCGGCATCGCCGCCGAACTGGACATCACCGACGACGCGCAGATCGCGGCGCTCGTGGCCCGCATCGAGGTGGAGCAGGGACGCCTCGATGTGCTCGTGAACAACGCCGGCTACGGCTCGTACGGCGCGCTCGAGGACGTGCCGATGGAGGAGGCGAGACGACAGTTCGAGGTGAACCTGTTCGGGCTCGCCCGGCTGACGCAGGTCGCGCTTCCGCTCATGCGATCGCTCAACCGCGCCCGCATCATCAACATCTCCTCGATCGGCGCCCATATCTACGAGCCTCTCGGCGCCTGGTACCACGCCACGAAGTTCGCGGTCGAGGGATTGAGCGATTCACTGCGCCTCGAGCTCGCCCCGCACGGCATCGACGTCGTCATCGTCGCGCCGGGGTCGATCCGCACGGAGTGGGCGTCCATCGCGCGCGAAAGCGCGGTGGCGCACTCGGGCGAGGGCCCCTACGCCGAGCAGGCGCACGGCCTCGCCGAGAACTACCGCCGGATCGACCGCTCCCGCTTCGCTGCGACGCCGGAGACCGTGGCGGCCACCATCGTGCGCGCGGCAACGGTGTGGCGCCCGCGCACGCGGTACGCCACACCGAGGTCGGCAGGACTCATCATCGCCGCGCGCCGGCTCCTGCCCGACCGCGTGCTCGACCGGGTGCTGTCGCGGATCGCGGGCTGACCGGCTGGCCCTCAGCCCAGATCTGTCGGCACGCCGTCCTCCAGCCAGCGGATCTTCTCGCGCACCGACGGCGGCGCCGAATCGACCGCCCGACGCAGACCGTCGATCCCGTCGGCGAAGTGGCTCCACCCGTCGTAATGGGCGGGCACCGCCACCCGGGGCTGGAGCAGTTCGATCAGCTCCATCGCGTCGGCCCCGGTCATCGTGTAGCGCAGCAGACCGGTGAGCCCGAACCGCACGCCGCCGACATTGACGATCGCGACGTCGACGGCCATCGCCGACGCCGTGCGCCTGACGTCAGCGGTCAACACGGTGTCGCCCGTGACCCAGAGCGCCATCCCGTCATCGCCCGTGCGCCGCACGGCGAAGCCGATGACGTCGCCGACGATCGGGTGTGAAAGCGGCGGACCGTGGCGGCACGGTGTCGCCGTGATGGTCAGGTCGGGCCGCCCGTCGCCTGCCAGATGAGTGGATGCCGCCGGCGCCAGCCCCACCGCCTGCGGCAGCCCCAATCGGCGCGCCCCGCTCTCGGTGGTGATCACGTGGGTGGCGCTGCGCAGCAGCGCCCGGCCGGCCTCATCGAGGTTGTCCGCGTGATGGTCATGGCTGACGAGGGCGATGTCGACGGGGAGCATCGCCTCGGCAGGGAGGGCGGGGCCGAGGGTCTTCACGCTCGAGGTGCCGAACGCGAAGCGGTACCGATGGCCGGGTGGATCGAAGGTCGGGTCGATGACAAGACGCCACCCGTCGAGTTCGACGAGCAGCGTCGGTCCGCCGATGCGCGTGACGTGCACGCGCTCATGCTAGAGCCTGCGCTGTTAACGCGAAATGGCCACCCTGCGTTGGGTGGCCATTTCGGTAATGGAAGTCCGGCGGTGTCCTACTCTCCCACAGGGTCCCCCCTGCAGTACCATCGGCGCTGAGAGGCTTAGCTTCCGGGTTCGGGATGGGACCGGGCGTTTCCCTCTCGCTATGGCCGCCGAAACACTATTGATGTTTCCGGTGTGCAATAACAAAAGATGTTGTTGTTGCGGTGTCCCGACCGTACATCGGGAACCACTCAGTGGACGCGAGCACCATAAACGGTGTGTTATCAAGTCATCGGCTTATTAGTACCAGTCAGCTGCACGCATTGCTGCGCTTCCACATCTGGCCTATCAACCCAGTAGTCTGGCTGGGAGCCTCTCACCCCGTAGGGTATGGAAGTCTCATCTTGAGGCCGGCTTCCCGCTTAGATGCTTTCAGCGGTTATCCATCCCGAACGTAGCTAACCAGCGGTGCACTTGGCAGTACAACTGGCACACCAGAGGTTCGTCCAACCCGGTCCTCTCGTACTAGGGTCAGATCCTCTCAAACTTCCTACGCGCGCAGCGGATAGGGACCGAACTGTCTCACGACGTTCTAAACCCAGCTCGCGTACCGCTTTAATGGGCGAACAGCCCAACCCTTGGGACCTACTCCAGCCCCAGGATGCGACGAGCCGACATCGAGGTGCCAAACCATGCCGTCGATATGGACTCTTGGGCAAGATCAGCCTGTTATCCCCGAGGTACCTTTTATCCGTTGAGCGACAGCGCTTCCACAAGCCACTGCCGGATCACTAGTCCCGACTTTCGTCCCTGCTCGACCTGTCAGTCTCACAGTCAAGCTCCCTTGTGCACTTACACTCGCCACCTGATTGCCAACCAGGTTGAGGGAACCTTTGGGCGCCTCCGTTACTTTTTGGGAGGCAACCGCCCCAGTTAAACTACCCACCAGGCACTGTCCCTGAACCGGATCACGGTTCGAAGTTAGATATCCAGAGTGACCAGAGTGGTATTTCAACAATGACTCCACGAACACTGGCGTGTCCGCTTCATAGTCTCCCACCTATCCTACACAAGCCACACCGAACACCAATACCAAGCTGTAGTAAAGGTCACGGGGTCTTTCCGTCCTGCTGCGCGTAACGAGCATCTTTACTCGTAATGCAATTTCGCCGAGTTCGCGGTTGAGACAGTTGGGAAGTCGTTACGCCATTCGTGCAGGTCGGAACTTACCCGACAAGGAATTTCGCTACCTTAGGATGGTTATAGTTACCACCGCCGTTTACTGGGGCTTAAATTCTGAGCTTCGCCTTGCGGCTGACCCGTCCTCTTAACCTTCCAGCACCGGGCAGGCGTCAGTCCGTATACATCGTCTTGCGACTTGGCACGGACCTGTGTTTTTAGTAAACAGTCGCTACCCACTAGTCTCTGCGGCCCCCACACGCTTTCGGAGCAAGTCCTAATACGCGGAGGGCCCCCCTTCTCCCGAAGTTACGGGGGCATTTTGCCGAGTTCCTTAACCACGATTCTCTCGATCTCCTTGGTATTCTCTACCTGACCACCTGAGTCGGTTTGGGGTACGGGCGGCTAGAACCTCGCGTCGATGCTTTTCTTGGCAGCATAGGATCACCCACTTTTCATCCGCATCGTGTCTCAGCCTGTATGAGTCGCGGATTTGCCTACGACTCGGCCTACGCACTTGCCCCGGGACAACCATCGCCCGGGATGGGCTACCTTCCTGCGTCACACCTGTTAATACGCTAACCGCACCAGCATGGGGTCGAGCGTTCACCACCACCGCCTCACCCCGAAGGGATCCGCTGCATGACGGCTAGGACTCTTAGCACCACTGGATTGATTGGGGCGGTTCTTCGCCGGTACGGGAATATCAACCCGTTGTCCATCGACTACGCCTGTCGGCCTCGCCTTAGGTCCCGACTTACCCAGGGAAGATTAGCTTGACCCTGGAACCCTTGGTCTTTCGGAGGACGTGTTTCTCACACGTCTTTCGCTACTCATGCCTGCATTCTCACTCGTGTCGCGTCCACGGCTGGGTCACCCCGCCGCTTCACTCGCGACACGACGCTCTCCTACCCATCAACACGGCTGGACCACGAAGGCCTACCAATAATGTCAATGCCACAACTTCGGTGGCGTGCTTGAGCCCCGTTACATTGTCGGCGCGGAATCACTTGACCAGTGAGCTATTACGCACTCTTTCAAGGGTGGCTGCTTCTAAGCCAACCTCCTGGTTGTCTGAGCAACTCCACATCCTTTCCCACTTAGCACGCGCTTAGGGACCTTAGTTGGTGGTCTGGGTTGTTTCCCTCTCGACTATGAAGCTTATCCCCCACAGTCTCACTGCTGCGCTCTCACTTACCGGCATTCGGAGTTTGGCTGACGTCAGTAACCTGGTCGGGCCCATCGGCCATCCAGTAGCTCTACCTCCGGCAAGAAACACGCAACGCTGCACCTAAATGCATTTCGGAGAGAACCAGCTATCACGAAGTTTGATTGGCCTTTCACCCCTATCCACAGCTCATCCCCTCAGTTTTCAACCTAAGTGGGTTCGGCCCTCCACGACGTCTTACCGTCGCTTCAGCCTGGCCATGGATAGATCACTTCGCTTCGGGTCTAGGACACGCGACTGAATCGCCCTATTCAGACTCGCTTTCGCTACGGCTACCCCACACGGGTTAACCTCGCCACGTATCGCTAACTCGCAGGCTCATTCTTCAAAAGGCACGCTGTCACACCTACCAGGGGTGCTCCAACGGTTTGTAAGCAAACGGTTTCAGGTACTATTTCACTCCCCTCCCGGGGTACTTTTCACCTTTCCCTCACGGTACTTGTCCGCTATCGGTCATCTGGGAGTATTTAGGCTTATCAGGTGGTCCTGACAGATTCACACGGGATTTCTCGGGCCCCGTGCTACTTGGGATACTCTCCACGCTGCGTCACGCATTTCGGTTACGGGGCTGGCACCCACTCTGGCCGGCCTTTCAAGACCGTTCACCTATACACACGCATCACGTCCACTGCTCGGCAGAACAGTACGGAAAGTCCCACAACCCCCAACATGCAACTCCTGCCGGATATCACACACACTGGGTTTAGCCTGATCCGGTTTCGCTCGCCACTACTAACGGAATCGCGGTTGCTTTCTCTTCCTGTGGGTACTGAGATGTTTCACTTCCCCACGTTCCCTCTACCCGCCCTATATATTCAGGCGGGAGTCACCAGGCACGCACGCGCCCTGGCGGGGTTTCCCCATTCGGACACCCTCGGATCAAAACTTGCTTATCAGTTCCCCGAGGCTTATCGCAGATTGCTACGTCCTTCTTCGGCTCCAGATGCCAAGGCATCCACCGTTTGCTCTTAAAGACTTGAAATCACATGAGTTGAATCAAAAACCCGACCCGACCCCAAAAGGGCCGGAATCAGAAATTGACTAATGATCTTTAAGATCATCTTTCACGAACCAAGCCCGAAGACCTGGTTCGAAGATGCTCGCGTCCACTGTGTAGTTCTCAAAGTACGGGCGGTACCCACCCCCACAACCAGCAAAAAAAACCGGCAGCAAGAATGGGCCCAGAGGAAAGGAACACACCATCCGAAGACAATGCGCATCCGGTCCCTCAGGACCCAACAGCGTGCACGCCCCACCCAACAGAGCCCAGAACCTTCCAACCACCGAAATGGCGTACTAACTCCAAACCCCCCAGGAAGAGGCCTCGTCAAATGTTCCACCCATGAGCTACCGGCAGACACATTCGGTCTGATCCGGCGCCTGGACACCCACCACCCCAAAAGGCGATGACTGCCAGATGCTCCTTAGAAAGGAGGTGATCCAGCCGCACCTTCCGGTACGGCTACCTTGTTACGACTTAGTCCTAATTACCGATCCCACCTTCGACAGCTCCCTCCACAAGGGTTGGGCCACCGGCTTCAGGTGTTACCGACTTTCATGACTTGACGGGCGGTGTGTACAAGACCCGGGAACGTATTCACCGCAGCGTTGCTGATCTGCGATTACTAGCGACTCCGACTTCATGAGGTCGAGTTGCAGACCTCAATCCGAACTGGGACCGGCTTTTTGGGATTCGCTCCACCTCACGGTATTGCAGCCCTTTGTACCGGCCATTGTAGCATGCGTGAAGCCCAAGACATAAGGGGCATGATGATTTGACGTCATCCCCACCTTCCTCCGAGTTGACCCCGGCAGTATCCCATGAGTTCCCACCATTACGTGCTGGCAACATAGAACGAGGGTTGCGCTCGTTGCGGGACTTAACCCAACATCTCACGACACGAGCTGACGACAACCATGCACCACCTGTTCACCAGTGTCCAAAGAGTTCCGTATCTCTACGGCGTTCTGGTGTATGTCAAGCCTTGGTAAGGTTCTTCGCGTTGCATCGAATTAATCCGCATGCTCCGCCGCTTGTGCGGGTCCCCGTCAATTCCTTTGAGTTTTAGCCTTGCGGCCGTACTCCCCAGGCGGGGAACTTAATGCGTTAGCTGCGTCACGGAATCCGTGGAATGGACCCCACAACTAGTTCCCAACGTTTACGGGGTGGACTACCAGGGTATCTAAGCCTGTTCGCTCCCCACCCTTTCGCTCCTCAGCGTCAGTTACGGCCCAGAGATCTGCCTTCGCCATCGGTGTTCCTCCTGATATCTGCGCATTCCACCGCTACACCAGGAATTCCAATCTCCCCTACCGCACTCTAGTCTGCCCGTACCCACTGCAGACCCGAGGTTGAGCCTCGGGATTTCACAGCAGACGCGACAAACCGCCTACGAGCTCTTTACGCCCAATAATTCCGGATAACGCTTGCGCCCTACGTATTACCGCGGCTGCTGGCACGTAGTTAGCCGGCGCTTTTTCTGCAGGTACCGTCACGAATTGCTTCTTCCCTGCTAAAAGAGGTTTACAACCCGAAGGCCGTCATCCCTCACGCGGCGTTGCTGCATCAGGCTTCCGCCCATTGTGCAATATTCCCCACTGCTGCCTCCCGTAGGAGTCTGGGCCGTGTCTCAGTCCCAGTGTGGCCGGTCACCCTCTCAGGCCGGCTACCCGTCGACGCCTTGGTGAGCCATTACCTCACCAACAAGCTGATAGGCCGCGAGCCCATCCCCAACCAAAAAATCTTTCCCACCACAGACCATGCGATCGTGGTGCATATCCGGTATTAGACGCCGTTTCCAGCGCTTATCCCAGAGTCAGGGGCAGGTTGCTCACGTGTTACTCACCCGTTCGCCACTGATCCACCCAGCAAGCTGAGCTTCACCGTTCGACTTGCATGTGTTAAGCACGCCGCCAGCGTTCATCCTGAGCCAGGATCAAACTCTCCATAAAGAAAAAATGCATACACAACCGGGAAAACGATCATGCAGCGAGTTCGAACTGACCAAAAACGAATATCAAACTGACATCCATACGCCAACCCAAAAAGGATTGGACTTTGATCCAAAGGAATTCACTCACCAGCCAAAAAGACTGGACGAGGAAAAAAATTGGCATTTGACAAGTGCACGCTGTTGAGTTCTCAAGGATCGGACACACCTGCAGCTCAGCCTCTCAGCCTCGCCCACAGGGCAACTTCCTTCTCCGCTCACCGCCGGGCGACTGCCTGTCGGTTTCGAGCTGAGGTTCGTTCGCCGCTTGATGGGGCGGGGCTTCAGCCTCACCGTCTCCCGTTTGGGGCGAACTCGGAATACATTACGCCGATCCGGCGCACTCGTCCAATCCAGGCCGCATCCCGGGCGTGTCGCGCCGCGCGCGGGCGCTCACCTCGCGCGATACGGGCGATAGACGAAGCGCACGGCCACGATCCCGTGGTCGCCGGTGCCGGCATCCCGGTGATCCTCGTCGTCGAGGTGGTCGTTCTGGATCGACAGGCCGTCGAACAGCCACAGCCGCTTCTTGCTGTTGTCGTAGAACTGTTCGCTGACCAGGACATGATCGAGCGACTCCCGCAGATCGTCGTGCACATGCGTGTAGTAGACGTCGCGGGTGTCCCGGTACTCCTGCAGGGTCTGCGCCGTGTACAGGCCGACGTCGGCGCCCCCTCTTGAGTCGCCGACGAGGTAGTTCGGCTGCTCGGTGAGGATGTTCACCGTGTTGCTGTGCTGCCCGTCGTTGATGTCGCCCAGCACGATGACGGGGGTGACCGTGCCCTTCATGGTCTGAGTGAGCAGCACCCGAAGCGCGGTGGCCTCGGCGGTGCGCTGGATCGTCGCCAGCGCCGCCCCGATGGCGGTCGTGTGGAAGCGGTACGCGTCCGGATCGGCTTCGAACCATGGCTCCGTGTCGATGCGGATGGGCAGCTTCGACTTCAGGTGCACCACGTACACCTCGGTGTGCGGGTGGTCGTCGCGCAGCGCGACGCGCAGCCGCAGCACGGGCCTCGCGAACCGCGGGATCGACACCCGGATGCCGGGTGCCTGCGGATCGTGCGGGGTGTTGGACTCCAACCGGAGCGCCTCGGGGAACCGCTCGATCCACTCCGCTTCGCCCACGAGGAGCCCCTTGCGCACGAGCGCGGCCGTGACGATGTGCCCTCCATCGGCGGCGTCGGCGACCAGGTCGTACTCGTCGGCCATGCCGGCCGCCTCGAGCACCGCCGCGGCCGCGTCGCGATGCCACAGCTCCTGGAGCCCGACGATGTCGGCGTCCAGGGCGCGCAGGCGCCCCGCAGTCCAGGCGATCTTGCGGGCGAACTCCCCGTCGGTCCACGGCCGCTGGCCCGGGTTCATGCGCCGGCCCGGCAGCTGCAGGTTGTACAGGTTGAAGGTCGCCACGCGGAAGCGCTGCAGGTTCATGGATGCCTCCCGCCCCGTACGAGCGCCGAGTCACGCCCCGTGATACGGCGGGTGCGGCATCCCGCGCACATCAGTCCGCGCCGGCCGGCCGGAACAGCCCCGCCGAGCCCATCACCGTGTCCGGCTCGAGACGGATCACGACGCGGCGCGGATTCACCCGCGGCGGCCGGTACCGCTGGGCGTAGAGGCGCTCGGCCCGCGCGACCGCGGCCGGATCCCGCTCGATGCTCGCCCGTCCCGCGATGCTGATCCACTGCGGGCCCGCCACCTGGGCGACCGTCGCCCGTGCGTCCCGCTCGATGTTGCGGACCTTCTGGCTGCCGTCGCTGGTGATCACCCGCACGATGCCGTCATCGACGGTGAAGCCGACGGCGACCACGTGGATGGCTCCGGTCGGTCCCATCGTCGACAGCGTCGCGAGGTGCCGCTCGGCGAGGAACTCCGCACCGGCGGACGTCAGGAGGTCGGCTGTCACGCCGCGAAGACTCGTCATCACGTCGAGGCTAGACCGTGCGCTCGAAGTCACACGAGCATCGCGCCGAACATCAGCGTCGTCAGCCGCCCAGCAGCGCGGCGATCGCGCGCCGGGTGAGGTCGCGCCGGTCGCCGACTCCGCTCCAGCGCACGAGCGAATGCGCGTTCAGGCCGTCGACCATCGCGAGGATCTGCCAGGCGAGGGCGGCCGCCTCCCCGGCATCGACGTCATGGAACACCCCTGCGGCCGCGCCGTCGACCACGATCTGCTCGATCGCCTGCTGCCAGGCATCCATCTGCCGGCGCACCTCCGCGGCGAGCGCATCGCTCCCCCGGCCGAGCGCCCACGCCTGCACCCACACGAGCGTGACGTCGTCGCGAGTGCCGTCGAGAAGGGTGTCCAGCAGCAGCGACATCCGGGCGCCTGGCTCCGGCACGTCGGCCAGCAGCGCGCGGATGTCGGCGAGCTCGGCCCCCACGATCGCTGCGAAGGTCTGCGCGACCAGATCGTCCATGCTCGGCGCGTAGTGGGCGACGAGCCCGGATGCCACCCCGGCGCGCGCAGCGACGGCCCGAAGGGTCACGGCGGCGAGGCCCTGTTCGAGCGCGATGGCGCGAGCGGCCTGCTCGAGCTCGGCGCGGCGCTCCTCGGGGCGCTTGCGGGTGCGCGGCGACGCGGCTGTTGACGACATGCCTTCGATTCTGTACCGTGAGTCCGGTATTGATCAACCGCTCAATAGCAGTACCGGACGAATCGGAGTCGACATGGGTTGGCGGATGCCGGCGGAGACCGCCCCGCACGAGCGCACCTGGATGGCCTTCCCCCGTGAGGGCCAGACCCTCGGCGAGGGAGCGGCCGACCGCGAGGCGGGCTACGCCGCATGGAGCGCGGTCGCTCGCGCCGTGGCCGAATTCGAGCCGGTCTCCATGCTCGTCGACCCGAGCGAGACCGCCCGGGCGCAGGACCTGCTCGGCGGGGTCGTCGAACTGATCGAGACCCCGGTCGACGAGTTCTGGATGCGCGACCACGGCCCCACCTTCGTCGTCGACGACGAGCGCCCGGGCGTGCTGGGCGCCGTCGACTGGATCTTCAACGGCTGGGGCGCGCCCGAGTGGGCGCAATGGCAGCTCTCCGCCGAGCACGCGCGCACGATCAGCGGCCTCGTGGGCGCCGAGCTGGTGAGCTCGACGCTCGTGAACGAAGGGGGCGGCATCCACGTCGACGGCGACGGCACGGTGCTGCTCACCGACACCGTGCAGCTGGACCCCCGGCGCAACCCGTTCGCCGATCGCGCCCGCGTGGAGGCCGAGATGGCGCGCACCCTCGGGGCGACCAAGGCGATCTGGCTGCCGCGCGGCCTCACCCGCGATTACGACGAGTTCGGCACGAACGGTCACGTCGACATCGTCGCGACCCTCGCCGCACCCGGGCGCTTGCTGCTGCACAGCCAGCCCGACGCCGCGCATCCCGACCACGCGGTGACCGCCGAACTGCGCGCGCTGCTCGAAGACGAGACGGATGCCGCCGGCCGCACGCTCGAGATCATCGACGTCCCCGCACCGGCCACCCTGCGCGACGACGAAGGTTTCGTGGACTGGAGCTACATCAACCACCTCGTCGTCAACGGCGGTGTCATCGCCTGCGGCTTCGGCGAGGACAAGGCGGACGCCGCCGCACGGGACATCCTCGCCGAGGCGTACCCCGGTCGGACCGTGGTCACCGTCGACGCCCGCGAGATCTTCGCGCGGGGCGGCGGCATCCACTGCATCACCCAGCAGCAGCCGAAGGCGGTCTCCGCATGATCGACGTCGTAGAGATGGGGATCGCCGATCTGCGGGCAGCCCTCGAAGGGGGCACCACCACCGCGGTCGACCTCGTCGAGGCCTACCTCGCGCGCATCGACGCGTATGACGCACCCGGCACGGCGACCGCACTCAACGCGATCGTCGTGCGCAACCCCGAGGCGCGGGCCGAGGCGGCCGCGTCCGACGCCCGCCGCGCGGCCGGGCGCACGCTCGGCCCGCTCGACGGCATCCCCTACACCGCGAAGGACAGCTACCTCGTGAAGGGGCTCACCGCGGCGTCGGGCTCGCCGGCGTTCGCCGCCCTCGTGGCGCAGCGCGACGCCTTCACCATCGAGCGCCTGCGCGGCGGCGGCGCGATCTGCCTGGGCCTGACGAACATGCCCCCGATGGCGAACGGCGGCATGCAGCGCGGCGTGTACGGCCGCGCCGAGAGCCCCTACAACGCCGAGTACCTCACGGCGCCCTTCGCATCGGGCTCGTCGAACGGATCGGGCACCGCGACGGCGGCGAGCTTCGCGGCGTTCGGCCTCGGCGAGGAGACGTGGTCCAGCGGCCGCGGCCCCGCCTCGAACAACGGACTGTGCGCGTACACGCCCTCGCGCGGGGTGATCTCCGTGCGCGGCAACTGGCCGCTCGTGCCCACGATGGATGTCGTCGTGCCGCACACCCGCACGATGGCAGACCTTCTCGAGGTGCTCGAGGTCATCGTCGCCGACGACCACGACACCCGCGGCGACTTCTGGCGCCGCCAGCCGTGGGTGACCATCCCCGTCGCGAGCACCGTGCGCCCGGACGCCTACCCGGCGCTGGCCGGAGAAGGCGCCGCCGCGCTGCAGGACCGCCGCATCGGCATCCCGCGCATGTACATCAACGCCGATCCCGAGGCCGGCACCGCCGATGATCCGGGCATCGGCGGCCCGACCGGTCGCCGCGTCGAGACCCGGGCGAGCGTCGTGGAGCTGTGGGATGCCGCGCGCCGCGACCTGGAGGCGGCCGGCGCCACCGTGGTGGAGGTCGACTTCCCGGTCGTGTCGAACTACGAAGGCGACCGCCCCGGCGCCCCGACGATCGCCACACGCGGTCTGGTCACCCCGGAGTACCTGCACCACGAGATCGTCGATCTGTCGGCGTGGGCGTGGGACGACTTCCTCGCGGCGAACGGCGACCCCGCGCTGCACACGCTCACCGTGGTCGATGGCGCGACGATCTTCCCGCACCCGCCGGGTGCCCTCCCCGACCGGTACACCGGGTTCGATGACGACATCGCCGAGTATCCGGACTGGGTGCACCGTCATCCCGAGGTGCGCGAGGTGACCGACATCCCCGAACTCGAAGCGGGTCTGCACGGTCTCGAGCAGACGCGCCGCGTCGACCTGGAGGAATGGATGGACGGCCTCGGACTCGATGCCGTCGTGTTCCCCGCCGTCGCCGACATCGGTCCCGCCGACATGGACGTGAACCCCGCCTCCGCGGATCTCGGCTGGCGCAACGGCACCTGGATCGCCAACGGCAACCTGGCCCTGCGCCATCTCGGCATCCCGACCGTGACCGTTCCGATGGGTGTGCTCAGCGACATCGGGATGCCGGTGGGCCTGACCTTCGCGGGTCGCGCGTACGACGACACGGCGCTGCTGCAGCTCGCCGCCGGCTTCGAGGCGACGGGCTCCCGCCGCACCGTGCCGCCGCGCACACCGCGGCTCTGAATCGTTGCAGGGGCGCCGTGTTCTCATCCGAGCGTTAAGAAGCGGCCTTCTTTCGGGCTCGCGCTGCCAGAAGAAGGGCATGAGTTCGCCGTAGGTTCGACGGCATGACCTCCACGCCGCTCGCTCCGGGCTCCGCCGGCACCCCTGCCGACCGAGCTCCGGTGCGGGCGGCGTACTTCGTGTCCGACAGCACCGGCATCACCGCCGAGACGCTCGGCAACGCCCTGCTCGCGAACTTCCCCGGCTTCACCTTCGTGCGCCACACGATCCCGTTCGTCGACTCGCCGGAGGGCGCGGCGAACGTCGTGCGCGACATCGCCGCGGCGCACGGGCGCGGCCTCGCCCCGATCGTGTTCACGACGACGAAGGACGCCGCCGTCGACAGCGTGCTGGCCGCCGCGCCCGCGACCCGCATCGACCTGCTCGGCGGCCATCTCACCGATCTGGAAGGCGCCCTGGGCACCACCGCGTCGGAGCAGCTCGGCCAGTTCCACACCGTCGGCGACACCGAGCGCTATTTCGCCCGCATGCGCGCGGTCGAGTACGCGATCGAGCACGACGACGGGCAGAGTTCGCGCGCCCTCGACCTCGCCGACGTCATCATCATCGCCCCGAGCCGGTGCGGCAAGACGCCGACGACGATGTACCTCGCCCTGCAGTACGGACTCCTCGTCGCGAACTACCCGCTCACCGACGACGACTTCCCCACCGACGGGCTCCCGCGCCTGGTCGCGCCGTACGGCGCACGCTGCTTCGGGCTGACGACCACACCGCTGCGCCTGAGCCAGGTCCGTCACGAGCGCCGGCCGAACTCCACCTATTCGAGCCTCGCGCAGTGCACCCTCGAGCTGCGCCGCGCCGAGGAGCTGTACCGGCGCACCCGTGTGCCCTTCCTGAACTCATCGACCAAGAGCGTCGAGGAGATGTCGGCCGTGATCCTGCAGACCCTGAAGGTCCGGCCCTGACCGTCGGCACCCGCCGGCATCCACCCACCCCCGCGCACCACCTCGCGAAGGAGACTCCCGTGACCAACATCCTGTGGTTCGACCGCATCGGCATGGCCGACCTCCCCCAGGTCGGCGGCAAGAACGCCTCGCTCGGCGAGATGGTCTCGCATCTGTCCGACCTCGGGGTGCGGGTTCCCCGCGGATTCGCGACGACGGCCGACGCGTTCCGGCGCTTCCTCGCGCACGATGGCCTCGCCGACCGCATCGAGGACGCTGTCGCGCGGCTCGATGTCGACGACGTGGCGGCACTGACCCACGTCGGCACGGAGATCCGCGCGTGGATCGAGCAGCACCCGCTTCCGCCGGAGCTCGAGACCGACATCCGGGCCGCGTACGCGGAACTGGTCGCCCAGGACGCCGAGCCCGATACCGTCACCTGGGCGGTGCGCTCCAGCGCCACCGCCGAGGATCTTCCCGACGCCTCGTTCGCGGGACAGCAGGAGACGTTCCTCAACGTGGGAGGCGTCGATAACATCCTCGACGCCGTCCGGCGGGTGTTCGCGTCGCTCTACAACGACCGCGCCATCGCCTACCGGGTGCACCACGGGTTCGACCACGCCGAGGTCGCGCTCTCGGCCGGCGTGCAGCGCATGGTCCGCTCCGACGTGGGGTCTTCGGGCGTGATGTTCACCGTCGACACCGAGTCCGGCTTCGACCAGGCCGTCTTCGTGACCAGCTCGTACGGACTGGGCGAGGCGGTCGTGCAGGGCGCGGTGAATCCCGACGAGTTCTACGTCTCCAAGCCGGCGCTGCGGGCCGGCCGGCCCGCGATCCTCAAGCGGTCCGTGGGCGAGAAGGCCGTCGCCATGCGCTACACCGACAGCCGGGAGGCGGGCGCCAGCACCGCGTTCGTCGATGTCGACGTCGCCGACCGCGGGCAGTTCTCGATCACGGATGCCGACATCGAAGACCTGGCGCAGCAGGCGCTGGTCATCGAGGACCACTACGGCCGCCCGATGGACATCGAGTGGGGCAAGGACGGCGTCGACGGACAGCTCTACATTCTGCAGGCCCGCCCCGAGACGGTGGTGTCGCGGGCCTCGGCCAACGTGATCCGCCGGTTCCGCCTGCACGAGCGCGGAGAGGTCGTCGTCGCCGGTCGTGCGATCGGGCAGCGCATCGGCGCCGGCCGCGTGCGTGTGCTCAGCGACGTGTCGCAGATGAGCGCCTTCCAGCCCGGCGACGTGCTCGTCGCCGACATGACCGATCCGGACTGGGAGCCGATCATGAAGCGCGCGGCCGCGATCGTCACCAACCGCGGCGGGCGCACCTGCCACGCGGCGATCATCGCCCGTGAGCTCGGCATCCCCGCCGTCGTCGGTGCGGGAGACGCCACCGCGATCCTCCGCGACGGCCACGAGGTCACGGTCTCGTGCGCCGAGGGCGACACCGGCTTCGTCTACGCGGGCCTGCTCGACTTCGCCGAGGAGGAGACGCACCTCGACTCGATGCCCGCCGCGCCCGTGAAGATCATGATGAACGTCGGCACCCCGGATCAGGCGTTCTCCTTCTCCCGCCTCCCCCACGCCGGCGTCGGCCTCGCACGCCTCGAGTTCATCATCAACCGTCAGATCGGCATCCACCCCCGCGCGCTGCTCGAATTCGACTCGCTCCCCGCCGACCTGCGCGCCGAGGTCGCCGATCGCATCGCCGCGTACGAGTCGCCCCGCGACTACTTCGTCAAGCGGGTCGCGGAGGGCGTGTCGATGATCGCGGCGGCCTTCGCCCCGGAGCCGGTCATCGTGCGGATGAGCGATTTCAAGTCGAACGAGTACGCGAACCTCATCGGCGGCGAACTCTACGAGCCGCACGAGGAGAACCCGATGATCGGCTACCGCGGGGCGTCGCGGTACATCTCCCCCGACTTCCGGGCCTGCTTCGACATGGAGTGCGAGGCGCTGCGATACGTGCGCGACGAGATGGGCCTCACGAACGTGCAGGTGATGGTGCCGTTCGTGCGCACCGTCGGCGAGGGCCACGCGGTCGTGGAGCTGCTCGCCGAGAACGGACTGCGGCGCGGCGTCAACGACCTCAAGGTCATCATGATGTGCGAGCTGCCGACCAACGCGCTGCTGGCCGACGACTACCTCGAGTTCTTCGACGGCTTCTCGATCGGATCGAACGACATGACCCAGCTCACGCTCGGGCTCGATCGCGACTCGTCGCTCGTGGCCGCCACCTTCGACGAACGCGACCCGGCCGTGCTGAAGCTGCTGTCGATGGCGATCGAGGCGTGCCGCCGGCACGGCAAGTACGTCGGCATCTGCGGTCAGGGGCCCAGCGACCACCCCGACCTCGCCGTCTGGCTCGTCGAGCAGGGCATCGCCTCGGTGTCGCTGAACCCCGACACGGTCGTGGACACGTGGCTGGCGCTGGCACGCATCGAGGCGGAGAAGACGGTGGATGCCGCACCCGGCGCGGTTCCGGCGACGTAGGCACGCCGGCTCGGCGCCGGCGGGGGTGCCGGCGCCGACCGCGTCAGTGCGGGACCGGGTGTGAGCGCTCCAGCGCCGCGCCCTCCACATCGACGTCGGGCAGGATGCGGTCGAGCCACTTGGGCAGCCACCAGGCGGCATCCCCGAACAGGTGCATGAGAGCGGGCACGAGCACGAGGCGCACCACGAACGCGTCGAAGAGCACGCCGATCGCGAGGCCGAACCCGAGCGGGCGGACCATGCCGAGATGGCTGAACACGAAGCCGCCGAACACCGCCGCCATGATGATCGCCGCGGCCGTGACGACCGCGCGGCCGCCGCGCACACCGGCGACGACGGCTTCGCGCGCCGGGATCTTGTGCACGTACGCCTCGCGCATGCCCGAGACGAGGAACAGCTGGTAGTCCATCGCGAGGCCGAACAGCACTCCCATGATGATGATCGGCGCGAAGCTCAGCACGGGCCCCGGGTCGTGCACGCCGAACAGGGAGGAGAGCCAGCCCCACTGGTAGATCGCGGTCACGGCACCGAG
Organism: Microbacterium hominis; assembly: GCF_013282805.1. Taxonomy (NCBI): domain Bacteria; kingdom Bacillati; phylum Actinomycetota; class Actinomycetes; order Micrococcales; family Microbacteriaceae; genus Microbacterium; species Microbacterium hominis. The sequence goes on from NZ_CP054038.1 coordinate 3,217,476, forward strand.
CGCCGCGAACAGCGACAGCACGTAGCCGGCGGTCGCGATGAGAGGGACCAGCAGCGACCGGAACACGACGATCATGATGATCAGCGACAGGCCCACCACCACCGCGAGGTAGATCGGAAGGGCATCGGCGAGCTTCTCGGAGACGTCGATGTTGCCGGATGCCTGCCCGGCCACGCCGAGGGTGATGTCTCCCTCCAGCGGCGACAGGCCACGCAGCTCGGCGACCAGCGCCTCGGTCGATTCGCTCACCGGACCGTCGGCGGGCACCACCTGGAACGCGAACACCGTGCCGTCGTCCGAGACGGCGACCGGCGCCACCGCGACGACGTCGTTCTGCTCGGCGAGCACGCCGGCGATCTCCACCTGCATCGTGAGCTGGTCGTCATCGGCGACCGCATCGGGAGTCTCCGCGACCACGAGGAGCGGGCCGTTCTGCCCCGCGCCGAATTCGGCTTCGACCGTCTTGAAGGCCCCGTACTGGGTCGTGTCGGTCGCCTCGCTCGAGCCGTCGGGAAGAGCGAGACGCATCGACAGCGCGGGGATGGCGATCACGAGCAGCCCCACGATCGCGAGCGCCGCCGCGCCGAGCGCGCGCGGCGTGCGCATGGCGCGCAGCGGCTTGCGGGTGTGGTGCGGGTGGCCGATCTCGGCGCGGGCCCGGCGGCCGAGGACCCGGAGCTTCATGAGCCCGAGCATCGCCGGAGTGAAGGTCACCGACACGAGAACGGCCACGAGCACGCACGCGGCACCGACCACTCCCATCACACCGAGGAACGGGATGCCGGTGACCAGCAGCGCCACCAGCGCGATGATCACGGTCGACCCGGCGAAGACCACCGCGTTGCCGGCGGTGCCGTTGGCGAGTCCGACCGACTCCTCCACCGGCATCCCGGCCAGCACCTGCTTGCGGTGACGGTTGAGGATGAACAGCGAGTAGTCGATGCCCACCGCGAGCCCCAGCATCACACCGAGCACCGGCGTCACCGACGACATGTCGACGACCCCGGAGAACGCGAGCGAGCCGACCACGCCCACCCCGACGCCGATGATCGAGTTGATCAGCGGGGCGACGGCGGGCAGCAGCGCGCGCATCATCACGATCAGGACGATCCCCGCGATGAGGAAGCCGATGACCTCCCCCGGGCCGACGAGCCCGTCGGTGCTCGCGGTGATCGTCGACGAGTAGTCGAGGCTCACGCCGTCGATGTCGGCGCCGTCGAGGATCTCGGTGACGTCGTCCTTGACCGACTGCTGCAGATCGAACATGGTGTCGTCGAACGAGATGGCGCCGAGCGCCGTGGCGCTGTCGTCGGCGACGAGCGTGATCTCCTCCGCGAAGCCCACCAGTCGCTCGCCGTCCTCCAGCTGCGCAGACTGGGACTCCACCTCGGCGCGGCCATCGGCCAGCTGGGTTCGACCCGCATCGAGCTCGGCCCGGCTCGCGTCGAGCTGCGCCTGCTGCGCCTCGAACTGCGCGGCGGCCTGGGTGAAGAAACCGGCGGCCTGCGCGTCGGCGATCGCCGCGTCGAGCTGCTGCTGACCCGCGTCGAGCTGCTGCTGCGCGGCGTCGAGCTGCGACTCGGACGCGTCGAGCTGCGCGGTGGCATCGGCGAGCTGCGCCCGACCGTCGCTGAGCTGCTGAGCCTGCGCCGCCCGCTCGGCCTCGGTTGCGAAGGGATCGGTCACCGACGCGACCCCGTCGACGTCTTCGACCTCGCCGAGCAGGTCGCCGATGGCGTCCTCCTGGGCCGGTGTGAAGGCGGCGCCGTCCTCGGTCGAGAAGACCACGGTCGCGGTGGCGCCGGTGAGGTCGGGGAAGGTGTCGGTGAGCGCCTGGTTCACCCGATCGGTCTCGGTGCCCGGAATGCTGAAGCTCGAGGCGAGCCCACCCCGAAGGCGAGGAAAGCGCCGACGGCGAGCACCAGGATCGTCACCCAGCTGAGGACTACGGTCCATGCGCGGCGTGCCGCGAAGCTGCCGATGCGGAAGAGGAGATTCGCCACGGGGATGCCTTTCGAACCGGGGGACGATCAGACGCGCCGTCGAGCCGACCGACAGCCTATCCGACAGTTGTCGGAGAGGCGAAACCTGGCAGAATCACGGAATGGATCCCCGCGTCGCGCGCACCCGTCAGCGCCTTCAGCAGGCGCTGCTCGACCTCGCGGGCGAACGCCCGCTCGACGAGATCACGATCGGCGACATCACCGAGCGCGCCGAGGTGAATCGCAGCAGCTTCTACCAGCACTACGGCGACAAGGACTCACTGCTCGCCGACGCCCTCGAAGCCGTGCTGGATGCCGCGGCCGCGCCGCTGCGGGCGACCGCGGCGCAGGGCGAGGAGGTCGGCATGCCGCCGGAACTCGAGGAGTACCTGCGTCACATCGCCGACAACATCGCGCTCTATCGTCGCGTGCTCGGACCGCACGGATCGGCGGTCGTCGCCGCACGACTGCGGCGACGAGTCGAACTCGTCGTCCGCGAGACGATCGGGGCGGATGCAACCGGAGCGCTCGAAGACGTGCCGCTCGATGTCGTGGGCGCAGGAATCGCGGGCACGGCACTCGGGGTGATCTCGGCGTGGGTCGAGCACGACCCGCTGCCACCCGTCGATGTCGCCGCACGATGGCTCGACACCGTGCTGCGCGCACCCGCCCGCATGCTGCGATGAGCGCGCGTGCGGGGGCGGCGGCGCCGCCCGCACGCACGCGCGTTAACGCGAAATGGCCACCCTGCGTTGGGTGGCCATTTCGGTAATGGAAGTCCGGCGGTGTCCTACTCTCCCACAGGGTCCCCCTGCAGTACCATCGGCGCTGAGAGGCTTAGCTTCCGGGTTCGGGATGGGACCGGGCGTTTCCCTCTCGCTATGGCCGCCGAAACACTATTGATGTTTCCGGTGTGCAATAACAAAAGATGTTGTTGTTGCGGTGTCCCGACCGTACATCGGGAACCACTCAGTGGACGCGAGCACCATAAACGGTGTGTTATCAAGTCATCGGCTTATTAGTACCAGTCAGCTGCACGCATTGCTGCGCTTCCACATCTGGCCTATCAACCCAGTAGTCTGGCTGGGAGCCTCTCACCCCGTAGGGTATGGAAGTCTCATCTTGAGGCCGGCTTCCCGCTTAGATGCTTTCAGCGGTTATCCATCCCGAACGTAGCTAACCAGCGGTGCACTTGGCAGTACAACTGGCACACCAGAGGTTCGTCCAACCCGGTCCTCTCGTACTAGGGTCAGATCCTCTCAAACTTCCTACGCGCGCAGCGGATAGGGACCGAACTGTCTCACGACGTTCTAAACCCAGCTCGCGTACCGCTTTAATGGGCGAACAGCCCAACCCTTGGGACCTACTCCAGCCCCAGGATGCGACGAGCCGACATCGAGGTGCCAAACCATGCCGTCGATATGGACTCTTGGGCAAGATCAGCCTGTTATCCCCGAGGTACCTTTTATCCGTTGAGCGACAGCGCTTCCACAAGCCACTGCCGGATCACTAGTCCCGACTTTCGTCCCTGCTCGACCTGTCAGTCTCACAGTCAAGCTCCCTTGTGCACTTACACTCGCCACCTGATTGCCAACCAGGTTGAGGGAACCTTTGGGCGCCTCCGTTACTTTTTGGGAGGCAACCGCCCCAGTTAAACTACCCACCAGGCACTGTCCCTGAACCGGATCACGGTTCGAAGTTAGATATCCAGAGTGACCAGAGTGGTATTTCAACAATGACTCCACGAACACTGGCGTGTCCGCTTCATAGTCTCCCACCTATCCTACACAAGCCACACCGAACACCAATACCAAGCTGTAGTAAAGGTCACGGGGTCTTTCCGTCCTGCTGCGCGTAACGAGCATCTTTACTCGTAATGCAATTTCGCCGAGTTCGCGGTTGAGACAGTTGGGAAGTCGTTACGCCATTCGTGCAGGTCGGAACTTACCCGACAAGGAATTTCGCTACCTTAGGATGGTTATAGTTACCACCGCCGTTTACTGGGGCTTAAATTCTGAGCTTCGCCTTGCGGCTGACCCGTCCTCTTAACCTTCCAGCACCGGGCAGGCGTCAGTCCGTATACATCGTCTTGCGACTTGGCACGGACCTGTGTTTTTAGTAAACAGTCGCTACCCACTAGTCTCTGCGGCCCCCACACGCTTTCGGAGCAAGTCCTAATACGCGGAGGGCCCCCCTTCTCCCGAAGTTACGGGGGCATTTTGCCGAGTTCCTTAACCACGATTCTCTCGATCTCCTTGGTATTCTCTACCTGACCACCTGAGTCGGTTTGGGGTACGGGCGGCTAGAACCTCGCGTCGATGCTTTTCTTGGCAGCATAGGATCACCCACTTTTCATCCGCATCGTGTCTCAGCCTGTATGAGTCGCGGATTTGCCTACGACTCGGCCTACGCACTTGCCCCGGGACAACCATCGCCCGGGATGGGCTACCTTCCTGCGTCACACCTGTTAATACGCTAACCGCACCAGCATGGGGTCGAGCGTTCACCACCACCGCCTCACCCCGAAGGGATCCGCTGCATGACGGCTAGGACTCTTAGCACCACTGGATTGATTGGGGCGGTTCTTCGCCGGTACGGGAATATCAACCCGTTGTCCATCGACTACGCCTGTCGGCCTCGCCTTAGGTCCCGACTTACCCAGGGAAGATTAGCTTGACCCTGGAACCCTTGGTCTTTCGGAGGACGTGTTTCTCACACGTCTTTCGCTACTCATGCCTGCATTCTCACTCGTGTCGCGTCCACGGCTGGGTCACCCCGCCGCTTCACTCGCGACACGACGCTCTCCTACCCATCAACACGGCTGGACCACGAAGGCCTACCAATAATGTCAATGCCACAACTTCGGTGGCGTGCTTGAGCCCCGTTACATTGTCGGCGCGGAATCACTTGACCAGTGAGCTATTACGCACTCTTTCAAGGGTGGCTGCTTCTAAGCCAACCTCCTGGTTGTCTGAGCAACTCCACATCCTTTCCCACTTAGCACGCGCTTAGGGACCTTAGTTGGTGGTCTGGGTTGTTTCCCTCTCGACTATGAAGCTTATCCCCCACAGTCTCACTGCTGCGCTCTCACTTACCGGCATTCGGAGTTTGGCTGACGTCAGTAACCTGGTCGGGCCCATCGGCCATCCAGTAGCTCTACCTCCGGCAAGAAACACGCAACGCTGCACCTAAATGCATTTCGGAGAGAACCAGCTATCACGAAGTTTGATTGGCCTTTCACCCCTATCCACAGCTCATCCCCTCAGTTTTCAACCTAAGTGGGTTCGGCCCTCCACGACGTCTTACCGTCGCTTCAGCCTGGCCATGGATAGATCACTTCGCTTCGGGTCTAGGACACGCGACTGAATCGCCCTATTCAGACTCGCTTTCGCTACGGCTACCCCACACGGGTTAACCTCGCCACGTATCGCTAACTCGCAGGCTCATTCTTCAAAAGGCACGCTGTCACACCTACCAGGGGTGCTCCAACGGTTTGTAAGCAAACGGTTTCAGGTACTATTTCACTCCCCTCCCGGGGTACTTTTCACCTTTCCCTCACGGTACTTGTCCGCTATCGGTCATCTGGGAGTATTTAGGCTTATCAGGTGGTCCTGACAGATTCACACGGGATTTCTCGGGCCCCGTGCTACTTGGGATACTCTCCACGCTGCGTCACGCATTTCGGTTACGGGGCTGGCACCCACTCTGGCCGGCCTTTCAAGACCGTTCACCTATACACACGCATCACGTCCACTGCTCGGCAGAACAGTACGGAAAGTCCCACAACCCCCAACATGCAACTCCTGCCGGATATCACACACACTGGGTTTAGCCTGATCCGGTTTCGCTCGCCACTACTAACGGAATCGCGGTTGCTTTCTCTTCCTGTGGGTACTGAGATGTTTCACTTCCCCACGTTCCCTCTACCCGCCCTATATATTCAGGCGGGAGTCACCAGGCACGCACGCGCCCTGGCGGGGTTTCCCCATTCGGACACCCTCGGATCAAAACTTGCTTATCAGTTCCCCGAGGCTTATCGCAGATTGCTACGTCCTTCTTCGGCTCCAGATGCCAAGGCATCCACCGTTTGCTCTTAAAGACTTGAAATCACATGAGTTGAATCAAAAACCCGACCCGACCCCAAAAGGGCCGGAATCAGAAATTGACTAATGATCTTTAAGATCATCTTTCACGAACCAAGCCCGAAGACCTGGTTCGAAGATGCTCGCGTCCACTGTGTAGTTCTCAAAGTACGGGCGGTACCCACCCCCACAACCAGCAAAAAAAACCGGCAGCAAGAATGGGCCCAGAGGAAAGGAACACACCATCCGAAGACAATGCGCATCCGGTCCCTCAGGACCCAACAGCGTGCACGCCCCACCCAACAGAGCCCAGAACCTTCCAACCACCGAAATGGCGTACTAACTCCAAACCCCCAGGAAGAGGCCTCGTCAAATGTTCCACCCATGAGCTACCGGCAGACACATTCGGTCTGATCCGGCGCCTGGACACCCACCACCCCAAAAGGCGATGACTGCCAGATGCTCCTTAGAAAGGAGGTGATCCAGCCGCACCTTCCGGTACGGCTACCTTGTTACGACTTAGTCCTAATTACCGATCCCACCTTCGACAGCTCCCTCCACAAGGGTTGGGCCACCGGCTTCAGGTGTTACCGACTTTCATGACTTGACGGGCGGTGTGTACAAGACCCGGGAACGTATTCACCGCAGCGTTGCTGATCTGCGATTACTAGCGACTCCGACTTCATGAGGTCGAGTTGCAGACCTCAATCCGAACTGGGACCGGCTTTTTGGGATTCGCTCCACCTCACGGTATTGCAGCCCTTTGTACCGGCCATTGTAGCATGCGTGAAGCCCAAGACATAAGGGGCATGATGATTTGACGTCATCCCCACCTTCCTCCGAGTTGACCCCGGCAGTATCCCATGAGTTCCCACCATTACGTGCTGGCAACATAGAACGAGGGTTGCGCTCGTTGCGGGACTTAACCCAACATCTCACGACACGAGCTGACGACAACCATGCACCACCTGTTCACCAGTGTCCAAAGAGTTCCGTATCTCTACGGCGTTCTGGTGTATGTCAAGCCTTGGTAAGGTTCTTCGCGTTGCATCGAATTAATCCGCATGCTCCGCCGCTTGTGCGGGTCCCCGTCAATTCCTTTGAGTTTTAGCCTTGCGGCCGTACTCCCCAGGCGGGGAACTTAATGCGTTAGCTGCGTCACGGAATCCGTGGAATGGACCCCACAACTAGTTCCCAACGTTTACGGGGTGGACTACCAGGGTATCTAAGCCTGTTCGCTCCCCACCCTTTCGCTCCTCAGCGTCAGTTACGGCCCAGAGATCTGCCTTCGCCATCGGTGTTCCTCCTGATATCTGCGCATTCCACCGCTACACCAGGAATTCCAATCTCCCCTACCGCACTCTAGTCTGCCCGTACCCACTGCAGACCCGAGGTTGAGCCTCGGGATTTCACAGCAGACGCGACAAACCGCCTACGAGCTCTTTACGCCCAATAATTCCGGATAACGCTTGCGCCCTACGTATTACCGCGGCTGCTGGCACGTAGTTAGCCGGCGCTTTTTCTGCAGGTACCGTCACGAATTGCTTCTTCCCTGCTAAAAGAGGTTTACAACCCGAAGGCCGTCATCCCTCACGCGGCGTTGCTGCATCAGGCTTCCGCCCATTGTGCAATATTCCCCACTGCTGCCTCCCGTAGGAGTCTGGGCCGTGTCTCAGTCCCAGTGTGGCCGGTCACCCTCTCAGGCCGGCTACCCGTCGACGCCTTGGTGAGCCATTACCTCACCAACAAGCTGATAGGCCGCGAGCCCATCCCCAACCAAAAAATCTTTCCCACCACAGACCATGCGATCGTGGTGCATATCCGGTATTAGACGCCGTTTCCAGCGCTTATCCCAGAGTCAGGGGCAGGTTGCTCACGTGTTACTCACCCGTTCGCCACTGATCCACCCAGCAAGCTGAGCTTCACCGTTCGACTTGCATGTGTTAAGCACGCCGCCAGCGTTCATCCTGAGCCAGGATCAAACTCTCCATAAAGAAAAAATGCATACACAACCGGGAAAACGATCATGCAGCGAGTTCGAACTGACCAAAAACGAATATCAAACTGACATCCATACGCCAACCCAAAAAGGATTGGACTTTGATCCAAAGGAATTCACTCACCAGCCAAAAAGACTGGACGAGGAAAAAATTGGCATTTGACAAGTGCACGCTGTTGAGTTCTCAAGGATCGGACACACCTGCAGCTCAGCCTCTCAGCCTCGCCCACAGGGCAACTTCCTTCAGCCGAGTCCCGCATCAGACTGGCGCTTCGACCCGGACATCTCCGGTTCAGTGGTCCCTAGCCTGACTCGAGGTCGGACGATCCAGAACGCGGTCATCTGTCGATGATCTCGATCTGGGGGGTGTTCCCACTTGAGGGGGCGGGGCTCTCGCCTCTCCGCTCTTCCCTTTGGGGCGAACAAGAAATACTTTACGTGGCACCGGCCCACCCGTCGAATCGAGCCCGCATCCCGGGCGTGTCGCCCGTGTTTCCGGGGATGGGCCCAGACGTAGGCTGTGGAGGCACCCGAGGAGGACGCTGTGACCGACACGACACTTGCGACGCCGACCACCGCCCAGATCCTGGCCGAGCTGGCCGATCTCGCGGACGCACGGATCGGCGACGTGAACGCACGCCATGGCGACGACCACGCGGTGAACCTCGGCCAGCTGCGCGCGATCGCCAAGCGCCTCAAGGTGCAGCCCGACCTCGCGCTCGCCCTGTGGGCGACCGACGACTCGGCCGCGAGGCTCCTCGCCATCCTCATCTCCCGTCCGCGCACCTACGCCCTCGCGGATCTCGACCGCATGCTCCGCGAGGCCCGCACGCCGAAGGTCCACGAGTGGCTCGTGAGCTACATCGTGAAGAAGAGCCCTCACGCAGAAGCGCTGCGCATCGCCTGGCTCGCCGACGGCGACCCGATCGTCGCGAGCGCGGGATGGACCCTGACCACCGAGCGCGTCGCCAAGAAGCCCGAGGGGCTGGATCTCGACGGCCTGCTCGACCGGATCGAGGTCGAGATGGCGTCGGCGCCCGATCGCCTGCAATGGGAGATGAACCACACGCTGGCGCAGATCGGCATCTCGCACCCCGACCGACGTGCCCGCGCGATCGACATCGGCGAGCGGCTCGAGGTGCTCAAGGACTATCCGACCCCGCCGAACTGCACCTCCCCGTTCGCTCCCGCCTGGATCGCGGAGATCGTGCGACGCCAGGACGCCACTCGCTGAGCCGCGCCATGTCCGCCGACCGCGCTTCACGCCCGCGACTGCTCTACGTGGAGGACGAGCAGGAGATCGCGGCGATCGTCGTGGAGCTGCTCGCGGAGGACTACGACGTCGATCACGCTCTCACCGGCGAAGACGCCGTGCGCCGCGCGCTGTCACGCCGATACGACGTGATGGTGGTCGATCGCCGGCTGCCGGGAATGTCCGGACTCGACGTGCTCGAGGCGGTGCGCACGGCGAGGATCGCCACGCCGGCGATCATGCTCACGGCGCTCGGCGCGCTCGAGGACCGCGTCAGCGGGCTCGACGGCGGCGCCGACGATTACCTCGTCAAGCCGTTCGACATCGAGGAGCTGCGCGCCCGCCTGCGCGCGCTCCAACGCGGACGCGGCGCGGGCGACCGGCGCGAGCTGGGCGACTGGGTGTTCACGCCGCACTCGCTCGCGCTCTACTCGCCTGTCGAGGGACGCATCGCCCTCACCCAGGCCGAGACCGACCTGCTGGAGCTTCTCACCTCCAGCCCCGAGCACGTGTTCAGTCGCGAGGAGATCCTCAGCAGCGTGTTCCCGGGCGGATCGGCCGCCACGGTCGACACCTACGTGCACTACATCCGCCGGAAGTCCACGCCCGAGATCATCGACACGGTCCGCGCGCGGGGCTACCGGAGCGGAACGCCGCGATGAATGGGCGTGACGACCTCGCAGCGTCCGACCGGGCGCGCGTGCAGCGGTCCGCCCTGCGGGTGGGCCTGTGGGTGGGCCTCGCGTCGGCGGGTGTGGTCGCCACGGTGACCTCCGTCACCGTCGCGGTGATGCTCGCGTCGTCGCAGACCGACCGCCGGCCGCCGCGCTTCGGCGGGGACGACGGTGCCGGCTTCCCGGAAGGAGGCCCGGGCGCGCGCCGCGTCGTCGATCTCGACGACATCCTTCCGATCGCCCTCGTGCTGGGGGTGCTCGGGGTCATCGCCCTCGGGTTCATCGCGTGGTACGCCGCGCGGCGGGCATCCGCACCGCTCGCGCAGGCGCTGGAGGTGCAGCGCGCCTTCGTCGCCGACGCGAGCCACGAGCTGCGCACACCGCTGACCACGCTCACCAGCCGCATCCAGCTCGCACAGCACCGGGCCGCGCGCGGCGGCGACGTCGGCGGAGTGCTGGGCGATCTGCAGCGCGACGCCGCGGTGATGGATGCCGTGCTCACCGACCTGCTCGTCACGGCGGAGGCCGCCGGGACGCAGACGGGAGACGACGCGGCGGTGACCAGCGTGGCCGATGCCACCTCGGACGCGGTGCGTGTGATCTCGCCTCCCGCGGAGGATGTCGGCGTGGTGATCGACGTGGATGTCGCACACGCGCCGCCCGTCGCGGCCGACCGCATCGGGCTGGGGCGGGCCCTGACCGCGCTCCTCGACAACGCCGTGCGCCATGCACCCCGCGGCAGCCGGGTCGCCGTCTCCGCGGTCGCGGCGGGTCGCAGCGTCGAGATCCGCGTGGCCGATACCGGGCCGGGCATCGCCGCGGCCGATCGCGAACGCGTGTTCGAGCGCTTCACCCGCTCGACGCCGCCCGAACCGAACACGCGCCGCGGGTTCGGGCTCGGTCTCGCACTCGTGCGCGACATCGCGACGCGATTCGGGGGCTCGGTGCGGGTGGAGGAGAACTCCCCCACGGGAGCGGTGTTCGTGCTCACCCTGCCCCGGCGCGAACGTTAGTCCGCCGTCGCTGAACGCCGGCTATCGGCTCGTTATGAGTTCGCCCAGAGCACCCGACTCTTTGAGAGACCTTGGAATCGCCCGGGGAGAGTCGGGGCATGTCCGAGAACACCGAACCCCGCGATCCCGCCGACGAGAGCCCGGCGGCCGACACGCCGCCGACCCCGACCGCCCCGACGACGCCGGTGTCGTCCGATCCCGGTGCGACACCGATCCCGCCGCGCCCACCCGCCCCCGAGGCCTCCTCGGCCGCCCCCGCGACGGCACCGGCAGCCCCGCAGGCTGCGGCTGCGGCATCCACTCCCTGGTACCGCCGCCTGTGGGTGCAGGTGACCGCCGCCGCCGTGGCCGGCGTCGTGCTGCTGGGCATCGGCTTCGGCGCAGGATGGGCGACCGCTCGCGGTGTCGGCGGGTTCGACCGCGCCGGCTTCCAGGAGCAGAACATGCCGGGCGCGCCCGGCGACGGCTTCGGCGACCGGCGCGGCCCCGGGTTCGGCGACGACAGCCAGCAGCGTGAAGACCGGCACGGCGATCGCGGGTGGAACCACGACGACGATGACGACGACGACGACACCACCACGGACGACGACACCCCAGATGACGGCTCCACCGACGACGGCTCCACCGACGATGACTCGAGCGGCACCTGATCCTCGCTGGCGCGCGGGCGCTGAACGCGGTGGGACCTCCGACCCTGTACGCGCGGCGTATCGAGGACCAACCTCGATATAACCCAGCGGAAAGGACCGGACTGATCATGAGCGTTCAGACGACCGCACGGCCGACCCCGGTCGGCGTGCGCACCGACGACGAGGCGGCCAACCCCTATCTCGCCTCCCCTGCTCCCGAGCAGCCGTCGCCGGCAGCGCTGGGGGTGGAGGAACTATCGACCGGCGAGTGCTGGCGCCTCGTGGAGTCGACCCCGCTCGCACGACTCGCGGTGTCGACTCCCGACGGACAGCCCGACGTGTTCCCCATCAACTTCACGGTGCACGCCGGACGCATCTACTTCCGCTCGGCACCGGGCACCAAGCTCCGGCGGCTCTCCGAAGACGCATCGGTGGCGTTCGAGGTCGACGGCGCCGACGAGCGCTTCCATTGGAGCGTGGTCATCCACGCCGAGGCGGAGCGCATGGACAGCGACGACGACATCGTGGCATCCGGCGTGCTGGGGCTGGCCACAGCGAGCCCCACGGCGAAGAACGACTACGTGAGCCTGACCCCGGTCACCGTGACCGGTCGACGGTTCCGTCGGCGCCCCGAGCGGGCCGCGCACGACACCAAGCCGGTCGTGATCCCGCACCGCGCTCCGCTGCGCTGAGCCGGCCGCACATCCCGCGCCGATGGTCAGGGGGCGTGCGCGTGCAGACAAGCCCCCGATGAGGAGAGGGGTCATGCTGGGACGCAGGATGGAGGATCCCGCCATGTCCCAGACCCCGCACCACGGCCCCGCCCTCGTCGACGCCCACGACGACCTCCCGACGGCTGCTGCCCGTCACCCTCTCGATCCGCTCACGGCCGACGACATCGAGCGCACGCGTGAGATCCTCGTGAACGCGGGGCTTCTCACGGAGTCCACCCGCGTGCCGATGCTCCTCCCCTACGAACCCGACAAGTCCGAGATGGCCGATTTCCGGGCCACCGGCCGCGCGGTCGATCGCCGAGTGGATGCCACGCTCCTGGACACTTCGACGGGAGCGGTCACCGAGGTCGTCGTCTCCGTCACGCGCGGCGACGTCCTCACCCGACGCGAACATGATCCGGCGGCGGCCCCCTACGGCCAGCCGCAGTATCTCTTCGAGGAGTACGAGCGGGCGGCGGCCATCGCCAAGGCCTCCCCCGAATGGCAGTCGGCGATGACCCGGCGAGGTCTGGCCGACCGGATGGAGCTGGCGTTCTGCTCGCCCCTGGCCCCCGGCTTCGTGGGTCGCGCGAACGAGGTGGGCCGCCGCGTCATCCGTTCGCTGACCTTCCTGCGCGACGCGGAGGACGACATCCCGTGGGCTCACCCCGTCGAGGGCCTGATCGTCCACATCGACCTCATCGAGAACCGCGTCATCGGCGTCGAGGACGAGGGAGACGTGCCGGTGCCGAGCGGCAGCGGCAAGTACACGCCCGATGCCGTCGGGCCGGCGCGCGAATCGCTCAAGCCGATCGAGATCATCCAGCCCGAGGGGCCGAGCTTCCACGTCGACGGGTCGTTCGTGCAGTGGGAGAACTGGACGATGCGCGTCGACTTCAACGCGCGCGAAGGCCTCGTGCTCCACGACGTGGCGTTCGACGGGCGCTCGATCCTCACCCGCGCGAGCGTGCCCGAGATGGTCGTGCCCTACGGCGACACGAGCCCGACCCGCTTCTGGATCAGCTACTTCGACGCCGGTGAGTATCTCCTGGGCAAGAACGCGAACCACCTCGAGCTCGGCTGCGACTGCCTCGGGGTCATCCGCTACTTCGACGGCTTCGTGGCCGACGACCACGGGCACCCGGTGCGGATCCCGAACGTGGTGTGCATGCACGAGGAGGACTACGGCATCCTCTGGAAGCACACCGAACCCGGTGTCGGTGCGGAGGTGCGTCGCTCGCGTCGCCTCGTCGTGTCCTACTTCTCGACGATCGGCAACTACGACTACGGCTTCTACTGGTACTTCTACCTCGACGGCTCGATCCAGGTCGAGGCGAAGGCGACGGGCATCGTGTTCGTGGGCGGCGGCATCCCGGGGACGACGAATCGCCACGCGCCCGAGATCGCGCCCGGTGTGTTCGCTCCCGTGCACCAGCACCTGTTCAGCGCCCGCCTGGACGTCGCGATCGACGGCGAGGACAACCGGCTCGTGGAGATCGACGCCGCACGCATCCCGATGGGCGAGGACAACCCCTTCGGCAATGCGTTCACGTGGAAGGAGACGCCGCTGACCAGCGAGCTCTCTGCGCGACGCGAGGCCGACACCTCCGTCGCCCGCGTATGGGAGGTGCAGAGCGCGTCGAAGAGGAACCACATCGGCAAGCCGACGGCCTACCACCTGCTTCCGCAGCCGACGGCGCTGCTGATGGCCGACCCGGCCTCGACGGTGGCCGCACGCGCCGCCTTCGCGACCAAGCACCTGTGGGCCACCGCCTTCGACCGCGACGAGCGCTGGCCCGGCGGCAGGTACCCGAACGCGCACCAGGGCGGCGCGGGCCTGCCCGCCTACACCGCAGACGACCGGTCGATCGACGGCGAGGACCTCGTGCTGTGGCACACGTTCGGTCTCACGCACGTGCCGCGCCCCGAGGACTGGCCCATCATGCCGGTGGACTACGCGGGGTTCTGGTTCAAGCCCTACGGGTTCTTCGACGTGAATCCGGCGATGGACGTGCCCGAGTCCTCCCAGGCCCACGCGCGCGCGCCACAAGGCGGGTCGGGATGCTGCGGCGGCGGCGCCTGCGAGTGCGGGCACTGACATGCCGGCCGACCTCGTCCTGCGCGGCGGAACCATCCTGACGTTCGCCGACTGGAGTCCCGGATCCGACCCGGGCCACACCACCGCGATCGCGATCGGCGGTGGCGAGATCACCGCCACCGGAGACGCCGCACTGCGCGAGATCGGGCGTCGGACGCGTGTGGTGGAGCTGGCGGGCCGCACGGTGCTCCCCGGTGTGAACGACACGCACCTCCATCTCGTCTGCTACGCGATGGCCCGATACGGACTCCTCGATGTCTCCGCGCGGGTGATCGGCGACTGGTCCGGTCTCGCCGACGTGCTCACCGCCGAGGCGATCGGTGCCGACGGGTGGATTCGGGCGCAGGGGTGGGACGCGTCGGCGCTCGGACGCCCCGGAACCGCGCGCGACGTCGATGCGGCCCTGCGCGCGCACGGACTCGAGCATGTCCCCACCGCCCTGTTCGATCGAACGGGCCACCAGCTGCTGGTCGGCACGGCCGCGCTGGAGCGGATCGGCGTGGACGCCGAGACACCGGATCCGCCGGGCGGGGTCGTCGCGCGCGAGGACGGGGTCCCGACCGGCGTGTTCACCGACAGCGCGACGGCGCTCGTGCTCACGGCGATGCCGCCGGTGTCGCGGGACGCACTGCGGGATGTGCTCCGGCGTGCACAGCAGGACCTCCTCGCGCTGGGGATCACCTCCGCCACCGATCCCGGCATCGGACCGGGGCACACGACCCTCTTCGACGGCTCGCCCTCGCCCCTCGCCCTCGAGGCGCTCGCGTCACTCGCCGACGACGACGAGCTGCACGTGCGCACGACGGTGCTGCTGACGTTCAGCGGAACGGGCGGAGAGAGCGTCGACACCGTGCGGGAGGGTCTCGACGGCCCCCTGCCGTCGCTGGTCCCCGACCGCATCGACCCTCGCACGCTGCGGGTGGCCGGGGTCAAGGTCTTCGCCGACGGCATCCAGCGCAGCGGCACGGCATTCCACCGCGACCCGTACGGGCCGCACGGCACGAGGGGGTCGCTCGCGGTGGCCGGCGCAGACGATGACGAGCGCTCGGACACCCTGCGCGGCATCCTGCGCGAGATCGGCGCGCGCGGGTGGCAGGCGGGCATCCACGCGACCGGTGACGCGGCATCGGACGAGGTGGTCGAGGCGCTGCGCGCCCTCCCCGAAGGCGACCGCGGAGCACTCCCGTACATCATCCACGGCGACTTCCTCACGGCGGAGGGCATGCCCGCCCTCGCCCGGGACGGGATCGGCTGGACCGCTAATCCGGTGATCTCCCGCATGGTGTGCGGCATCGGCCTCGATCTGCTCGGCCCCGAACGCCAGAGCGTGCGCCAGCCGCTGGGCTCCGCACTGCGGGCGGGCGTGACCGTCACGCTGTCGTCGGATGCCCCGGTGGTCAGCCCGGACTGGCGCGAAGCGGCGATCACGGCCGTGCAGCGCGCGCAGATCGACGGTGCCCCGCGCCCGGGAGACGACGAGGCGGTGAGCCTCACCGACGCCATCGCGATGATGACCGTGCTCGCCGCGCGACTCGATGGCGCGGCCGATTTCAAGGGCCGCCTGGCCCCCGGGTTCGCCGCTGATCTCATCGTCCTCTCAGACCGGCTCCCGGACTCCGACCGGGTCGACCGGCTCCGTGACCTCGCCGTCGACATGACGGTGGTGGACGGAGTGGTGCGCTGGGAGCGCGCCCGCTGACGCGCTTCCGCGAAGTCAGCGCTGCGCGCCGCTGCGCGTGCGCAGCCGGTCGATCAGGTCGTCGAGAGCGGCGATCTGGCGCTCCTGCGTCGCCGTCTCGGGCATCAGCAGGCACATGATCTGGAGGCCGGCGTTCATCGCCGAGATCTGGTCGATCACCACGTCGGGATCGACGTCGTCGCCGATCTCCCCGTCGTCGCGCGCCTGATCCAGGAACGTGCGCATCTGGGCGCGCCAGTTCGACGCGTTCTCGCGGTGCGCCGTCCACAGCTCGCGGTTCTGCACGGCTCGGTCCCAGAACGCCACGACCACGCGGGCCTCCTGGACCTGCTCCCGGCGCATCGGCATGATCTCGAGGCACAGGGCGCGCAGGGCCGCGAGGCCGCGCTCGTCCCGCAGTTCGTCGGCCGCGCGCGCGTTGGTGCGCGTATGCGCACGCACGAAGGCCGCGGCGAGAAGACTCTCCTTGTTGGGGAAATAGCGTTGCAGCGCCCCATGCGCGAAGCCCGCCTCGGCGGCGATCTCGCGCATCGTCGCGCTCTCGAACCCGCCGCGCTCGATCAGGCGCCAGGTGGCGTCGACGATGAGCTCGCGGCGCTCGTCGTGGTCAACGATCTTCGGCACGTCCTCGTCCTCGCTTCTGTCGGTGAGCCGACGGTATCCCACATCCTATTCGTCTCCAAGTGGTTACGTATCGTTATGCACTCGTAACACACGGGGAGCAGAATCAGGGGTAGTTTTTAGTCACCAGTTGGTGACGAAAGCGAAGAAGCCCGTCTCCGAGCCGGGTTTCGATGACGTCCCCCGGTTCACCGAGGGCTGCTCCACCCCGCACCGCTCATCCCATGCGAAGGAGTCGCACATGACCACGCCCCACCGCCGTCTCCGCACGGCCTCGACCCTCCTCGCGGCCGGCGCCGCACTCGTCCTCACCCTCGCGGGCTGTTCCGCAGGCGCGAACGGCGCCGGCGCAGACAGCGACGCAGAAGGCACCACGACGCTCAAGGTCGCCACGATCGGCCTGCTCTCCGACGGCGCCCTCCAGCTCGGCATCGAGCAGGGGTTCTTCGCCGAGGAGGGTCTCGAGATCGAGACCTCGATCGTCGCGAACCCGCCGGCCGGCCTCGCCGCCGCGCAGAGCGGCCAGGTCGACATCGCGTACGCGCCCAGCATCCCCCTGCTCAACGCCCTCAACCAGGGCGTGCCGCTCCAGGTGGTGGCAGCGGCCGACGGGTACGCCGAGAACGCCGCCGAAGAGTCAGACCCGGCCGAGATCGACGACACCGGCCTGTACGCCAGCCCCGACTCGGGAATCACGTCGATCGAAGACCTCGCCGGCGCGACCGTCGCGGTGCCCGCCCGCCAGGCGCAGCTCGAGGTCACGATCGCGAACGCCGCCGTCGACGCCGGCGTCGACCCGGCCACCATCAACTGGGTGGTGCTCGACTTCACCTCTGCGGTGTCGGCGCTGGCCAGCGGAACCGCCGATGCGGCCGGACTGGTGTCGCCCTTCACCGGGCAGGCGGCGGCGGCCGGCTCGCCGGTGCTGGCCTATCCGGGGCTGGAGTTCTTCGAGGAGGGCGCGGTGGGCCTGTGGACCGCGGGCGAGTCGACGGTCGCAGCCAAGGCCGACGCCATCGCCGCCTTCCAGCGCGCGATCGCCAAGACCAACGCCTACGCGAACGAGAACTCCGCGGCAGCCGTCGAAGCCGGCATCGCCTACACCGAGTCGTCGATGGCGCCCGACGAGGTGACCGTGCCCTACTGGCCCACCGAGGTCACCGACGCCGAGCTCAGCCGGGTGAACGACAAGCTCGTTGCCCTCGGCTACCTCCCCGGCACCGTGGACCTGGACGGCGTCATCCTCGCGCCGTGAGCCGCGCCGAGGCATCGCCCACTCGATCGGACCTCACCCGGTGATCACATGAACACCTCACTTCGTCAACTCCTCGTCGGCGCGGCCGGCGTCGCGACAGCGGTCATGCTCTGGCAGGCCGCCGCCGCGGTCGGCCCGCTCGCCGACTCCCCCCTGCCGACGGCGTTCGACTCCATCGCCCAGGCCCTCGC
The DNA here is from genome assembly GCF_013282805.1 of Microbacterium hominis. Lineage (NCBI taxonomy): Bacteria > Bacillati > Actinomycetota > Actinomycetes > Micrococcales > Microbacteriaceae > Microbacterium > Microbacterium hominis. The sequence goes on from NZ_CP054038.1 coordinate 3,235,684, forward strand.
ACTGGTCGGCACGCCGGAGCTGTGGGAGGCGACCGCGAGCACCCTCGCGATGGCCCTCGGCGGTCTCCTCGGCGCGACGATCGTCGGCATCGCCTTCGGCATCGGCATCGGGGTCTCGCCGCTCCTTCTGCACGCGACGCGTGTGCCGCTGGAGTTCCTCAAGCCCATCCCGCCGATCGTCATCCTCCCGGTCGTCGTGCTCGTGCTCGGCCCCACCTGGGAGATGGGCACGTTCCTCGTGTTCTTCGGCTGCGTCTTCGCGATCACGATGCAGACCTCGGCCGGGGTGTTCGACACCGACCCGGTGGCCCTCGCCACGAGCCGGTCGTACGGCATGGGCCGCGGCGAGATCCTCCGCCGTGTCGTTCTGCCCAGTGCCCTGCCCTACATCGGCACCTCGATCCGGGTGGCCGCTCCCACCGCGCTGATCATCGCCGTCGTCGCCGGCCTCCTCGGCGGGGGGCCCGGTCTCGGCCAGAGCCTCCTGCTGGCGCAGCTGTCGGGCGACCAGGCGCAGCTGTTCGCGTACGTTCTGGTGCTCGGCGTGCTCGGGCTGATCGTGCAGGGTCTCAGCCAGTGGGGCGAGCGCCGCCTCCTGCACTGGCACCCCCAGTACCGGAAGGCGGTGGTCTGATGACCACGCTCCTGCCCACCCGTCCCATCGCCCTGCGACGCAAGACGGCACGCTCACCGCGCCGCCGCGCGCCGCGCTGGCTCCTCGTCGCGGCCGAGGTCGCGGTTCCGCTCCTGCTGCTGGCGGCGTGGTGGATCGCGTCGGCGAACTCGACCAATACGTTCTTCCCTCCGCTCCAGGTCATCCTCGAACGCCTCGTCGCGCTGTCTCAGACGCCGCAGTTCGCCGTGAACGTGGGGTCGTCGCTGCTGAACCTGGTCATCTCGTTCGCGCTGGCGAGCGTGATCGGCGTGGTGCTCGGCAGCCTGCTCGGCCTCATCCGGCCGCTCGCCTGGTTCGTGGAGCCGACCCTCCACTTCTTCCGCGCGATCCCACCGGTGGCGCTGGTGCCGATCTTCGTGTCGCTCATCGGCTTCGGCAACGAGACCCGCATCCTCTCCATCACCCTCGCCGCGCTCTTCCCGACGCTGATCGCCGCGATCGACGGCGTGCGCGCCGTGGATCCGATCACGAACATGGTGACGCGGGTGTATGGCATCCCCGCCTGGCAGCGGTTCTGGCAGGTGGTCCTCCCGGCGGCGAGCCCCCGGGTCTTCTCGGGCATGCAGGTGAGCCTGCAGGTCGCCTTCATCGTGATGATCGCGAGCGAGATGCTCGGGTCGTCGACCGGACTCGGGGCGGCCACGCTCCTGGCCCAGCAATCGTTCGCGATCGCCGACATGTGGGCGGGGATCCTCCTGCTCGGCGTGATCGGCTACGCCTCCTCCGCGCTCTTCGCGCTCCTCCGACGCCGCGTGCTGCGTTGGTACATCGCTTCTCAGCAGATGGGAAAGGACTCATGACCACCATCGATTCGCGCCCCGACGCCCCCGTTCGCCTCTCGGTCTCGGGCCTCGCCAAGTCGTACCCCACCAAGAGCGGACCGCTCGAGATCATCGCCGACCTCACGTTCGACGTGTACGCGGGAGAGATCGCGTGCATCGTCGGGCCGTCGGGCATCGGCAAGACGACCCTCCTGAAGTGCCTCGCCGGCCTGCAGCCGGCGACCTCGGGCACCGCGGCGATCGACGGACAGGTGATCGACGGGCCGCCCGACGACCTCGCGCTCGTCTTCCAGGAGTACACCCGCTCGCTGATGCCCTGGCTCACCGTCGAGCGCAACGTGGTGATGCCGCTCAAGCACCTGCACCTGCCCGCTGCGGAACGCGCCGAGCGCGTCTCGAGCGCCATCGAGGCGGTCGGTCTGGCCGGCGCGGAGGCGAAGTACCCGTGGCAGCTCTCGGGCGGGATGCAGCAGCGCGTCGCCATCGCCCGCGCGATCGCCTACCGCCCCGACGTGCTCATCATGGACGAGCCCTTCGCCTCGGTCGACGCCCAGACCCGCTTCGAACTCGAAGACCTCTGCCTGCGCATCCGCGAGGAGTTCGGCATGACCATCGTGGTGGTCACGCACGACATCGACGAAGCCGTCTACCTGTCGGACCGGGTCATCGTGCTCGGCGAGAAGCCGGCCCGCGTCACCCGCATCCTCGATGTCGCCATCGCCGAGCCGCGCGACCAGATCACGACGCGCGCCGAGCACCGGTTCACCGAGCTGCGCACCGAGATCCTCGAGCTGATCCGGAAGGTCCGATAGTGGATGCCGCGGCACGCGGCTACGAGCGGTTCGGCGGGGTCGTGGGCGAGGTGACCTCCGCGTCGCAGCCGTGGTGGCCCGCTCCCCCGGCACCCACCGGCCCGAACGTGGTCGTGATCCTCGTCGACGACCTCGGCTTCAGCGATCTCGGGGCCTTCGGCGGCGAGATCGACACCCCGCACATCGACCGGCTCGCCGAGACCGGGTACACGTTCACGAATTACCACACCGCCCCGATGTGCTCGCCGTCGCGCGCGGCGCTGATGACCGGCCTCAACCCCCACCGGGCGGGGTTCGGCTACGTCGCCCACATCGACCCGGGATACCCCGGCTATTCGTGCGAGCTGCCGGCCGACGCGCCCACCCTCGCCGAATCGCTGCGGGCCGGCGGCTACGCGACGTTCATGGTGGGCAAGTGGCACCTCACCGTCGAGTCCCGGCTGCACGACGGGGCGGAGAAGTCGTCCTGGCCGCTGCAGCGCGGGTTCGACCGCTATTACGGCTGCATGGACGGCTTCACCTCGCTCCATCATCCGCACCGACTGGTCTCCGACAACTCGGTGGTGGAGGCCACGGAGTTCCCCGACGGGTACTTCCTCACCGACGATCTCACCGATCGCGCGATCGGCATGATCGACGACCTGCGCCAGAGCGATGCCGCCAAGCCCTTCTTCCTGTACTTCGCGCACACGGCGGTGCACGGCCCGATCCAGGCCAAGCCCGCCGACATGGAGAAGTACCGCGGACGCTATTCCGACGGATGGGACGCCCTGCGCGCGCAGCGCTTCGCCCGCCAGCGCGCACGGGGCATCGTGCCCGCGCAGGCCGTGCTGCCCGACGCCGCGTTGCCGGAATACGCCGGCATCCCCGCCTGGGAGGATCTGTCGGCACAGGACCAGCTGCTGTTCGCCCGCCACATGGAGGCGTACGCGGCGGCGGTCGACGAGATCGACCAGAGCGTCGGACGGCTGACGGCGGCGCTCGAGGCGCGCGGCGAGCTGGAGGACACCCTCATCGTCATCACGAGCGACAACGGCGGCACCGCGGAGGGCGGCCCGTCGGGCACCCGCAGCTACTTCGCCCAGTTCGGCATCGAGCACCCCGTGCCGGCGGGCTGGGAGACCGACATCGCCCGCGACCCCGCACTGATCGGCGGCCCACGGGTGTTCAGCCACTACCCGGCGGGGTGGGCGCGCGTCTCGAACACGCCCTTCCGCGCCTTCAAGGGATCGACCTACGAGGGCGGCGTGCACGCCCCGCTGATCGTCTCGTGGCCGGCCATGCCCGAGGTGGATGCCGGATCCCTGCGTCACGGCTACGCCTTCGTCTCCGACCTCGCCCCGACGATCCTCGACCTCGTCGGGGTGGAGCGATTGGCCGCCCGCGGTGGTCTCGACGCCGTGGAGCCCGATGGGCGCAGTTTCGCGACCTCGCTCCTGCGCACCGACGGACGCGGACGTGCCGCGCAGCTGTTCGAGTGCGGGGGCGAGCGGGCGCTCTACCGCGATGGGCTGAAGGCGGTTCTTCCGCTGTCCGACGACCCGAATGCGGCGCAGCGCTGGGAGCTCTACGATCTCGCCGACGACCCGACCGAGACGCGAGACCTCGCGGCCGACCGGCCCTACGCCGTGCGCCAGCTCGCGACCGCGTGGCGGGCCGAGGCGTGGCGCAGCACCGTCTTCCCCCTGGAGGACGACCGAGGACTCAACGACGTGCGGCCGGAGACCGAGCTCGCGCTGTCGCAGCCGGTGCGGCTGCAGCCGTTCCGTCCACCGCTCGAACGCTTCCGTTCGGCCAGGCTCACCGTGCTCCGATCGTTCGAGGTCGAACTCGACCTCGAGAACGCCGCCCACGGCGACGGGGTCCTCATCGCGCACGGCGATCAGGGCGGTGGGTATCTCGCCGCCCTCCTTGACGGGCGGGTCCGGCTGTCCTACAACGCGTACGGCCGCATGCACCGCGCGACTGCCGAGACGCGGATCGCCGATCGAGCACATGTCGTGCTGGAGATCACCGAACAGCCCGAGCTGCGCTGCAGCTATCGCGCACGGGTGGACGGCGTCGAGGTCGCACGGATCGACGGGGTGCCCATGCTCGTCGGCATGGCGCCTTTCACCGGGATCAGCGTCGGCTACGACTACGGCAGCCCGGTCGACTGGGACCTCCACGAGCAGCACGGCGCCTTCCGGCTGACCGGCGCCGAGCTCACCGGCGTCCGGTGGGTGCCCGGCGAGCGCTCCGCGTTCGATCCCATCGTCATCCGGTCTCTGGGAGAGGCGCTCGCACATGTCGGCGACTGAGATGCGCGCGGGCGCGACGGTCGAATCGGCCCCGGCTTTCGATCTCGCCGCGTTCCGCGCGGCCGTGAGCGATTCCTTCGTGCCGCTGCGGGTGAGCACCGCGCACCCGGCGTCGTTCCGGGGCAGCATCCGCGGAACGACGGCTGACAGCATCCACCTCACCGAGGTGCGGGCCACCGACCACGCCGTCGAGCGCACCACCGACCTCATCGCCCGCGACGACCGCGCGTTCTACAAGCTGAGCCTCATGGTCGCCGGCAGCGGCATGCTCGTCCAGGACGACCATGAGACGGTGCTCGCGCCGGGCGACCTGGCCGTGTACGACACGAGCCGGCCGTACGCGCTGGTCTTCGACGACACCATGCGCACCATCGTGCTCATGGTGCCCCGGCATGGGATCGGCGTACCGCCGTCGCAGATGCGGGAGCTGACCGCCACCCGGCTGGGCGGAGCCGACGGTGCGGCCGCCGTCGTCGCGTCCTTCCTCGCCCAGCTGTCCGCCCAGGCGGCGCAGCTTGCCGCGCCGACGCGGGCGCGGCTCATGCGCAGCGCCCTCGATCTGGCGACGACGCTCTTCCTCGATCGCCTGGGACCGGCGGCCGTGGACGACCCGCACACCGCCCTGCTGCAGCGGGTGCACACGCACATCGACCGGCACCTCGGCTCCCCGGAGCTGACCCTCTCCTCGATCGCCGCGGCGCACTTCATCTCGACGCGGCACCTGCAAGGTCTCTTCCACGACCAGGGCACCACGGTGTCGTCGTGGATCCGGCAGCGCCGCCTCGAACGGTGTCAGCGCGATCTCGCCGACCCGGCCCTGCGGCACGTGCCGCTCTCGGCGATCGGGGCCACCTGGGGTTTCGTCGAGGCCGCGCACTTCAGTCGCACCTTCAAGGCCGCGTACGGGGTCTCGCCCCGCGCGTTCCGCGCCGCGCACTGACCGCCGCGCCCGGTTGACGGGCGCGCCGCGGCGCAGCATCCATCCGTGCAAGAGAAAGGCATCGACCATGACCACCAACCTCTCCGACACCACCACCTGGCTTCCGCTCGACGGCCTCGCCCCGGGGTTCGATGCGAGCCGCGCACCGCTGTCGCCGGCGCTGCGGGGGCGCACGTTCACCACCGTCGCCGAAGACGGCGCGCGCTCGGCCTGCACGATCACCGCCGACACCGAGGTGTTCGAGGTGGACGACGCTCTGTTCTACGTCGAGTTCGGCGTGCGCGACGACCCGGACGAAGCGCGCTCGCTGGTACTGGACCTGCGCGGCGGCCACGCCCTGTCGATCGTCAGCCGGCTGCGCACGCCGGGTGCGGGCACGACGGCGGTGGGGCAGACCTTCACCGCGCTGCGGATCGACGGGGTCGAGCCGACCGCGCCCGCCCCCGCGCCGACGAACGAACTGCTCGGTCGGCGGGTGCTGTGGGTCTACTCCGAGCACCACGCGTACGAGCACGTGTATCTCTCGCCGCACTGGTACTCGTGGCACTGCCTCGCCGGTCCCGAGCGGGGACTCGCCGACACCGACGAGGTGTCGATGTGGCAGCTGCGCCCCGGCATCCACGTCTTCGCATGGCGCGAGAAGGTGATCCCGTGCGGATCGGTCACCATCGCCGATCACCGCAGCGCCCACGCCCTGCGGTCCCACGGCATGCTGTTCGGCCTCGCCGAGAACGGGATCGACCGCACCCACTTCACGTTCGGGGCGCGCGGCCGCCTTCTCTCGACCACCGCGCACCCCCCGGCCTTCGACCCCTACGAGGCGGCCGAAGCCTCCTGAGGCACGGTGTCGCCCTCCCCGAGGTGCGGGAGATCGGCCTCCTCGGCGCCGTGGCCGATCTCCCGGTAGACCTCGGGGCGCGCACGGCGCAGCCACAGCGCCCAGAACACCGCCCCGGCGGCGGGCACCAGGAGCACCGCCGGGAGGATGAAAGTGGTCGGGGTGGATTCGGGCTGGCCGAGGAGCACATCCCAGTTCAGGAGGATGAGCACCCAGACGGTCCCCAGAGCGAGCGCGGACACGACCGGGGCGACCACGCGCGCTCCGATGCCGACGTCGCGGGGCGCGCGGGCGAAGAAGCCGATGACCGCGAGCGAGACCAGCACCATGAGCAGGACGAGTCCGAAGGCCCCGAGGTTGGTCAGCCACGTGAACAGCGTGAGCACCGGGTAGGGGCCGGCCGCGGCATCCCACCCGGTCTCCCCCACGACGAACGCCGCCAGCACGACGACGGCCACCACGGTCTGGGCGACCGAGCCCGCCCACGGCGCACCGCTCTCGCGGCGCACGCGGGCGAGCCCCCGCGGCAGCACGCCCTCACGACCCAGCGAGAAGGCGTAGCGCGCCACGGCGTTGTGGAAGCTCACCACGGCGGCGAACACGCTGGTGATGAACAGGATCGACATGATGTCCACCCAGATCTCGCCCAGGTTGGCGACCACGATGTCGAAGAACAGCGGCGGGCCGGCCTCCTCCGGGGAGATGCCGGTGGGGTCGAGGATCTTGTCGGGTCCGATGCCGACCGCGAGCGCCCAGGTCGACAGTGCGTAGAAGACGCCGATCACGCCGACGGCGAGGAAGGTGGCGCGCGGGATCGTGCGGCGCGGGTCGCGTGATTCCTCGCCGTAGAGGGCTGCCGACTCGAATCCCATGAAAGCCGCGATGCCGAAGGCGAGCACCGCGCCCACTCCCGGCACGAACAGCGCAGCGGGCGAGAGGGGCGCCGCGGTGAGGCCCTCGGCGGGGTTGGCGAAGGCGACGACGTCGAAGACGATCACGACGGCGAACTCCAGCGCCACGAGCACGCCCAGCACCTTGGCCGACAGATCGACGCGGTTCACCCCCATGATCGCCACGATCACGACGGCGACCGCGACGGGGATCCACCACGGCACCACCGCCCCGGTCTTCGACTCGATGAACAGCGAGACCTGGAAGCCGAGCATCCCGTAGATGCCGATCTGCATCGCGTTGTAGGCGATCAGGGCGAGGATGCTGGCGCCGACGCCGACCGGACGGCCGATGCCCTGCGCGATGTAGGCGTAGAAGGCTCCGGCGTTGGTGATGTAGCGACTCATCGCGGCATAGCCGACCGCGAACACGGCGAGCGCGGCAGCCAGCACCACGTAGCCGAACGGGATGCCGAGCACGTGGGTGACCGAGAACGCGCTGGTCGCTCCCCCGGCCACGACCGTCAGCGGCGCCGACGCGGCGACGATCATGAACGCGACCGAGAGCACCCCGAGGCGCCGATGGGCCGAGGTTCTCGTTGCGGGGACTGTGGTGGTCATGTGGGCCATCTCCTTCGCTGGCGACGGCGGGCCGCTGCGCCCGCGCACTTCGATGGTCGCGCGCGGCGCCCGCGCAGAGGTTGCCCGTCGATGCACGGGCCTTGACCCTCCGAGCCCACTTCTCGAATCGGCGCGAATCGTATATGATCTGTGCATCCCGCGTCTCAACGAGGTGACCCGATGATGCCCAGCCTCTCCGCACGCGCCCGCCCCGAGCCCGGCGCCGCGACCATCGACCTGAGCGCGTTCCGCGCGGCCGTCGACGATTCCTTCGTTCCCCTGCACGTGAGCTCCGCCGGGCACGAGTCCTTCCGTGGCGCCCTCCGCGCCGCGAGCTTCGACGGCATCCACCTCACCGAGGTCACCGCCTCGGCGCACGCCGTCGAGCGCACCTCAGACCTGATCGCACGCGACGACCGCGCCTTCTTCAAGGTGAGCCTCATGCTCGCCGGCCGGGCGCTGCTCGTGCAGGATCGCCGCGAGACCGTGCTGTCTCCGGGAGACCTCGCCGTCTACGACACGAGCCGGCCCTACTCCCTGGTCTTCGACGAGTCGATGCGCACCATCGTGCTCATGCTCCCTCGCGAGGCGCTCGGGGTGCCGAGCACCACGATGCAGCAGCTCACGGCCGTGCGCTTCTCGGGCGACGAGGGAATGGGCGCGATGATCGCTCCCTTCCTCTCGCAGCTCTCCGGCGCCGTCGACGGGCTTCCCGAGGCCACCGGGGCCCGTCTGTCCCACGCCGCGGTCGACCTCGTCACGACGCTCTTCCTCCACGAGCTCGGCACCGCGGCGTCGACCGCAGACCCGCACGACGCGCTGCGCCGCCGCATCCACGAGTACATCGACGCGCACCTGTCCGAGGCGGACCTGAGCCCGGGCACCATCGCGCGGGCGCACTTCATCTCCACCCGCCACCTGCACGGGCTCTTCCAGTCCGAGGGCACGACGGTCTCGACCTGGATCAGGCAGCGACGGCTCGAGCAGTGCCGTCGCGACCTGCTCGATCCCGCATGGGGCCACCAGCCGGTCTCGAGCGTCGGCGCCCGCTGGGGCTTCCCCGATGCCGCGCACTTCAGCCGCACCTTCAAGTCCGCCTACGGCGTCTCTCCGTCGGCCTATCGCGCCGGCCGCTGACCCGCACGACAGCGGGGGCCGGACGCCCCCCATGCATCCGACCCCCGCTTCCCGAGTTCAGGCTCAGCCGCTGATCACCTGCGGCACCCCCACCGCCTTGAGTCCCTCGACACCGAACTCGAGTCCGTAGCCGGAGGCCTTCACGCCGCCGAACGGCACCAGCGGGTGCAGCCCTCCGTGCTGATTGATCCAGACGGTGCCCGCCTGCAGTCGCGGCGCCACCTCGAGGGCCTGGGCGCGGTCGCCCCAGACCGAGGCGCCGAGCCCGGCATCCAGCCCGTTGGCGCTGGCGATCGCCTCCTCGACGTCGGAATACCGGATGATCGGGAGGGCGGGCCCGAACTGCTCCTCGTCGACCAGCGCCACGCCGTCTGCGACGTCGACGACCAGCGTCGGCTGGAAGAAGAGCTCGCCGAGCTCGGGCGCGGGAGCACCGCCGGTGACGACGCGGCCGCCGGCGGCGACGGCGTCGTCGACGAGCCGCTTCACGATGTCGAACTGCGCGCGGTTCTGGAGCGGGCCGAGCACGTTCTGCTCGTCGAGGCCGTTGCCGATCGGCGTCTGCTCCACGACCGCGGCCAGCGCCGCGACCACCTCGTCGTGGATCGACTCGTGCACGTACAGCCGCTTGAGGGCGGCGCACGTCTGTCCCGTGTTGATGAAGGCGCCCCAGAAGAGATCCTGGGCGATCGCCTGGGCGTCGGCTCCGGGCAGCACGATGCCCGCGTCGTTGCCGCCGAGTTCGAGGGTGAGGCGGGCGAGGTTGCCCGCCGAGCTCTCGATGATCTTGCGCCCGGTCGCAGTCGAACCGGTGAACATCACCTTCGCGATGTCGGGATGCGACGCCAGGCGCGCCCCCGCCTCGCGGTCTCCCGAGACGGCGATGAGCACATCGGCGGGCAGCACCTCGTTCATCACGGCGACCATGGCGAGCACGCTCAGCGGCGTGTACTCGCTCGGCTTCACGACCACCGTGTTGCCCATCCGCAGGGACGGCCCGATCTGCCAGATGCCGATCATGAGCGGCCAGTTCCACGGACCGATCGCACCGACGACTCCGGCGGCCTTGTAGAAGAGGCTCGCGCGCCCGGACTCGTCGTCGACGATGGTCTGCGCCTCGAGGGGCGTCGTCGCGTTGGTGCGCAGCCAGGCCGCGCACGCGCCCAGCTCGAATCGGGCGTTGGGGCCGTTGAGAGGCTTGCCCTGCTCGCGGGACAGGAGGCGTGCCAGTGCCTCCGCGTTCTCCTCGATGGCGTCGGCGGCGCGCAGGAGGATCGCGCTGCGCTCCTCGTGGCCGAGCGCCTCCCAGGCTGGCTGCGCGGCCTTCGCGCGGGCGACGGCGTCATCGAGGTCGGCGACCGTGTGGAGGGGCGCCCGGCCGATCACCTCGCGGGTGGCGGCATCCGGAACATCGCGGCCCTGACCGTCGGGCGCCTGCACCCGGTCGATCAGACGCTGCTCATCGGCGACCAGAGCGGTATCGGACATCGGTGTCTCCTTCGGATCGCCCGCACGTTCATCGCCGCGGGGTGAGTCCAGTGTCCGCGGGCGTCAGGGGCGGCGTCTTGACCGCCCGCGCCGGCGACATGTCTGAACGCGAACGCTTGCCTCGCGACTCTGGCGGTACGCCGGGCTCCCGTGGTCGAGTGAGTGCGGGTGGCGACGGGCCGCCCGCGGAGGCTCACATCGACATCGCGCTCACGCTGCACGCCGGGGCTCTGGTCCCCACCGCGATCGGCACCTGCTGCCTGGCCGCGGACCGGCGCCGCGTGCGATTGCCCGAGCTGGCCGCCTCGCTGCTCATGCTGCTGGCGATGCTCGACGTATGGCTGACGGGGTGGGTGGCGGGCGTGTACTGGGCCGCGGCGCTGATCGGCGGCGCCCTCGCGCTGGCGGCGTGGCGCCGACCGCGCCGCCGCCTCGCCGGGGATCGCGGGGAGCGCCCGATGCTCGCGCACACGACGATCGGCATGATCGCGATGGCGATGCTCCTGGTGACGATGGTCGCCGCGCACCCGGAGTCTGCCGGTTCGCACGCGCACGCGCACGGCGGAGTGCCGATCGACGCGCTCGTGCTGGCGGGCTGCGCGGCGTACGCCGTCTCGTCGGCCGTCCTCGCCGCCCGCATGACGCGCAGGGGCGAGCGCGCTCAGGTGCTCACGATGGGCATCGCGGTGCTCATGATGGCGGCCGCGACGCTCGCCTGACGCTAGAGCGCGCCCGGCGGCACCCGCTCCCCCGCGCGCCACACGGCGGCCGTGAGGGGCACGCCGGGTCGGTAGGCCAGGTGGGAGATCGACGGCGCGTCGAGCACCTGGAGGTCGGCGCGGCCGCCGACGCGCAGCATGCCGACCGCGTCGGCCGTGTCGGCGACGCCCAGGGCGATCGCGCCACCCCGGGTCGCGGCCCACACGGCCTCCTCGATCGTGAGGTGCATCTGCAGCACCGCCGTCGCGACGCAGTACGGCATGGAGGTGGTGTAGCTGGTGCCGGGGTTGCAGTTGGTCGCGATGGCGACCGTGGCACCGGCATCCCACAGGCGACGGGCGGGTGCGAGCGGCTCCCGGGTCGACAGATCGCACGCCGGGAGCACGGTGGCGACCGTGTCGGAGGCGGCGAGCGCGTCGATGTCGGCGTCGGTGAGGGCGTTGCAGTGGTCGACGCTCGCCGCGCCCAGTTCGACGGCGAGCGCGACGCCGCTACCGTGGCCGAGCTGATTGCCGTGCACGCGCAGGCCGAGCCCGGCGCGACGCCCGGCCTCGAGCACCTCGCGGGACTGGTCGACGTCGAAGGCGCCGCGCTCGCAGAACACGTCGATGAACTGCACCCAGGGCGCGACCGCGTCGAGCATCGGGCCCGTCACGAGGTCGAGGTAGGTGCGCGCATCGACGCCCTCGGGCACGACGTGCGCGCCGAGGAAGGTGACGACGTCGGCTTCGGCGGCGGCGATGCGCGCCGAGGCCTCCTCCGAGGCGACGTCGAGGCCGTAGCCGGTCTTCGTCTCGATGAAGGTGGTGCCCTGACGCAGCGCCTCGGCGCGCAGGCGGGCGAGGGTGGCGGTCAGCTCGGCTTCAGACGCCGCGCGGGTGGCCCGCACCGTGGTCGCGATGCCCCCGGCCGCATACTTCTGCCCCGCCATGCGCGCCTCGAACTCGGCGGACCGGTCGCCGGCGAACACCATGTGCGTGTGCGAGTCGACCCAGCCTGGCAGCACGGCGCGGCCTTCGAGCGAGACCGACTCATCGGCGGCGGGGGCGTCGGCGGCCTGTCCGATCCAGGCGATGCGGTCGCCCGCGATGATCATCGCGGCATCGCGCAAGCGCGGCTCCCCGGGGGCGTGCGTCGTCAGCTCGCCGATGCCGGTGAGCAGCAGGGTGCGTGTCATGCGGGGTCCTCCGGGCGGGCGAAGTCGGTGAGGGCGTCGGCGAGCAGCCGGGCAGGGTCCTCGGCGCGCTTCCCGGCGGCCGAAGGGGCGAGGATGCCGCGCTCGGCGCGCACGACGCCGCCGACCACCACGCGGGCGACGTCGGCCGCGGTCGCGGCCAGCACGATCTGGGCGGGGTCCGCCCCGGTCGTGCGCACGGAGGCGCGGTCGATCTCGACGAGGTCGGCGGCGCCGCCGACCCGGATGCCGCCGGCACGCCCGAGCGTCGCATATCCGTCGACCGTCAGCGCCGTCGTGAGCTCCGCCGGGCTGAACCGGCCGCGCCGCCCCGATGCGAGCCGCTCCCCGGCCTCCAGCCCGCGCGCCTCCAGAAGCGGGTCGACGACGGCGTTCTGGTCGGAGCCGAGCGCGATCCGGGCGCCGGCGTCGGCGAGCCGCCGCGCCGGTCCGACCCCGTCGCCGAGATCGGCCTCGGTGGTCGGACACATCACGACGGTGACGCCCGCGTCGCCGAGCATCCGCACGTCGTCGTCGGTCAGATGGGTCGCGTGCACAGCGCTCAGTCGCGAGGACAGCGCGCCGGCGCGGGCGAGCACACCGGTGGGGGTGAGGCCATGCGCCCGCAGGCAGTCGTCGTTCTCCTGCGGCTGCTCCGAGAGGTGCACGTGGAGGGGCACATCGCCCGGGAGTCCCCGCACGATCTCGGCGATCGCGTCCGGCGGCACGGCGCGCACGGAGTGGATCGCCGCCCCGAGCATCACGCTCTCCGGCAGCGCGTCGCGCAGCGCGTGCCAGCGGGCGAGCCAGCGCGCGGCGGTGCCGTCGCCGAAGCGGCGCTGGGCGGCCGTCAGCGGCTGTCCGATGCCGCCCGCGAGGTAGCAGGTGTCGAGCAGGGTGAGCCGGATGCCGACGCTGTCGGCGGCGGCGGCGAGGGCGAGCTCCATCGCGTGGGCGGGCGCGTACGGGGTGCCGTCCGGTCGGTGGTGCACGTAGTGGAACTCCCCCACCGCGGTCCACCCGGCCGCGAGCATCTCGCCGAAGACGCCGAGCGCGAGGCGGTGATACGCCTCGGGGTCGAGCCGGCCGGCCGCCGCGTACATCTGCTCGCGCCAGCGCCAGAAGTCGCCGCAGTCGTCGTGGGTGCGGCCGCGCAGCACCCGGTGGAAGGCGTGCGAGTGCGCGTTGCCCGCGCCGGGGATGACCAGGCCGAGCCGCAGATCCCCTGGCTGCGCCGCGGCATCCCTCTCCACCCGCTCGATGCGACCGGCGGCGCCGATCTGCAGCCGCACCCCGTCGACCGCGACGCCGTCGACGAGCGCCGTCTCGCAGTGGATCGCGGTCGTCGCACCGATCGTCACAGCAGTCCTCGCAGCACCTCGGTGAGCGCCACGACGCCCGCGACGCAGTCATCGAGCGTGGCATGCTCCTCGGGCGAATGCGAGACGCCGGTCGGGTTGCGCACGAACAGCATCGCGGTGGGAACGTGCCCGGCGAGCACGCCCGCGTCGTGACCGGCGCCGGTGGGCAGGGCCGGGACACCGCCCAGCGAAGCGGCGAGGCGATCGCGCAGCGCGGGATCGAACACGACCTGCCCGCTCCACGACTCCTCGATCACTCGCGCCTCGCATCCCTCCGCGGCCGCGGCCTCCTGCGCGCGGGCGGTGATCTCGGCAACGAGCGCGCGGGCGTCGCCGTCGAGGTCGCTGCGGGCATCGAGCCACGTCGAGACCCGTGACGGGATCACGTTGGTGCCGCCGGGCACCGCCTCGATGCGACCCACGGTGGCGCGGTCGTCGGCGCGCGCGGCGTCGCGGATCGCGAGGATGCCGCGGGCTGCGGCCACCATCGGGTCGCGGCGGTCGCCCATGCGAGTCGCTCCGGCGTGGTTGCCCTCCCCCGTGAAGTCGATGCGCCACCGGCCGTGGGCGAGGATGCTCGAGGCCACCGCGAGCGGGCCGCCGAGGTCGATGAGCCCGCGCCCCTGCTCGACGTGGAGCTCGATGAACACCCCGATCCGGGCGAGCGCCTCGTCGTCGCGGCCGACCCGGCGGGGGTCGAGTCCGTGCGCGGCCGCCGCCTCGGCGAAGCTGACGCCGTCGGCGTCGGTGAGCGCGCGTGCGCGGTCGGCCGAGATCGCGCCGGTGAGCAGGCGCGATCCCAGGCAGGCGACACCGAAGCGCGACCCCTCCTCCTCGGCGAAGACCACCACGGCGCACGGCCGCGTCGGCCGCACCCCCTCCGCCTGCAGCAACGCGATCGCATCGAGCGCGCTCACCACGCCCAGCGGACCGTCGAACTCGCCGCCGCCGGGGACCGAGTCGAGATGGGAGCCGACGACGACGGCATCCCGCCCCGGCGCGCCCCACCACGCCCAGATGTTGCCGTTGCGGTCGGTTTCGACATCGAGACCCACCGCGGCGGCACGCGCGACGAACCACTCCCGCAGCTCGAGCTCGGGGGCGGCCCAGACGTGCCGCGAGTAGCCGCCGCGGGAGGCGTCGCGCCCGACGTCGACGATCTCATCGAGACCGGCGAGGCGCCCGTGCGCCACGGCGACCGCGGGCGTGGTCACGCGTTCTCCTCCATGGGGATGCGCAGGCCGCGCTCGCGCGCCACCTCGCGGGCGCGCTCGTACCCGGCGTCGGCGTGGCGCATGACACCGGTGCCCGGGTCGTTCACGAGCACCCGCTCGATCTTCTCGGCGGCCAGCGCCGATCCGTCGGCGACCACGACCTGGCCCGCGTGGATCGAACGGCCGATCCCGACCCCGCCGCCGTGGTGCAGCGAGACCCACGTCGCTCCCGAGGCGGTGTTCAGCAGCGCGTTCAGCAGCGGCCAGTCGGCGATCGCGTCGGAGCCGTCGGCCATCGCCTCGGTCTCGCGGTACGGCGAGGCGACCGAGCCGGAGTCGAGGTGATCGCGTCCGATCACGATCGGCGCGGACAGCTCGCCCAAGGCGACCATCTCGTTGAACTTCAGGCCCGCGAGGTGGCGCTCCTTGTAGCCGAGCCAGCAGATGCGCGCGGGCAGGCCCTCGAAGTGCACCTTCTCGGACGCGCCGGCGATCCAGCGGCGGAGCTTCGCGTTCTCGGGGAACAGCTCGAGGATCGCGCGGTCGGTCGCCGCGATGTCGGCCGGATCGCCCGAGAGAGCCACCCAGCGGAACGGGCCGAGGCCCTCGGCGAACAGCGGCCGGATGTAGGCGGGCACGAAGCCCGGGAACTCGAACGCCCGGTCGTAGCCGCCGAGCTTCGCCTCCGCGCGGATCGAGTTGCCGTAGTCGAACACCTCGGCACCGGCATCCTGGAATCCGACCATCGCGGCGACGTGCTTCGCCATCGAGGCGCGCGCGGCGGCGGTGAAGCCCTCCGCGTCGGCGGCGGCGCGGGCGTGCCATTCGTCGACGCCGATGCCCTCTGGCAGGTAGCTGAGCGGGTCGTGCGCGGAGGTCTGGTCGGTCACGATGTCGATCGGGATGCCGCGCTCGAGCAGCTCGGGGAACACCGTCGCCGCGTTGCCCACGAGCCCCACCGACAGCGCGCGGCGTTCCGCCTTCGCGGCGAGCACGCGTTCGAGCGCGTCTTCGAGGTCGTCGGTCATCTCGTCGAGGTAGCCGTGGTCGACGCGGCGCTGCAGGCGGGCGGGATCGACGTCGACGATGAGCACCGCGCCCTCGTTCATGGTCACGGCGAGGGGCTGGGCGCCGCCCATGCCGCCGGCGCCGCCGGTGAGGGTGAGGGTCCCGGCGAGCGTGCCGCCGAAGCGCTTGTCGGCCACGGCCGCGAAGCACTCGTACGTGCCCTGCAGAATGCCCTGTGTGCCGATGTAGATCCACGATCCGGCCGTCATCTGGCCGTACATCGTGAGCCCCTCCTGCTCGAGGCGGCGGAACTCGGGCCAGGTCGCCCAGTCGCCGACGAGGTTCGAGTTCGCGATGAGCACGCGCGGCGCCCACTCGTGGGTGCGGAAGACACCCACCGGCTTGCCCGACTGCACGAGCAGCGTCTCGTCCAGCTCGAGGGTCTCCAGCGTCCGCACGATCGCGTCGTACGCCTCCCAGCTGCGGGCGGCCCGGCCGGTGCCGCCGTACACGACGAGGTCGTCGGGGCGCTCGGCCACCTCGGGGTCGAGGTTGTTCATGAGCATGCGCAGCGGGGCCTCGGTGGCCCAGCCCTTCGCGGTGATCTCAGAGCCGCGCGCGGCGCGGACGGGGCGGGGCAGGTGCTCGGTCATCTCAGGTTCCTTCGGTGCGGCGGTGCAGCGGGGCGGTTCGGCCGGGTCAGGCCAGGGTGTCGATCGCGGACTCGGCGGCGTCGCGCAGTCCGCCCGCGGCGACCTCCTCGACGACCGCCTCGATCTCGGGCGACAGGAAGCGATCGGGGCCGGGGCCGGCGACGCGCGTGCGGATGCGGGCGACCACGGCCGCAGTCGCCGGGGCCGGGGCGAGCGGGGCGCGCAGGTCGAGGGCGCGGGCGGCGGTCATCGCCTCGATCGCCAGCACGCGCGTGAGTCCGTCGATCGCGCGGCGGAGCTTGCGGGCCGCGGCCCACCCCATCGAGACATGATCCTCCTGCATCGCCGACGACGGGATCGAGTCGACCGAGGCGGGAGCGGCCAGGCGCTTGAGCTCGGACACGATGCCCGCCGAGGTGTACTGGGCGATCATGAAGCCGGAGTCCACACCCGCGTCGTGGGCGAGGAACGCCGGCAGGCCGTGGCTGCGGGCCGGGTCGAGCATGCGGTCGGTGCGGCGCTCGGCCATGCTGGCCACGTCGGCCACCGCGATGGCGAGGAAGTCCAGCACGTACGCGACCGGCGCGCCGTGGAAGTTGCCGTTCGACTCGACGCGGTGATCGAGCGTGACGACGGGATTGTCGATGGCGGAGGCCAGCTCGCGGTCGGCGACGACGGTCGCGTGGGCGATCGTGTCGCGTGCGGCGCCGTGCACCTGGGGCGCGCACCGCAGCGAGTAGGCGTCCTGCACGCGCGTGCAGTCCTCGCCGCGGTGGCTGGCGACGACGGCCGATCCCGCCAGCACGCGGAACATGTTGGATGCCGCGGCCCGCTGCCCCACCTGGGGACGCAGCTGCTGCAGGTCGTCGGCGAACACGGCGTCGGTGCCCAGCAGCGCCTCGACGCTCATCGCCGCGGTGATGTCGGCCGTGGTCGCGAGCATCCGGAGGTCATGGAGGGCCAGGGACAGCATCCCGAGCATGCCGTCGGTGCCGTTGACGAGGGCGAGCCCCTCCTTCTCGGCGAGCACCACGGGGGTGATGCCGGCCGCGGCGAGCGCCTCGGCGGCGGGCATCGCGGTGCCGGCCGCATCGCGCACCTCCCCCTCGCCCATGACCGCGAGCGTGCAGTGCGACAGGGGGGCGAGGTCGCCCGAGCAGCCGAGCGACCCGTACTCGCGCACGATCGGGGTGATGCCGGCGTTCAGCAGCGCGGCGTAGGTCTCGGCGGTCTCGAGGCGCACGCCGGTTCGGCCGGTCAGCAGCGTCGACAGCCGCAGCAGCATGAGCGCGCGGACCACCTCGCGCTCGACCTCGCCGCCGGAGCCGGCCGCGTGCGAGCGGATGAGGCTCTGCTGCAGCTGCGTGCGCTTGTCGCTGTCGATGAAGGTCGTCGCGAGGGCGCCGAACCCGGTGGAGATGCCGTAGTGCGCAGCCGGGTCGTTCGCGAGCTCCTCGATCGCGCGCCGACTGGCGAGCACGGCCGCCCGCGCGTCGGCACCGACCTCGACGCGGGCGTCGTGGCGGGCGACGGCGACGACGTCGTCGATCGAGACGGGGCCGATGCCGACGACGACAGAGGTGCGGAGCATGGTGGAGGACTGCATGCTTCCATCACACGCCCTCCCGCCGCCATCGATGGGTCGTCACGGTGGATTTCTGTCTCATATGTGAGACAGTGAGGATCGTGGATGCCGCGCTCGCGGCATCCACTCGGAGAACCCATGAGCGCACCGGCCGCCCACCAGACCCTCGCCATCCTGCGGCACCTCTCGGTGCAGCGCGGGCCGGTCACCGCGGCGAGCATCGCGGCCGCGCTCGGACTGCCCCGGTCGACCGCGTACCGCCTCCTCGGCGTGCTCGAGGAGCACGGGTTCGTACTGCACTTCCCGGAGGCGCGGCGATACGGCATCGGCCTCGCGGCCTTCGAGATGAGCTCGGGATTCTCGCGACAGGAGCCGCTCACTCGGCTCGGCGGTCCCGTGCTCGCCGGGCTCGTCGACCGTCTCGGCGAGAGCGGGCACCTCGCCGTGCTGCACGGGCGCGACGTCATCTACCTGATCGAGGAGCGTGCGCCGCGGCGGCCCTCGTTGGTGTCCGACGTCGGGGTGCGGCTGCCGAGCCACCTCACCGCGAGCGGGCTGGCGATGCTCGCCGACCTGCCGAAGGCCCAGGTGCGGGCGCTCTTCCCCGACGCGACCGCCTTCGCCCAGCGCACGGAGCAGACCGTGGGGAGCTATTCGGCGCTCGCGCGGCGACTCGTGGATGTGCGAGCCCGCGGCCACGCCACCGAGGACGGCGAGGTCACCCCCGGGCTGTCATCGGTCGCCGTCGCGGTGCACGACCACGCCGGGTGGCCGGTGGCGAGCATCGCCGTGACCTTCGACTCCGACGTCGGCGAAGGTGTGGTCGACACGATCGTGGACGGAGTGGGCGCCGCGGCCGCCGACCTCTCCCGGCGGGTGCAGGGGCGCCCGGGCGGCACCCGCGCCTGACCCGTCACGGGCGGGGAGTCACCGATGCCGCCGGCCCCACTTGGGCACCAGCGTCCAGAACACGAGCAGCACGACGACCGCGACGCCCAGCGCGACGAAGCCGGCGACGCGGCTCACGGCCACGTCGAAGATCAGGCTCACCACCCCCGCCGCGAGCAGCGAGACGACGACGAGCAGGGCGACGAGCACTCGGTTGCCCGAGCGCACCAGCTCGGGCTTGCGGTGCCGGCCGAACGCCTGTCGATGCATGATGATCGGGGCGAGCCCGAGCACGGTGGCGCACCCGGCGAGCACGACCAGCACGAGATACAGGCCGACCTCGTACGGCTCGAGCTCGCGGAAGGTCGGCTGGAAGGCGACAGCCAGGAGGAATCCCGTGAGGATCTGGGTGCCGGTCTGCACGGCGCGCAGCTCCTGCAGCACATCGTCCCAGTTGCGATCGGCCTTCTCCTCCACCGACTCCTCGCGGCCGGCACCGCGAACATCCCCGGTCGCCCGTCGCGTCCCCGCCCTCCCGGGGGAGGCGTCGCCGGGCCTCGAGCTCCTTCCACCGGGCATCGCCGCGCTCCTCTCTGCCGCTGTCGCCCAGCAAACCACGGCCGCCCGATGCGCTGAAGAGGCTTGACACGCACCGGCGGTGCACCCTCGCACACCCGGGACACCGCTGCCGCCGTGGGCTACATTGCTCCCATGTCCTCCCTCGAGGCATCCGGGAGCCGGGCGCGGGGTTCGTCGTTCGCGGAGATCCGCGCGCACGTCGACGCGCTCGCGCTCGTCGACCATCACATTCACAGCGTCTTCGCCGGCGCGGTCGACGCCGATCTGTTCGCCTCCGCCCTCGCCGAGACAGCCGCCGTCGCCGGGCCCCGGGTGTTCGACTCGCCGCTGGGGATGGCGGTGCGCCAGCACTGCGCGCCGCTGCTCGGGCTTCCGGCGTTCTGCACCGGCGAGGACTACGTCGCGCAGCGCCGGCGCCTCGGCGAGGATGCCGTCGACCGCACCCTCCTGCGCGCCGCGGGGGTGGAGCGGATGCTGGTCGACGGCGGGTACGCCGGCGACCGGCTCCGCGACGATGCGACGCTCGCCGAGATGGCGGACGCCCGCGTCGAGCGAGTGGTGCGGCTGGAGGCGGTGGCCGAGCAGGTCGTGCGGGGGGCGATGCAACGGCCCGGCGGAGATCTGCTCGAGACCCTGCACCGCGAACTCGAGCGGCAGAGCGCGGGTGCGGTCGGCTTCAAGTCGGTCGCGGCCTATCGCACGGGCCTCGCGCTGCCTCCCGCGCCCCCGCCGCGTACGGAGGTCGCAGCGGCGGCCCACGCCTTCGTCGAGGAGGCGCGGCGGTCCGGGCGGGTGCGGCTGGCCGACCCGGTGCTCATCCATCACCTCCTCTGGTGGGCGGTGGCCGACGGCCGGCCCCTGCAGCTGCACGTCGGCCTGGGCGACCCCGACCTGGTGCTGCGCCGGGCGAACCCGCTGCTGCTGCAGGAGTTCCTGCACGCGACCGCCGCCCTGCCGACCCGGATCATGCTGCTGCACTGCTACCCGTTCCACCGCGACGCCGGAAGCCTGGCGCACATGTATCCGCACGTGTACGTCGACGTGGGCCTTGCGATCACGCACCTGGGCGCGGGTGCGACCGCCGTCGTGCGGGAGTCGATGGAGCTGACCCCGTTCGACCGGCTGCTGTATTCGAGCGACGCCTGGGGGCTGTCCGAGCGGGTGTACCTGGGCGCACGGCTCTGGCGCGACGCCACGGCGACCGTGCTCGCCGAGCGGGTCGCGGACGGCTGGCCTTTGGACGAGGCCCTTCGGCTCGGCGCGATGATCGGCCGCGACAACGCCCGTGCGGCGTACGGGCCGGCATCCCCTCCCTCGCTCCCGCCCCTGCCCGAGCCCCTGCCCGAGGAGGCACGGCGATGACCGAACCCGCCGCAGACCGCTTTCCCCGCGCATCGTTCGTGGTCGGCTCGATCGTCGACTACGCGGGCGTCGCCCGCGCCAAAGCCGTTCCCCGAACGCGGCTCGACGCGTTCGCGACGGCGGGCATGGGAGCCTCGCCGAGCTGGAACGTCTTCTGCGCCGACGATCAGCTCGCCTTCACCCCGGAGATCTCGGTGGTCGGCGACCTGCGGCTGCGCATCGACGAGTCGAACCTGCGCGATGTCGGCGACGGTGTCGTCTGGGCACCGGCCGACGTCTTCGATCAGCACGGCGCTCGCTCCCCGCTGTGCACGCGCGGCATCCTCGAGCGCGCGATCGGCGCCCTCGCCGCCGACGGCATCGTCGCACGGGTGGGGCACGAGCTCGAGTTCGTGCTCGTCGGTGCGACGCCGCCCGGCCCCTGGTCCGCCTACGGCCTCGGGTCGGTGCTCGAGCGCGCGGGGTTCGCGGGCGACCTGCTCGCCGCCGCGCACACGGCGGGGCTGGAGATCGAGCAGCTGCACGCCGAGTACGGACCCGACCAGTTCGAGATCTCGCTGGCGCCCCGCGATCCGCTCGGCGCGGCCGATGACGTCGCGCTTGCGCGTCTGCTCGTCAGCCGGGTCGCCCGCGCGCACGGCCTGCGCGCCTCGTTCTCGCCGGTGCCCTTCGCCGGCGGGGCCGGCAACGGCGCGCATCAGCACCTCTCGCTCGTGCGCGACGGGGTGCCGGTGCTGTCCGGCGGGCCGGGGGTGCACGGTCTGCACCACGACGGGGAGGCGGCGATCGGCGGCATCCTCCACCATCTTCCCGACGTGATGGGCGTGCTGGCCGCGTCGGCACTGTCGGGCCTGCGCCTGCAGCCGGGCATGTGGTCGGGCGCGCACTGCTGCTGGGGGCTGGAGAACCGCGAGGCAGCGGTGCGGCTGTGCGCGGCGACGGCCGGCAATCCGCACGGCGCGAGCATCGAGGTCAAGCCGATCGATCCGTCGGCGAACCCCTACCTGTCGTCGGCCGTGATCCTCGGGATGGCGCTCGACGGCATCCGTCGGCGGCTGCCGCTCGCCGAGGACGTGCCCATGAACCCTGCCGAGCTGTCGGACGAAGCACGGGCGCGGGCGCAGGTGACGCTCCTGCCGACCGACGTGCCCGAGATGCTCGCGCGCCTGCAGGCGTGCGCGGTGGCCCGCGACGTGCTCGGGGATGCCGCCATCGGCGCCCTGGTCTCGGTGCGGTCGGCGGAGCACACCGCCTACGCCGAGAAGGAGCCCGCCGAGGTCGCGGAGCGCCTCCGATTCGCCTGGAGCGCGTGAGGCTCCCCGCCGGTCGGTCGTCGCGACGGATCGGCGACGGCGCTCACCCGTGCTGGAGCCAGGTGGTCTTCCAGTCCGTGTAGTTGTCGAACGCGTGGCGTGACAGGTCGCGGCCGAAGCCCGACTGGCGGAAGCCGCCGAACGGCGTCGTCAGTCCGAGCGCGTCGACCGTGTTGACCGACACGGTGCCGGCGACCAGGCGCTCCGACACGCGGTGCGCGCGCGAGAGGCTCGTGGTCCACAGCGAGGCGGCCAGGCCGTAGTCGGTCGCGTTGGCCAGCGCCACCGCTTCGTCCTCCGTGTCGAACGCGAGCACCGCGACGAGCGGGCCGAACACCTCGTCGCGGTGAAGCTCGTGCTGGGCGGCGAGGCCGGTCACGATCGCGGGACGCAGGTACGCGTCGGATCCGGTGATCGTCACCCGCTCGCCGCCGGCCACGAGCGACCCGTCCCGCGCGGCCAGGTCGATCGCGGCGCCCACGGCGTCGGCGTGGGCTCTGCTGATGAGGCTGCCGTTGCCCGGCGCCCCCGCGAGCGGGTCGCTGGGCTCGTAGGCCTGCGACGCGGCGACGAGGAGCTCGACGAATTCGTCGTGCGCCGATCGCTCGACGAGGATGCGCGAGTTCGCCGAGCAGACCTGCCCCTGGTTGTAGAACGCGCCGAAGGCCGCCTTGGCGGCCGCCGCCTCGAGGTCGGCGTCGGTGAAGATCAGGTTCGAGCTCTTGCCCCCGGCCTCCAGCGCGAGGCGCTTCATGTTCGAGGAGCCGGCGTCGATCATGAGCTGCTTGGCGACCGCGGTCGACCCGGTGAAGGCGAGCACGTCGATGTCGGGATGCCGCGCGATCCGGCCCCCCGTGGTGGATCCCTTCCCCGGCACGACGTTGAGCACGCCCGCGGGGATGCCGGCCTCGAGGGCGAGGTCGGCGAGGCGCAGGGCGGTCAGCGACGTCTCGGTCGCGGGCTTGAGCACGACGCTGTTGCCGGCGGCCAGCGCCGGGGCGAGCTTCCACGCGGCGATCTCGAGCGGGTAGTTCCACGGCACGATCGCGCCGACCACGCCTAGCGGTACGCGGCGCACGAGCGCCGTCGAGCCGGGCGGCGTCGCCGGGATCTCGTCGTAGCGCTTGTCGGCGAGCTCCCCGTACCAGCGGAACGTCTCGGCGGCGCCGGGCACGTCGACCGTGAGGGTCTGCGCGATCGGCTTGCCCGAATCCAGCGTCTCCAGCAGCGCGAGCTCCTCGAGGTCGCGCATGATGAGGTCCGCGAGCCGGATGAGCGCGCGTCCGCGATCGGCGGCGCCGGCCCTGCTCCACCGGCCGCCGTCGAACGCGCGTCGCGCGTGGGCGACGGCGGCGTCGACGTCGTCGACGGTGCCCGCGGCGAGCTGCACGAGAGGGGTGAGGGTTCCGGGGCTGACCGCCGCGATCGTGCCCCCGTCGGAGGCCTCGACCCGGTGTCCGCCGATGACGGCGCGCCCGTCGATGTGCAGTTCGAGGCTGCGCGCCGCCCAGTCGATGGTGGTCATGAGGCGTCCTCCTGGGGGGTCGAGGTGACGACGTCGACCGCGGTCCACGCCATGAGCACGGCCGCATCGAGCATCGCCCGCTCGGCCGCGCCGCCGACGCACGCGGCGGCGAACTCCTTCTGGTGGTTTCCGTACGGCAGCGAGTCGATGCCGATGTACGGGTGGATCGCCGGCACCAGCTGCGACACGTTGCCCATGTCGGTCGACGCGCGGTTCATGCGCCCCGCCACCGCGGGATCGGCGAACACCCGCCCGCGGGCGAGCGCGTTGCGGCGATAGGCCGCGAGCGCGCGCTCGTCGGTGCGGAAGTCGGCGTAGGGAGCGGACTCGGGCGTGATGCTCAGCGTCGCGCCGGTGGCCAGCGCTCCCGCCTCGAAGCAGCGGTTCACGCGCTCCTCGAGCCGGGCGAGCTCCTCGAGCGAGTTCGCCCGCACGTACCAGCGCCCCTCCGTGCGCTCGGGGATCGCGTTGGGCGCGAACCCGCCCAGCGTCTGGATGCCGTGCACCCGCGTGTCTTCCGGGAGCTGCTGGCGCAGCATCCCGATCGCGACCTGCGCGATCACGAACGCGTCGTTCGCGTTGACGCCCTGATCGGGGTACGCCCCGGCGTGGGCCGAGACCCCGTCGTACGCGACGTGGCTGTGCGCGACCGCGAAGGGCCGGGCCTCGGCCACATCGACGGGCGCCGGGTGCACCATCATGGCCAGGTCGAGGTCGGTGAAGGCGCCGGCGTCGATGAGCTCGATCTTGCCGCCCCCGCCCTCCTCCGCCGGCGTGCCGTACACCCGCACGGTGATGCCCAGCTCGTCGGCGATCTTCGCCAGCGCGATGCCCGCGCCCACAGATCCCGCCGCGATGAGGTTGTGGCCGCAGGCGTGTCCGAGCCCGGGGAGGGCGTCGTACTCGGCCATGAGCCCGATCGTGATCGGGCCCGAACCG
Organism: Microbacterium hominis; assembly: GCF_013282805.1. Classification (NCBI taxonomy): domain Bacteria; kingdom Bacillati; phylum Actinomycetota; class Actinomycetes; order Micrococcales; family Microbacteriaceae; genus Microbacterium; species Microbacterium hominis. Next base: position 3,260,489 of record NZ_CP054038.1, read on the forward strand.
GCTTCTGCCAGCAGCGCCGTCTCGTAGCCGAGGTAGCGCGGCGTCACGCGGAACCCGGCGTCGGCGAGCGCCTCACCCACCCAGGCCGCGGCGCGATGCTCCTCCCAGGCCGTCTCCGGGTGGGCATGCAGCGTCTCCGAGAGCGTGATCAGGTCGGCGGATGCCGAGAGCACGGCCGCGTCGGCGACGCGCTTGAGCGCCTCACTCATCGCCCGGCACCCCGTACGAGGGCGCGGCGCCGGGGTGGAGCGCCCGGGTGACGTAGTCGTCGCGCTGCGGCATCCACAGGTCGAGCAGTTCGCCTAGCTCGGCGACCGGGTCGCCCTCGGTCCAGTCCACGCGCAGGTCGGTGACGCGCCAGCCGGCGTCCCGCACGACGGCGAGACCCGCAGAGTGCACGGGGCCGGCCTCGCCGCCGGCGTCGGCCGCGGCGCGCATCGCCGCGAGCAGCCGGTGCTCCAGGTCTCCCGTTGCCGCCGCGAACGCATCGACCATGGCCTGCGGGATGCCCTCGCCGGCGAGCATGTTGCCTCCGGCCGCGACGCCGTCGCCGACCGCGGCGCCGAAGATGCCGAGGGCGCGCTCACCGGAGAACGCCGCCGCGCGGCCCTCGTCATCGACGACGAGCAGCTGGCGGAACGCGATGTCGTCGGCCTGGCCGGTGACGGCGTCGAGCGCGGCCTGCGCCGGGACGCCCGCGCGCAGCCGATCGAGCAGGAGCGGGCCGAGCCGCGGGTCGGTGACGTTCTGCGAGTTGACGGCGCCCACGCCGTCGGCGAGGTTCACGCACCGGGCGGCGACCGCCGGCGACGACGAGCAGATGGCGGAGCCGAAGGCGCCCGTCGCGTCGCGGGCGACCAGGGAGAAGGTCACGAGCGGTCCTCGGCGGGGGTGCTGATGACGGCCGTGGCATCGATCTCGACGAGCCACTCGGGGCGGGCGAGCGCGCTGACCACGAGGCCGGTCGACACGGGGAAGACCCCCTTCAGCCACCGACCCATGACGCGGTACACGGGCTCCCGGTAGCGCGGATCGATGAGGTACACGACGACCTTCACGATGTCGTCGAGGGACGACCCGGCCTCTTCGAGGAGCATCGCGATGTTGGCCATCGCCTTCTCGGCCTGCGCCTCGACGTCGCCGATGCCGACCGACTCGCGGGTCTCGAGGTCCTGCCCGATCTGGCCGCGCAGGTACACGACGCCGCCCGCGACGACCGCCTGGCAGAGGTCGTTGTCGAGGTTCTGCTCGGGGTAGGTGTCCTTGGTGTTGAACGGACGGATGCGGGTATGGGTGGTCATGAGCGGACTCCGGATGAGGCGAGCACGGTCTCGCCGGCCGGGTCGGCGGCGAGAGTGGGGGAAGCGGGGGCGGCCGACGCGGGCCGGTACGCGGTATAGCCCTGCTGGATCGCGATCTGGTCGGCGATGTAGCGCGCGTCGTGCCACACGCCCCAGATGAAGCTCGATCCGCGGCGGGACTGCCACGGCAGCCCGAGGAAGTAGAGACCCGGCACGACGGACACGCCGCGGTGATGGCGGGGGCGTCCGCGCTCGTCGAAGGCGTCGAATTCGAGCCACGCGTAGTCGACCGCGAAGCCGGTCGCCCAGATGATCGAGGTGATCCCCGCCGCCGCGAGGTCCAGCTCGAGGATCGGGTCCGTGATGCACGCGGCATCCGGCGCCATCACGCGGGCCTCGGGCTCTTCGGGCAGGTCGAGACCGGTGCGCGCGACATAGGCATCGGCCTCATCGAGCAGCTCGAGGTAGTTGGCGTCGCCATTCGCGATGTTGCGGGCGAGGTCGTCGGCGAACCGCATCGTGCCGTCCTCGTACCCCCCCGCGCGCCCGAGCAGGGTGATCCCCTCGTGCGCGAGGCGGCGGAAGTCGACCGTGTGCCCGCCGCGCGCGCCGCTCACGGCGATCGTGACGTGCTCGGCGCCGGCGCGCGGCGCCGCAGCCTCCCACTGGCCGAGCACGCCGAGCCACCAGCAGAAGTCGCGGCCGCGGTACCGGCGCGGCGGCCGGTCGTGCGGACCGACCGCCAGGAACACGGAGCGGCCCGATCGGCGCAGCTCGTCGGCGATCTGCACGCCCGACGACCCGGCTCCGACCACGAGCACCGCCCCCGCGGGCAGCTGCGCCGGGTTGCGGTAGCCGCTCGAGTGCAGCTGGTGGATGCCGGCGTCCTCCGGCACCACGGTCGGAATGACGGGTCGTTGGAACGGCCCGGTAGCGGCGACGACGTAGCGCGCCTCGATGACACCCGCCGAGGTCTCCGCCACGAATCCCGGGCGCCCGTCGGCGCGGCGCACCGCGGTGACCTCGACGCCCTCGCGCACCGGCGCCGCGATCATGTCGGCGTACGCGGTGAAGTAGTCGGCCACCTCGTCCTTGGTGGCGAAGCCGTCGGCGTCACCCGCGAACGCGAGGCCGGGGAAGCGGTCGTGCCAAGCAGGGCCGTTCGCAACCAGCGAGTCCCACCGGCCGGTGCGCCAGCGCTCGGCGATGCGGTCGCGCTCTACGACGATGTGCGCGATGCCGCGGCCGGTCAGATGCTCGCTCATGGCGATGCCGGCCTGGCCGGCACCGATCACCAGCACGTCGGTCTGTTCGCTCGACATCGCAGCCTCCCTCTCGCCGACGGGATTCGCGTCGGCCATCTCAGGCTAGAAACGCGAAGTACATCTGTACAGATGAGATTCCCGTCGCACTGCATCACCTGAGTTGATACTGTCGTCGTATGGCGCGTCTCACCCGCCCCGACATGACCCTCGTGCAGCTGAGGTACTTCGTGACCGCCGCGAATCGGCGCTCGATGACCGAGGCCTCACTCGACCTGCACGTCGCCCAGTCGGCCGTCTCCACGGCGATCGCGCAGCTGGAACGGGGGCTGGGCGTGCAGCTGTTCGTGCGCCAGCGCAGCAAGGGCTTGGCTCTCACCGATGCCGGCGAGCAGCTGCTGCGCGATGCGCGGTCGCTGCTGGCCCAGGTGGACGAGATGACCGACACCGTGCGGGGGCGGCACTACGACGTGCGCGGCACGCTGCGCCTGGCCTGCTTCGTGACCCTCGCCCCGTTCGTGCTCCCCCGGCTCATCTCCCGGGTGCGGGCCGAGCACCCGCGCCTGCGCATCGAGATCATCGAGGCCGACGTCGACGGCACGGTGGAGCTGCTGCTGAACGGAACGGTCGAGGCGGCCATCGCGTACGACTTCGGCCGCGCGCACGACCTCACCTTCGACCACCTGTACTCGTCGCCGCCGCACGTGATCCTGCCGTTGGAGCATCCGCTCGCTGACCGCGAGACCATCGCGCTGCCCGAGCTGGACGGCCAGGATCTCGTCCTGCTCGACATCGCGCATTCGCGCGAGTACTTCCTCGGCATGCTGGCCGCGGCCGGCGTCGAGCCGCAGATCCGCTACAGCTCACGCAGCTACGAGACGGTCCGCTCGCTCGTGGCGCGCGGCGAGGGCTACTCGATCCTCAACCACATGCCGCGGTCTCCGCTCACCTACGACGGCGGAGAGCTCGCCGCCGTTCCGATCGCGGGCGACGTGCCTCCGCTCGACGTGTGCTTCGTGCGCGTCACCGAGGTGCGCCCGACCGCGCGCGCCCGGATCATCGGCGACCTCGCGCACGAGCTGTTCGCCGCACCGGCCTGAGCCGCGCCGCTTCAGCAGTGGCAGGCGCCCTCGCCCGAGTGGCACGACCCGGCGGCCTTCTCCGACGGCGGCACGTCGAGCGCCGGGTTGCGGTCGAAGAAGCCTGTCGGCTTGAGGGTGAACCCGGTGTAGTCCACGGGCATGATCGGCCAGTCCTCCACCCGCGGGAAGTGCGTGAGACCGAAGCTGTGCCACAGCACGATGTCTTCGCCGTCGATCGGCCGATCGGCCTGGATGTACTCGGGAAGCCCGGGCGATCCGATGCTCTGGTTGACGAAGTCGCCCGCGGGGAACCTCTCGTCCTCGGCGAACCGCGTCACCCAGAGGTGGTCGGTCGCGAAGGCGGCACGACGGCTGATCGACGAGTCGTCCGCGGCGGCCAGGGTCGGCTGCCCCTCGGGGAACAGGGTGTACGCCACCGGCTCGCCGACCACGTTGACGTTCTCCGTGTTCACGATCTCCCAGACGCGACCGAGCGACCCGTCGGCCTTGCGGCGGGCCTCCGACTCGACATCGAGAACGCGGCGCGACCGGGTGAAGGCGTTGCCATGCGGGTTGCCTTCGCCCTTCGGCAGGCGCTTCAGGTCGAGCTCGTGCACGGCGTTGCGGTCGCCGTCGACGGCCATGTCGAGGCGCGCGCAGAAGATGTGCTGGTGGAAGGGCGCCCCGAGGCCCGGTGCGATCTCCGATGCGTAGGGGTAGCCCTTGCCGGGGTAGCGGGCGGTGAAGACGATGCCGGTGGCCTTCGCCTCGAACTGGATGGTGCCGTCGAGGGAGAAGTACCAGTAGAAGCCGTAGTCGTAGTTGCCGACGGTCGTGAAGAAGCTCACCACGAGCCGACGCTGCCGACGGGTCGACTTGTGCCCCGCCCACTCGTCGGTGTGCTTCCAGAGCAGACCGAAGTCCTCCTCGTGGATGCAGATGCCCTGCGTGATCTCACGCGGATTCCCGAAGTCGTCGGCGACCACCGGGGAGAGGTAGGTGATCTCGCCGAGGCAGTCGCACCCGAGCTCGAGCGAGTTGGCGTCACGGCCGACGAGGTACTCGCCGGTGTCGAAATAGTTCTGCCACGAGCGGTACGGGGCGGGGTCGCCGTAAGGGACCACCATCTCGGCGATCGAGGCGCGATCGATGACCGAACGCCGGCGTCCGCCGTCCGCGAAGCCGATCCGGCTGAGAACCAGTCCCTCGCGCGCGTCGAATCCGACGTGCAGGTCCCACTTCTGCCAGCTCAGCACGTTTCCATCCAGCGAGAAGCTCGGTCCCTCGGGCTGCGTGATCTGCAGCGGCTTGAGGTCGGTGCGGAGGGGCCCGGTCAGCTCCGGCGACTCGAAGTTCCCGGGGGTGATCGGGTCGTCCGACGGGCCATCGTCGATGATGCGCACGACGCGGCGCTCGATCATGTCGACGAAGGCCACCAGCTGGTCGACCGGGTTGCCCCATGCGTACTGGCCGGGCTCGCGCTGCACGAAGGCGAGACCGCGCAGGAGCCTCCGGCCCTCCTCGCCCTCGTAGTCGAAGATGCCGGCCGACAGCGGGGCGACGCGCACCTCATCGGGGCGCAGGCCCCGGGCGGCGAGCGCGGCCTGCCAGCCCTCGTCGGCGGCCAGGATCGACTCGATGGCCTCGAACTCCTCCAGCAGCACCGGCGCCTGCCCGACGAGGGTCGGATCGACGGCCGTCGCCGAGACCGTGCGGCCGGCGGTCAGGTCGACCACGATGTCGGAGGTCTCCCCCGTCGCGGTGTCGAGGAGGATCGCCCGCGCCTCACGGGGGGCGACCGCACCCGACCGCAGCAGCGCCTTGGCCGGCTCCTTGAGCGAGAGGTAGGTGACGCGCACAGTGTCGCCCAGGTGACCCTCGGCGGCCAGGTGGTCGCGAGCGGCGACGATCTCGTCCGCGCTCAGCGGGTCGAGCGGGTGGGTGCGCCGTTCGGTGGCGACGAGCGAGGTGTTCACGAGGCTCTCCGTTCACGTCGGTGCGCGGCGCGCGGAATGCGCGTGACGCCACTGACAGAGTCGAGTACACCCCACCTCTGTTGCGCGCGCCAATACCGGTGCGCGGTGCACTGGATCAAGAGAAGTGATCTGCGCCGCTCGCGGCTTCGATCGAGTGGATGCCGCGAGCGCGGCATCCACTCGTCATCAATTTCTGTGATGCACCGCGTCGAATACGTGAAGTTCCCAGATGAACGCTCGACGCCCACCATGGGGGACAGCGCGATTCGCGCCCTCCATCACCGGTTCTGATGCCGAGAAGAGAGACGACCATGAGCGACACGTCGACGACGACGCAGAGCCTCGTCCAGTTCGAGACGCGGCACATCATGCCCATCCCCGAGAGCGAGCGCACCGGATCCGTCCGCTCGCTGTTCGCGATCTGGGTGGGGATCAACATGCTCCCCCTCACCGTCGTGACCGGCGCGATCGCCACCGGCGCGTTCGGCCTGTCGATCGGATGGAGCATCGTCGCCATCCTCACCGGCAACCTCATCGGCGCCTTCGGCGCCGCCCTGCACGCGTCGCAGGGACCGCACCTCGGCGTGCCGCAGATGCTCCAGGCGCGGGCGCAGTTCGGGTTCTACGGCGGAAGCCTGCTGGCCTTCATCGCGCTGCTCATGTTCCTGGGCTTCTTCGCGAGCATCCTCGTCGTCGCGAAGGACTCGCTGCTCGCCGTGTTCCCAGACCTGGACCCGGTCGCGGTGATCGTCGTTTTCGCCGGGGTCGGCATCGTCATCGCCGTGTACGGCTACGACCTGCTGCGCAAGGCCATGGTCGTGCTCTCGGTCGTCATCGCCGCGGTCGTCGTGATCGCCATGGTGATGCTCTGGTTCCAGCCTGCCGTCACCACCCCGAACCCCGAGGCCGGCTTCACCGTCGCCGGCTTCTTCGGGATGCTGGCGATCGGCGTCGTCTGGCAGCTCGCGTACGCCCCGTACGTGTCGGACTACTCGCGCTACCTGCCGAAGGACACCGGCCCCAAGCAGGCGTTCTGGGCGACCTACCTGGGCCTCGTGCTCAGCTCCGTGTTCGTGATGGTCCTCGGAGTGCTGCTCGGTGCCGCCGACCCGGCGAACCCGCTCGGCGCGATGGGCTCGCTGCTCGGCGGCTTCGGCGTCGTCGGACTGCTCGTCTTCGCCTTCAGCGCGGCGATGATCAACGCGGCCGAGCTCTACTCCGGCGTCATGTGCGCACTGACCGCGGTGAACTCCACCGTGCGCTCGGCCACGATCACCACCCGCACGCGTGTGCTCACCACGATCGTGTGCGGCGCGATCGCGACCGCTGCGGCCCTCGCCGGCGAGAGCGACTTCGTGACGATGTTCCAGAACTTCGTCACGATCCTCCTGTACGTGCTCATCCCGTGGTCGGCCATCAATCTGGTCGACTACTTCCTGATCCGCAAGGGCGATTACGCCGTGGAGGAGCTGTTCCAGCGCGACGGCGGCCGCTACGGGCGCTGGAACGCCATCGGCCTGTCCACCTACGGGATCGGCCTCGCGGTGCAGGTGCCGTTCATGGTGACCCCGATGTTCACCGGACCGCTCGCCGAGCCGCTCGGCTTCATCGACATCGCCTGGATCCTCGGGTTCCTCGTGAGCGGGGCCGTGTACCTGGCGCTGACGCGGGCATCCGCGGCGAAGGACAGCGGGGCCACCGCGGCCGTGGAGACCAGCGTCCGCTGAGCGCGGCCGATCACCGCCCGGACCCTGCCACCCTCGAGTTCTGTCACCCCTCGGCGTTCTATCGTCGAGGGGTGACCCGCGTCTACCCCGCCACCCTCGCCGCCGGCGTGGAGCGCGAGCTCGTCGTGCGCAAGTCCCGGTTCATCGCCCGCATCGAGCCGGTGCGATCGGTCGCGGAGGCGGAGACGGTGATCGCCGCCGTCCGCAGGCAGCACTGGGACGCACGGCACAACTGCACCGCCATGGTCACCGGGCTCCACGGCGATCAGGCGCGCTCGTCCGACGACGGGGAGCCGTCGGGGACGGCGGGCATGCCGATGCTCGAGGTGCTGCGCCGGCGCGAGCTCACGGATCTCGTCGCCGTCGTCACCCGCTATTTCGGCGGCGTGAAGCTGGGTGCGGGCGGACTCGTGCGCGCGTACTCGACCTCGGTGTCGGAGGCGCTCGACGAGGCGCGCCTCCTGCGGCGGGTCGAACTCACGCAGGTGCTCCTCGACGTGCCCCACGCCGACGCCGGCCGCTTCGAGAATCTGCTCCGCGACTGGGCCCACCGCTCGGGAGCGACCTTGGGCGGCACGGCGTACGGGGCGACCGCCACGCTGGAGGTCTGGGCGCCGGGCGACGCCCTCCTCCGGCTCCACGAGGAGATCGCGTCGGCGTCCGCCGGCACGGTCTCCGCCGCAGAGGGCGAGACGCGGGTCGTCGATGTGCGCGACTGAGCGGCATCCATCTCGGTGCGAGATCGAAATCCATACTTTTTCGCTAGCTAAACTAGCGATATAGTCGGGGCATGGATCCGGACTCAGCCTGCATCGGCACCCTCGAGCGCCCCGCCGCGACGCTTTCGACCGCAGAGCTGAGGCGGTTCGCAGCCCGCGCCGAGGCGATGATCTCGCCCGCGTCGGTGGCCGCCCTGTACGGTCGCGCCGAGATGCTCGAGCGACTGCCCCTCGCCGTGCAGCGTTGGATCGTGTCGCGCGCGCGCACCGACGACGATATGGGCTTCGTGGTCGACCCGTACTGCACCTTCCTCGCGTACGAGATCACCGACCAGGTCGCTGCGAGCCGGCTGCTGCCCGCGGGGTACCGTCTGGTGCCGACGTCGATGTTCGGCGACGGAGAGCCGCGGCTGTGTGCGATCCTCGGCGCCTTCGCGGTGCGCGCCTCGTTCATGAGCGGGGTGCGGGTCGAGCTGTACCTCATCGCGGAGAACATCCGCACCGGCATGCTCACCTGGGTGATCTGCGACTACGAGTCCAACACCATCAATTTCGACCCGGGCCAGGGGTTCTCCGCCGCGACCACGAGCCGTGCGATGGTGACGACGTCGCACGCCGGCGAGGTGCTGGTCGATGTGCGCAGCACGCATCGCCCCAACGAGGTGACGTTCACCGCGGCGGTCGGCGAGGGCGTTTTCCGGCCGCTCGACCAGCGGCTGTGGATCGACGGCAACCTCAGCGTCGATTACGGCGGCCGGCTCGCCCACGACGGCTCCGACCCGTTCGGGCTCATCTTCGACCCGGGCGAGATGACCCGCGCTCTCGACCTCCCGCTCGAGAGCGTCGAGGTGCGCACGAACACCTTCGGCGCCGGCTTCCTGAGCGATCGCCCCTTCGAGGCCGCGTGCTTCCCGTATGCGCAGCACTTCATCACGACCAGCTATCCGCAGGCGAGTGCGATCCGCGACCAGACCGCGCTCGTCGACGCCGCGCGGGAGCGCGGCGCGGCGGTGACCGAGTAGCCCCGAGTCCCCTTGTAGTCAACCCCATCGCCCCACACGCCGCACCGACCTACCGTCGATACACCGGCGATTCATCGCCGCGACGTCAAGGGACGTCAACAGTGTGAGGAGTACCGCGATGGGCATGGACGACAAGGTCAAGAACGCCGCCGAGGAGATGGGCGGCAAGGTGAAGGAGACCACCGGAAAGGTCACCGACGACGAGCGCCTCGAAGCCGAGGGCAAGGCGGATCAGGCCAAGGCGAACCTGAAGCAGGCCGGCGAGAACGTGAAGGATGCCTTCAAGTGACGCGTCGGCTCGCCTGACGAGAAGTCGCCTGTCGACCCGCGATGAGTGCTCGGCATTCATCGCGGGTCGCGTCACGCCCACCGGAGCCGGGCGCTGACCCCTCTCGCGACAGCGGGACAGCGTCACTACGATTCAGACCAGACGCCCGCTCGCCGCAGCGAACGGGACCATCGAGCGGCTCCGACCATCTCGCGGCCGCGACAGATCGCTGAGGCGGCCATGGACGCGAACGGCACTACCGGCTACAAAACGCCGATCCCGGAGTCGATCACCACCCCGGATCAGGTGCCTTCTCCGATCGGCGAACTCTCCTTCGCAGACGGGGTCCCCACCCCGGAGACGACCGAGAAGCTGTTCGATCATCTCGATTTCCTGCGCGGCGTCGAGGTGTTCCTGAACTGCATTCCGGCGGCGTCGCTGGAGGGAATCCGGCGCGGCATGCTCGATCTGGGCTGTGCGGACTGTCATCAGGCGGTCATCGCCGACGAGCTGCTCGACTCGAATCCGCTGTTCCTCACCGGCAACACCGACACCGTCTACGCGCTCGCGATGCTCGACATCGACCGCGACGGCCCCACCGTCATCGAGGTGCCGCCGGGCTCCGGCCCCGGCACGGTCGACGACGCATGGTTCCGCTTCGTCGTGGACCTCGGAGCGCCCGGCCCCGACCGCGGCGCCGGCGGCACCTACCTCATCGTCCCGCCCGGCTACGCGGGCGAGCGGCCGGAGGGCTGGTTCATCGCGGAATCCCCGAGCGCCGTGAACCTCGTCGTGCTCCGCGGATTCCTCGTCGATTCGAAGCCCGACCACGCGGTCCGGATGTTCCAGGAGGGAGTGCGGGTCTATCCCCTCTCCGCCCGTTCGGCCCCTCCCACCATGGAGTGGACGTCTCTGTCGGGGGCCGTGGTCAACACCGTGCACGCGAGCGACTCGACGTTCTACGAGGAGGTCGCCCAGGTCATCGCCAAGGAGCCGGTCGAGCTCATCGACCCGGAGACCCGTGGTCTGCTCGCCTCGATCGGCATCCGCAAGGACGCACCGTTCGCGCCCGACGAGCGCATGCGACGGATTCTCGCCGATGCGGCCGCTGTCGGAAACGGCACGGCCCGTGCGATGTCCTTCCGCCCGCGGCATCCGGAGTTCTTCCTGTATCCCGACCGCCGCTGGGTCAATCCGTTTCCCGGTGGCGACTACCGGTTCCTCCATGTCGGCGGCAGCGCCGGCCGTTTCCTGGATGCCCGCACCACGTTCTTCTACCTCGCGACGGTGAACACTCCGGCGATGGCGTTCAAGATGGTCGGGAAGGGTTCGCAGTACGCGCTCGCGACCACGGACGTCGACGGCGAGCCCCTCGATGGCGGCACGGCCTACCGGCTCCGCATCCCGGCTGACGTGCCCGCGGCTGACTTCTGGTCGGTCGTGGTCTACGATCCGCAGACACGATCCGAGCTTCAGACCGGCCAGCCGTTCCCGAGCGTCAACAGCAAGCGCGACCCGCTCGAGCAGAACGCAGACGGGTCGGTCGATGTGATCTTCGGACCCGACCGGCCGCAGCGGCTGGCGTCGAACTGGGTGCAGACGATTCCCGAGAAAGGATGGTTCGTGCTGCTCCGCTTGTACGGGCCCCTCGAGAGCTGGTTCGACGGGACGTGGAAGCCCGGCGATGTCGAGCCCGACTCCGGCACCACGTCTCGCGGGTGAGCCCCGCCCCCAGGTGACTCCCGTCCCCCAGCGACGGAGGCCACCCGCACCCGGGAAGGATCAGCCTCGTCGGATCGGTCGCTCTGGGCAGCGGGTGATGATCGGCGCGGGGATCTTCGCGCGCGTGGGGCAGGTCGCCGGGCTCCGTCGGCGTCGCCGGAGCCTGACCCATGCATGACCGATGCGTGGCGATCATGACCGGGGCGGCCGCCGCCTGAATCCGTCGGGTCGCTTCTCCACAGGAGATACGGCGGCCCGTTCAGTCACCGAGGCTGACCCCGGTCACGGGACGGATGCCGCTCCCTCCCCGCCTGGGAGGGAGCGGCCTCGATCACCTCGCGGTCGCCATGGGCCACGCGCGCAGCGCGGCGCGCCCGCGGTCGAGTGCGACGGAGACGCCGGTTGCATCGACCCGCGTCGGGTAGACCCGGGCAGCAAGCGGCACGCCGTTCGCGAACGCTTCGACTGCCGAGTGATCGACGATGATGCGCAGCCGCACCGCGCCGCCGCCCTCGAGCGGGATCGCGCCCCCGAGCGGCTGGGCGTCGGTCGTCTCGTCGAGGCTCGACGCCACTCGGTCGAGCGTGAGGTGCGCGGCGTCGCCGTCGCGGCTGAGCCGGTACACTGTGCGCTCTTCCCGGTCGGGGGTGGCGAGCACCGTGACTTCGACGGACCCGCCGTCTTCGAGCCGCACCTCCAGGTCGAGGTCGAGCTGATCGCCATCGACCCGGTCGCCGACGAGCGCCGCGTCGCCGTCGAACAGTGCGGCTCCCCGGAGCACATCGAGCTCGGGCACCGGCGCCTGGTGCAGCGTGCCGTCGGCACGCGCCGTCACGACGCGAGGGAGCGACATGGCTCCCGACCACCCCGCGTCGAGGGTCGCGGCATCCGTTCGCCCCTCCTGCATCCAGCCGAACATGATGCGCCGACCCGCCTCGTCGCGGAACGACTGCGGTGCGTAGAAGAAGCGCCCGCCGAGGTCGAGGCGGTGGAGTGAGCGCGGCTCGAACCTGTCGCCGCGGTAGTCGCCCACCCAGTACAGCGGGTGGTTCGTGACGCCGTCGTCCCACGACGAGAAGACGAGCGCGTGGTTGTCGCCGACAGGGAACAGGTCGACGCACTCCCACATCGTGCCCTCCCAGTCAGCCGCGGTCCGGTCCTGTCGCGTGTGATCGCCGACGAGGAGGGGACCGACGTACCGCCATGAGCGCAGGTCGTCGGAGTCGTACAGAAGGGCGGCGCCGCCGACGTCGCGGATCCCGGAGCCGATGATCTGACGCCAGCGGCCGTCTTCGCGCCACACGCAGTGGTCTCGGAAGGCGACGACATCGAGATCGGCGGGGGGTGCGACGAGCACGGGGTTCGCGGCATCCTTCCTCCACTCCACGAGTTCGCTGTCACCGGTGGCGACGCACGGCAGCTCGATGCCGTCGTGACGCCCCGAGTACACCAGGGTCGGCGTCCCGTCGTCGTCGACGAGGACGCCCGACCAGCAGCCCTCGCCGTCGGGTCCGGGACTCGGCGCGAGCGCGATGGGCAGGTGCTCCCAGTGCACGAGGTCGGTGCTGCGCGCGTGCCCCCAGTGGATTGCGTGGTGCACCGGCGCGTGCGGGTTGTGCTGGTAGAAGAGGTGGTACCAGCCGCCGTGCTGCGTGAGGCCGTTCGGATCGTTGAGCCACCCCGCCGGCGCGACGAAGTGGAATGCAGGACGATGCCGATCCTGCTCCACTCGGTCGAGGAGCGCGGAAGGGATCGTCACAGTGGTCAGCGGGTGCGCGGTCATGCGGCGCCTTTCTCGTGGTCGGGAAGCTCCAGCGCGGTGCCCGGCGCGTCGGCCGGCGGAGCGTACCTCCCGCATCGCACCCAGTGCTCGGGTTGGTCGCTCACGTGGTGGAAGACGGCCTTCTCCGCAGAGCAGGGCACGTCCCCCGTCTCAGCCCACGCGCACGTGGTCGGGTTCAGCACCTCACGGCGCAGCTGGGCACGCTCGACCGGGTCGAACGGCGCCGTGCGCTTCGGGTCGGGAACCGCCGAGATCAGCAGGCGCGTGTAGGGATGCGCAGGGTTCGCGAGCAGCTCCATCGCGTCGCCGCCCTCGACGAACTCGCCTGCGAACATCACGACGATGCGGTCGGCGATGTAGCGCGCGGATGCCAGGTCGTGCGTGATGTAGAGCATCGAGATGCCCTGCTCCTCGCAGAGCGACCGCATCAGATTGAGCACGCCGATGCGCACCGAGACGTCGAGCATCGACGTGGGCTCGTCGGCGAGGATGAGTCGCGGGTTCACGGCGAGCGCGCGGGCGATCGCGATGCGCTGGCGCTGGCCGCCGGACAGCTCGTGCGGGTAGCGTTCGAGCATCTCGGCCGGGAGGCCCACCTTCTCCAGGAGGCGGAGCTTGGCGCGCTCGAGCTCGGCGCGTCCGGCGGCAGCGCCGTGGATGCGCAGCGGACGCTCGAGGAAGTGGCCGATGCGGTGCACGGGGTTCAGCGACCCGAACGGGTCTTGGAAGATCATCTGCACCGCCGAGCGGTATTCTCGCGTCGCGCGCCGCTTCGAGGTCGCCATGATGTCTTGCCCCTCGAAGTGGAACGTGCCGCCCGAGGGCTGTTCGAGTCGCGCGATGCAGCGCGCGAGCGTCGACTTTCCGCTGCCCGACTCGCCCACGAGCGCCACGATCTCGCCGTGGGCGATGTCGAGGTCGACTCCGCCGAGCGCTCGCACGCGTGAGCGTGACAGCGCGCCGCCGATCATGAACGTCTTCTCCAGACCCCGGGTCGAGAGCACCGGGGTCGCGGGGGTGGTGTGCTCGCTCATGAGATCGCCTCCGTGATCAGAGAGCCGTCGCCACTCGGGGCGACCCAGTGCGTCGGTGCGACCTCCACGAGGTCGGGGATGTCGCGGAACCGCACGCCCTCGCCGAGACCTCTCAGCCGCGTGCGCGGACCCGACATGGGTGGGAAGGCGTTCATCAGGGCGCGCGTGTACGGGTGTCTCGGCGCGTCGAAGATCCCGTGCGCCGGAGCGGTCTCGACGAAACGCCCCGCATACATCACCGCCATGCGGTCCGACAGTTCGACCATGAGCGACATGTCGTGCGTGATGAAGAGGATCGCGAAGCCGAGCTCCTGCTGGAGTTCCTTGATTTGCGCCATGATCTCCTGCTGCACGACCACGTCCAGCGCGGTCGTGGGCTCGTCCATGATGAGCAGCGGCGGCCGCAGGGCCGTGGCCATCGCGATCACGACGCGCTGGCGCATCCCGCCCGACAGCTGATGCGGGTAGGAGCGCAGTCGGTCGCGGGGAATGCCCACGAGGTCGAGCAGCTCCCCGGCGCGGCCGAGCGCGGCTTTCTTCGACAGGCCCTCGTGGGTGGTGAAGATGTCGCCGATCTGATCGCCGATCGTCATGACCGGGTTGAGCGAGTTCATGGCGCTCTGGAACACCATCGCGACCTGACGCCACCGGAATGCGCGGAGCTCCTCGGCGCTCAGCCCGAGAACGTCGGTGCCGGCGAAGCGGATCGAGCCTCCCGCGATGAGGGCGGGGTCGCGCAGCAGCCGCAGGATCGCGTTCGCAATGGTCGACTTGCCGCATCCCGATTCACCGGCGAGTCCGAATACTTCGCGCTCGGCGATGGAGAACGAGACGCGGTCGACGGCGCGCACGGTGCGCGCCTCCGTCACGTACTCGACGGTGAGGTCTTCGACCTCGAGCAGTGGAGCGCTCATCGCGATGCCTCCTCGCGGGTGCGGTCGGCGACGCGCGTGGGCGCGTCAGGCGTGGTGCGACGGCGCGGCCGGCGCAGGCGTGGGTTGGTGGTCTCGTCGACCCCGTAATTGACGAGTGCGAGAGCGAAGGCGACCAGCGCGATGCAGACGCCGGGAGGGACGAACGCCCACCACGCTCCGGTGAGCAGGGCGCCGTCGTTGCTGGCCCAATAGAGGTTCGTGCCCCAGCTGACGGTGCTGATGTCGCCGAGACCCAGGAACTCGAGGCCGGCCTGCGCGCCGATGCCGAAGATCACACACGCGAGGAACGTGCTCATGACGATCGACGCCATATTCGGCAGCATCTCGCGGAACATGATGCGCAGGCCGCTCTCACCGGTCACCTGGGATGCTGCGACGAAGTCCTTACCGCGGATCGACATCGCCTGCGATCGCAGCACTCGGGCCGATCCCGCCCAGCCGGTGATGACCAGCACCAGGATGACGGTGCCGAGGCCCTGCGGCAGGAATGCGGCGAGGATCACCAGCAGCGGGAGCCCGGGAAGGAGCAGGAACACGTTGGTCACGAGCGACAGCAGGTTGTCGACGGTGCGGCCGAGATACGCCGAGCCGAGCCCGACGAGCAGGCCCACGAACGTCGAGAGGATGCCGACCGTGAAGCCGACGAACAGCGACGAGCGCGCACCCCACACGTTGAGGGCCAAGACGTCCTGGCCCTTTGCGGTCGTGCCCAGCCAGTGCTCGGACGACGGCGGCTGCGATCCGATGCCCTGGATGAGGGTGGGGTCGCCGGGTGCGATGACCGGAGCGAGGAGTGCCACCAGGATGAACACGGTGAGGATGACCATGCCGGACACGGCCTTGGCATTGCCCAGAAGTCCGCGTACGAGTCCTCCGCCGCCGCGACGTCGGCGCGGTGGCGGCACGGCGACAACGTGCCCGTCGGGGTCCGGGGGCGAGCCGAGGCCGATCTCGGCCATGGTCCGGGGATCTTGTGCGAGTGACATCTCACACCCTCCGTTCAGCTCACGCGCACGCGCGGATCGAGCCGCACGTACACGATGTCGACGAGGAAGTTCGCGATCAGCACGGCGGTGGTGATCGTGAGGAACAGCCCCTGCATGAGGGGATAGTCGAGGTTCTGCACTGCGGCGAGCAGCGTGTAGCCGACCCCCGGGTAGGCGAAGACGACCTCGGTGAGCAGGGCACCGCCGACGACGAAGCCGAGCGACATGCCGAATGCGGTCACGGAGGGCAGCAGCGCGTTGCGCGCCGCGTACTGCATCATCACGCGGTTGGGGCGGAGACCTTTCGCCTCGGCCATGACGATGTAGTCCTCGGCGTTGGTCGCGATCATCGTGTTGCGCATTCCCAGCATCCAGCCGCCGATCGAGACGAGAACGATCGAGGTGGCCGGCAGGATCAGGTGGTACGCGACGTCGCCGATGAAGGCGAACGAGAACTCCGGCATCGTGCCCACCGCGTACGCATGACGCAACGGCGCCCACCCCAGCGTCACGCCGAAGAGATAGAGCAGCCCCATCGCGAGCCAGAAGTACGGGAACGACCCGATGAAGATCAGCACGGGCGGGACAACGGAATCGAGAATCCCGCCGCGCCGCCAGGCTGCCAGGATGCCGAGCACGTTGCCGATCACGACCGCGATGATCAGGGACACGAAGCCGAGCAGCAGTGTCCAGCCGAGCACACCCGAGATCACGTCGAGCACCGGGGCCGGGAACCGCGAGACCGAGAACCCCAGATCGCCGCTGAAGATCCCACCCAGGTAGCGCAGGTACTGCTCCCACAGCGGGGCGTCGCTGAGCCCGAAGGTCTCCTTCAACGCCTCGATCTGGTCGGGGCGGATCTGTCCCTGCAGTCGAGCGACCATGCGCGACACGGGGTCGCCGGGCATGAAGCGCGGAAGGAAGAAGTTGAGGGTGATCGACACCCAGAACGCGACGAGATAGAACCCGAGCCGTCGCAGTATGTAGCCCATGATGCGTCTCCTCGGTCGTCCTGCTGCGCCACGCGGGCGGCGCAGCAGGACGACGCGATCGGTCAGTCGTTTACGACCGGCTCGAGCGTGGTGAGCACGAGCACCGTCGTCCGCGAGCGCGTCGAGAGCGTCGCGTAGGGGTTGTCTTCGGCAGGCCACCCGGTGAACCGCGCGGTGCTGGCCGCACCCCACTCCGGACCGGGGAACAGGGGCGCCACCGGCGCGGCCTCGGCGAAGAGCGCCTGCAGCTCGTCCATGACGTCGTGCTGGCTCTGCTCGTCGGATGCCGCCGCGAATTCCGCGAGCAGTGCGTCCGCCTCCGGGCTGCCGAATCGGTGGTAGTTGTCGAACGTCTGCTCTCCCACCGGCTTGACCGTCTCAGCCGACATCACGCCGCGGTAGAACTGGTACGGCGTGGGTGCGTTGGCGCTCCACACGATGCCGGAGTCGAAGGTGCCGTTCTCGTACCCGGCGACGACGTCGCCCCAGTCCTTCGCCGCGACGGTCACGGTCACGCCGAGCTCGGCGAGATTCTGCGCGATGACGTTCCCGACCGACACCCAGTCGCTCGAGGTCGAGCCGACCGAGAAGTCGAAGGCGAACGGCGTGCCGTCGGGCAGCACCCGTTCGCCGTCGACTCCGAGAGTGATGCCCGCGGCATCCAGCAGCTCCCCCGCGCCTTCGAGATCGCGCTCGGTCCACGTGCACGACTCGGCGACGGAGTCGTCGCGCCACGTGTCGTACCCGCCGCTCAGTCCGGTGCAGTCGCCAGGCGTCGTGTACCCCTGCATGCCGATCTGGGTGACCTGCTCGCGGTCGACGGCCATCGACAGCGCCTTGCGCACGTCGGGGTCGTCGAACGGCGCCTTGGTGGTGTTGAACTGCCAGTTGATCATCGACCCCGTCGGGGGGAACCAGTAGAACCGGTGCTCGGGATCCTTCTCGACGTAGGCCTTGTCGATGTTCGGGATGAACTGCGGCGCCCAGTCGACGTCGCCGTTGGCCGCGGCGAGGTTGGCACCGTCGTTGCCCGAGAACGCGAGCACCCGGATGCCCTCGATGCTCTGCTTCTCGGGCTGCCAGTACTCGGGGTTCTTGCCCAGATCGAAGGACTGCGTCTGGAAGCTGGTGATCTCGGTGTACGGCCCGGTCCCCACCGGGTCCTCGTTGGCGAACGTGGTCGGGTCGTCGACGTCGTTCCAGATGTGGGCGGGGGCGATCACCTGCTGGCCGATGTCGAGCAGTGCCGGCGAGAACGGCTCGCTGAAGTCGAACTGCACCGTGAGCGGGTCGACGGCGGTCACGGACTCGATGTAGTCGAACCCACCGCGAACCTCGCGCTGCAGGTCGAACGACACGACGACGTCGTCGGCGACGAACGGCTCGCCGTCGGACCAGGTGACGCCCTCGCGCAGGTGATAGGTGATGGCCGTGCTGTCGGGGGCCACCTCCCAGTCGGTCGCGAGCCACGGGGTCGTGGAGCCGTCGGCGGGGTTGTAGACGAGCATCGACTCGTAGATGGCCTGGTGGGTCATCGGGAAGTCGGGGTTCGCGAACGGGTTGAAGTTCCGATCGAACGTCCCCATGTCTTCACGCGGGATCGTCAGCAGCTGACTGCCATCGAGCGACCCCGTGGTGGTGCTGGTGCTTCCACCGGCGCTGCAGCCCGTCAGCGCGAGGGCCGCCGAAGCCGCGAGCGCGACCGCAGCGAACACCGCTTTGCTGGGAAATGTCATGATGAGGATGTTCCTTTCTTCTTCGTTGAAGCCGAAGGGGCTGCGCGTCGGACGAGATGTCCAGTCACACCGACGCGCGTTCGAGGAGCGGGCAGTCGATCGTCACGGTTCCCGTGGCGGTCGACTGGCCCGCGATGATGGCGGCGAGGAGTTCCACGCCGCGAGTGCCCATCTGTTCGAAGGGCAGTGCGACCGTCGTCAGGCCCGGCCTCAGGTAGCGCGCAATGAGCTCCTGGTTGTCGAAGCCGACAACGGCAACGTCGTGAGGGATGCGCAGTCCGCGCTCCTTGATCGCGTCATACGCCCCCATCGCCATGCGGTCGTTCGCGCAGAAGATCGCGGTCGGAGGCTCGGTGAGATCGAGCAGGGTGGATGCCGCGGCGTACCCGCCGTCTGCGGTCGCGTGACCCGACACCTCGAGCTCGTCGTCGAACGGGATCCCCGCTTCGGCGAGCACCTCGTGGTAGCCGCTGAGCCGCAGGACGGCGGCAGGAATGTCCGGATCCAGATTGATCAGGCCGATCCTGCGGTGACCGGCCGCCAGGAGCCGCTCCGTCGCCCGGCGTCCCCCCATTCGCTCATCCGGGACGATCGCCGGGTAACGGCCTTCTGCATCGAAGCAGTTGACAAGAACCGTCGGGACTTCTCGCGCGATCTCCGGCAGCACCACCGCGCGATGCCACGTCGCCGCATAGATGAGGCCTTCGACCCGCTGTTCCAGCAGTCGCTCGATCGCTGCCGTCTCCGCAGCCGGGTCGGACTCGGTCGACGCGATCAGCAGGTACTTGTCGCTCTCGCGGGCTCGGTCCTGCGCACCCTTGATGATGTCGACGGCGAACGGCGCGGTCACGATCTCGGTGACCAGCCCGTACCAGTCGCTCTGCTTCTTCGCGAGCGCGCGGGCTCCGGCATTCGGCCGGTACCCCAGTTCTGCCGCTGCAGCGAGCACGCGATCCCGGGTCTCATCGGAGAGCCCCATCGACGTCCGGTCGTTCAGCACGAACGACACCGCGGATCGCGACACTCCCGCCTTCTCGGCGACGTCCTTCATTGTGACGGCTCGACTGACCATGGCCTAGTTCCTTGCGCTCCCTTGAGCAAACTAACTCGCGTTAGAACCGCGATGGTTATCATCTAACCCGCGTTAGGAACGCTTGTCAACTTCCGTCGCGTCGCGGCGATGCCACGATGGTTCCATGGTCCCTTCATCCACGGTCACGGTGCTCGACGGTGGACTGTCCACGGCGCTCGAGCAGCAGGGCGTCGAGGTGGGCGGAGCGCTCTGGACGGCGAGCCTCCTCGCCGAGGCGCCCGAGCGCATCCGTCGCGCACACCGCTCGTACTTCGATGCAGGTGCCGACGTCGCCACCGCGGCGACCTACCAGGCCAGCGAGGAGGGCTTCCGGGAGGCCGGCTTCGATGAGGACGAGGCGCGGCGCCTCATCGCCCGCGGTGTCGCGCTGGCCATCGAGGCCCGCGATCAGTGCGACGCACCGGCTGGCCGGCTCGTCGCGGCGTCGGTCGGCCCGTACGGCGCGGTGCTCGCCGACGGCTCGGAGTACCGCGGCAGATATGGCGTCTCGGCGGAGCGGCTGCGGGACTTCCACGCCCCCCGCCTCGAGCTCCTCGCTGCCGCAGGCCCCGACCTGCTCGCCGTCGAGACCATCCCGGATGTCGACGAGGCTGTCGTCATCGCGGATCTTCTCGACGAGATCGGGCTGCCAGCGTGGGTGAGCTACTCGATCCGCGGACCCGAGACGTGCGCCGGTCAGCCTTTGCGTGAAGCGTACGCGGCGCTCGCGGACTGCTCCGTGCTGGTCGCCGCCGGCGTGAACTGCTCGGCCGAGGGCGATGTGCTCGACGCGGTCCGCATCGCGGTCGAGGAGACCGGCCTGCCGGCCGTCGCCTACCCGAACCGTGGCGGGCAGTGGGACCCGAGCACCAAGTGCTGGAGCCGCGATCAGCCGTTCGACGTCGATCTCATCGATGCCTGGATCGCAGCCGGAGCGACCTACATCGGCGGATGCTGCGGGTCCGGCCCGTCCGACATCGAGAAGCTGGCCAGGCGGGTCGCCCTCAGCGAGCCACCCGCACCGCCGGGGGCGTGACCAGCCGGCTCGACACCGGCATCACTCGGTCTCCGCGCCGATCGCGCGCGGCCGCGGATTCGTGACATCAACCCTCGGTCGGGTTCGCCTTGAGGCTACGACCTTCTGGGCGTCGAAGCTGTGGGCTGTCGCGGACACCAGACGTGTGCTGCACGTGTCCACTTCCCGAGCCCGCGGGGAAACGCTGGCGCCGAAACGGCGGGGGTCACTTCGCGCGAGAATGCGCCTCCGGGCTGAGTCTCAACGCCGGCAGCAGCAACTCGAACACACCCGTTTACCTGGGTTTTCCGGCGGAGACGGAGGGATTTGAACTCTGACGGCACGTCATTTCCGTTATTTCGCCGGCGGACGTCCCGCGAGATTCCGCGGGATCTCTGCTGTCCTCGCTGTGCTCAGTGACGCTCGTTTGCGGTCGGGTTTCTCAAACCTTTCCCACGTTCCGAGGCCCTTCCTGCATGCGACTCCGCGACACCCCTGACGCAACCCCGAATCCACCCGGGGACGAACTCCTGCCCCCAGCACCCCTGCGCCGAGGGCGCGATCGATGTGCGCGAAGTGATGGTCAGCGGTCAGAATCGTGACGTCGTTGACGTTGGTCTTGCGCCCGAGATCATCGCCGCGCTCGAGGTGAACGGGATGCAGTGGTCCACTGGTCACACGGACCACTCACCACGCACTCGGTGGTCACGCGGCGGTCGGCACCGATGCGACCTCGTCGATGACGCACGCGAAGTGGTGTACTCCGCTGGCGACCTCGCGCTGCGTGCCGTCGGGCAGGACGACGGTGCAGCGTGTCGAGACCGGCACCTCGACGCGCAGCGAGAACTCGCCGTCCGCGATGGTCCACGACGAGGAGGCGCGCCCGTACGGGGTCTCGACCACACCCTCGGCCGACGTCAGCCCGCCGCCGGGCAGAGGTGCGACCTGGAAGGTCCTGTAGCCGCCGGTGAGCGGTTCGATGCCTGCGACCCGGGTGTAGAGCCAATCACCCACAGCGCCGGCGGCGTAGTGGTTGAACGACACCATGCCACCGGAGCCGTCTTCCTTGCCGGTCTGGAGGTCGGCGATGTTGACGGTGCCGTCTTCGCGCAGCGCGTCCCAGCGCTCCCAGATCGTGGTGCCGCCGGCATCCACCATGTAGAGCCACGAGGGCGAGCCGGATTGGAGGAGCAGGTCGTAGGCCTCCTCGAGGCGGCCGTGGTCGGACAGGGCGAACAAGATGTAGGGCGTGCCCGGGAAGCCGGTGTTGAGGTGCCCGTCGTTCGCGTCGATGAGGCGCACAAGGTTGTCGGCCATCGCCCGCGTCTCGGCACCCTCGGTCATGCCGAAGTGCAGGGGCAGCACGTACGCGGTCTGGAAGTCGCCCTTGCCCTTCA
The DNA here is from genome assembly GCF_013282805.1 of Microbacterium hominis. Lineage (NCBI taxonomy): Bacteria > Bacillati > Actinomycetota > Actinomycetes > Micrococcales > Microbacteriaceae > Microbacterium > Microbacterium hominis. The sequence continues at coordinate 3,282,518 of NZ_CP054038.1, forward strand.
GCGTGCCCATGCCGTCGGTGAAGACATTGCGGTACGCGCGGATGATGTCTGCGCGCAGTGCGCGCAAGCGCGCCGCCTCCTCCGGCTCGCCGAGGAGATCGGCGATCTCGGCGACGATGCCGCACGAGTTGGCGTAGTAGGCCGTTCCGACCCACTTCCCACGCTGGACCCATTCCTTCGCGCCGCCCTCGGGTGCGGCCCAGTCCCCGAAATGGAACGGGAAATGCCAGATCAGGCGGCGGTCGCCGGTCGCCAGCAGCTTCGACCACCAGCCCGCGGCCTTCAGGAACTTCTTCATGACGGGGTAGTTGGCGCGCAGCATCCCGAGATCGCCGCGGGCGCGGTACTCGGCCCATGGACCCAGCACGCACACGTCGCCCCAGCACGAGGTCGCCATCACGGGGAACCCGTTGCCCGATCGCGGGACGACCATCGGGATGCCGCCGCCCTTGGTCTGCTCGGCGGCGACGTCTCGCATCCATTTTCCGAGGAAGCGGCCCATGTCGAAGTTGTAGCTCGCGGTGGTCGCGAACACCGCGTAGTCGCCCGTCCAGCCCTCGCGCTCGTCGCGCTGAGGGCAGTCTGTGGGGATGTCCACGAAGTTCGACCGGCCGCCCCACTCGATCGCGGACTGCAACCTGTTGAGGCGGTCATCCGACGACGTGAAGGTGCCGGTGCGCCGCAGGTCGCTGTGCAGCACGAGGGCGGTGAGCTCGAGGTCGGCGTGATCGACGCCGGTGACGCCGACGTAGCGGAAGCCCATGTAGGTCTGGCGCGGCGAGTAGGTCTGCTCGCCGTCGACGGCCGTATAGGTCGCCGTCGCCTTCGCCGTGCGAAGGGATCTCACGAACAGCTCTCCCTCGACGAGCACCTCCGCGTGCCGGAACACGACGGTCTGCCCGTCGCTGCCGCGCAGTCGGGCGTGGATCACGCCGGCGAAGTTCTGCCCGAAGTCGTAGACGATCTCGCCGCTCGGGGCGACGGTCTGCGACACCGGTGCGAGCACGTCCTGCACGCGCACGGGGGCGCCGTACTGGGCGGTGATGGTGGGCTGCGTGCGCGGCGCCGTGAGGTCGGCGCGCTTCCAGGTCATCTGCGCGGCGGTGACGCGTGCATCGACGGTCTCGCCGTCGTACCACTCGGCCATCCGCACCGGGCCGTCGGTCGAGACCTCCCAGTCGGTCCCGGTGGCGATCACGTCGCGGGTGCCGTCTGCGAATTCGAGGTGCACCTCGGCCAGCAGCGCCTGCCGGTCGGCGTAGATCTTGTTCTTGCGCGCGAACGTGAACGAGCCCACCGCCCAGCCGCCGGCGACCGTGGCGACGAGCTCGTTGCTCGCGCCCAGCATCCCGGTCACGTCGTACGACTGGTACTGCAGCTGGTGACCGTACGAGGTGAAGCCGGGGGCGAAGTAGTCGCTCCCCACCTTCGAGCCGTTGAGGTCGAGCTCGTACACGCCGAGCGCCGTGGCCTCGATCCAGGCGCGGCGCACCGGCTTCTCGGGGGCGAACCGGGTGCGGAACACCATCGGCACGGGCGAGAGCTTCTTCGGCGTCTCATATGCCGCGTCCGTGATCCAGCGCGCCACCCACGGCGTGTGCATGCGGCCGGTGCGGAACGACGTGGTCGCGGTCGCCGTCGCGCCGCTCGTGCCGGTCGCCGTCACCTCGAGGACGTACACGCTGTAGGGCTCGAGCGGGCCGTCGTAGCGGATCCCGACCTGCTCGGTGGTCTCGAGCGACCAGTCGCCCACCCGCACCGTGGCCGATGCGAGATCTTCGCCCGCGACCTCGGAGGCCAGGCTGAACGCGAAGACCGGCGGCTCGTCGGTCAGGCAGCCGGACTCGAGTCCGTCGACGGTGAGGCGGGTGATGTTCATCGGGTCTCCTGGGGTTCGGGCGTGCCGGCGAGTCGGCGGATGCCGCGGATCGGGTGTCCGGCGGCGAGGAGTTCGAGGCCCTCGGCGATGTGGAAGGGAAGCTCACCGGCGGAGGACATCGCCATCGAGCGCAGCGACATCGACGGCATCATCCGCAGCACGAAGTGCGTGCTCTTCACCCGGGCGTCGCGCTCGAGCGAGTCGGGCAGCGCGAGGGCTGCCTCGAAGTCCTTCTTCACTCGGCCGATCACGGCACGGAGGAAGATCCCGCCGAGGATCGAGCGTCGGGCATCGCCCAGGCGACGCTCCAGACCCAGGCGGCGCGACCGAGCGAGCACCGGCACCGGCCGGCCGAGGAGTTCGGCGAAGACGGCGGGCACGGAGGCGGGTGGCGTGGCGTACGCGTGGTCGACGGCCGCCGAGTAGGGCGACCGTGAGACGCGACCCTGATCGACGACGAGCGGCGCCGTCAGCCGGATATCGGATGCCGAGGCCGCGACCAGGATCTCGTAGGAGCCGTTCTCGAGCACCCAGGCGTGGTCCTCCACATCCCAGTAGGCGAGGTCGTCGAGCTCGAACGACAGCGCGACCCGCATCGAGTCACCCGCCGCGACGCGCACCTTGGCGAATGCGCGCAGCTCCTTGTCGGCCTTGAAGACCTCGCCACGGTTGTTCCGCACGTACAGCTGCACGGCCTCCGCGCCGTCGCGGTCGCCGGTGTTCACGGCCGTGACGGTCGCGGTGACCCGGCCGCCCTCGACCGTGACCTCGAGGTCGCGGTACGCGAAGGTCGTGTACGACAGGCCGTGACCGAACGGGTAGCGCAGGTCGGTGCCGGCCTTGTCGTGGAACCGGTAGCCGACGTAGATCGACTCGTAGTAGGCGGCGACGCCCGAGCGGTTGAAATCCCCGGCGCAGCTCGCGTCGGCGGCGCTGCGCGTCCAGCTCTCGGTGAGCTTGCCCGAGGGGTTCGCCTCGCCGAACAGCAGCTGCGCGGCAGCCTCGCCCCCGTTCATGCCGGGCAGCGACAGCAGCAGCACCGCGGCGAGCTCGTCGTGACGGGGAATCTCGACCGGCGACCCGGTCGACAGCACGAGCACGACCCGGGAACCGGCATCCACCAGCCCGTTCAGCAGGCGCACCTGCGCCTCGGGCAGCGCCATCGACGTGCGGTCGAAGCCCTCGCTCTCTTCGAGATCGCCGAGTCCGCCGAAGAACAGCACCGTGTCGGCATCGGATGCCGCGGCCAGGGCTTGACGCTCCAGCGTCTCGTCGATGCGGGGGTCGAGCGCCCGGTAGCCGCGGGCGAACGTGTACGAGACGTCGCGACGGTCGAACGCGTCGCGGGGCGACACCGTCGCGGGCGGCGAGATGAGCGACGACCCTGCGCCCTGGTAGCGCATGCGCTCGAACTGCTCGCCGATCACGACCAGCCCGCTGCGCTTCGCGTCGAGCGGCAGCGCGCCGTCGTTCGCGAGCAGCACCGCACCCTCGATCGCGACCCGCTCCGCGAGCGCCGCGTGACCTTCGGCGTCGACCGCTCCGGCGGTGTGGTCGGCCGAGCAGCGGTCGACGAGGGCGAGGACGCGCGCGACCGCCTGGTCGAGCAGCTCTTCCGGAAGTCGCCCGTCGCGGGTCGCGGCGATGATCTCCGCGCGGTTGTGGGCGACCTCGCCCGGCATGTCGAGGTCGCAGCCGGCGACGATCCCGGCTACGCGATCGTGGGTGGCGCCCCAGTCGGTCATCACCAGCCCGTCGAAGCCCCACTCGTCGCGGAGGATATCGGTCAGCAGCTCGCGATTGTCGGAGCAGTATGTGCCGTTCAGCTGGTTGTACGCGCACATCACCGTGGCGGGCGCGGCATCCTTCACGATCCGCTCGAACGCGCGCAGATAGATCTCGCGCAGCGCTCGCTCGTCGACGACACTGTCGCCGACGAACCGGAAGTCCTCGTTGGAGTTGGCGGCGAAGTGCTTGACCGAGGTCGCGACGCCCTCGCTCTGCACGCCCTGGACGAACGCGGTGCCGAAGACGCCCGAGACGAGCGGGTCCTCCGAGAAGTACTCGAAGTTGCGTCCGCACAGGGGGCTGCGCATGATGTTGACGCCGGGCGCGAGGAGCACGTCGACCTCCAGGGCCGCACTCTCACGCCCGATCGCGGCGCCGACCTGGCGCGCAAGCTCGGGGTCCCACGTCTTGGCGAGGGTGGTGGATGTGGGGAACGAGGTGGACGGCTCCGCCTCGGCGAGGCCGAAGGCACCCGCGTTCGCGCGCACCTTGCGCACGCCGTGGGGTCCGTCGGTGACGAACAGCTGACGGATGCCGAGCCTCGGCACCCCGTTGGTGTTCCAGGCGCCGACGCCCTCCAGCAGCAGCGCCTTCTCTTCGAGGGTGAGCTGCGCGACGAGCGTGTCGACCGATGCGGGGGGCGTCGGCGCGGACATCAGCGGACCCCGCGTACGAAGCTCGTGACCACGCCGGTACCGAGCGTGATGACGGCACCCGCGAGGAACAGCGCCGTGTAGTTGCCGCCGGCAGGGTCGCCCAGCAGCAGCAGGCCCGCGCCGATGAGCGGCGCGATCGCGCCGGGGATGGTTGCGCCGAGGTTGTAGATCGACATCCAGCGTCCGGCCTGGTCGCGCTCGGGGATGAGGTCGCTCGCCATGGCGACGTCGGTGGAGCCGAACATCCCGGCGGCGCCGAGCACGAACATCACGGCTGCGAAGAACAGCCCGAAGCCGTCAGCGAAGGCCATCAGGGTGAGGCCGATCGCGCTGAGCGCGGAGGCGGTGAGGATGAACACCTTGCGTCGACGGAGCTTGTCGGACAGCATCCCCGAGGCGACGGCGAAGCTCATCGTGACCAGGATGCCGATGCCGCCCGCGAGTGCGAGCTTCTGGCCCGCCTCCTCCGCCGTGAACCCGAGCCGATCGGCGAGGAAGTACAGCTGATACGTGGTGAGGAATGCGAGCGCCGTCTGCATGAGGAATTTGCCCAGCCACACCAGCGAGAAATCGGGGTGCTTGCGCGGGTTGAAGACCAGCATCCGGAACGTCTCGCCGACGGTCGACTGTTCGACGGGTGCCGTCGAGTCGGGGTAGACGAGCGTGTAGATCAGCGCGAAGACCGCGAGCACGATCACGGGCAGCACGAACAGCAGCACGAGGTTGCCGGTGAGCAGCCCGCCGATCGTGTAGCCCATCACGCCGCCGAGCTGGGTGGCGACGCCCACGATCGCTCCGACCGTGCCGCGCTGCGCCTCGGGCACACGCTCGGCGACGACCGGAATGATCGCCGCGCCCGCACCGGCGCCGCCGATGCACACGACGACCCAGCCCACGATCAGCAGCGGCACGGACGGTGCGACGGCGACCAGGACGGAGCCGGCGAGAACCACGACGATGCCGCCAAGCAGCCACGGACGGCGACGTCCCCACCGCGACCGGGTGTGGTCGCTGAGCACGCCCGCGAGAGGGCCGGTGATGATCGACACCACGGCGCCGATCGTGGCCACCAGACCCAGGGTGAGTGCCTTGTCGTGGGGGGCCAGCAGCTGCACCTTGTAGGGAAGGCTGAACAGCGCCGGCATCATGACCGTCAGATACAGGCCGAAGTTCATCAGACCGAAAAGGGTCAGGAACAGGCCGCTGACCTTTGTCGGCGCCTCGACGGAGGGCTGGTGCGGGTCGACGACCGTAACGGTCTCGTCGGTGGGGGCCATGGGCGGACTCCGATGTCTCGTGGAACAGCGCTAGCGCGCGCTACCAACGTATGTCATTGAGCTAGCGCGCGCAAGTAGCCCCCAGCCGAGACAAGCTGCCGAACGCGTGCGTCAGGTTGTCTCGCGCGCGATGAGCTCCACCCTCGCCCGCGGACGATCGGCGGGAACGGGCGCGCCGGCCGCGGCAGTCAGCGCCATCTGCGCGAAGTAGCGCCCGAGACCCGCGATGTCGACCCGGACCGTGCTCAGCGACGGAACCAGGAGCGACGCAATAGGGGTGTCGTCGTGGCCTACTATCGCAAGCCGCCCCGGCACCTCGACGCCGGAGCGGAGCGCGGCACCGAGGAGCCAGGCCGCCACATCGTCGTTGTAGGCGATCACACCGTCGACGCCGGCCGCGAGCAATTCGCCCAGCCGCTCGGCGGCATTCACGGCATCGACCTCCACGGAAGCCACCAGCTCGACTCCAGGGCTGACCGCGACCTCCGAGGCCGCGGCGTGGTGGCGGAGCTCCGTGAGGTCGATGAGACGCGGGTCGGCCGCGCCGGCATATGCGAGCCTGGCCCTTCCCCGACCGATGAGGTGGCGAACCTGGAGCACCGGGCCGTCGCTGAGTTCGTCGAGCACCGAACCGTCCTCGAGGGCCGCGTCGGGCACGATGTGTTCGACGCCGGCCGCACGGAATCCTGCGATCTGGTCGCGCGTGAAGGGAGTAAGACCCATCACAACGTCGGGGTTGAGCGTCTCCCAGAGGGGCTGCGCCTTGCCACCCGCGTGCGTGGTCATGGTGACGAGCGAATAGCCGGCCTCGTCGAGCGCCAATGATGCCTCGTCGAGGTTCGTGCGGAGGTTGTGATCCAGCGGCCAGTCCGGCATGACGAGGAGCACGATCCTGCTGTGCCCGCTCGCGAGAGCACGAGCCGCGGAGTTCGCGCGGTAGCCCAGGCGCTTGGCCTCAGCGATGACCCGCTCGCGCGTGGCGTCCGAGATCTTCTGACCCGGGGTGTCATTGAGCACGAACCCCACCGTCGCTCGCGACAGCCCCAGCGATCGCGCCACATCGGCGGCGGTGACCCGCTTGGCAGTGGTGGCGGGCATCGGACCTCCTGGCTTGCACGCGCTAGCACGGCCACGGTAGCACCCGACTGCCGTCACGCCCCCCGATCTCGTGCCGATCTCGCCGACGTGACCCGTTCTGCCGCGGAATCGCGCGGCTTCCAGAGCCTGACCAGATTTCTCGACCGCGACAGGCCGCTCGCGACACACGCGACGCACTCGGCTCTCATCAGCGCACGCGACCCTCGGCATGCTCGGGGTCACCTGGGGGTCACCCGGCGCGATCCCATCAGACCCCTATCGTCCCGAAGACCAGCCGTGCGGGACTTGATCGCGCGGCCCTGTCGGAGACCAGCCTCAGTGGCCAACGCCTGCCCCGGCATCTGCGTTCGCGGCGGCGACCAGGCCGTCGATCGCGGACTCGGGAAGCGCTCCGTTGCTCATCGCGACCAGCTGCGTGAGGGGAGCTCCGCGCAGCGGTGCCAAGCTGGACGACGTCGCCCCCATTCGGGACAACAGGCCTTCGAGGACCGATCCTCCAACCGGGTGATCGAGCCATTCGCCGATCGTCGACTGCGCCGAAAGAGGGCGCGCCGGTTGCGGTGCAACAAGTTCTCGCGGCGGTTCGACACGGAAACGACGCGCGTCGAATGCGCCGCCTTCGTGCGAGGGGGCGAAGCCCTCGAGGGTCGCGTTCCAGCCTGGGGTATCGAAGCAACCTGCTTCGGCGAGCAAGGCCACGGCGAGGAGCAGTCCGCCGTTGCCGGGGAGATAGAGCGGAAGCATGCTCCCCATCTGCGGGTTGTGGCCCACTGCTGTGTACCGGTTCTTGTCTTCCGACCGCAGGAGCGCGTCGATCGCGAGCGCCGGTTCGTCCAAGCGTGCAGCGGTCATCGCCATCACCGGGAAATCCCATCCCCATGCGGTGGGCCAGTCCCACGAGCCCCAGATATCGGCGAGCGTCGCGCGCATGATCTCCGGATCGATCAGCGGCGTTGCCGGGACGACGCCGTACGCCATCAACAGAGAGGGGTGGTCGTCGCGACGCAGCGGCTCCCGCGACGCGACGGCGGCATATCGCCCACCGTCGACGTACGGTGCGTCGAGCCCGTCCTGTACGCGGGCCCAGTGGTCGTTCCTCGCGAGGCCTGCCCGCTCACGCCACCGCTGGGCGATCTCCAGCCCGAACCACCAGTAGGCGAGCTCGAACGTCGGGTCTGTTGTCGCGCGGGGGTCGTAGAACTCCTGCGCCGGCATGATGGGCGGGCCGAGATGGAAGACGCCGGCGCGCTCCTCGGTGAACGCCGCCATGAAGGCAGCAGTTTCGAAGACGACCTCTGCGTAGTCGTTCAGCAGTCGACGCCTGTCGACGTCCGACGACGCGTTCCAGACCGATTCGAGCATGTGCAGGATGTGGGGCTGCTGCCAGGCGAGGAGCGATCCGATGTCGCTGGGCGATTCCTCACCTTCCGGTCCCGTCTGCTTCGGCCATCGGGCGCCTGGGTAGTTCTGACGGGCGGCCGTGGCACGTGCCTGGTCGAGGATCGTGGGATACCAGGCGAGGCTGCGTTCGAGAAGGTCGGGGCGCCCCCACGACGCGAAGTGCGCGCCGTGCCAGAGGTGCATCTCGAGGTGGAACTTGCCCTGCCAGGAGTTGGTGACCAGTCCCGTCTCCGCCGGGGGCAGGTGACCAGCCGAGTGGACACGGGTGAGGTACTGCGAAAGGACGACGCGCCGCTCAAGTTCGTGTGCGCGCGGGTCGGTGCTGCCTGACAGATCGATCGCCGCGCCGCTGAGCCAGAACGCCGCCCAGGACTCCGCGGACGACGCGCGAACTACGTCGAACGACGGCAGCGGCTCAGTGTCGGCGTTGTCCGAGAAGCGAACCACGACATCGATACGCTCTGCCGACGTCTCGATCACGAAGTGGTGAGCGGAGTCCCCGCGGACGACCGAGCCGTGAGACACGGCGATGTCGGTGACGTACTGGGTCGTGTCGAGGGTCCTGCGAATGCGAGCGGTGCCGTCGGGTTCGACAGACAGATCGCTGCGGTGCGCGTCAACGGCCGACCAGTCGTCGGTCGTGAAGAAGCCATCGCTCGCGTACGGGAACCGGACCACGATCCTCGCCCGCCCGCTCACGAGCAGGCGGGTCTCGATACGGAACGCGACGATCGCGCCGTCGGCTGCACTGACGGTCTCGACCTGAACCCGCTCGCCGGCGTAGGTGAACTCGCTGGTGAGCACGCCGGTCCACAGGTCGAGCTCTTGGTGCGGCTCGCCCAGCACGCGCGGGTCGGTCTCGCAGTCCGACCCCGCGTGGCTGCGAAGCTCGACGCCGATTCGGCCGAGGTCGATGCGTTGCGGGTTCGCGTTCAGCCAGGCGCCGGGCTTGAACTCATCGGTCACCGCTCCCGTCATCGCGCCCATCATGTCGTGCTTGTCGGGGTAGATGACGGGGCCGCGAGCCGTCTCGTACGTCGTCATCGCGTCGCCCAGAACGTACCCCTCAGGATTGGGCATCGAATGCCAGCCCCACGAGCTCATGGTCGTCGTGTTGACGACGGTGCGACCCTCGCGGTGGCCGGCGACGGGGTCGTGGAACGCGGAGAAGGACTGCATGCCGGTCAGGTCGGCGTTGAACGCGAAGTCACCGTTCCCCACCGAAACAACGTTCTCGGGGTCGGCGCCGTGAAGAATCACCTTGTGTCGGCCGACGACCGCGGCCCGGTCGATCGACACGCCGTCGCCGGTCAGCCGGGCCTGTTCGGTGGTCACTCTCCGCCCCCTCCGGCGTTGGCCATCGCCAGCATGCCGGCGATCTGCTCTGGCCCGATCTGCCCGCCGCTGAACGCGACCATGCGATTCAGCGGAATCTGCGCCATCATCATCGCGGTGTCACTGCCCATCGCATCGTCGTTGCTCGCCCCTTGTGTGGCCTGGCGCGCGCTCATCGAGGCGATCATCGGCCCCGCGACAGGGTGCTGCATCAGCTCCCCGAGCGTCGATCGCTCGCTCAGCGGGCGGCGAGTCTCATCTCCGACGATCTGCGCGCCACCGATGACACGGATGTCGCGACTCGATGCCCCGACCGACACCTCGTAGTCGCCACCTTCGACCACCCACGCCGAGACGCTCTCGTCCCAGTACGCAAGGTCCGCGCGCGGAATGTCGAAGACGACCGCCTCGGATGAGCCAGCGGCGATCGCGACATTCGCGAACGCCTTCAGCTCACGAGGCGCACGGGGGACGCGGGAGCCTCGCTTGCCGACGTAGGCCTGGACGACCTCGCGTCCGTCCCTGTCACCGGTGTTGTCGACGGTCACCGCGATACGCAACCCTCCGTCGACAGCGTCGACAGCGTCGACAGCGATGTCACGGTAGCGGAAGGAGGTGTACGACAGGCCGTGCCCGAAGGGGAATGTGACGTCCAGGTCGCGCGCGTCGTACCACCGGTAGCCGACGAAGACTCCTTCGGTATACCGCACCTCGGAACCCGTCCCGGGGAAGGAGAGGAATGCGGGGACGTCCTCGAGCCGCTGCGGAACGGTCTCACTGGTACGGCCCGACGGATTCACGACGCCGAAGAGCACATCCGCGACGCCTCCGCCGAACGCCTGGCCGCCCAGAGCACCGTCGATGATCGCGGGAGCCGACCTTTCGATCTCCGCCAGACGTACGACGCCACCATGGCTCAGAACCGCCACGGTACGAGGCTGGGCAGCCACGACAGCTCGGAGGAGTTCGACCTGGTCGCCCGGGATGTCGATGTGGGCGCGGTCGAAGCCTTCAGACTCGTCGTGCTCCGCCAGACCGAGGAACACGATCGCCGTGTCCGACGCTCCTGCAGCGATGACAGCCTCGTCGCGCAGAGCGGTGGAGTCGCCCGACGCCCCGAAGCCTGCGGCGAACGTGAGCTCGGCTGCGGGTGCGAGCTCCCGGATCTCATCGAGCGGGATGTCGACGCGGATCGCATTGACGTGCGAGCTGCCGCCACCCTGGAACCGGGGCGCTCGAGCGAACTCGCCGATCACCGCGATGCGTCCGTCGAGTGCGAGGGGCAGAAGATCACCGTCGTTCTTGAGCAGCACCATGCTGCGCGCGGCCGCCTCGCGGGCCAGGGCGTGATGAGCGTCGAACTCCACGACGGGAGCGCGGTCTGCTGAGGCATCCCGAGATCGCTCGAGCAGGCGGGTCACGTTCGCAGCAGCCTTCGCCACGTCTTCGGCATTCAACACTCCCGCCTCGACCGCAGCGACCACCGCGCTATCGGATACGGCGTGGCCACCGGGCATTTCGAGATCCATGCCGGCAGCGACCGAGGAGACGCGATCGTCGACGGCGCCCCAGTCACTGAGGACCGCCCCGTCGAAACCCCACTCGGTGCGCAGGACATCCGTCAACAGCCAGTTGTTCTCGCAGGCATACTGGCCGTTCACACGGTTGTACGCCGCCATCACGGTCCACGGCTTCGCCTCGCGGACGACCTTCTCGAACCCGCGAAGATAGATCTCGCGCAGGGGCCTCTCGTCGACCACGGAGTCGGACCGCATCCGGTCAGTCTCGGAGTTGTTCGCGGCGAAGTGCTTCACGGACGCACCGACACCGCCCGACTGCAGGCCTTCCACCCACGCCGCGCCGAGTGTTCCCGTCAGATGCGGGTCTTCGGAGAAGTACTCGAAGTTGCGCCCCGCACGAGGGTCGCGCTTGATGTTGATCCCGGGGCCGAGCAGCACTCCGACGCCGTAGTGCCGTGCCTCGGCTGCCAGAGCCTGACCGACGCGCGCGACGAGTTCGGGATCCCACGACTGGGACAGTCCCGCTGCGGGCGGGAAGCAGGTGGCGGGCTGGCTGGGCGCGATACCGACGTGGTCGACGGCGGCGTCCTGAGCACGCACACCGTGCGGACCGTCGGAGAGCACGATTGCCGGGAGGCCGGGTGCGGCCTTCGTCTTCCAGAAGGACGCTCCGCTGCCGAGCGCTGCCTGTTCCTCGAGCGTATTCACGATCAGAATCTCCTGGGTGATCAGTGGGTTGCGGCGAGTGCGGGCGAGAGGACGACCGTCGCTTCGCCGTGATGTGTGCTGCGGGCGGTCACCACGATGTCGCCGACGTCGGCGGTGCGGCGGATCGCCGCGAGCGCTCGTCCGCGGTACGTCGTCTGCGTCGGGCTCGTGAAGCGCTCCTCGGTGATGGGTCGGGCGGTTCCGAAGCCGGCAATCTCTCCCGGACCCTCGATCGCAAGGGTGATCACGTCGGTCGTCGCCGAGTCGATGGTGCCGTCAGTATCGCCGAGTCCGACCTGCACGAAGGACAGCTCGTCACCGCCGGTCGACTGCTCGGCCCGCAGCTGAACGGCCACCTCGGAAGCGCTGCGCAGGGTGGACCGGCCGATCTCTGCGCCGTTGCGGTACGCGACGGCCGTCAACTCGCCAGGCTCGTAGGGGGTCCGGAACCGTGCGACGAAGGATTTCTTCACGCCTGCCCGCTTGCGCCCCAGCGTGCGCCCGTTCAGCAGCAGCTCGACGTGATCTCCGTGCGAGTAGACCTCGACATCCGCCGTCCCCCGCAGCGCACCCCACGACCAGCTCGGCATCGCGTCGGTCGACAGCCACGGCGTCCTGTTGGCGCGCTGGCCTGCCTTGTCCAGCGGCCGCACCGCGATGCCGGGTGTGTCTGTGGTCTGCCAGACGGCCTGGGCGAGGGACAGCAGCGCACCGGGGTGGCCGGTGATGTCGAACACGCCGGCTCCCGCGAGGATGCCGGGGAAAGGCTTGCTGATACCCCCGACCTCGCTTCCGTAACTCCAGTAGCCGAGGCCGACCTCACCCAGGTAGTCCCACCCGGTCCAGTTGAAGTCGCCGATGACACCCGGAACCTTCGTGACACGCTTCCAGATCGCGGGGAGGTCACCGGGCATCGACTCGGTGCCGAGGATCACACGGTTCGGATAGCGCTTGCGGGCGCCGGGGTAGCTCGCGTAGGCGTAGTTGTAGCCGGCGACGTCGACCGCGGCGAAGGCATCCCGCGTCGCGTGGTCTGCGGCAGGGAGCAGTGAAGCCCCCACCATCAGTCGACCGAGCTTGGCAGTGATCAGGTTCGCTGCCGTGCTCGTCGCCTCTCGACGCTCAGGCGGTGCATTCTCCGCGCCGGCGTCTGCTCCGGTCTTGGCCGCAGCCTTCGCATTGGCTGCAGCCGCCTTCGTCGACATCATCGCGAGCAGAGGATTGACAGCGAGCGTGGTGGGTCGAGTCGGGTCGCTCGCGTAAACGTACGCGTGGATGTCCCGGGCCAGAGCGGCGCCCTCGGCAGTGGCGGCTTCGGCGATCTCGTTGCCGATCGAGTACATGATCACCGACGGCCGGTTGCGGTCCTTGGCGATCATCGAGTCGACATCGTCTCGCCACTCGTCGCGGAAACGGGCCGAGCCGTCGCCGGCGGTCTTGCGGGCGAACCACACGTCGGTGAGTTCATCCATGACGTAGAGGCCGAGTTCGTCGCAGGCGTCGAGGAAGTGGCGGGACAGCGGGTTGTGGGCGCTGCGGATCGCGTTGTATCCGGCATCTTTCAGCGCACGGGCGCGGCGGTGCTCAGCGGTGGCGTAGGTGGCGGCGCCGAGGATGCCGTTGTCGTGGTGCACAGCTGCGCCGCGCAACAGCACAGTGTGACCGTTGATGCGCAGGCCATGCTGCGGGTCGATGGAGATCGTGCGCAGGCCGAGGCGCAGGGATCGCTCATCCCCGGTCACGCCATCGGATACGAGCGCCACCTTGACGTCGTACAGCGTCGGAGATTCCGCGGACCACAGCTGCGCAGCCGGCACCGTGAACCGAATCTCACCGTGTCCGGTCGCCGGGATCGGCGCCTCCGCCTGCAGGATGACCGCACCGTCGAGCGAGAGCTCCACGACCGCCACCGCACCACCTTCACCGATGCCCTCCGCATCGATGAACACGTCGACCTCAGCATCCTCGGCAGCAGCGGTGGTGACGAACCGAAGACCGTCGCGGGCGATCCGCACCGGCCCCTGCGCCTCGAGCCACACCGGCCGGTAGATTCCGGCACCGCTGTACCACCGGTCCGTCGGTACAGCGACCATGTCGACAAGCACCTCGATGACAGCCTCTGCGCCGGGTCGGACACCGGTCAGCGGTGCGGTGAACTCCCGGTAGCCGTTGCGATTGGCGGCGACCTCGCGACCATCGAGCAGGACCCGGGTGTCTCCCTGGACGCCTTCGAACAGAAGCGAGTATCGGGTGGTCGCGGCATCGGCAGGAACGCGCCACGTCTTGATGTACCGATACGTGCCGCCGGGGAAGAAGCCCCCATGGCCCTCGGTCGCAGCATCCGCCGCTCGCTGCTCTCCGATCATCGCGTCGTGCGGGAGCGCGACCGAGACGGCGTCACCCTCCGGCGTGCGTGCGAAGGCCCAGCCGTCGTGGAATCGGGTGGTGCTCATGGTTCAGACCTGCAGTTCTTCAGCGACAGTGGGGAGGTCGGCACCGTTGCTCTGCGCGATCGCGCCCAGCCACGCCAGACTCGTCTTCGGTGTGCGCACGAACGTCTCACGGTCGACAGCGATGAGACCGAATGTCGGCCCCCAGTGACCCCATTCGTAGTTGTCCAGGAGCGACCAGTGCAGGTATCCGCGGACGTCCACCCCGTCGTGCATGGCCTCTTCGAGGTGCGTGAGGGCTTCTGCGGTGTAGGCGATGCGTCTCGCGTCGTCGGGGGTGGCGATGCCGTTCTCGGTCACCAGGACGGGCACGCCCGAGACTGCGGCGGCGTGACGGACCGCGGTCGCGAGAGAATCGGGGCGGTAGGCGGTGCCGACCATCGTGTTGTCGGGATGGCCGGGATGGGGAACGAGCCCGTTCTTGTCGACGCGCTGCGCCGAGTAGGACTGCACGCCGACGAAGTCGTCGCCGCGGGATGCCTCGAGGTAGACGTCTTCGTAGGCGTAGCGCACTTCGACCAGCTTCTGCTCGTCTTCCGGATCGGCATAGAACGCGCCGTTGGCGATCGACCACCCGACCTTCGCCGACGTACGCTCACGGAGGATGTCGCGCGCTGCCTGATGTGCGGCGATCAGCGGTGCGGCGTGGCCGATGGTCGGCACGGGCAGTGCGGCGGCGATGCGGTCGCGGTCGGAGTCGGCCTCAACGGTCGGGCTCTGCCAGTCGGGCGCGGCGTCCGATCGCATCGCCTCCATGACCATGGTCATCATGGCGAGCATGTTGGGCTCGTTGATGGTGACGACCCATTCAACGCCGTCGAGGATCTCCGTGACCTTCTCGACGTAGGCGCTGAAACGCTCGGTCGCCTGGGGCGACGCCCACCCGCCCTCGTGCGCGAACCATGCAGGCATGCTGAAGTGGTTCAGAGTGACCACGGGCGTGACCCGGGCCGCGAGGCAGGTGTCGATCATGCGCCGGTAGTGCGCGAGTTCTGCACGGGAGAAGCTGCCCTGGCGCGGCTCGACCCTCGCCCACTCGATCCCGAATCGGTAAGCATCAAGGCCGGCTTCGGCGAGCAGAGCGATGTCCTCGGAGTACCGGTGGTAGCTGTCGACGGCGTCACCGCTGAGCTCCATGCCGGGCATCATGCCTTCGCGGGCCCACCAGTCGCTGGTGGTGTTGTTTCCTTCGATCTGGTGCGGTGCCGTCGAGGCGCCCCACAGGAACTCGTCGGGGAAGGAAGTCATGCGTCACTCTCATTCACAGATGCGGAGATTCGGGATGGGCGGCAGGGGTGTATATCCCTGCCGCCCAGACGGTCAGATCTTGATCGTGCTGGTGTCCGAGTGGACTCCGGCAGCAAGGTCCTCCTGAATGGCCGGCAGGTGCTTCTCGACCTTGTAGAGGTAGCTGAGGGCGAACATCGCCACCGTGACGATCAACGGCATCACCGAGTACAGGCTGATGATCGCGCCGCTCGCCTCGGTCGACTGCGCGTCGAGCAGACCGTTGTAGCCGACGACTCCCATGGTGATTCCCACGATCGCCGAGGCGAGCCCCTGGCCCACCTTGCTGGCGAAGCCCTGGATCGAGTTGGTGACCGCATCGACTCGCCTGCCGGACTTCCACTCGCCGTAGGTCATCGCCTGGATCATGAAGAACCCGACGAGCATCGTCACGACCGTAGTGAACGAACCGAGCAGCTGTCCGATGACGACCATCGGGAGCGACGTGGGCGCGACGAGCACCATGAGGTAGCCGACGGCGGCGAGACCGAGTCCGATGCGAACGAAGTTCATCGCGCCGATCGTGCGCACCGCGACCGGGAACATCAGGTAGACCAGCGGGATGATGATGCCGCCGAGCGACACCAGAGACAGCAGCCCCAGGTCGCCGAGGATGTACTTGAAGAAGTAGGCGCCGACGATCGCGTTCGCTCCGATGACGATGTTCGCGAGCAGCACGATGGCCGAGAAGATGAAGACGAACTTGTTCTCGAACACCGCCCTCACCGTGCCCTTGAAGCCGAGACGCTCCTCGGTGACGTGGTCGGTCTCGTCCTCCGGGAGTTCCTTGATCGTGAAGAACCGGATGAGGCCGACGAGCATGAGCGGGATGCCGTAGACCGCGGCGATCAGGGTCCACCCGCCGGGCTGGGTGCCCCAGGATGCCATGAGCTGCGGCAGCATGATGCTCGCGATCGCGGCGACGAGGATGATGAAGACGCCCTGACGGGACAGCACCTTGGCGTACTGCACGTCGCCGCGGATCGAGCGCTTCAGGTAGACCGCCTCGGACGCGTTGAGGAACGTGGCGCACACGGAGTTGATCAGCGCGTACAGCACGAAGAGGTAGGTCGCCTGCCAGAACGTCTTCATCTCGGGCGTCGAGAAGATGGCGATCGTGAGCAGCCACAGCGGGATGAGGAAGAGCTCGTACGGGCGAGCCTTGCCCCATCGCGTGTGGGTGCGGTCGATGACGAAGCCCGCGACGAGATCGGTGATCCCGTCGAAGATCTTCGCCGCGAGGAACAGGCCGCCGACGAGCGCCGGGGCGAGTCCGACGATGTCGGTCGCGTAGAACGTGAGCTGCAGCATCACGACCACGTTCACGGCGAGCGCGAACCCTCGGGTCGAGAACCGCAGGGAGAAGAACGGGGGAAGCTTTCTGCTTGTCGGCAGTGCCGTCTGCGGGTCAGCGCCGGCGACGTTGACCTCGCTCGGCTCGGCGGCGCCGGCAGTACCGGTTCGGGTGTCAGACATGTGCACTCTCCGTTGAGGGGTGGATGTTGCGTGATCGCGTTATCACGTGACAACGGTCAGTAGAACACGTAGGGTTATCACGTGTCAACCCTGGTTGGGTAGGTAGGATTTCTTCGATGGAGAGGATCTCTTCGTGAATGCGACCAGCTCCGACGTTGCAAAGCACGCAGGCGTCTCCCGTGCCACGGTCAGCCAGGTCCTCAATGGCTATGCCGAACGCTTCGCTCCGGAGACTGCGGCCAAGGTGTTCGCCTCCGCGACCGCGCTCGGCTATGAGCCCTCAGCGGCAGGCCGCGCGCTCCGCCGTGGATCGAGTGACTTCGTCGTCGCCCTCCTGCCGCACACGACCTTCGGCGGCAATCTGCAGGACCTGTTCGAGCAGATGACCGTCACGCTCGCCGACCACGGCTACACGCTCGTGCTGCGGATGTCCGGGTCGGCGGCATCCACCCTCGACAGGATGATCGCCGGCATGAAGCCCGCAGCGGTGTTCTCACTCACGCCGTTCACGGCCACCGAGAAGGCTGTGCTGAACCGTCGAAATGTGCTCGCCGTCGACCCACCCAGCGTGTCAGCCGTGGATTACAACCGGGCGATCGGCCGGATGCAGGGACTCGCGCTCGCGGACGCAGGGCACCGACGTCTCGCGTTCGCCCACTTGCGCGATGAACGCCAGGACCCGTTCGGCTTCGCTCGAGAAGAGGGACTCCGAGACGTCGCCCATGAGCGCGAGCTGGAGGAGATAGAGGTCATCGATGTGATGATCGACCTCGACTCCGCGCTCGCCGCATTGGACTCGCTGACCACACCGGGCATCGCGGTCGCTTGCTACAACGACGACGTGGCAATGGCTCTGCTGGCCGCGGCACGTGTGCGAGGCCTCGATGTTCCTCGCGATGTCGCCGTCATCGGAATGGACCGCAGCGACCTTTCGAGAATTGCCGTACCGCGCCTGACCACGATCGAATATGACATCGCGAGCGCCGCGAGCGCCGGCGTAGCCAGCCTTCTCCAGGCGTTGGGCGCCGGCACTCCTCAACCCGCCTCTGCTCCAGCGTTCCTCACGTTGGTTCGAGGCGATACCGTCTGAGACCGAATCACGCCGCCGCAGCAGAGACCTCGACGTCGAAATCCTCGAGCGCGATGCCACGGAAGTCGGGGCCTGGCACACCGAGCGAGAGGCCCGGACACAGGAGCGGTGAGGCCCGGGTCAGCGGGGCTCGACGCGCAGCGTTGTCTTCTTCGCCGTAGGGCTGGTGATGGCCTGGCTGGGTGATCCGGTGCCGTACTTCGCGAAGTAGGCGGCGTCCACGGCGTCGTCTCGGCGGGGATCGAGAATGTACTTCACCTCGCGAGTGGTTGCTCCCCATCGGAGGAATCCCTCGAAGTGGCGCGCGACGCCTTTGTACCACTCCCCGGACTCGCCTTTGACCGAACGCAGGTACAGCACTCCATCGACAACGACATGCCACACGATCGTCAATGTCCGTGACGATCCATCGGCGCGGCGCCCCGCAACTCGCACCTCGCCGGCGCGGTCGAGTTCACTGAGCTCGGCATCGGTCCAGTTCATGGTCTCTTCTCCCCTTCAGCTGCAGGCGCGGTCTCGCGTGTCGCCGCCCAGGACGCCGGCATCCCCAGGCCGTCCGCGGAAGGCGTGCCGGCGGTAACGGTGTAGACGTTGAGGAAGAGGGCCTGGTTCGCTCGGCAGCCCTATGGACTCGAAGTTCAGGTCGAGACCGCCCACGACGGGGTGATGCGCTGGTGCCGAAATTGTCGTGCCGACCGTTGCGCGCCCACGCCGGTGCTTCTGTCATCGCGTGCCCCACCTGCTGAACGGCCGGGCGCACTGCGGTCGACATCTTGCGCGTGGAGAGGAACCCTTTCACCCCGGCCCGCATATCTCCCATGGGACCACGGTATGCGGCGACACGTCGAGATGGGAGGCCCGGTGGCTGGCAACGCGCCCATGGGGCTCTCGGGCGGTGGCATCCTGGACGGATGTCTTTGGCCCGCGACATCCCGAACGTTCTCGCCTCGTTCCGCACGACCAGACGCGACATGTGGGACTGGCGATCGGTGCAGAACTACGCCTTCGAAGCCGAACAAGGGGTGTCGCTCCTGGCGGACATGGCCGACGACTACGGCGCCGAGGGCGTGATCCCCGTTGTGCAGAAGGCGATCGCGAGCACCTTCCGCGTCCTCATGCGCGCCGACGACTCCGGCGGACTCATCCAGCTCGTCATCCAGGAACTGCTGAACCTGCATGCCGAGCTGTGCACTCAGAGCCCGCCAGCGCCGGCCACACTGACCGGGTGGATCCAGAAGCAGCAGTTCGGCGAACTCGGCGAGTACTTCTCGGTGGACGTCGTCGACTACGCCGACGCTCTCGGCCCAGCCGGCATCGTGAGGTTCGAAGCGCACCTCGACAAGCGACGACAGGTGCTGACCACTCCTTTCGACGGGCGCCCCGACCCGGAGTTCACGCACGACGACGAGTGGCATGCCCGCCATGCCGTGCTCTACAACCTGCAGCGCCTCGCCGTGCTGCGTGGTGACGAGGAAGCGATCGTCCGCGCTTACGGCGGAGACATGCCGCGCGCCCATACGCACGCCGCCGCCGCGAAAGCGCTCCGTGAGGCCGGACTGCTTGACCGCGCGACCGTCATCGCTCACGAGGGCATGACCCTCCCCGGCGGCCCGCACCAACAGCAGGAGTGCGGCGAACTCTGGGCCGCCCTGGCCATCGACACAGGCACGGATGCCGCGGACGCAGCCTCCGAGGTGTTCGAACGATGGCCCAACGCGGCCAATGCGCAGGCGTGGGAGTCCGCTTCAGGACCAGGCTGGCCAGCGATCCGCGAGCACGCGATCGATCGGATGCGCGAACGCCCGTGGGAGCTGATCGCCTACCTGATCGACGCGCACGACATCCCCCGCGCATGGGCAGAAGGACTCCGCGCGGCCGAGAACGGCGCGTCGATTCACCCCCAGCAGTGGGATGACCTGGTCGACCGGTACAGCAAGATCGATCCTGTGGCCGTACTCCCCGTGATGGCGCAGCTCATCGACGACCGGCTGATCGAGGCGAACACCCGCGCCTACCCCGGCGCGGTACGCAGGATGAAGAAACTCCGCGCCGCCGCACGAGCAGCCGGCCGCCCAGAGATCGCCGACGAGTACCTCGCCGAGGTGCGCCGAAGGAACGCCCGGCGCCCGTCCCTGATCCAGCGAATGGATGCCGCCGGGCTCTGACGCGAAGTGCGAGTCCGATGGCGGACCCGGCGGTGACCGCCCGGCGGAGGCGAGTTGCACGGCAACACGTCAGATATCGATGCGGTGCCGACCCGCTCCGAGTTCGCGGGCCTGGCCATCGACGCCTCGGAACTCTGCCGAGGTTCCGTCCGGGATCTCGACCGTGAGCTCGATCCGGTTGTCCCGTCGCTCCCACTTCGCTGTCGCCCGTCCGTGTGGTGTCTCGAGGCTGCTGGTCGCCCAGTCGAGGCCGGGGCCTGGGCGGGGTGCGACGAGGATACGCCGATAGCCCGGGTCGAGGGGCGCGAGCCCGCCGACGACGCGATGCATCCAATCGACGACGGCCCCGAGGGCATAGTGATTGAAGCTCGTCATCTCGCCGGGGTTGATGGTTCCGTTGGGGAGCATCGAATCCCATCGCTCCCACACCGTGGTCGCCCCCATTGTGACGGGGTAGAGCCAGGATGGGCACTCCTGCTGGAAGAGCAGCTGATACGCGGTCTCGATGTGCCCAGTGGAGGTGAGGGCGTCCATGATGTAGGGGGTGCCGGCGAAGCCCGTGGAAATGTGGTGCCCGCTCAGGGTGACGAGGTCGGCCAGTCTGCGGCCTGCCCACGCCTCCTGCTCGGCGTCGAGCAGTCCGAAGACAATGGCGAGCGAGTAGACGGTCGTGCAGTCGCTGTGGATTCTCTCGTCGGCGACATACGCCCGGTGGAAGGCATCCCGGATGGCGGATGCGGCGTCGGCGAACTCATGCGCGACGTCGCTGTCTCCCAGGATCTCCGCGGTGGCACGCACGATGCACGCTGTGCGGTACGCGGATGCGGTGGCGACGACAGCGGGGTCGGCCTTGGCGGCGTCCGCACGATCCGGCGGTGCGTCGGGGTCGAGCCAGTCGCCGAATTGGAAACCGCCCTCCCACACTCCGCGCTCCGACAGCTTGGTCTGCACGCGACGTGCGTGGGAGAGCATGGCGGGGAAGGCCTCGGCCAGAGCCTCGCGATCACCGTATGCCTGCCAGGTCGCCCAGGGAACCCATGCGGCGGCGTCACTCCAGATCGCTGTGGAGTCCAGTGGTGCGAACGCCTCGGGGATTCCCATGTACTTGAGGATGTCCGGGACGACGAACGGGACGATGCCATCCTGGTGCGCCTGCTCGAGCGCGAGGTCGCGCAACCAGTCACGCAGGAACGGTCCGACATCGAAGAGGTATGCGGCCGAGGGCGCGAACACGGCGATGTCCCCCGTCCATCCGAGACGCTCGTCTCGTTGCGGGCAGTCGGTCGGCACATCGAGGAAGTTCCCGAGCATGCCCCACACGACGTTCTCGTGGAGCCTGTTCAGGAGTGGGCTGGACGATTCGAAGGTGCCGGTGCGGCGCAACTGCGAGCTAACGACGACAGCCGTCAGGTTCTCGGCCCTGACAGCATCGACGCCGCCGGGCCAGCCGTCGATCTCGACGTATCGGAAGCCGTGGAAGGTGAGGGTGGGCTCGAAGGTATCGTCCCTGCCGCTGAGGGTGAAGACATCCGTCGCCTGCGCGGTGCGCAGCGGCCGGGTCCCGAGCTCCTCATGTTCGAGGACCTCGGCGTGTCTGATGGTGACGACGTCGCCGGCTTCACCGCGCACCGACACTCGAACCCAGCCGACCAGGTTCTGCCCGAAGTCGACGAGGGTCTTCCCTGCCGGGCTCGTCCACACCTTGACAGGCGCAAGCGTGGCTTGGCGTCGCACGGGTGGCCCGATGTACGGTTCGAGCTTCTGCCAGTCGACGTCGACGACGTGTGCGCCGCTCCATGATGTGTCGTCGAACCCGGCGCTGTTCCATCCGGAAGGCTCTCGGCGGGCGTCGATGTGCTGGCCGTCGTACAGGCTGTTGAAGGTCGTCGCGCTGGGGGCTGCCTTCCATGTCGGATCGGTGCCGATGCGCTGTTCGTGGCCGTCTTCGAATGTGATGGTCAGGTCGATGAGTGCGGCGAGTTCGGGTCCGTAGGGCGGCTTGTCCCCCAGCCGAGTCGCCCGCGGTACCAGCCGTTGCCCAGGGCCGCGGCCAGCACGATGTCGCTCTGCTCTGCCTGGGCGAGTTGGGCGGTCACGTCATACTCCGCGTAGCGGAGTCGCCACTCGTAGCTGGTCCATCCGGGCGTGAGGACGTCCTCCGACACCGGCTGTCCGTTGATGAACGTCTCAATGACTCCGAGCGCGGACACTCGCATGCGGGCGCTCACGACGCGGCCGTGCGTTGCGCCCAGGCGCACCTGTTTGCGCAGGAGCGGTGCCCCGTCGAAGTCGTGGTCGGGGGCGATGAACCTGCCGACCCAGTGTTCGGTCACGTGTTTTCTCCTGCGTTGCTGTCGAAGGTGCGAGCGCCGAGCTCGACGGTTGCTTCGGAATGGATGTCGGTGACGGACAGTCCGGCTTCGAGTCGGTACGAGCCACCGTGCACGCGGTACTGGCCCAGGTCCGGGTCCCACGTGGCGAAGTCCCGGTGAGGGAGCCGTATCGTCAGAGTTTCGGTCTCGCCTTCAGCGACCTGCCGTGTTGCGAACCCGATGAGGGTGCGCGCCGGGCTCTGCGCTGCATGAGGGCGGGTGACATAGACCTGCACAACCGCGCGCCCGCCTCGGGCTCCCACGTTCGCAACGTGCACGTCTACGATCACGTCGGACTCGGTCACATGTGCTGTCGTAGCGGTGATGGTGTGGGTGGTGTACCCGAGACCGTGTCCGAAGGGGAAGAGGGGACGGATGCCGTGACCGTGGTACCAGCGGTAGCCCACGAGCAGGTCCTCGGAGTAGTCGACGACCTCGTCGATTCCGGGGTAACGCTCGGGTGTGCTCACGGGTGTGTGGCCCTCGTCCGTGGGAAAGGTCAGCGGAAGCCGCCCACCGGGTTCAGCCTCCCCAAGCAGAAGCCGAGCGAGGCCTGGGCCGAATCGCTCTCCGGGGTTCCAGACGTGGAGGATCGCCGCGACATCGTCGGCCCACGGCATGGTGATCGGCCCCGCACCGCACGTGACGACGATGGTGTTCGCATTCGCCGCGGCCACCGAGCGAATCAGTCGCTCTTGGTCCCCGGGGAGCGCGAGCGAATCCACATCCATCGCCTCTCCGCTGACGCGTCCGACCACGATGACAGCGACGTCAGCGCGAGCTGCCGCGTCCGCTGCATCCGTGATCGCCGTGTTCGGCGCGAGGACTCCGACCTTGAACCCGGGCACGACAACACCCGGGATGCGGAACGCCGCACCGGTCTGGTACTCGACGGAAACAGCGACGGGCGTTCCTTCCGTCAAGTGCACCTCGGCCTGGACGGGGTACTCCGGTCCCTGGACCATTGGTGAAGCCTCGCGCCACGCCGTGACGACGGAGACTCCCTCGACCGACAGCTCAGCCTCGCCCGTGCACGTTAACGAGAACACATGCGGACCGGACTGGGTCGGCGTGTACACCGCTTCGACCCGTGCGGACCAGTCGCTTCCCTCCCGCTCAGCCGTCTCGCTCGTCTCATACAACTCGAACGCATCAAGGCCGACGACAGTCTCCCCTGCGTGGTCGCGTACTTCCGCACGTGCATCGACCTGCCATGTGGGGAAAGGCTGGTCGCCGAGCGTACCGGCGACAGTCGAGATGTCGAGGCCCGACGACCGTGCGAGCGCAGCCGCCACAGTCTCGATGCGCGACGGCGTCAGCGTGACTGCCGCCGATCCCCCCATTACGAGCAAGTGATCGGCATCCTCCACCCCCACCAGAGCGACGGTGCGAATACGTTCCGCATGGAGCGGCAGAATCCCGTCGTTGGAGAGCAGCACCGTTCCGCGCTCGAGGATCTCCTGGGCGAGCTGTTGCGAATCCGCATCATCCAACGGCTCGGTGGTCGCAGGCGCGACCGGAACGCCGACTCCCTCCAGCGCCCACCGGGCGTGTGCGACGATGCGATCCAGCTCGCGTTCCGGAACCTGTCGAACCATCTCCTCCGTGCGGTTCGCCGTTCCGCCGAGCGCCGGGAAATCGAGGCCTGCACGCAGCGCCTGTTCGTCATCTCGGACGGCGTGCAGGAAGTCAGGTGTGACGAACCCCTCCCAGCCCCACTCGTCGCGGAGGATGGAGAGAACCTCGGCACTCTCTGAGACGTACTCGCCCGCGATCCGGTTGTATGAGCTCAGCACGGCGCCCGCCCCACCGTGCAGGAGCGCGCGGCGGAACGGCTCCGCGTAGATCTCTCGCAACGCACGCGGCGAGAGACGCACGTCGATGGCCGGGGTTCGCCGTTCGAGGCTGCCCCGCCCCGTGCGCAGGCGTTCGAAGTTGTTCGCGACGAAATGCTTGGGCACCGCGAGCACTCCCACACTCTGGATGCCGATGACGATGGCCGCACCGATGTCACCCACGAGCACGGGATCTTCCCCGAGCGCCTCTGCGATTCGCCCCGCCCAGGGCACACGCGCGATATCGAGTCCTGGCCCGAGGATTCCGTTGCGGCCTGCTGCCAGGCTCTCCCGACCGAGCGCCTCTCCGAATCGCTCGGCGAGATCCGGATCGAATGCTGCCGCAATGGCGAGCCCCGACGGGAACGCCGTGGCGCCGATCGCACCCCGGATCCCGTTGGGTCCGTCGGTGTAGATCAACTCCGGCAATCCGATGGCGGGGAGATCGTTGAGAGCAACCGCCACCTTGTCTTCGTAGCTGATCGTGTCGGATTGTGCCGAATCCGTCGTCCGCGGTCTCATCGACCGACTACCCCTTCACCGCGCCGGATGTCATGCCGGAAACGATCTGCCTGTTGAAGAAGATGTACATCACCAGTGGCGGCAACGTGATCAGCAGAATGTTCGCGAACAGGAGGTTCCACTGACTGAGATTCTGTGCCGAGAAGTTGTACAGCGACAACTGGACCGTTGCATTCTCATCCCCTGGGAGGAAGTACAGCGCATATGTGAAGTCGTTGAAGACGAAAACCGACTGCACAACGATGATCGTGAGCATCACCGGCCTCAGCAGCGGCAGAATCACCGAGAAGAAGAGCCGGAGCGGACTGGCGCCGTCGATGATCGCAGCCTCATCGAGCTCACGCGGCACGGTGTTCATGAATGCACGAAACAGCAGGATGCCGAATGGCAGACCGAACGCGAGATGGATGAAGATCAACCCTGGCATCGTCTTGAACAGCCCGAGCGCCTGAAGCACCCAGATCGTGGGGACAACAGCGGGGGGAATGATCAGGCCCGCGAGCACGAGACCGTTGATGACCGGATTCCACTTCGATCGGCGGCGTTGCAACACGAATCCGACCATCGCCGACAGCACGGTGATGAGACCGACCGACACGACTGTCAGGACGACGCTGTTGAAGAACGCGCGGACCAGCAGGAAGTCGCGTGTCTCGATCACCGTGACGATGTTCTGCCAGATCTGCCACTCGGTCGGCCAACTGAACTGCAGCAGCGACGCCTCGAGAGGGGTCTTCGCAGCGGTGAACAGAATGAAGGCGAACGGCACCAGGAAGATGACAGTCGCGACGATGATGGCGGCGATGCCGCCGCCCCAGCGGAGTGTGTTGTTTCTCATGAGTCCTTCTCCCCGCGGTTGAGCCAAGCCGAGAGCGGGAAGATCACCGCGGCCACGACAATGAACAGGATGACGTTCGACGCCGTCGAGAGGCCGAAAAACCCGGCTTGGTATTGCTTGTAGATCATCGACGCGATCACGTCGCTGCTGAACCCGGGACCGCCACCAGTCATCGCCCAGATGAGGTCGAACGAACGCAGTCCACCGATCAGCGAAAGCAGTACGACTGTTGCGGTCGCAGGGCGGACCAGCGGGAGTGTGATGTGACGGAAGGTGTGCCAGCCGTTTGCGCCGTCTACGCGTGCCGCCTCGTAGTACTCCTGCGGTATGGCGACCAGCCCCGCGATATAGATGAGGACGGCCAGACCCACGCCCTTCCACACATCGACCATGGCGACGGTCAGGAGGGCGAGGTTGGGATCGGTCAGCCAGCCGGGTCCTGCGACGCCCATCCAGCCGAGAACCTGATTCACGATTCCATCGAACGGATCGAGCAACGCCTTGAAGGTGACTCCCACCCCGATGGTGCTGACGAGGACAGGGAAGAAGATCACGCTGCGGAGAAAGCCGCGTCCGACGATCTGCTGGGTGAGGAGAACGCCGAACAGCAACCCGAGCACAACCTTCGACCCGGAGGTCACGAACGCGTAAATGAGGGTGTTGATGAAGCTTCCGAAGATCGCCTGCTCATTGAAGAAGGCGATGAAGTTGTCGAATCCGATGAACTCCACGTCGAAGAGGGTCCATCGGGTGAACGCGAAGTAGAACGACGCCCCGGTAGGAATGAGGAAGAGCACGAGGTAGAAGATGCCGGCCGGCATGTAGAACCACGCAGGGTATGAGCTGTGCTTCCGACGTCGGCTTCCCGCCGACTCCTTTGACTCCCGGCGACGGTCGCGCTTCCGGTTCGGCGATTCTGCGGTGACCAGCCGCTCGGTATAGGTACTCATGTCATCTCCATTGATTGGCGCGATCGCTGTGGCAGGGCGGGCCGACGTGCCATCCGCCGGCCCGGCCCCGCCGATCACCAGTTACCAGCCCTCGAGTCCGAGCTGCTGGGCCTGCTTCTTCACGTCCTCGTCATACTGCGCAGCACCCACCTCGGCAGAGCTGATCCCGGAACCGACCGCCACCGTGATCTGCTCCAGCGCCGGCCCCTTGATCGGCGACAGGAACTCGAGCGCAAGACCGGTGTCCCCTGCGTCGAAGTAGGGCTGCATGTCCGAAACGATGGCCGGCACATCAGCGGGCAGCTCGCAGCCATCGACCACGAACGGGCCTGTCGGCGCGACCTGCTCACTCAGCACCTCGCACGCCTCCGGAGTGGTCATGTAGGCCAGGAACTCCTTCGCCGCGTCGAGCTTCGCGCCCTCGGTCGACGTCGGGATGTAGAGGGCGCTGGGCATCCAAACGGTGAGGCCGTTGGCATCCGACACCGAGCTCGGGATCGGGAACGTTCCGACTGTCTGCGCTGCATCCGGGTAGTTCGCAGCAAGGGCGGTCGCCGCGAACGTGAGCATCGGGTAGTGCGCACCCTCACCCGTCGAGATCATCCGGATGCCGTCGTCGTACGTCGCCGACGCGTAGTCGACATTGAGGAACCCCGCCTCGAACACATCCTGGAGGTGCTGGAAGCCTGCCAAGGCGGGCTCGTCGGCGAACTTCGCCTCGTTCGCGGTGTACTGCTCCGCCCAGTCCTGGTCGACGGACTGCACGTTGAAGAAGTCTCCGAGGACAAACAGCTGTGATGACCAGGTGTCGGAGAAGGTCTGGATGACGGGCGCGGCAACCCCCGAGTCGAGGATCTCCTGGTTGTTCGCCATGAACGCGTCCCAGGTCCTGGGGATCTCGAGCCCTAGTTCCTCATAGATGTCCTTGTTGTACAGCATGACGCCGCCCATGGACTGGCCGCCCGGGGCGCCGTAGAAGCCGGAATCGGTCGACACCGTCGTGACGAAGTTCTCATCCAGCGACCCGACCCAGTCCTGATCGGACAGGTCCACAAGCGTCTGATCGGGATTGATGGCCTGCAGGAGCGAACCGGAGTTGTAGAAGAACACATCCTCCATTTCTCCCGTAGCGAGCTTCGTCTTGATGAGGTTGTCCCCCTCAGCTCCCGGCGGGCGGGTCTGAAGTTCGACGGTGATGTCGTCCTGCTGCGCTTCGAAGGCTTCGATGATCGCATCGAAGAGCACGGTGGTCTGCTCACCGTTGTCGACGAGGAAGGTGAGTTCGACAGGGCCGTCGGACGACCCTTCGTCCCCACCGGCGGAGCATCCGGCGAGGGCGAGAGCGAGCGCGGAAACGCCAGCGGCGGCGAAGACGGCCGGGCGCCGTTTCGTGGTGAGCATTCTTACCTCCATGTAAGCGCAACCTCATTGTTGATCGTTGCTGTGGTGTTCGGTGTGAAGCGGCCGGCGGTGTTCGAGTCGCCTGCCACTTCCGCGGCCAGTGGCTCGCATGGACAAATGTAGACCGATCTACTAACTTTGTAAACCGATCTACCATTACGGTGGGTAACAAATCGGCAACAGCCCCAGGAACTCGACGAGGAGTAAAGACATGCGCGATGGCGACGCGACGGACGCGCGACACGCGATGCTGGAGACGGCGACCACGTCGAGCCACGCACTCGAGCTTCTGAGAAGGTCTCGCCTGGAGTCCCCCGATCCCCTCCCTGATCTGCCCGCTCCCGGTCCCGCAATCGACGCTTGGGTGTACCGGCGTTCTGACTACGAGCTGGCCGTGCTCGGGCAGATTGTTCGCGACGGGTTCGCCGCGAACAAATTCGTCCACTACGCCGACAACTACGGCCGCCCCGCCTCGCGTGTTGAGTTCGCCTGCGACCTCCCCGGCGAGGCATGCAAGGTTCGGATCGCAGCGGAAGCGAATGTCGCAGTCTCCGTTGACGGTGCGACGAGTACCGCCTCCGAGTCGAACGCATCGCTCATTCTGGACCTGCCCGCACAAGGGCGACTGACCATCGACGTACGGGCCCTCGACGGAAACCCCGCCACGTTTCGGATCGTGGGCGGCGACAACGCACTCGGCAGTGCGAGCTGGCGTGCTCGACGCCACGACGAGAGCGAATGGGAGGCAGTGCTGCTACGCCCGGGGGGAACGGAGGCCCCACACCTCGAACCACTCCCCTCCACTGTGGTCCGTGCGGAACACAAGGACGGCGTGTATGCGCTGACGGCGCCCGTTCTGGGTCGGGTGGTGATCCGGTCAGCGTCGCCGGCCACCCTCAGCGTCGGAGAGACCATTGAGGAGGCGCTGGCCCCACCCACACTGGTCGAGTCGAACTCCGAACTCGTACCCGTCGGAGAAGGGGAGTGGTGGTCGCAGCACGCTCTCGGCTTCAAGTACCTGAGCATCGATGCGCCGCCTGACGCGGTCGTCGAGGTTCACGCGAGCACCCCGGCCGTCGCCACGCGTGGCGCATTCTCCTGCTCGGATGCCATGCTCAACCGCATCTGGGCGGTGAGCGCCTACACCCTGCGTCTGAACATGCAGAAGCTGATGGTCGACGCCATCAAGCGCGACAGAATGCCGTGGGCAGGCGACCAGGCCATCACCACCTTTGCGAACGCATACGCATTCGGTGCTGGCGCCATCGCCCGAGACAGCAGCGTCGCGCTCGGGCAGCCCACACATGGATACGTCAACGGAATCTCCGATTACTCACTCTGGTGGCTCATCAACGCCGACCTGTACCACCACTACTTCGGCGACTCCGACCATGCCCGCCGGGAGGCTGCAAGCATCCACCGCTTCCTCACAGCAATCGCCGGCCACGCCGACCGGCAGGGACTGTTCCACCCCGCCGATCAGCACGACGGGTTCGCGGATGCTGGCCGAGGCGCGGTGTTCATCGACTGGGGGGTCGAGGTCGAGCCCGAACGCGTGTACATCCCCCTTCAGATGCTCTGGTACTGGGCTCTGAGCAGCGGCGCCAGAGTGCTCGAGCGCGCCGACCACCCCGCCGCACCCGAATGGAAGGCGCGCGCGACAACTGTTGCCACCGCGCTGGAGAAGACAGGGTGGGATGAGAAGGCGTCGGCATGGCGTGAGTATGCCGACGGTCCGGTCAGCGAAGCGCCTCACCCTCACTTCCTCGGCGTGCTCGCGGGGTTGACGCCCCACCACGCCCACGCCGATGCCGCGAGGCAGCTGAGACGTCACCGCCGAGCGGGTACACCGTTCATGACCGGGTTCCTCCTTCGCGCTCTCGCCGCGTGCGGCGATCCCGACGGCGCCATCGTCCGCCTACGGTCCCTGTGGGGCGAAATGATCGATGCAGGGGCGCAGACGTTCTGGGAAGAGTTCGCCGACGGCCTGGACAGCCCCTGGTCCATGTATGGGCGCCCCTTCGGAAAGAGCCTTTGCCATGCCTGGAGCGCCAGCCCAGCCGGCACTCTCCCCGAGGTCGTCTTGGGGCTACGCCCGACCTCAGACGGGTGGGCAAGTTTCAGTGTGGCGCCCGATCTCGGTGATCTGCAGTGGGCTCAAGCCGCCGTCCCGACACCCCACGGACTGATCACCGTCAGCGCTGATCTCCACGCGGTCACCGTCGACATCCCCTCTGGCACACGAGCCTGCATCGCGGGTGAAGCCCACGTCGGACCCGCAGTGGTGGCCGTCAGCCTCGAGCGATCAGAGCCTCCCGGACCCACTGCGTCGCAGGTAGCATGACGCACGCACCGATCGCGCTCAAACGGCGGTCAAGGCGGTGGCGGCTTGGTTGAGCCACGGACGACAAGGCTTGGCTCGAAAATCTCATGAGCGGCTTCCGTACGGCCCTTCAGCCGCTCCAGGAGCATATCCATCGCCCGCGCGCCCATCTCCTCGCCCGGCTGCCTTGAGGTGGTCAGCGAGATGCCCGGGTGGCTTGCGATGGGAATGTCGTCGAAGCCGGCAACCGAGACATCGGATTCGCGTTCCATGATCGCCCGGAGTGCGCCGATTGCGTGGGCGTCGTGCCCCGCAAGGATGGCAGTCGGTCGCTCGCGGCCGTCGAGTTCTTCCACCGTCGCCAGGTACGCTGCTTCCTCACCCTCGGCTGCACGCACGACTCGCTCGTGGGTCACCAGCCCTGCGCGTGCCATCTCCTTGCGATACATCTCGAGACGGATGCCGTGCGGCGTGCGCCGCTCCACCGATCCACCCAGCTCACCGATGCTCAAGTGCGTGATGCGTGTGTGCCCCAACTCGAGCAGGTGACGCATGAGTTCGCCAGCCCCTCGCTCGTCATCTGCCGCCACGGTGTCGTAGAAGTCGGATTCGTCGTGACGGCCGAACATGACCACCGGCGTGCGACGGGCTATCCGCTCCAGGCTCGACTGATCAACGATCGGAGACACGGCAACGACACCATCGACCTGTCGATCCAGCAAAGCCTCCAGGGCGCGAGCACCTTCCTGCGGGCCGGGATCCGCCGGAGCGATCATCAACTGGTAGCCGGTGCCCGTCAACGCAGACTGGGCGCCGAACAAGACGCGCGTGAAGAACGAATTCCCGAAGTCAGGGATCTCGATACCGATCGTGTAGGTGCTTCCTCGCATCGCACGAGCTGCCACGCGGGGCCGATAATCAAGAGACTCGATCGCAGCGTTCACCCGCTGCCGCATGGTCGGGCTCACTCCGTAAGCGTTGCGGAGCACCTTCGAGACGGCCGCGCGAGACACTCCCGCAGCGTCGGCGACGTCCTGAATCGTCGCGTGCCCGCGCGCGGTCGACGCATCAGACATCAGCATCCTCGCTTCCCCAACATTGCCCGCTCGCGCGCCACACCCGCGCGAACCGCACCGCGTGGTGCGTGGCACCCACGATAGACCGCTCTACGACCAGCCTCGCTCTCGGCGCCCCGCGCACAAAGCTGAGTCACGAGCACGGAGTGCAACAAGCCGACGGCGGAGCGGAAGAGGCACTGCCTTCCCGCTCCGCCGCGCATGCGACATGGCTAGTCGACGGTGATCGTTCCGATGAGCGGCAGGTCACGAGACGACGAACCGACCGAAACGGTGAAGTCGCCTTCCACAATGCTCCACTCGTCATCCTCGACGTCCCAGATAGCGAACGGCTGGTTGCTCGCCGACGAGTCGATGACAACCGTGACCTTCTGCTTCTTGCCCGGGTCGAGCGCGATGCGGTCGAACGCCACCAGGCGCTTGCCCGGCTCCCCCGCTGCGGCCGGCAGGGTCAGATACACCTGGGGCACCTCTGATCCGGCCACCGCACCGGTGTTCTGAACGAAGAACGAAACTGTCGATTCGACCTGTCCCGTCTTGGGATCGGTCGTGGTCTTCACCTTCAGCTTCGAGTACTCGAACGTGGTGTACGACAGTCCGTGGCCGAACTCGAACAGAGGGTCGATGTCCTGCGCGTCGTACCACTTGTAGCCGACTTCGAGACCTTCCGTGTAGTTGACCTGACGAATCTCGTCCGAGCCAGCGGGGCGCTCGACCGAGCCATCCGCGAAGATTCCCGGGTAGCGCTCATCCACACCACCGGTCGGCGTGTCAGATTCGGAAACCGGCAACGTCATCGGCAACTTGCCCGACGGATTCACATCGCCCCACAGCAGAGACGCGATGGCCGGCCCCATCTGCTCACCGGGATACCACGCATGCAGGACCGCGCTCACCTCGTCGATCCACGGCATCTCGACCGCGCTACCCGCCTGCAGCACCACCACCGTGTTCGGATTCGCCGCAGCGACCGCGGCGATCAGCGCGTCACCGTTGCCGTCGAGACTGAGGTCCTCGGGGTCGACGAACTCACCCATCATCTTGTAGCCGAAGACGATCGCAACGTCGGCGGCGGCAGCAGACGCGGCGGCAGCCGCGACGTCGTCGCCGGCATCGAAAGCGACAACCGCACCGTACTCGCCTCCGCGAGCCGCGATGGCACTGTCGGGGGCCACGAGATCCTCGCACAGCAGGGTGTTGCTGCGCCGGTTGAACATGCTGCATACCGAGTTGGCGCTCACGCCGTTCGTCGCGGTCGCCGATGCCGTCGGGCCGAAGACGGCGATCTGACCGGGCTGGTCCTCCGACAGCGGGAGCAGACCATCGTTCTTCAGCAGTACGGTTCCCTGCTCCGCAAGCGCGCGAGCGATCGCCTTGTGCTCCGCCGTGGAGGAGTCGGGGTTCGGTGATGTCGGCATCGGAGTATCGAACAGACCCTCCTCGATGTACGAACGCACAACACGGAATGCCGCCGTCTCGACATCATCGAGAGTGATCTCCCCCGCGTCGATCGCGGCGTCAATCAGATCTGGCGTGAAATAGGTCGGATCGTTCAACTCCTGATCCAGACCGGCCGCAATGGCCGGACCAGTCGAGTGGACAGCCCGGAAATCACTCATCACATAGCCGTCCCACCCGATGGACTCCCGAAGCGTGCCATCGAGGATCTCCTCGTTCTCGCACGCATAAACGCCATTCACGAGGTTGTAGGAACACATCACGCTCTCGGGGTCGCCCTCGGCGAGCGCGATCTCATACGGGAGCGCGTAGACCTGGCGGAAAGTGCGCTCATCGATGTTCGAGGAGCTCGTGTTCCGGTCGAGTTCTTGCTCGTTGGCCACGTAGTGCTTCGCGTTCGCGAGGACGGCGATGTTCTCATCGTTCTCCTCGAAGCCGCGACTTGTTGCCGCACCGAGAAGCCCCGACAGCAGAGAATCCTCGCCGAAGTACTCCGAGTTCCTCCCCGACAGCGGCGTCCTGCCACTGGCGAGCCCCGGACCCAGAATGACGTTGTGTCCGGTCTCGAACGTCTCGACCGCCTGCGCGACACTCTTGTCATAGACGAGGTCGAGGTTGAAGGTCGCCGCCATCGCAATGGGTGCCGGAAAGGCCGTCGTTCCCGGCTCGCGTCGGACTCCGTCGGCACCATCGGTATGGAACACCACCGGAGTGCATTCCAACTGTGCTGGATAAATCACCCCCGCGAAGTCAGTCTGCTGAGCCCGCTCGACCGCGGCGACGTTCAACCACCGGTACATCTGATATCGGCTACTTGCGTCGAGGAGAGCGTCAGCGCGTTGAGAGGATGACTTGGACGTATCCATCCAGGGCTTGTCCGAGCAGTCGCCCGCAGTGGCCGCGCTCGGGACCGCGACGATCCCGCCGATTGCCACAATCGCGCCGATCCCGACTCCGATCACTCTTCGAAGGCGATTGCTCGCGTGTTCGCTTCGCTTGTCGTGACTCATTTGGTTCTTGCTCCTCTTCCTTGAGGTTGGGAGTGCCATGGCCAGCGATCCGCCAGTTCGACCTCACTCTGGCATGCCGTTGTGCATCGATCTACATTCTGTAGATCGATGCACAGCCTATGGTGGATCGATCCACAAGCGCTACCCCAAGTGGATCATCAGCGCCGCGACCCCGCCGAGAGACTGGCCCGTGCGGGGGAGCGAAAATCGGCGGGGACCGCTGGGGACCCCTGACCCAGGTTTGAGGCCACCCAAGGGCAACATGCTCTTCTGACCCAAACGCGAAAACCCCCGGTTTGCCGGGGGTTTTTCTGCGGAGACGGAGGGATTTGAAATCGCGCCGATGCTAATCAGACTCAACCGAAGCCGCGCGATTCCGCGGATTCTGACGTTGCCGACCTACTCCTGGATCAGGTCAGCCGTGTTCGATTCCTGGCAGAAACGTGGCGGCGCTGTGGCGCTCCCGGACGCTTCGCTGAGGTCGTGGAGAGGGCCGCAATGACCAGATCCGCAGCACGTTGCTCGATGGCGCGGTCATTGGCAACCATCAGCATCCAGGCGCGGTGGCCGCTGTCGGCGAGTTGGCCGAATGTAGGATGCAGGTGCTGCTTGTCGCGTCGGGTGAGTCTGTCCAAGCCAAGCCCCCGCCGACCGCCCGCGGCGGCGAGCAACACCGCGAGATCATCGAGGTGTCGGCCTCTGTCGCGCTGGTCGACGGCGTATGCGGCAGCCTTCGCGACGATCGCGCCGAGTGCATCCGGCACGGCGACGCGAAGGCGCGCGCCCTCGATCGCGCGCGCGAGTCGGTCGCGTGGCGCGTGGGCGCGAGCCGGGCGACGGTGGGACTTCCGTCGTCGACGCGGCGGGTCGCTACCCGGCGAGGATGGCGCGGAGTTCGTCGATCGCGGCGGCCTCCGCCGGCGATACCTTGTCCGAGCCGCCCTTGTCCTTCGATGCCTCCGCGACGTGTTCGGCGACCCCGAGCAACCAGGTGCGCACGTTCGCGGCAGCATCATCGGGAAGCGCACGAAGCACGGGCAGCACACCCTGGACGTAGGCGCGGCCGGTGGAGATCATGAGGCCTTTGTCGGTCGCATCGATATTGGGACCGGAGTCTCCATCGCCGGACAGGTGGTCCCTTGCCGCGCGAATCAGGTCCTGACCGGGACCTGCAGGGATGTCACCGGCGGCGCTGCGCATCGCGAGCGCTTCCTTCAGCATCCCCCATTTGCCCGTGCTGTTGTGCCCCATCACGAACTGGGTACATCCCATCGCGGCAAGCGCGACCCTCTTCACATCGTTCTCCGGCATGTTCACCTCTCAGATTCGTTCGTTTCAATTTACGGCCACCCGGAAGCGATCACCGGATGCCGCCCATGGTGGCCGGCAACCTGGCTTGGACACACGCCGACACGATCACGCGTCGGATTTCGACGGAGCGCCGAGGCGCTCGTTGGCTCCCTTGATCGCCCAGATGAGGCCGACGATCACCGCCACGTAGAGCGCGATGGTCAGCAGCTGCACGATCGAGCTCGGTTGGCCGTGCTGGCCGTTCGCGAAGGTGGCCCAGTCCCACAGTGCGTGCAGCAGCATCGCCCAGATCAGCGAGCCCGTCGCCCGGCGCATCAGGTAGAAGCCTGTCCCGAACACCAGGGTGAGCCCCACTTGCTGCGCGGTGGACATGATGCTCTGGCCGAAGAACGCGTTGATGCTGTGCATGGCGCCGAACAGCAGGGTGCTGAACAGCCACACCCATACCTCTGAGAAGCGGCCGCGGAGGCCGACGATCAGCAGCCCGCGCGTCGTCAGCTCCTCGCCGAAGCCGACCATGAGCATGCCGACGGTGAACACGATCAGATAGGTCGCGTCGAACGCGCCGAGGTCGGTGTTGACGATGTTCACGACACAGATCGCTGCCATGATCAGTGGTGCGATGATCACCCACCGCGGTGCATGGTGTCGGTCGCGCAGCGCGGGCCGCCACCAGCCGAGCCATTGAGCGAGGACGACGATGCCGATGATCCCTGCA
Organism: Microbacterium hominis; assembly: GCF_013282805.1. Classification (NCBI taxonomy): domain Bacteria; kingdom Bacillati; phylum Actinomycetota; class Actinomycetes; order Micrococcales; family Microbacteriaceae; genus Microbacterium; species Microbacterium hominis. The sequence goes on from NZ_CP054038.1 coordinate 3,318,462, forward strand.
CCGATGGGCGCGACGATTCCGCGCAGGATGTTCTCGGTCGAATCGGCGATCTCGGTGTAGTCGGGGCCGATCGCGATCTGGACGAGGACGAGGAGCGCCACGTAGACGAAGTACGCGAGCAGACCGTAGATCGGCTTCGCTTCCTTTCGCAGGCCCCCTAGGCCCCGCCGGCTGTTCGCCATGCCCGTCGATGTTGCGTCTGTCATTACAGTCCTCTCGTTGTCTTCGGTCGGTCCGCTTCAGCGAACGTCGGATCGAGAAACCCCGTCGCGCGGTTGCCGCTCGCGCAGTCAGCACCCTACACGTTAGTTCGAATTTGTCTCGAACTTTTCGCCAGAACATCCTGATCCCCGTAGTCGGATGCCGGGGCGGCGGGGCACCCTATGCGGTCTGCGAGGTGGATGCGTCCGTCGCGTCCGCGAATGCGGCGATGTCGTTGAAGAGGGCCGTGATAGGGCCCCGGTTCGCAGCGATGGCGTCGGTGCGCTGACTCGCGATGCGAGCCCCCTCCGGAGTCAAGTCGAGGCCGACTGCGCGCGCGTCGCCGGGAACGGTACCTCGCCGCCGGACGACGAGTCCGGCGGCGCAGAGCTGATCGATGACGTAGGCCGCACCCCCACGCCCCAGGCCGAGGGAGGGCGACAGCTGAGAGGGGCGGATGCCCGGGTTGTTGTGGATCTGCGCGAGGGCGACGCTCTGCCGGCCGAGCGGGGGCCCACCGGGCGCGCTGTCGCGCATGTGGTCGATGATCCCGGTACCGGTCAGCGCGACGCGGCGCAGCACCTCGAGCGGTTCAATGGGGCCCTGGACGTGCTGCGTGCCGCCGAGGTTGGCAACGATCTCCCGGGCCTCCGGGGCCCACACCTTCAAGCGCTCCGCGAGATGACGTGGCAATGCGCGCACCCGGCTCCGCCCCAACGGCGTCAGCAGCACGACGATCGCGCGGGCATCGACGCTCGACCGTTCGACCGTGACGATTCCTTCGTCCCGCAGATGGTTGACCAGGCGACTGAGCGCACGCCGATCCAGCCCGCTGGCTTCCGCAATCGCTCGGGTTGTCGATCCATCGACGGTCGCGATGCGCACAAGCGCGAGAACCTCTTCGTTCGAGACCCAATTCGTACCGAACGTGCGGTCGACCAGGAGGGTCAACTCCTCGCTGAACCCGCGAATGAGTCGCGCTGCCTCGAGGTCCGCACTTCCAGCCATGGGCGATACTCCGAACCGGCGCGCACCACAGTCTGCACCGCCGGTTCGACGCTACATCGCCATGCTCGGATACGCCTGAGTACGCGTCGCCACCGAACCGACGTCAGCTCGCCCGCGGCGCGGGCATTTTCGATACCCATCTGGCTGCCAACCCCGTCATCGCGCACCTCCAGTGTGCTCGATGACGCGGAGCTCTCAGCTTCCTGTCACCCGCGACGGAGATCGCGGGTGACAGGAAGCGTCTCAGGCGCTCAGAGCTCTCGGCTGGTGCGCCACTCGATGTAGCGAGCGACGAGAGCGAACATCTGCGCACCCGCCCACGCGACGATCACCGACACGCCGATCGAGAGCGCCACGACGACTCCCGCCAGAATGCCGGTGAGAACGTCATCTGCTGCGGCGATCGCCTGGATGAAGCCCGCGACGACGGCGATGGCGCCGACGATGAGGACGATCGCGGCGATCGTGCCGTAGATGCGGCCAACAGCTGCGGCGCGGCTGGTCAGCTGGTCTTGTCCATGGTGTGTGCCTTCCTTCTGTTCTTTCCGGTCGATTCGGCCAGGCAGGTGACGGGCGGGCGTTGCTCGGGCGAGGGAGTTCTCACGCGTCGCGGTTCTTCATCGCGGCGGCGGCTCCGAAGAAGGCGACCGCCGTCCACGCCAGCAGCACCGCGGCTCCGCCGAGGACGCCCAGGTCGTCGGTGGTGGGTCCGAACGCGCCGGCGCCCACGATCGAGTCGGCCGCTCCGGTCGGGAGGTAGGAGATCAGGTGACCGATCCACTCCATGCCGAACAGGCTGAACGCGCCCGCGAACGGGAGCACCGCAAGCAGCCCGATCACGATCGTGACCGCGACACCGCTCGACCGCACGAGAGCGCCGATGCCGACGGCCAGGAACGCGGTGACGAAGAACACCGCGGGAACCCCGATGATCACCTGCCAGGTGTGCGGCAGCGACCAGTCGATGCTCGCCCCGTCAGCAGAGAAGCGCAGCAGCACCGCCGGCGCGGAGGTCACCAAGACGAGGAGCGATACGACGGCAGCGTATACACCCTGCGCGGTGGCCTTCGCGGCCAGCCAGAGCGTGCGGCGCGGGACCGTGGCGAAGGTGACCCGGTACTGGCCAGAACTCCACTCCCCTGTGGTCTGCAGCGCGTTGAAGCATGCGACGATCACCCAGGAGACGGACAACACGCTGCTGATCGTGGTGATCGTCCAGAGCGGCAGGTCCTCGGTCACCGCCTGAGCGCTGGTCGTCAGATGGGTGACCAGGGTGATCACCACAGCTGTGATGGCGATCCACCACATTCCACGCATGGTCGACAGCTTCAGGAACTCCGAGCGGACAGCGCCGCCGTAGGTCAGGCGAGCATCGGTCGCGACGGTCGGGACGCTCATGCGGCCGCTCCTTCCTGCGCGGCAGAGGCGTCGGTGGCGTGATACTCGACGGCGTCGGCGGTCAGGCGAAGATACGCCTCCTCGAGCGTGGCCGCTGACGACACCAACGTGTGAAGGTCCAGCCCAGCGCCGACCGCGAGCTGCGCGATCCGCGGACCCGGGATTCCCTCGACGGTCAACGTGTCGCCGGCCGGGGTCGCGGAGCCGCCCTCGGCGGCGATGAGTTGCGTGAGCCTTTCGTTGTCGTTGGTCTTGACGGTGACCGCGCCGGATGCCGCCTCGGCGGTGAAGGCGGCGACCGAGGTGTCCGCAAGGATCCGTCCGCGTCCGATCACGACCACACGGTCCGCGGTCAGCTCGACCTCGCTCATCAGATGGCTGGACAGCAGCACCGTCCGACCCTCGGCGGCGAAGTGCCGCGCGAGGTTTCGGACCCAGAGCACCCCGTCCGGGTCCAGCCCGTTCACCGGCTCGTCCATGATCAGGGTCGAGGGGTCTCCGAGCATCGCCGTCGCGATCCCGAGACGCTGACCCATGCCGAGCGAGAATCCCTTGGCCCGCTTGTCGGCGACGGTGTCCAGTCCGGTGAGGTGGATGACCTCGTCCACCCGCTGATCTGAGATGCCGTGCGTCGCCGCCAGCACGCGCAGATGGTTCCGCGCGGTGCGACCCGGCGCGACCGACTTCGCTTCCAGAAGCGCACCCGCGACCCGCATCGGTGCGGCATGTTCGCGCAGCGGCTTTCCGTCGATCCGCGCGGTGCCGGCATCCGGGCGATCCAGGCCCATGATCATCCGCATCGTGGTCGACTTGCCCGCACCGTTCGGGCCGAGGAATCCCGTCACCGAGCCTGCTCGAGCCGTGAACGAGATATCGTCCACCGCCCGCTTGTCGCCATACGACTTGCTCAGTCCCGCGATCTCGATCATGGCTCTCCCGGTTCGGCACGTAGGGCACAGCCTAGGGGTCGCGCGACGCGGATTGAGACAATTTCGAACATTACTATGGTCAATTTCAGGGGTCTCCGACGAGGTCCTCGCTCGCACAAGCCGTCGACAGATGGGTTTCTCCATGCTTCCTCGCACCCGTACCACCCACATCGTGTTCTTGATCGTCGGGCTCGCGTTCATCGGGTTCGGCCTGTGGTTCGTGGTCAGCGGCGGGAGCTTCCTGATGTGGCTGTGGCCGGCGGCCGGCCTCTTCCTCGTCGTCCGTTCGGCGCTCGCGCTGCGCAAGCTCGCCGCCGGCAACGACGAGTCGGAACCTCCCGCCGGGTCCTGACCGCGGTTCCTGCGAGCCGGCGCCCGGTCAGCTGGTCGCGAAGCGGGCGAGCAGTGCGTCGGGGTTGCGGTCCAGTGCCCCACCCGCGATACGGATCGCGATGATCGCCACGACGACCGCGATCACCAGGCTCACGCCCGCGATGGCGGCCAGTGGGGCGACGGCATCCAGCGCCGTCCACGCGTACGCGCAGCCGATCACCACGGCGTAGGCGAGCAGGATCGCGATCAGGACTCCGCCGATCGCCCGTCCACGGGACGATAGAGCCCTCGACTGGTCGAACGCGTTGAACGTGCTCGAGAACGCGCAGATCGCGACCGTGACCGCCAGTGCTGCGCAGCCCGCGATGAACGCGACCCACACGTCGCTCCACGTTCCGGTGATGGCCGCTTCGACCAGCACGACCCCGGCCAGCAGGGATCGTCGTCGTCTGACCCGCCCCATTCGGACCCGCGATGCCGTAGACCGACCCCCGCGGGATGCTGAGATCCAGACCATCGACCACACGCTTGTCACCGAACGCCTTCGAGAGCCCCCGAACCTCGATCGCCGTCATACTCTCGCCATCCCCGCCCACCGTCGGCCGCCGTCCCGGCGCGCTGGCCAGCACCAAAGCAGTCAGTGACGAAATGTTCAGAAATGTCGCACAAAGTCGCCTGCGCTGTGTATCGTGACGAACCGAGCACCCGTTCACAGGAAACACTCAGGCTTGGTGGACGCGTAGAAATCGAATCCGGCACCCCGACAGAAGGAGCACGAAACCATGGCAGGTCAACGCCCCGGCGGCGTCACGCTCGTCGCCGTACTCGCATGGCTTAACGGAGCCGTCGCGATCGTCAGCGGCATCATCCACCTTTTCGGCGACGGTTTCGGCTCGCTTGCCGCATGGCTCACGATCATCATCGGCGCCATCACCATCGCCGTAAGCCTGGGCCTCTTCCGCGGCAGCAACACCTCTCGGATCATCATGACCGTGGTCTTCGTGCTGAACATTGCGGTCGCCGTCTACGGCGTCTTCACGTTCGGCAATGGATTCTGGGGACCGCTAATCCAAGGCATCATCGCGTTGATCGGCCTCGGCCTGCTATGGACGCGCAGGGCCAACGACTTCTTCAGCTAGGCGCGCTTCGACGGCCCCTTCGCCAGTTCGTCCTCACGATTGCCGAAATCACGAGAACTGGAGACCCCCGCAGACCCAGGAGGACCGAGGGGAAATCGAGCTCTCCGTCTTCGCTGCGGCGGCTCCGATTCGCGGAGTGATCAAGCTGAGCTCATAGCAGAGTGATCAGGAGGCAGTCGCAGCATTGCGCGGATCGCTCAGTGCGCAACTCGCGGTACTCGAGGCAGAAATGGCAGAGTGCGTGGCAGAAACGAAGTAAACATGTTCTGACCAGGGGTTTTTCTGCGGAGACGGAGGGATTTGAACCCTCGGTCCCCTTGCGAGGACTCCACCTTAGCAGGGTCAAACGGCCCGAACCTCTGGCCGACCCGGCATCGCCCATTTCGCCGCGGAATCACGCGAGTTTTCAAGATTGATCTGGCTCTTTTCGATGTCAATCCAATCGCTCGCAACGCACTCCACACACTCGGCACTCATGATTTCTCCCGTCCCTCAGCATGCTCGGGGTCACCTGGGGGTCACCCCACGCGAGACCGTATCCACCCCCATCTGCGCCCGAACGAGCCAACCCCGCGGCACGCATCGATTGCACTCGACGGATCCCCTCTTGCGGGCAGCGTTCACTGATGGCTCCGCATGGCCGGTCAGCGCCCCGATCTCCACTCGCCTCCGCGCCAATGCGTTCGCCGTCATGGGACCCTCACTGAACACAGCCGTCCGGCAGTGATCGTCACACACCCGAGGTTCGGCGCGCTCGCTCTGATCAAGCTGCAATCCTGGCGACTCAGCAGGCTTCAGCCGCAGTAGCTGCTGGATCGCGAGTAGATGCATCTCGTGACCCCGCACCGGGAGACATTCGGTCGCTGCTCATCGTCCAAGGGCTCACCCCGCGCGAGGTCGAGATCCTCACCGAGATCGCCCGCGGTCGATCCAACGACGAGATCGCCATGGACCTGTTCATCTCAGCGCACACGGTCAAGACCCACATTAACCGCATCATGGCCAAGCTCGACGCGCACGACTGTGCCCAGCTCGTCATCCACGCGTACGAGGCCGGGCTCGTCACCCCGGGGTCGTAATGCCGCCTCACGCGAAGCGGTGCGCCTCACGTTGCATCGGTGACACCGCCGGATGGTCTGCACTCGTCTGTCAAGGGACACACGTTCAGTCGGCGACGATCGTGCCGCCGTCAATCACGATGTTCTGCCCGCTGACGAAGGCTCCCGCTGGGGAGGCGAGCCACACGACGGCGCCGGCGACTTCCTCGGGGCGACCGAACCTCCCTAGCGGAGTCTTGGCCAGACGCGCCCGCGCGGACTCTTCGTCGGCGGTGATCGGTCGTGCGAACTCAGTGTCGATGACGCCAGGAGAGATGGCATTGGCTCGAATCGCGCGGTTGCCCCACTGAACCGCGATGTTGCGCGCGACCTCGGCGTTGGCTGCCTTCGTCGCGCCGTACCCCGAGAGGACGCGATTGCCGCGTAGTCCTGCGATGCTCGACATCACGATGAACGCGCCGCCGCCCGAGTCGGCCATGAGTGGCAGTGCGAGGCTCGCGAGCTCGACCACCGAACGCACGTGCAGCGCGTACATGCGGTCCATGAGCTGCAGCGGGTCCCGAGCTCCAGGCTCGTCCAGCGCAGCACCGGCGTTCGCGAGAACTGTGTCGAGCCGGCCGTACCGCTGCCGCACGATCTCGATCGTCGCGGCGAGCGCTGCGGAGTCGGTCACGTCACATGCGACGCCGAGGGCGTCCAGCCCTTCGGCGCGCAGGTCGCCGGCGACGGCCTCGATGTCGCCGAGGCCGACGAGCACGACGCGTGCGCCGGCGTCGCCGAGGGCGCGCGCGCACGCGAGGCCGATGCCGCTTCCTGCGCCGGTGACGAGGGCAACCGTTCCCTCGCACGAGAACAGCGATCGAGCGGATCCGCTCCCCACGCCGGCCATGTCAGTACCCCGCCGGGGCGCGATGGCTGTATGCGGCTTCGAGCTGTGTGCGTTCTTCCTCGGTGAGCTGGAGGTCCAGTGCCTCCACCGCATCGGCGAGGTGCTCTGGCCGCGTCACCCCGATCAAGGCGCTGGCGACGACGTCGCGGGCGAGTACCCACGCCATCGCGACCTGTGCCATCGAGACAGCGCGGACCGAGGCGGCCTGCGCCACGGCGTCGATGATGGACGCGTCGCCGTCGCCGAAGTACGCGCGGCCAAACCGGTCGGCGTCGAATCGGGTTGTGCTGGTCCGGTGCGGCCGGGCGAGACGGCCCTGTGCAAGCGGGCTCCACACGATCGATCCCACGTCGAGGTCCTCCAGGAGGGCGAACATCTCGCGCTCCTCCTCGCGGTTGAGCAGCGAATAGTGGTTCTGCATCGAGATGAACTCGGTCCATCCGCCGAGGCGCGCGGTGTACTGGAGCTTGCTGAACTGCCAGGCATGCATCGACGAGGCGCCGAGATAGCGCACCTTCCCCGAGACGACGAGCTGATGTAGCGCCTCCATCGTTTCTTCGACGGGCACGGCGGGGTCGAATCGATGGATCTGGTAGAGGTCGATGTAATCGGTGCCGAGACGCCGCAGCGACGCCTCCACCTGCGCCGTGATCGCGGCGCGAGAGAGCCCGGAGTCAGTGGTGCCCGGCCCCATGGGATAGAACAGCTTGGTCGCCAGAATGATGTCCTCGCGACGGGTGAAGCGGTCTATCGCCCGACCGACGATCTCTTCGGACGTTCCACCGCCGTACACGTTAGCCGTGTCCCAGAGGTTGATGCCCGCTTCCACTGCGGCGCGGAACACCGGCGCCGCAGCCTCCTCGTCGAGCGACCATTCGTTGAAGCCGGGGTAGCGGGCGCCGAAGCTCATGCAACCCAACCCGATCCTGCTCACGACGAGATCTGATGAACCCAGGGTGCGGTCGTGCATTTTCCTCCTCATTGTCGCCGTGGGCGGGGCGGGACCGAGAGGGCGGACGAATCCCGGCAACCCGCCGGCATCCGTCCGCCCGTCGATCACTACAGACTCACCGACCCGAGAACATCGTGATTCGGGTGTTGACCGTCAGGCCGAACACGTCCGACTGCGGGTACGCCGAGGTGCCGTAATACGGCGCGGCGTCGACCCCGATGCCATCTGTGTTGATGACGTTGCGGAAGCCGCCGTTCGAGTTCGGGAAGTTGATGACGCCGGCCAGCACCCCGTTGAACACGACGTTCTTCGCCACCGGGGTCTCGATCGCGCTGGACATGTAGCAGAGGCAGTTGTTGCCGCCACCGGTGAAGCGGGCGTAGGTGTGGAATCCATCAACCCGGAAGGACGTCACATTGTCTGCGACCTTGAGGTTGGGGTAGCCCTCCTTCGTGCCATTCATCCAGCCCGGCTGGTTCGGCGGGTCGTACGGCGGCTCGTTCTGCAGGAAGACCACGCGACCGTCCTGGCCGTTCCAGAGAATCTGGGTCTTCTGGTAGTGCTCGACCCACAGGCCGAGTCCGGTGACGCTGTCACCGTTGACCACCAGGCCGTGATCAGCGAGCGAGGTTGTCCAGCCGCTTCCGCCGCGGCGGATCCAGGCGCCGTCGATGATCACGTGATTCTGGTTTATCTCCTCCGACACTGTTGCCCGGCCAGGGTTGGCGACCGAGATGTGGACGTCGGTAAGCGTGGTCGGGTTCAGGCGATCACCGCTGTTCTTGCCGGCGGCCGTGTTGCTGCCGATCCGGACCAAGACGTCCGAGTTGACGGTGCCCGCACGGACGCTGAAACTGGACAGAATCACGCCGGGGACGTCGCCGACCTCGACAGCAGCGGTTCCGGCGGTCGGGGTCAGGGTCGCGAATCCGAGGCCGAGGACCACGGAGTCGGGACGCGTGATGCGCAGGGGCTCGGTGAGTGAGTACTGACCTGGGGTGAGGATGAGGTTCTTTCCTGCTGCGAGCTGCGCATTCAACTCGGGTGCCGTGGCCGTCGGCTTTGCGATGAAGAAGTCGTTGAGCGACAGCGACGCTCCACCACCACCGTTGATGTTCCAGTCGACGCCGCGGCTGTTGTTCTCGGACCGCGGTACGAAGACCTTGTAGTGGCCGTCGTCCAGGTAGAGGAACGGTGCTTCGCGGGTCACTGGCGTCGTCGGCAGCGTGATGTTCGCACCCGACGGAGCGGTCGCCGTCTCCGGGCCGAAGTCGTTCTTCGGCGCGCCCTTGACGCCGGAGAAGACGAAAGCGCCGCCGAATCCGCTCCAAGTTCCGCCGATCTCGCTGTCGCGGACGAAGTACATCGCCTGTGCCCACTCGCCCGGGCCTTCGGAGGTGTTGCGTCCCTCGCCGCCGCGGACGTCACCGCTGATCCGCGTGTTCACGAAGTGGTTGCCGAACGCCGGATTGGCCGCCGGCACACCTTCGAGATCCAGGTTGCCTGTGATGTCTATCCGCCGGAACGGCGCGGTCTGCGAGGTGATCCAGTTCATGGTGTGCGGTGCCACGCCGGGCTGGATCGGGTTGATGCTCAGATTCGTCAGCGACCGCGCGAAGGTTCCCAGGGTGGAGAAGCCGGAGCCGTTGACATAGAGGGCTCCGTTGATCCGGGTGTCGGTGGGCGAAGCGGCCAATCCTGCGATTGCGGTATTGGCAGGGACCGACGCGAGGACGATATCCGTGGCGGAGTTCGGGTCGTCCTGCCCGCTCGCACTTCCGTAGGTGCCAGGCTTGAACAAGATCTGCCGATTGGGGTTCCCCGGCTGTGGTGCGATGAGCGCGTTGATCTGCGCAGAGGTCATCGTCGGATCGACGATGACAACGTTCGGGCCGAAGTCCGGGTTGGTGTCGTTCGCGGCCGCTGCAGCTGGGGCTGGGGATGCGAATGCACCCACGAGGGTCAGCGCGGAAGCGGTGAGTGCAATGCTCAGCGCGCCTCCGATCGAGCGTTGAAGTCGCAGCCTTCTGGTGGTTTCCATCATTCTCCTCTTCGTTGGCAGCTCGCCCCGCGCCATCGCGATGGGTCTGAGCTTCCCTCTGGTCGAGGCCTTTCTCGACCAGGCACCCGTCTGTGTGCGGGCACGTCGAATAGCTCGACCGGCTGGCCGAGCAGAATCGGGGGTGATGTCAGCAGGCGGACATCACCCCCGATGTGCGCTTATTTCTCGGCGAAGGTCGCGCGGAACTGCTGGATCATGTTGAATCGCGGGTTCGGCGGACGAAGCAGGTCGGCCGTGACAGTGATGTCATCGACGCGTTTGATGAGTTCCTCGAGGAAGACCTTCATCTCCCGGCGACCAAGGTGCTCACCGAGGCACTGGTGCGGGCCGCCGGCGCCGAAGGCGACCTGCTTGCTGGAGTCGCGCGTGATGTCGAACGTCTCCGGGTCAGAGAACACGGTCTCATCGAAGTTCGCCGATTCGTAGTAGAGCACCACCTTGTCGCCGGCCTTGATCTTCTGTCCTCCCAGCTCGACATCCTCCAGAGCGGTGCGCCGGAAGTTGACGACCGCGGACGTATAGCGGCAGAACTCGTCCACCGCCTTGTTGATCAGCGAAGGGTCATTCTTGAGCAGCTCCCACTGGTCCGGATTCTTGCCGAGCTGCCACAGCCCGGTTGCGATCGAGGACCCCGTCGTCTCGGCGCCGGCACCGATGAGCAGCGAGACGAATCCGCCGACTTCGATGTCGGTGAGCAGACGCCCCTCGTACTCGGCCGTGACGATGCGACTCATGACGTCGTCACCGATGTTCTGCCGACGCGACGCTGCGAGATTCACGCCGTACTCGATCAAGGCGTGATGCGCGGCGTTGCCTTTGACCCTGTCGGGCCCGAACGCGTAGTAGGTCCATTCGACGAACTGTTCGTGGTCCTCCTTGGGCATGGCGAGCATGTCCGCGATGATCTTCACCGGGTAACGGTTGACCAAGGTCGACACGACGTCGACGTCGGGCTGCGCCACGAGTGCGTCGATGACCTCGTTCGCGTTGCGACGAATGGTGTCGAGCATGCTGTCGAGGTAGCGCGGAGCGAACGCGGGACCGACCATCTGCCGCCAGATCCGGTGCTCGGGATCGTCCATGTGCAACATACCCAGAGCCGCGACGCGGGTCTGCGGCCACTCCTCCGGCTGAGTGCCGAACTTGTTGCTGTACACCTTCGTGTTGCGCGTGACGTCCTGTACGTCCTGGTAACGCATCACCGCCCAGAAGCCCGGCCCTCCCTCGGGCGCCCACGGGGCTGCGACCTCGGGATGGAATGTGACGGGCGCTTCGTCTCGGAAGTGCTTGAACACCTCGTGGCGATCCGGTCGCGCCCAGAACTCCGGTCGGGTGAGGAGGACGTCGTCCTCCGTGCCAATGATTGCGGACATTCGCTATGACTCCTTCGTCAGTTTCGTTGGGTTGGGATTCAGAGATCGAGTACGAGTCGGGGGCATCGCGCCCTCGAGATGCAGATCATCATCGTGGTCGAGGCCTCGCGCTCGGCCACGCTGAGCACGGAGTCGAGGTGAACCACTTCGCCGGACATCAGAGGCGTCTCGCACGTGCCACAGGTTCCCTCGCGGCATGAGGTGGGCACCTCGATCCCCGCGTCCTCCGCGACCTGCAGGATGCTCTGGCCCGGTCCCACGTGAGCTTCGATGCCGGAGTAGTCGAAGTACACGTCGAACTCGTCGTACCCGTGGTCTTCGCCTACCGGCCTCGGGACGAAGCGCTCGACATGCGCATCGATTCCTTCGTGTCGGATGCCGAGTTCCTCGACGGCCTCCATCAGCGCCTCGGGGCCACAGCAGTAGGCATCGACGGGTAGGGAGCGGAGCAGGATCGACTCGATGTCAGGACGATCGGTCGTGTCGCGCGGATAGAGGGTGACGCGGCTGCCATACCTGGCGAGGTCTTCGGTGAACGCCATGTGCTCACGTGCACGACCGATGTAGTGGAGTTCCCAGTCGGCGCCATCGATCTCTGCTTGCTCGATCATCGGGAGCAGCGGCGTGATGCCGATCCCGCCGGCGACGAAGACCTTTCGAGGGGCACCCGCTCCGGAGTATTCGAAGTGGTTTCGGGGTGCGCTCAGTGTGAGTTCGGCTCCCTGCACAGCCGCTTCGGACAGCCAGCGGGATCCGCCGCGGCCTTCCCGCTCAATGAGAACCCCGAGCACCCACCGGTCCGGCACCGACGGCGAGCCGGCGAGAGAGTATTGCCGGGAGTCGCCGTCCGGAAGCACGACGTCGACGTGCGAACCCGGGGTCCACACGGGGAACGTCTCTGCTACGGCCGCAAGCTCGATCCGCAAGACATCTCGTGCGACTTCGCGACAGCCGACCACTGTGGCGGCCAGATGGGTGATCTCCAACACGCTCTCCTTCGAGCTCATACTGAGAATGCTAATTGCATTACTGTTATAATGCAAGCATTCACCGACCACGAAGGAGTTGTCGACGATGGCATTCGAACCTGACGTCATCCAGGCGATCTGCGACTACATGAACAACGATCCGATGGAGAGCAATCTCACGATCGTCCAGGGCATCACCGGCGACCGTAGTGTCGCGAAGGTCGACCTCGTGTCGTTCGACGAAGACGGCGCAGACTTCCGCGCGTTCGCGACGGACGGGGCAACGCGTGAGGTTCGCATCCCGTGGCAGCGACGGATCAGCGAGCGCCCGGAGGTGCGCCAGCAGCTGTTTGCGCTGCTGGATCAGGCGACGGATGCCTTCGGCAAGGCATGACGGCGCGCAGGGAACGAGTCAACCGCCGGGAAACAGAGCCTTCTCAGCCATGCGAGTAAGTCGTGCGAGGAAGTCGCCGTAGCTCTCCGGCCCGTGGCTGAGCCACTGATCGCCGTACATCGACCGGAAGACGCACTCCTGGTGCAGCATTCGTGCGACATCCCGGCTGACGACCGGGTCGGGGCCGGCCAACAGCTCCGCCACTTGATCGACGAGTGCGAGCGACTCCTGCGCCCCCCGGGCTCGGAGGGCGTCATCCGAAGTCGAGTAGTTGACAATCGGGTGGAGGAAATCGACGTTCGACTCCCACGTGTCTGCCATCGCGAGGACGATGCGATCAACGCGCTCTCGTGATCCGGCCGGCAGCTCAGCTGCCGCCGAGAGGCCTTCGCGATAGCTATGGACAACCTGCTCCATGCCGCGGTCGTAGATCGCCCAGAACAGGCCGGCCAGACCGTCGACGCGTCGGTAGATCGCCGTGGGAGCGACACCGGCTCTCGCGCATACCGCCGCGATCGTCAGTGCATCGCGACCCTCGTTTTCGAGAATCCACGTGCCTGCTTCCAGGATGTTCTCCCAGCCCTTTCGACTGCGCACTTGCATGGGCGGCCGGATACGGTCGCTCTCTGCAGCGGGCTGGGACATCTCCCCATCTTCCCAGGTTTGATCGGGCACGGTTCGCGCGACCGGCGGGACCAGGCGAAGATGAGTCTTCTTCCTCATGGGATCACGCGAGTTCGACGAAAGTCTCGGCGATCCAGTCGGCGATGATTCCGGCGACGTAGGGCATGTTGTCGATGGAGATGTGCTCCGTGCCGCCCTCGGGATCGTCGAACAGCCGGAGCTCGCGCTTGGGTGCGTTCACGGCCTGCTCGTATGTCTGGTGGGCGTACTTGACGTTGATCTGACGGTCGCCCACACCGTGGGTGATGAGCAGCGGCGCCGTGATCTGATCGGCGACCCCGTTGAGGTGCATTCCCCTGGTCTTCTCGATGAAGTCATCCATGTCGGAAGCGCCCCACACCCAGAACACGTGATCCCAGTAGTGCGGGACGGGGTTCTCGCCATCGCGCTGCCGGCGACCCTCCTGCACCTCGAACCAGTTGTGGTTCGCGCCCCACGCGACTCCGAGTTTGAGTCGCTTCTCGAACGCGAGCGCGCGCGGCGCGTAGTAGCCGCCCAGCGACCAGCCGACGATGCCGATCCGGTCGACGTCCGCGTCCAGGTCGACCGCGTTCGTTTCGAGCCAGTCGATCATCGCGGCTGCCCACACCTCGGTGTCGTGGCGGGCGGTGAGGCCGCGCAGCCGCAGTGCCTCGCCCGAGCCGGGTGTGTCGATCATGAGGGTCGAGATGCCCCTCTCGGCGAGCATCTTCGGGAAGCCCGAGTAGTACATCATCTCTTTCGTCGAATCCAGGCCGTTCCACTGGATCACGACGGGGTGGGGCCCGTCACCCGGGGCACGGTAGTAGTAGCCCGGAAGCGACGATCCCTCGTATGGGACCTCGACGGGCGTGAGCGGGATGCCGGACAGCTCGACGTGCTTGAGCAGCAGATCGATCGACTTCTGGTAGGCCGCGTTGCGGCCCTCCCACTTGGGCGACTGCAGTCGCTCCGCCTGCGACGTGTACAGCGACGCGCGGTAGTAGGTCTCCCCCGCGCCGATGCGCCGACCGCGGGCTTCGTCATCCTTCGCCTTGGCGATCAGCCGGTCTGCCACAGCCGCCCACGACGCATAGAGCTCTTCGGTGCCGGCGTCGTCGCCACGCTCGGCGGCCAGCAGCACCGGCTTGCACGCGCGGTCGACCTCGTCGATGAAGCCTCCGTTGTTGAGCGTTGCGACGACCGAGAGACTCCACACGTAGTTGGTGGGGAAATACATGAACACGATGGCTCCTAAGAGTTGTGGGAATGGTCGGAGGCGATACGGTCCGCCATGTATTTGGCGCCGGCCGACGACGAGAACGCTCCGTCGACGGGCAATTCTGCGCCCGAGACGTAAGCGGCGGCATCCGAGAGCAGAAACGCCGCGACGTGCGCGACCTCGTCGACGTGGCCCATCCGCTCCATGGGTGTGAGAGCGAGCTGCGCGTCGCGCATCACCGCCGGCGCGGTCGCAGTCATCTCGGTCTCGATGAATCCCGGGTGGATGACGTTGACACGGATGCCGCGGGGCCCGAGCTCCGTGGCAGCAACGTGGGTGAGTCCGCGCAGCGCCCACTTGGAGGTCGTGTAGGCGACGGGGTAGTGCGCGGAGCGTGCCGCGACAGAACCGACATTCACGATCGACGATCCGTCGGACATCAGCGGTGTGAGCGCCTGGATCGCGAGGAAGGCACCCGTCACGTTCACGGCGAGTACTCGGTCCCAGTCCGCGCGGGAGGTGTCGCCCAGTCGGGAGCGGTGGGTGATGCCGGCGTTGTTGATCAGCCCGCGTAGTGGCGGCTCGTCGGAAACGGCCCGCAGCGCGGCGGCGAGCTCCTCCCACTGCTGCTCGTCGGTGACGTCGAGCTGGCGGTAGACGATGCCGGCGCTGTCGAAGTCGTCGGGCGCTTCCGCCACGAGGTCAGTTGCGATCACGCGCGCGCCGTTGCGGGCCAGCAGCCGCGCCTCAGCTGCGCCCATGCCGCGTGCGGCTCCGGTCACCACGACAGTGCGGCCATGGAGTCCCTCGTATACAGTCACGTCGCACTCCCCGCGCGGGTGCGCGCCCGGGTCGCGGGGCGGGCGGGCGGCAGCGTCGGGGCGGGCGAGCTCGCACCCACCATCGATGTGAGTTCACCGATGCCCTCGACGACCATCCGAACGACGTCGCCGTAGCTCAGCGGTGCAGGGTCGATCCGGCCCCGACGACCCCAGAGCTCGGCGAGGCAGCCGCCGTTGCCGGTAGTGCCCGAGCCCAGCACGTCGCCGGCGACGACGCGTGAGTTGCGCGAGGCGTACGCGACGAGCGTCGGGAACGACCAGCCCATATTCGAGACGAGATCTTCGCCGATCAGCACGTCGTTGACGAACACCTCCGCGCGCACGGCGAGGAACCCGTCGCCGTCGAGGAACGGCTGCAATTCGTCCGCGGTCACGATCCACGGGCCAAGGCTCGTGGCGAAGTCCTTGCCTTTCGCGGGCCCCAGGCGCACTTTCATCTCGCGCGACTGCAGGTCGCGGGCCGACCAGTCGTTCATTATCGTGTACCCGAAGATCTCGTCGGCCGCCTGCGCCTCGGTGAGGTCAGTGCCGCCGTCACCGCCGATCACGACCGCCACTTCGAGCTCGAAGTCGAGCCGCTCGGTGACCGGAGGCGCGACCGGCTCTCCGGGGCCGAGGATCGTGTGGGGATTGGTGAAGTAGAACGTCGGCGCTTCATACCACTCGGGTACGACTTCACTGTGTCCGTCCACCGCGGCACTCACCCCTTCGACATGCTCCTCGAACGCGACGAAATCGCGCACCGCGGCGGGAACGAGTGGCGCTAGCAGGCGCACGTCGGCGAGCGAACGGCCCGATGCGCCGGCGATCGCGTCATGTCGGCGCTGCGCCGCAGCAAGACCGTCGCGGAGCACGTCCGCAACGGTCTCACCGTCGGCGAACGCCACAACCCGGTCCCCGACGACGAATCCCTCGCCGAGCACCCCGTCATGTATCCATCGCGCGAGTCGCATGTCAGGCGGGGGTCGCCATCTGCTGGGCGATCGCGAAGATGAGCGCGCCGGGGTCCGCGTCGCGGTTGCCCTCGAGCTGCCACTGACCCAGCTGCACCGACGCGTCGACCACGGTCTTGGCTCGAGGAATCCGCCGACCGTGGAAGTCGTCCCACAGCTGCTGGTCGAGCTCGTCGCGCGCGACGAGCAGCTCCGTGAGCACGAGGGCATCCTCGAGCGCCTGGGCAGCGCCCTGTGCGATCGTGGGTGGGCACGAGTGCGCGGCGTCGCCGATGATCACGACGCGCCCGCGGTTCCACGGCTCCTCGACGAGGTGCTTCGTGAACCACGTGTAGTTCGCGTGCGCACCGTTCTCAAGGTCGGCGCGGATCGAGTTCCACGGACCGTCATACGCACGGGACTCCTCGAGCATGATGCGGGTGGCCTCCTCGTCGGAGATCCCGAATCGATCCTGCGCCGCCTCGACCAGGATCGCGTACATGCTGTTCTCGCCCGTCGGGGTGTAGCCCGCGATGAACACCGGGCCACCGTAGTACAGCTCGCTCGAGAGCACCTCGTTGGGGCGCGACACGAATGTCCTCCAGATGCCCATCCCGGTCGGCTCCGGCTTCGTCTCGATGCCGATGAGCCGCCGCACTGTCGAGTTCAAGCCGTCAGCGCCGATCAGCAGGTCGTACACGCCCGCGGACTCTCCGTTGACGATCACCTCGACCGAGTCGTCGTCGCCCGACTGCTCGGCCCGGTGATGCTCGATCCCCGTGACTTCGGACGCGAAGCGCACGTTCGCTCCGGCCTTCTGTGCGTGCTTCAGAAGGATCCGGGCGAGCTCGGGGCGCGGCATCCCCATCGTCGACGGGTAATCTGGCCCGCCGTATTTCAGATCGGGTAGCGTGGCCACGACGGGCGCTCCGGGTCCGGGCGCGCGCATCGTGAGCCCGACGAAGGGAAACCCGGCGTCGCGGATGTCCTCCCACGCGCCGAGCGCGTCGAACACGCGCAAAGCATTGCCCTGGATCGTGATCCCGGAGCCGAGTGCGCTCAGCTCCGGCTTCGCTTCGAAAACGTCGACGTGCACGCCGGCCTTCGCGAGCTGGATCGCCGCGGCCAGTCCGGCGACACCGCTGCCGACGACGGCGACCTTGTTCACTGCTGTCATTGTTGAACCTCCTTGTTCGTTGAGTTTTCGTCTCTAGAGAACGGCAACCGGGTTGATGGGCGAGCCGACCGCCCCAGTGATCGGCAAGGGCGCCGCCGAGAGCAAGAAGTCCCACTGCCCCCGGGACGAGCACATCTGCGCGAGCGCATCGAGATTCCACATCTCCCCGACCGTGAGCCCGATATTCGGGATCACGACCTGATGCAGCGGCTGGAAAGCCTGCACGTCGAACTCGTTGGGGCGCACTTCGAACCCCCACGTGTCGGTGGCGATCGCCGCGATCTCCGTGCGGTGCAACCATCCTGCCGTCGTCAACGACAGCCCCGGCGCCGCACCCCCCGCGTAATCGCGCCATCCCTCACGCCGGGTCCGCGCATACTGTCCGGTCCGGATCAACACGATGTCGCCACGCCCGATGAGGCTCCCTTGTGCGGACGCCGTCGCCTCGAGGTCACCGGCTGTGATGGCGTACCCGTCAGCCAGTTCACAGGTCTCAGGTACCAGGTGGCGGCCGACGTCGAGCAGCACACCTCGTGACACGATGACGGATGCCGCGTGCTCGATGCCCGTGACGAGGTCTCCGTCGCTGGTGACGACATCACCCGCACGGCGGCCGTTCCAGGCGAGCCCGTGGTCGAAAATGTGCCCCAACCCGTCCCATTGCGTGGAACACTGCAGCGGCATCGAGATCACATCGTCGGCGCCACCGAGCCCGTGCGGAAAGCCCTGACTTCCTCGCTCAGCGTCCGTGCCCGTGTCCGTCATCGTGTGCACCGGGTTTGTGCGTCGCCGCCAGCCTTTCTGCGGGCCGTCGGTATCGAAGGATTGGGCGAGCGACACGACTTCACCCGTCTGGACGAGCGCGGCAGCCTGCAGCCGCTTGGCTGGGTCGATGAAGTTCAACGTGCCGAGCACATCCGACTCGCCCCATCGTCCCCAGTTCCGGTAGGCAGCAGCACGCGCCGCGATCTCTCGCTCGGGGTCGTTACGGTCCAAGTCCGCCGGATCCTCGCTCGGCGCGTCGCGGCTCACGTCACCCACAGCAACTCCTGGGGCACACGCGCGGTGACCGACCGGCCCGCGGTGCTGCCGGGCCGGACGGGGCGTTCCTGAGCAGGCGAATGGAGCATCGCTGGTCGAGCCAGCTCAACCGCGACCGTGCTTGGCGTACGGATTGATCAGCGCGTCGCGGATCTCGTCGGGCACGCCCTCCTCCGTCGCCGACGGTCCATCGGCAGCAGGGAACGACTCCGTCATCGACATCGGCATCGCACTGTTCCGATAGAAGTTGCTGGAGCCCTGCGACGGGGTCCAGGTGTTCGCCTCCCAGTCGGGCACATAGTTGCGGTAGCCACCCGTGTTCAGCTCGATGCGCAGGGTCGAAGGCTCACGGTAGTACAGGAAGGTCTGCTCCCCGATGCCATGGATGTTGGGGCCGTACTCGATGGGGATGCCGTTCTCCATCAGCGTGTCGGCAGCGATGAGCAGCTCCTCGCGGGTGTCCACCCAGAACGCGTAGTGGTTGATTCGTCCCGCCCGCGTCGAGCCGTCGAGGACGACGCCGAGGTCGTGGGACTTCTCGTTCGTGGTGAGGACGGAGAACACCGAGATCGGAGCCTCGTCGAGGACGGTGCGAGCCATGAAGCGGAAACCGAGCACATCGACGTACCACTGGACAAAGGCGTCGACGTCGCTCGTGGCAACCGTGACGTGATCGAGCTGGCGGGGAGCTCCCGCGACCTTGCTGCGGCGCGCCGGACGGTCGGGGTAGATCGATGCGGAGTCGCCTTCGGTCTCCCGGTAGTGCTCGACATCCCAATGCAGGGTCATGCTGTGCCCACCCGGGCCGATGAACCGGAACGCGCGGCCGAGCGTGTGCCCCTCGAACCATTCGCCTTCGGCGCCGGCCTCGAGCACACGACGAGCCGCCTCTTCCAGCGCCTCGGGCGAGGAGGTGCGCCACGCCATCGTGGCAAGGGACGGCTCCGACCCCGGAACCACCACAACGCTGTAGCGGTAGTAGTCACCCCAGCAGCGCAGATACACCGAACCATCGATGCGGTCCACGACAGTGAGCCCCACCTGCTCCTCGTAGAACTTGACGGATGCCTCGACGTCCGGCGACGTGATCGCCACGAACGACAGGTGGGAGAGCAGATTGATCATCTTCGATCCTTTCGAGATTCTCGGGGCGTGTCCCCGTCGGCGACACGAACCGGAGTCCGCCTCGACCACTTGAAAGCTAATGCTAATGCAAATACCATTTTGCTCAAGTGCCAGAATGGACCGGCTTTGCCTGGTGCATTCGCTCGAGGTTCATCGACGAACATGGAGGTTCGCATGCAGGAAGGGATCGTGGTCGCGAGCGTTGGCGATATCGACGAGGGCTGGGCGATCAAGGTGGACGCCAGCGTGCTCGGGACCGTCGATGACGTGGCGGTATTCAATGATCGAGGCGAGTACTTCGCACTGGACGACAGCTGCTCTCACATGAACGGCTCTCTGTCCGACGGATACATCGACGCTGGAGTGGTGGAATGCCCCAACCATGCGGGGCGGTTCTGCCTGCGGGACGGTTCGGTCGTTTCAGAGCCTGCCACCGAGCCGATGGCAACGCACCGGGTGACCGTTGAAGGCACGGAGATCCGGGTTACACCCAACCCGGCGCGCATCGCTCCGTAGAGCGTCGTTATCGACGGCGCGCAAATCCGCGTCATCCCCGATCCTGAGCGCCTCGCCGATTAGCAGACGTCACCATCATCTGCCTCGACGGATTCCGCGAACGTCTCGAGTAGTCGTTCGCGGAACCACACGTGGGCGGGGTCACTGTCACGGCTTTCGTGCCACCACAGCAGCAACTCGATACCAGCCGGCTCGAACGGCGCCGCGACGAACACTGTCCTCGTCGGCGGGCCCAGACGCTCGGCCAGCACGCGAGGCACCACCGCGACGAGATCGGTGCCCGCGACCACCGACGGTAGCGACAGGAACGCTGCGCTGGTCACACGGGGCGCCGCCCGCTCCCCGGGGAGCTCGCGCAGTCGCCGGTCGGCGGGCGTGAAGTGAATGCGGCCGAAGTCCGCGACGGCGCTGGGCAAACGCGCGAAGTCCTCGAACGTCAGCTCCCCGTCCGCGATCGCCGGGTTCGCGGGGTCGAGCAGGCAGACGTACTCGTCGGCGAGGAGGGGTGCGCTGCGTCCCTCGATGCCCACCTCGGGTACTGTGACGACGAAGTCGTGCGTGAACAGATCCCGCTCGCTCTCAATCGGCCGTTCCGGTAACGGGATCACATCGACCGCGAATCCAGGCGCTTCGGCGACCGCAGCAGCGATGGCTTCGTGGAGCCGCATGGCGCCGTAGTCCGTCATCATGATCGAGAAGCGCCGATGGTGCTCCGAAGGGTCGAACCGGGCATCACCGGCAAGCACCCGCTCGATCCGGGGCACAGCGGCCTGCACCTGCGGCAGCAGCACACGCGCGAGGGGCGTCAGGGCATACTCACGACCCACCCGCACCAGCAACTCGTCGTGGAACACCGCGCGCAGCCGCGCCAAAGCCGAGCTCATGGACGACTGACCCATCTGCACACGCTGTGCGGCACGGGTGACGTTGGCCTCTTCGAGCAGCGCGCGCAACGGCACGAGCAAGTTGAGGTCGTGGTCGGCGCCCATGAGTGGATGGTACCGGCCAAGGTGTCGACCGCCCGATGCAAGCCATCGGCAGCTCGATGTTCCCGATCCAGCGCGTGAGCGGTGAGATGAGCCCGTTGGCGACGACGCCAGCACCAGAGCGAGGCAATGAGGCCGTGCATAGGTCGACGCCTCCAGACACAGCAGGAGTGTGCCAGGTGAAGACGACAGTCAGAAGCATCCAGGTCGTGATGGTGGGTGCCGCGATCGCATTCGCGATCACGGCGTGTTCGGACGGCGGGGCGACTCCCGACGAGACAGGCGGGAGTACCACTGCCGAAATGAGCCCCGAGGCGCAGGCGGCGCTCGAGCGAGCGTATGAGGGCATCGGCTCCGATCTGGCCGATCTGGCGCCGACCGCTTCGGGCGACGCGCTGAACCTGTACGTCGTTTCTTGCGGCGAGCAGATCCCCGGCTGCGCGGTGCCGGCGGCCGCCGCCGCCGAGGCCGGCGAGATCGCCGGATGGACTGCCACCGTCGCTGACGGCAAGCTCAACCCCGAGGGCTTTGCCACCGCGATCCGGCAGGCAATCGCAGGCGGCGCGGACATCATCGTTCCGATCGGTATCGGCTGCGGCATCGCACAGGCGGCATTCCAGGAAGCGGTCGACGCGGGCATCACGATCGTCGGCGGCGGCGGAGTGGACGACTGCGAACCGAAGCTCTGGGCTGCCCAACGGCTGTGGCTGTCGGACTACACCCCGATCGAGCAGTGGAACGCCTTCGGTCAGCTGCAGGCGGACTACGCGTTCGGCAAGACCGACGGCGATGTGAAGCCGGTTGTGCTGAACTTCACCGGGCAGGTGTGGGGGCCCTGGATCACCGACGGCTTCCTCGCGGAGCTCGAAGAGCTGGGTGGCAGCGGAGAGGCACTGGCCACCATCGACATCTCCGACCCCGAGGTCGCCGACGGTTCGTTTGTCCAGAAGGTCACCACGGCGCTCCTGGCAGAGCCGGACGCCAACGTCCTGATCGTGCCGATCGATGCGTGGCTGACCAACGGCCTCGCGGCCGCGATCGTTCAGGCAGGCCTTGACGAGCAGCTGCTCGTGGTCAGCCGCGCAGGCGATGCGCCGGCACTCGACCTGATCCGCCAGGGAGGTTCGGGTATCGATGCGACCATCGGTTCAGCCGTCGAGTGGGGTGCTTGGGGCTCGATCGACACGGCTCTGCGAGTGCTTGCGGGCGAGCAGCCGGTCGACATCGGCGAGTCGATGCAGGCGATCGACGCGGACCACAACATGGTCGATTCCGGTTCGTATCAGGGATCAGTCGATTTCCGCGACCTCTTCAGCACCGCGTGGGGCGCGAACTGACGCGCAGCCTCGCCGCAACGGGCTCCGCGCCATCGAGCGCGGAGCCCGTTCGTCGTCCATGGCGTCGGCGAGGCGGATCCGATAGCAGCCATCGTCACGACGACGTTCTCGCCGAACGCGCTGCATGGTTGCATCAGGGCCAGTGGCAGAGCGGCCACTGCGACGAAGGAGTCCTCATGAGCGCATCGGCCAGCCCGGACCTCGCTCTCGAGGTGAGCGCGCTGACCAAGTCTTTCGGTGGCACGCGAGCGTTGCGGGGCGCGACCCTGTCTGTGCGCGTCGGCACCGTGCACGCACTGCTGGGCGGCAACGGCTCGGGCAAGAGCACGGCGATCAAGCTGCTCGCGGGCGTCTACGACGCCGACGCGGGCGACCTGCGCGTCTTCGGCGTCCATCACCCGCTCGACAGCTGGTCTGCGTCGGCCGCGGCCAATGCAGGGCTGCGCTTCGTCCACCAGGACCTCGGGCTGTTCGAGCAGCTGTCGATCGCCGAGAACTTCGCCATCGATGCCGGGTATCCCCGCAACGCACTGGGCGGGATCGATTGGCGGATGCTGCGCCGTGACGTCTCTCGCGTGCTCGCCGAGTATGAACTGGACGTCGATCCGACCATGCCGGTCGGACGACTGCGGCCATCCGACCGCGCGATGGTCGCGATCGCACGTGCGCTTCAAGGGAGCGAGGCGGGACGCCTCGTGCTCGTCCTTGATGAGCCCACCGCCACTCTGGCAGCGCACGAGTCGCGGATCCTGCTGGACCGTGTGCGGCGCCTTGCCGACCGTGGACAGACCGTCGTCATCGTCAGTCATCGCCTACAGGAAGTGCTGTCGATCGCGGATGACTTCACCGTCTTCCGCGATGGACGCGTCGCCGGCGCCCTCGTGGACTCCCAGCCGAGCGAGGAGGAGCTCATCGGGATCATGGCCGGCGGCTCCACCGTCGCGCTGCGGCCCACCGGTGAGACGAGCCATTCGACCGGGGCGGTCACGCTCGAGGTGCGCGGCCTGGTCTCAGGTCCGCTGCGCGGGGTCGATCTCGCCGTGCACCGCGGCGAGATCGTGGGCATCGCCGGCCTGGTCGGCAGCGGCCGATCCTCGTTGCTCAAGGTCCTCTTCGGTGCGGTCTCTCCCCAGGCGGGCGTGATGGCGATTGATGGCGAGGCATACTGCCCGCGTCACGTTCCCGATGCCATGGAAGCAGGGGTGGCGCTGGTTCCCGAGAACCGAGTGCGTGAAGCCGCCTTCATGGACCGGTCAGTGCGAGAGAACCTCGCCGTAGCGATGCTCACCGAGTATTTCCGGGGTCGATGGATGCCGCGCCGCCGTGAGCGCGTGGCTGCGGCATCCCTCATTCGGTCCTTCGGTGTCAAGGTCGCCGGACCCGACTCCCTGTTCAGTTCGATGTCGGGCGGCAACCAGCAGAAGGTGGTCCTCGCGCGCTGGTTGCAGCGCACACCGCGACTACTCCTGCTTGACGAGCCCACCCAAGGCGTGGACGTGATGAGTCGCGCTGACATCTACACCACCATCCGTGCCGCCGCGGGCGAGGGCTGCGCCGTGGTCGTCGCTTCGAGCGACATGACCGAGTTGCATGCCCTGTGCGACCGCATCGCGTTTCTGGCCCGGGGACGCATCGTCGACGAGGTGGCCGCCGCCGACACCGACATCGACGAACTGACCGCTCTGCTGCTGAGAACCGACGGTGCCGCATCGGCGGCCTCCAGCCTCAGCCGTCCCGAGGAGACATCATCATGACCAACACCACCGCCCCTCCGACATCCGTGACAGACACCGACGTCGTCCCGACACACCGCAGGCCGTCGCGCGTCGGGAGGTTCTTCGAGAACTACGCGTTGGTCATCCTCACCGTCACGGTGTACGCATTCTTCAGCGTGCTCCCCGCGTCCAGCGCCGCTTTCCCGACCGTGAACAACCTCAACGTGATCCTCGGCAGTCAGGCGGTGGTTGCGACAATCGCGCTCGCGGCTCTCTTCCCTTTGGTCGCGGGATACTTCGACTTCTCGCTGGGCGCGATCGCCGCGATGGCGCAGGTCCTGTCAGCGGGTTTCATGGTCAACGCTGGTCTTCCGTTGTGGGCAGCGGTGATCTTGCCGATCCTCATCGCCGGAGTCGTCGGGCTGCTGAACGGCTACTTCGTCACCCGCCTGCACATGAGCCCGTTCGTCACGACTCTCGCGATGGCGATGCTGATCTCGGGCGTGACGCTGTGGTACACCAGCGGACAGACGATCGTTGCCGGGATTGATCCGGCCATCACCCGGTTCGGCTCGGCGCGCTTCCTGGGCCTCCCTGCGGTGGTGTACGTCGTTCTCGGGCTCGCCGCGGTGGCGTGGTACCTGCTCACCCACACGCCCTTCGGCCGCTCGCTGTACGCCATCGGCTCGAACGCGGCTTCGGCCCGCCTCGTCGGTGTGCGGGTGGACCGCAACGTGTGGTGGACATTCGTCGTCTCGGCTGTCATCGCGGGTGGCGCGGGTGTCATGCAGCTCTCACGTATGGGCAGCGCCACCGCCTCTGCCGGTAACGAGCTGCTCTTTCCGGCTCTCGCCGCCGTCTTCCTGGGTGCCACCACCATCGTCCCGGGGTTCTTCAACGTGGTAGGGACGATCGTGGGTGCGGTCTTCGTCTCCATCTCCGTCTCCGGCCTCACGCTGTCAGGGGCGAGCGGCTGGGCAGCGAACGTCTTCAACGGCATCGCACTGCTCGGCGCCGTCGCGCTGTCGACATACCTCGGCCGCCGCAGACGGCGCGGCTGATCGAGGCAGCCGCGCGCAAGGCTGAGAGGATGTGCTCGTGAGTGACGTGCGCAAGCTCGACCTCA
Source organism: Microbacterium hominis (assembly GCF_013282805.1). NCBI lineage: Bacteria > Bacillati > Actinomycetota > Actinomycetes > Micrococcales > Microbacteriaceae > Microbacterium > Microbacterium hominis. The sequence continues at coordinate 3,343,827 of NZ_CP054038.1, forward strand.
ACCTCGTGGTCGTCCTCGATGCCGTGCTGGCCGAGCGCAACCTCAAGGCGGTCACAAACATCGCCACCCGCGACGATGTCGAGGTGAACTACCCCACCGTCGCGAAGGTCGGGATGCAGGCGATCGTGCAGGCCGCAGCCGTGCGATGCATCTTCCTCACCCTTGAGGAGGAGAGCGATCCGAAGGCTGTGTGGCTCTCGGTCGATCAGCTGACGGCATCCGAGGGTCGCATCCTGCCGCCGCTCGTAGCCGCCGAGGTCATCAAGCGCGGAGGCAGTGCACTGCGTATGGAAGTCGTGGAACTGCTCTACGGCAGTGCGGCACTGGCCGGACTGCCGCCGGCGAAGCGAATCCAGCACGAACTCGGGATCCCCCACCGCACCGCATCGCAGTGGATCATCGACGCACGCAAGGCGGGGCGCCTGGATGGCATGAACTACAACGCCGGCCGCCCCGCAGGTGCTTGAGTACTTCGAAACACAGACTGAAGAGATCGTCGACGAGGCGGACGCACCACCGGTCCCGCACGACGATCACCTTGAGTGCTTCTTCTACTCCGAAGCTGAGGCCGCCGATCGCCTCGGGATCCACCGGACGACCCTCCGCGCCCTCGCCCTGCAGGGCAAGTCACCGGTCGAGCCAATCCCGCTCACGGATCATCGCCGCGTCTACCGCCGGATCGACATCCACAGACTCGCCGGCATCGAGCCGTGAGCATCGAGGTCCGCAAGACAGCTGATGGGCGCACGTACTACAAGGCGCGCGTGAAGTCTGGCCGCGAACTCATCGCCACCCGCGCGTTCGATACACGCCGCGAAGCGGAAGCGTGGGAACGCGACCAGAAGCATCGGATTGAAACCGGGAAGCCGCTACCCCCGAAGCGCACCTTCACACTCGGAAACCTGGTCGAGATGTTCCTCGAGGCACGCGCGAGCGGAAACCCTCACACAGTCGACACGGATCGACACAACATCGCCGCCCTTCCCAAGTCGCTGCTCATTCGTCCGCTGGCGTCAATACATGCCGAGGACATCCGCGCACACCTCATCCGGCAGCTTGTGAAGAAGAAGCCGTCCACGGTCGCGCGCGAGAAGACCACTCTGAGCGCGCTCTTCACGTACGCGTCGGAGCAGGGCCTTCTGCACCAGGCGCACCCCGTCCGGACGATGAAGAAGATCCCCGAGCTGAGCGCGTCCACCCAGCGCGCGATCAGCCCGAAGGATGTGCCCACTCCTACGCGTCTGGCCGAGGCGATCGCCACCGTAAGGGACAAGCGTCCCGATATCGCTGACGTGTTCGAGTTCATGTCGTTGACGGGCATCCGCTGGGGTGAGGCGCGAGCGCTTCGTGCCGAATCGATAGCTCTCCTGCCGTTCCCACAACTGATCGTCGAGCGATCTCACTCGGACCGCTACGACGAGAAGAACCCCAAGTCGTGGCGCGGCAAGCGAACCCTCCCTCTGTCACCACGAGCGCACGAGATCTTCCAGAAGTACGCGGCGCGCAAGCACCCCAACGACTACCTGTTCACCAACAAGCTGGGCGAACAACTCAGCGTCGGCGTCGTGCGAAAGTTCCCCCTCGGCTTCGAACGACACAACCTCCGCCACTACGCCGCGTCGACGTGGCTGCGCCTGGGCACTCCGGTCAACGAAGTTGCCGAGTACTTGGGTGACGAGGCTCGCACCGTCCTCGCCGTCTACGCACACGTTCTGGGCGAGGATCAGCGGCGCGATCACGCCGAGAGATTGGCCCGCGCAGAGGGCGAGATTTCAGCGGGGGACCCCTGGGGGACCCCGGACCCGAACTTGGGGCCTTCGACGCGCAACATGCTCTTCTGAGCCGAACGCGAAAACCCCCGGTTTACCGGGGGTTTTTCTGCGGAGACGGAGGGATTTGAACCCTCGGTCCCCTTGCGAGGACTCCACCTTAGCAGGGTGGTGCACTAGGCCTGACTATGCGACGTCTCCAGGCGCCCGACAGCCGAAGCCGCGCGGACGCGCTCAGCAATCATAACCGGTCGGCGCGGATATCCCGAACCGACCGAGTGTGCGGCGCCAGCCCGGCGGGATCCCGACTCTCAGCCGCCGAACCCGCGCAGGTTTCCGTTGGAGCAGGTGGCCTCCGCGGCGGTGGAGCCCTTGACGTTCTCCGGCAACGCGACCGAGGTCGGCGCGGGCGTCGGCGAAGCGCTCGGGGATGCCTCGGGCGACGCCTCGGCAGGTGTCGGCGTGGGGGTCACCGCCGCGTTGGGGTCGGCGACGGTGCCGTCGAAGGAACCCGCCTCGTTGGTGAAGCTCACCGACTCGTTCGCCTCGAGCGCCGCCCACAGGGCGGCGGCGGAATCCTCGTCGGGCACCACGCGGTTGGTGTCGAACGGGTCTTCCAGCACGGGGTACTGAACGAAGGCGATGTCCTCGAACGGCACGTTCTTCACGGCCAGCGCGATCTGCGCGAGCGTCATCGGGTTGGTGAGGCTGCGGCTGGGCGTGATGTTCTCCACGGCCGTGCGCGCGAGCGTGAGCAGCGTGGTGGGGTTGGTGAGCGTCTCGGCGCTCACCACCTTGCGTGCCAGGCGCGACATGTACTGCTGCTGGTTCGCGATGCGGCCGAGGTCGGATCCGTCGCCGACGCCATGGCGGGTGCGCAGGAACTGCAGCGCGTCGACGCCGACGACCTCGCGGGTGCCGGCCGGCCAGTCGATGCCCGTGAACCGGTCGCGGATGCCGCTGGCCAGACACACCTCGACAGGACCGATCGCGTTCGTGATCTCGATCACGCCGCCCCAGGTGATCTTCGCGGCGAACGGGATGTTCTGACCACTGAGCGCAGAGACGGTCTTGGTGACGCAGGCGAGCCCGCCGATCCCGTAGGCCTCGTTGATCTGCGCCTTGGTGATCGCCTCCGTGGTCGTGCCGTCTTCGTCCGTGCACTCGGGGATCGGCACCATGAGATCGCGCGGGAAGGAGATGACGGTGACCTTGCGCGGCTCGTCCGAGATGTGCACGAGCATGTTCACATCGTTGAGCTCGACTTCGGCATCCGGTCCGGTGCAGCGCTCGCCGAAGATCGAGGCGTACTCGGGCTCGCAGGCGTCGGTGCCGGCGAGGAAGAGGTTCACGCCGCCCTCGATCGCGCCGATGTCGGGTGGCACCGACTCCTGCCCCTCGAGGTCGACCGCGTCGGAGGTGAAGCTGGTGGTGAAGTCGATCGCGGCATACGCGGCGACGCCGGCGCCGGAGACGAGCAGAACCGCGGCGATGATCCCGACCACCCTGAGGAGCATCCCGAACGGGTGCGGCGACCGCAGCTCACCGTGACGCGCGACAGTGCGTCGGCGCCTCCTGGCGTGCGTGGTCGTCTCGTTCACAGGGCCTCTCAGGGGTCAAGATCTCTGGGGTCCCCCGACCCGTTGCATGAGCGGAGGGTGTGGGATTCGAACCCACGGGACATTGCTGCCCACTGGTTTTCAAGACCAGGTCCATCGGCCGCTCGGACAACCCTCCCGACGGGATGCCGGAGCATCCGTCGAACAAGCGTCGAGTCTAGCCGACAGCACTGCCGAGCCATTCTTCCAACGGCATCTGTGGGTGACCTGAACGGCGCGCCGATCGCCTTTCGAGCCCGACGGACCGCTGAAGCGTGCGGTTGCGGGCCGTCAGAGCGCGCGCAGCACCGCCGCGACCCCGCCCGCCTCGACCGACGCGGTCACCTCGCCCGCGGCATCCCGGACCTCCTGCGGGCCCTGAGCCATCGCCACCGCACGACCGCCGTTGTCGAGCGCCCAGCGGAACATGCCGACGTCGTTGCGGCCATCGCCGATCACCAGCACGTGGGCGGGGTCGATGCCCAGCTCGGAGCGCACGATCTCGAGCCCTGTGCTCTTGTCGACGCCCATTGGGGCGATGTCCAGCCATGCGGTCCAGCCGACGGCATACGAGACCTGGTTGAGGCCGATGCGCGAGACGAGCTCGAGGAAGTCGTGCTCCCCCTGCTCGGGCGCGACGACGACGACGCGGCAGACCGGCTGCGCCGACAGCTCGGCGAACTCGACGCGGCGCGCCTGGTGGAGGTTCCAGTCGTCGAGGTACTCGGTGTAGAGGCGTCGTCCGTCGGGAAGCTCGACGAGGTACCGGGCGTCGGGGAGATGCTCGCGCAGCAGAGTGAGCACTTCGTGGGCGTCGAAGGTCTCGACGTGGTCGCGCTCGTATCGCAGCTCCGCGGCATCCACTCGCTTGAGGACCACCGCCCCGTTGGAGCACACCACGTACTCGGGCGCGATGCCGAGCACACGCAGGATGCCGCGCGTGCCCTCCCAGCTGCGACCGGTGGCGATCATCACCTCGTGCCCGGCGCGGTGCGCGTGCTCGACGGCTTCGACGACGCCGGGGCTCAGCGACTCGTCTTCGAGCAGCACCGTGCCGTCGATGTCGAGCACGATGAGCAGGCGCTCGGTGGCGACGGAGGGATCCTCGGTCTCCCGCGCCACTCGCTCGACGATCTTCGCGGCCTTCTTCTGGCCGACGACCTTGATGCTGCCGGTGGGCGGGAGATGAGGTTCGGTCACGCGATAGGCTCCATCACTTCCAGGCCGCCGAGGTAGGGCCGCAGCACCTCGGGCACGGTCACCGACCCGTCGGCGCGCTGGTGGGTCTCCAGCATCGCCACGATCCACCGCGTGGTGGCGAGCGTGCCGTTGAGGGTCGCGACGTGCTGCGTCTTGCCGCCCTGATCGGCGGGCAGCCGGTGTCGGATGTCGAGCCGGCGCGCCTGGTAGGTGGTGCAGTTCGACGTGCTCGTCAGCTCGCGGTACGAGCCCTGGGTGGGCACCCACGCCTCGACGTCGTACTTGCGCGCGGCGCTGGACCCCAGGTCGCCGGCGGCGACGTCGATGACGCGGTAGCTGAGGCCCAGATCCTGCAGCATGCCCTCCTGGAGGGCGACGAGGCGCAGGTGCTCGGCCTCGGCGTCTTCGTGCGTCGTGTAGACGAACATCTCGAGCTTGTTGAACTGGTGCACGCGGATGATGCCGCGGGTGTCTTTGCCGTACGAGCCGGCTTCGCGCCGATAGCACGTCGACCAGCCGGCGTAGCGCTTCGCGCCGCCGCCGAGGTCGAGGATCTCGTCCATGTGGTAGCCGGCGAGGGGCACTTCGCTGGTGCCGACCAGGTACAGGTCGTCCTCTTCGAGGTGGTACACCTCGGCGGCGTGCTGGCCGAGGAATCCGGTGCCGCGCATCACCTCGGGACGCACGAGCGTCGGCGGGATGAGCGGGGTGAAGCCCGCCTGCAGGGCCCTGTCGAGCGCGAGCGTCATGATCGCGAGCTCGAGCCGGGCGCCGATGCCGGTGAGGAAGTAGAACCGGCTCCCCGAGACCTTGGTGCCGCGCTCCATGTCGATGGCGCCGAGCTTCTCGCCGAGCGCAAGGTGGTCGAGCGGCTCGAAGTCGAATGCGGGCACCTCGCCGTGGGTGCGGAGGGTGACGAAGTCGTCCTCGCCGCCGGCCGGCACACCGTCGATCACGATGTTCTCGATCTTCGAGAGCGCCTCGCTCGCCGCCTCCTCGGCAGCGGTGACCGCGTGCTGGGCCTGCTTCACCCGCTCGCTGAGCTGCTTGGCCTCGGCCACGAGTGCGGCCTTCTCCTCCTTGGGCGCCTGCGCGACCTTCTTGCCGTGCGCGTTCTGCGCGGCGCGCAGCTCTTCGAACGTCGTGATGGCGCCGCGGCGGTCGCGGTCGGCGGCGAGGGCGACGTCGACGGTGTCGGCAGACTCGCCGCGCGCCTCCTGCGAGCGCTTGACCAGCTCGGGATTCTCGCGAAGAAGGACGGGATCGATCACCCGTCAATCCTAGTCGCGCCGGATTTCCCGGCATCCCGCCCGCTCAGGGCCCGCGGCAATAGGGTGTACGCATGACGAAGGCCCCCTCCCCCGACAGCAGCAAGCCGTCGCCTCGGGGGCAGGGCGGAGCGGCGCGTGCCGCCCTCGTCTACAACCCCACGAAAGTGGATGCCGCAACCCTGCGTGCCGCCGTCGAGAAGGCGTCGGCCAGGGCAGGGTGGGCCGAGCCGCTCTTCTACGAGACGCGCGTGGAGGACCTCGGCGACGGCGTGACCCGCGAGGCGCTGGATGCCGGCGCCGACGCCGTGCTCGTCGCCGGCGGCGACGGCACCGTGCGCGCGGTCTCCGAGGCCATGAGCGGTTCGGGTGTTCCGCTCGCGATCGTGCCGAGCGGCACCGGCAATCTCCTCGCCCGCAATCTCCGGCTCCCCCTCGTGAATCGCGACGCGATGATCGCGGCGGCGTTCGACGGCGACCGCGTCGCCATGGACGTCGGCTTCGCAGAGATGGCGCGACCCGACGGCTCCAGCGAGGAGCGCGCGTTCGTGGTCATGGGCGGAATGGGGCTGGATGCCGCGATGATCGCGAACACCAACCCGGCCCTCAAGAAGCAGGTGGGCTGGGTGGCCTACGTCGACGGCGCGGCGCGTTCGCTGCCGAACGCGAAGCCGTTCCGGGTGATGTACCAGCTTCCCGGCCATCGCCTCCACACCACCCGCGTGCAGAGTGTGCTGTTCGCCAACTGCGGCAAGCTGCCGGCGGGGCTCGACCTCATTCCGGAGGCGTCGATCTCCGACGGCGCCCTCGACGTGGTGATCTTCCAGCCGAAGGGACCGCTCGGCTGGGTGCTGGTGTGGCGACGGGTCGCGTGGGACAACTCCGTGCTGCGGCGCTTCCGCGCCGGCCGTCAGGTGCTCTCGCTGCGCACGAAGGACAGCTCGGTGCGCTACCAGCGCGGGGCCGGCATCGAGGTCGCTGCGTCGGAGGGAAAGCCGGTGCAGCTGGACGGCGACGAGTTCGGGCTGGCGGTGCGGGTGCGTGCCCGCGTCGAGCCGGGCGCGCTGCTGGTGGCCCTGCCCAAAGGCCACGACGTCTCGCGCCTCTGACCGCACGTCAGGCCGCTCGACTGTCGCAATCGGCCGGATGAATGGCCGATCGTGACAGCGGAGCGGCAGGACTCTGCCTGACCGGTCAGCCCTTCACCGCTCCCCCGAGACCGGCCGAGCGCAGGAACACCGACTGGAACACCAGGAACATCGCGATCGGGATGAGCGTCGCGATGGCGAGCGCGGCGAGGAACACGTCCAGTTCGGTCTGACTCTGCACGTCGGGAAGGCGCACCGACAGCGGCTGCACCGCCGGGTCGGGCAGCACGAGCTTCGGCCAGAGATAGTCCTTCCACGCCGCGATGATGGCGAACACCGACACCACGCCGAGGATCGGCTTCGACATCGGCAGCACGATCGACCAGAACAGCCGGAACGGTCCCGCCCCGTCGGTCCTGGCTGCCTCGAAGATCTCCCTCGGCAGATTGTCGAAGAACCGCTTCACCAGCAGGATGTTGAACGCGTTGGCGGCCATCGGCAGCCACACGGCCGCGTAGGTGTTGAGCATGCTCGCGTCGCGACCGAGCAGGGGCGGCGACACGATCGTGAGATAGAGCGGCACCAGCAGCACGATTCCCGGGATGAAGAGGGTCGCGAGCACGAGGGCGTTCAGCACCGGCGCGTACTTGGGCCGCAGCACCGACAGGGCGTAGCCGCCGGTGGTCGCGACGAACAGCTGCGTGAGCCAGGCGCCGGCGGCGATCACGATCGTGTTGAAGAAGTACTGATCGATGTGGATGTCATTCCAGGCCGTCGACAGGTTCGCCCAGTCGATGCCGTTCGGCCACAGCGCGAAGGGCTGCTGGATGGTGTCCTGCGTCGGCGTGATCGCCGCCTTCGCCAGCCACAGCACCGGGCCGAGGCCGGCCACCACCAGCGAGACGAAGAGGAACACATGCACGGCGGCCATGCCGAATCGGGTCCCCGGCCGACGGTGCTCGGAATCGGAGATCACCGTGCGCTCGGCATCCACCAACTCCCGCCGCGCGGCGGACCGGCGCGTGCGCAGGTCGGCGAGCAGTCCGCGCATCCCCTCCTTGCGCTGGGCGTTCTCGATCGAGGTGGTCATGAGGTGCTCCAGCGGTTGGTGAGGCGGAAGTACACCCACGACAGCAACGCCAGCACGATCGCCAGCAGCACCGAGACCGCCGTGGCCTCGCCGTAGTCGCCGCCGAGGCTGTTCCGGAACGCCTTGTCGTAGATGTAGAGGAGGATCGTGCGGGTGGCGCCGGCGGGCCCGCCGCCGGTGAAGAGGAAGGGCTCCAGGAACACCTGCGCGGTGGCGATCACCTGCAGGATGAGCATGATGAAGAGGATGCCGCGCAGCTGCGGCAGCGTGACGTGCCACACCTTGCGCCAGATGCTGGCGCCGTCGACCTCGGCCGCGTCGTAGAGCTCGGGCGGCACGCTCAGCAGCGCCGCGAGGTAGATGATGATCGACCCGCCGGCTGCTGCCCAGGTGGCCTCGAGCACGAGGGAGGGCATCGCCTGCACGGCGGAGGAGATCCACGGCTGCGGCGGGATGCCGACCCACCCGAGCACCGTGTTGAACACGCCGGAGGGGTCGGCGCTGTAGAAGAACTTCCACAGGAGCACCGCGACCACCGGCGGGATCACGACCGGAAGGTACGCGAGCGCCGAGTACAGCCCCTTGCCGCGGCGCACCTCGCTCATGAGCACGGCCATCGCCAGCGGCAGCGGAAAGCCGAACAGCAGCGCCAGCACTGCGAAGTACACCGTGTTGATCACCGCGCGGCCGAGCAGCGGGTCGCCGAGCACCGCGATGTAGTTGTCGAACCCCACCCACTCCGAGACGATCAGGTTCGTCTTCTGCAGGCTCATGATCACCGACTGCACGATCGGCGACCACGAGAAGAAGAAGAACACGAACACCATCGGGGCCACGAACAGCAGGTTCGCCAGGCCTCCGCCTCGCAGCCACGTCAGCGGCGTGCGGCGAGGGCGACGGGCGGGCGGAGCGGGCGGCGGGGTGGATGCCGCCGCCGCCCGCTCCGGAAGGGTGGCCGTCACTGGTCGAGGATCGCCTGCGCGTCGGACTGCGCCTGGGACAGCAGGGCGTCGATGTCGGCGTTCTCGTCGGTGAGCACCGCCTGCACGACGGGGTCGAGCAGCGCGTACACCTCCTGCGTCGACTTCTTCGGCTCGCCCACGGGGGTCTGCTCCCAGATCGTGTCGGTGAACGGCGCCATCTGGTCGCGCGGCACGTTGATGTACGGCTCGATCCAGGTGAGCGACTCCTCGTACAGCTCCCGGCTGAGCACCGGCAGCAGCGGCGTGCCCACGGCCTGGTCCGATTCGCTCAGCGTCTTCGCGTCGGCGACCGCGGCATCCTCGTTCATCAGCTTCTGCATGTAGTACCAGTCGATCCACTCGACGGCGGCCGCCTTGGTCGCGTCGTCGACGGTCGGGCTGATCACGGCGATGTCGCCGCCGCCCAGCGTGCCCGGGTCGTCGCCCTCGATGGGCACGGTGCCCAGGCCGTAGATGTCGGGGCTCATGCCGAAGTCGCGCACGAGAGCGGTGTACACGTCGGAGCCCGACGTGTACATGCCGATGTTGCCGGCGGCGAACTCCTGGTTGATCGTGCCCCAGTCGAGGTCGATCTTCGAGCCGAACGAGTCGTCCTCGAAGCGCAGCGCATGCAGGAACTCCAGCGTCGAGCGGGTGCCGTCGTTGTCGATGGTCGACTGGGCGCTGCCGTCTTCGGCGTCCATCTGCGTGCGACCGCCGCGGGCGACCGTCTGCGCGGTGAGCTGCCAGCCGCCGGTGTTGTTGATCGCCATCTGCGCGTAGCCGGCCTTGCCGGTGGCGTCGTGGATCTGCTTCGCGTACTCGCGCACCTCGTCCCATGTGGTCGGCGGGCTGTCGGGGTCGAGCCCGGCCTGCTCGAACAGGTCGCGGTTGTAGTGGAGGCCCATCGCGTACGCCTGGCGGGGGAAGCCGTAGATCTGCCCGTCGTCGCCGGTCACGCCGTCGAGGACGATGGGGTTGAAGCTGTCGGTGTAGCCGAGCTCCTCCATCTCGTCGGTGACGTCCATGAGCTGGCCGTTCTCGAGCAGCGTCTTGGAGTCGGTGAACGGCACGGTGAACACGTCGGGCAGGCTCCCGCCGGCCAGCTGCACGGCGAACGTCGGGCCTTCCCACTCGTACTCGACGCCGATCACATCGATGTCGGGGTGCTCCTCCTCGAACTGCGCCTCCTGCGCGGCGAAGGCCTCGTAGGCTGCGGCGTCGGCGCCCGGCGGGAACGTCGCCACACGCAGCTCGACTTTCCCGTCGGCGGAGCCGTCGTCGCTGCCGCCGGCGGAGCAGCCGGCGAGCGCTCCGATCGTGACCGCGGCGGTGACGCCGACGAGCAGGACCCTGGCTGGTGACTTCATCGTCTTTCCTTTCGTGGGTGCGGGCGTCGCGTCAGCCTCTCGGCGCGTCGCCCTCGGGGGTGGTGGGCAGGGACGGGATTCGGGATGCCGCGCCGGCCGTCTCCGGCAGCAGTCGCAGCCACACCGCGGCGTTGCCGGGGAGGCGCCCGTGCTCGAGTGCGGTGCTGGCGATCAGCACCTCGGCGCCGGGTGGCAGCGGGATCGACGCGTCGCCGGTGTTGACGATGCACGCAAAGGCGTCGCCGCGGCGGAAGGCGAGCACGTCGGCTGCGGCGGCTGCGGCGGCTGCGGCGGGCGCGGCATCCATCCACTCCAGCGGTTCGTCGCGCAGGGCGACGAGCTCGCGGCGCAGGCGGAGGGCGCTGCGGTAGAGGTGGAGCGTCGATGAGGGGTCGGCCTCCTGGGCCTCGACGGTGAGGGCTCCCCACTCCGCCGGCTGGGGCAGCCAGGGCTTTGCGGCTGAGCCGGTGTCGGCGCTGAAGCCGAAGGGCGGGCGGTCGCCGCTCCAGGGCAGCGGGACGCGGCATCCATCCCGCCCCGGATCGGTGCCGCCCGAGCGGAAGTGCATGGGGTCCTGGATGAGTTCGAGCGGGAGGTCCTCCACCTCGGGGAGGCCGAGCTCGTCGCCCTGATAGATGTAAAGACTCCCCGGGAGGGCTGCCACCAGCAGCGCGGCCGCGCGGGCCCGATGCAGACCCAGCTCGGGGTCGGTCGGAACGCCGAACCGCTTCTTGAGGAACGCGAACGCCGTGTCTTCGCGGCCGTAGCGGGTGACCGGGCGCGTCACGTCGTGGTTGGAGAGCACCCAGGTCGCCGGCGCGTCGACCGGCGCGTGCGCGGCGAGGGTCGCATCGATCGAGGTCCGGAAGGATGCGGCCCCCCAGGGACGGGCGAGGAAGTCGAAGTTGAAAGCCGTGTGCATCTCATCGGGACGCAGGTACGCGGCGAAGCGGTCGATGTCGGGCAGCCAGATCTCGCCCACGAGCACACGGGTGCCCCCGTAGCCGTCGGCGATCGCGCGCCACGAGCGGTAGATGTCGTGCAGCTCGTCGCGGTCCTCGGTCGGATGCTGGCCGGGGCCCTGCTTCTCGCCGACCTCGGGCAGGTCGGGATCCTTGATCAGCAGGGCCGCGGAGTCGATGCGCACACCGGCGACGCCGCGGTCGAACCAGAAGCGCAGGATCTCCTCGTGCTCACGGCGCACGTCGGGGTGGTTCCAGTTGAGATCGGGCTGCTCCGGCGTGAACAGGTGCAGATACCACTCCCCCGGCGTGCCGTCGGGGTTCGCGGTGCGCGTCCATGTGGTGCCCTGGAAGTTCGACACCCAGTCCGTGGGCATCCGGTCGCCGTTCTCGCCCTTGCCCGGGTGGAACCAGAACCGCTCCCGCTCGGGGCTGCCGGGACCCGCGGCGAGCGCCGCCTGGAACCATTCGTGCTGGTCGGAGATGTGGTTGGGGACGACATCGACGATCGTGCGGATGCCGAGGGCGAGCGCCTCCCGGATGAGCGCCTCGGCCTCGCCGAGCGAGCCGAACCGCGGGTCGATCGCGCGGTAGTCCTGCACGTCGTAGCCGCCGTCGGCGAGCGGACTCGGGTACCACGGCGTGAACCAGATCGCGTCGACGCCGAGCTCCTTGAGGTAGCCCAGGCGCGATCGCACGCCGGCGAGATCGCCGGTGCCGTCGCCGCTGCCGTCGGCGAAGCTGCGGACGTAGACCTGGTAGATGACCGCGGACCGCCACCACTGCGGGTCGGCGTCCGACGGCGCGCTGGGGTTCGCGCGTCGGGTGAGGACGTCGGTGTCCACGGCACTCCCTCATCGTTGAAAGGACTCGATGCGTCGAATGTATTCGCGCGCTCGTCATCGCGCAAGTATTGGACTGTTCCCTGCAAGATCACGATTATGCAACGGCGCGAGGCGCCGAGCGCGGCATCCATCGCCTCTCACGCGGCGCGGTGCGCGGCATCCACCCCTCGCCACCGACCGAGAACAGCTGATCCGCCGAGAACAGGACGATGGATGCCGCGCCCGGCCTGTCTCCGCCGGATCACCGGTTTTCGGCAAGGGAATGGCCGGCCCCACCGGCAGCGCGTCGCGCGGCGTCCATCGCCTCTCCCGCAGCGCGGCGTGCGGCATCCACTCCCCTCGCCGGCGGCGCGGCATCCACCCTTCGCCACCGACCGAGAACAGGTGATCCGCCGAGAACAGGACGATGGATGCGGCGCCCGGCCTGTCTCCGCCGGATCACCGGTTTTCGGCAAGGGAATGGCCGGCCCCACCGGCGGCGGGGTCAGGCGGGGAGCGGGCCCGTCGAGGCGCGCAGGACGAGCTCGGGCTCGAAGAGCAGTTCGTCGCCGGCGTCGGTGGTTCCGGCGATCTGGGCGAGCAGCAGCTCGATCACCGTGCGCCCCATCGACTCGATCGGCTGGCGCACCGTCGTCAGCGGGGGTTCGGTGCAGCTCATGAGCGCCGAGTCGTCGAAGCCGACGACGCTCACGTCGGCCGGAACGCGCAGTCCCGCACGCCGTGCCGCCCGCACCGCCCCGAGGGCGAGCAGGTCGCTGGCGCAGACGATCGCGGTGGCGCCGTTCGCGAGCAGCCGCGTCGCGCCGGCCTGGCCCGACTCGAGCGAGTAGAGGCCCCGCACGACCAGCGCGTCGTCCAGCGGCGCACCCAGGCGCTCCAGCAGGGGTCGCGCGGCCGCGAGCTTGCGCTGCGACGGGATGTGGTCGGCCGGGCCCAGCAGCATCCCGATCCGGCGGTGTCCGAGATGGAAGAGGTGCTGCACGGCCTGCTCGGCCGCGGCAAGATCATCGGTCGACACGGTCGCGAAATCCAGCGACGAGATGCGCGCGTTGACCAGCACGGTGGGCAGATGCACCTGCCGCAGCCGCTCGTAGTGGCCGTGCGGCGCATCGGCCTGGCTGTAGTTGCCGCCGAGGAAGATGACGCCCGAGACCTGCTGCGCGAGGAGCAGGTCGACGTAGTCGGACTCGGTGATCCCGCCCGCGTTCTGCGTGCACAGCAGCGGCGTGTAGCCGTTCTGCGTGAGCCCGCCGCCGATGATCTCGGCGAGCGCGGGGAAGATCGGGTTCGACAGCTCGGGCAGCACCAGCCCCACCAGTCGCGCGCGCTCGCCGCGCAGCTTCGTCGGCCGCTCGTAGCCCAGCACGTCGAGCGCCGTGAGCACCGCCTGGCGCGTCGCGTCGGAAACTCCGGGCTTGTCGTTGAGCACGCGACTGACCGTGGCCTCGCTCACTCCGACCTTGCGCGCCACCTCGGCGAGACGCTTCGACATGCGCACAGTTTACGCAAGAACTTGCGCACTCTTGCAAGAGCACCGTACGTGCCTCGCCCGCCGCTGCACCCGCTCTGTCGCCCGCTGCTCCGCTGTCGCAATCGGTTGTGGCGCGCGCAGATTGCGACAGCGGAGCAGCGGAGCAGCGGAGCAGCGGAGGGAAGGTGCTGGACCGCCGTGTCAAGAGGCGGCCGGGTGCGAGGACGAAACGGCAGGATGGGGGGATGCCGTCCCCGTCGATCGTGTGGTTCCGAGACGACCTGCGCCTGGCCGACAACCCCGCTCTGCGCGCCGCGCTCGATCGCGGCGAGCCGGTGATCGCGCTGTACGTGCTCGACGAGGAGTCCTCGGGGGTGCGCGCGCTCGGGGGCGCGGCACGCTGGTGGCTGCACCACGCGCTCGCCGCGCTCGACGAACGCCTCCGCGACCGGGGCGGCCCGCTCGTGCTCCGCCGCGGAGAGGCTGCCCGCGTGATCGCCGAGACGGTGCGGGATGCCGGGGCCGGCGCCGTCTTCTGGAACCGCCGCTACGGCGGACCGGAGCGCGAGATCGACGCCGCCCTCAAGGCCTCCCTGCGCGACGACGGGGTCGAGGTGGCGTCGTTCGCGGCATCCCTCCTCTTCGAGCCGTGGACCGTGAAGACAGGCGGCGGCACGTCGTACGCCGTGTTCACCCCGTTCTGGAAGTCATGCCTCGCGATGCCCGCACCGCGTGCGCCGCTGCCCGAGCCGCGGGATATCCCCCGACCGGCCCGCACCCCCGCCTCCGCCGACCTCGACGAATGGATGCTGCTGCCGCGGCATCCCGATTGGGCGGGCGGCCTGCGGGAGACGTGGGAGCCGGGCGAGCTCGCCGCGCGCCTGCGCCTGCGGGACTTTCTCGCCGATGACCTCGCCGACTACGACCGGGCGCGCGACGAGCCGGCCGCCGGGGTCACCAGCGGACTGTCGCCGCGGCTGCGGTGGGGCGAGCTCAGCCCGCACCAGGTGTGGCACGAGACGCTGTCCTCGCCTGCCGCGCAGCGCCATGCCTCGGCCGCGCAGCGGTTCCTCTCCGAGCTCGGCTGGCGGGAGTTCGCGTGGCACACGCTGTTCCACTTCCCGCAGCTCGCGACGAAGAACCTGCGCCCCGAGTTCGACGCGTTCCCGTGGCCGCGGCTGCGCCCGACGCAGCTCGAGGCCTGGCAGCGCGGTCGCACCGGCATCCCGCTGGTCGACGCCGGCATGCGCGAGCTCTGGCACACCGGCGTCATGCACAACCGGGTGCGCATGGTCGCCGCGTCGTTCCTCGTGAAGAACCTGCTCATCGACTGGCGACGCGGCGAGGAATGGTTCTGGGACACGCTGGTGGATGCCGACGCGGCATCCAATCCCTTCAACTGGCAGTGGGTCGCCGGCAGCGGAGCGGATGCCGCCCCGTACTTCCGCGTGTTCAACCCGCTGCTGCAGGCCGAGAAGTTCGACCCGCAGGGCTCTTACGTCGCGCAGTGGGCACCCGACAGCGCCGAGCGCGAACCGCTCGTCGATCTGAAGCAGACACGGCAGGCGGCGCTCGACGCGTACGAAGAGGTCAAGCGGGCCGCGCGGCGCTGAGCGCGGCATCCCGCCCGCAGCCGCAGGCCCGGGAATACGCCGCCCGTTCACGGCGGTTGTCTTCCGGGATGAGCACTTCCCCCGCCCCGGCCCTGTCCGTCCTCGATCTGGTGCCGGTGCGCACCGGGCAGACCAGCTCCCAGGCGATCGCCGCGTCGCTGGCTCTGGCGGCGACAGCCGACCGGCTCGGGTATCGGCGCTACTGGTTCGCCGAGCACCACAACATGCCCGCGGTGGCCTCGACGACCCCGCCGGTGCTGGTGGCGGCGACGGCCGCCCGCACGACGCGCATCCGGGTCGGATCCGGTGGCGTGATGCTGCCCAACCACTCCCCGCTCGTGGTGGCCGAGCAGTTCGCGGCGCTCGAGGCCCTCGCGCCCGGGCGCATCGACCTGGGGCTCGGCCGCGCGCCCGGATCCGACCCCGTGATCACGCAGCTGCTGCGGCAGAGCGGCACGACCAGCGACGTCGAGCGCTTCCCCGACCACGTGCGCGACATCGCCGCGCTCGTCTCGCCCGAGGGCGCGTCGCTGCGGTTCACCAGCGGCGGCACCTACGACGTGCACGCGACGCCGGCGGCCACGAGCGCCCCGGAGGTCTGGCTGCTGGGGTCGAGCGACTACTCCGCCCAGCTGGCCGCGTCGTTCGGCCTCCCCTACGTCTTCGCGAACCACTTCTCGGGCCAGGGTCTGGAGCGTGCGCTCGAGCTCTACCGCACCCAGTTCCAGCCGACCGAGACGCGGCCGGCGCCGCGCACCTTCCTCACCGTGAACGTCGCGGCCGCGCCCACGCACGACGAGGCCGAGGCGCGCGCCGTGCCGTACCTGCGCTCGATGGCGCGCCTGCGGATGAACAAGCCGCTCGGCCCGTCGGAGACGGTCGAGCAGGCGCTGGCCGGGGCGGACGAGTTCGACGGACTCGGCGCGCAGATCATGGCCGGCGCCCGCGCGGCGTGGTTCGTCGGCACGGGCGAGGAGGTCGCCGCCGAGGTGCGCGCGTTCGCCGCGAAGCACGACGTCGACGAGGTCATGCTCTCGCCGATCGCGGGGGCGTATGAGGCGGAGCCGATGGATGCCGCACCCGGCCGCACCCAGACCCTCGAGCTCGTCGCCGCCGCGCTCGCGCAGCCGGCCGACGCGCCCGTCACCGGGCGGTGACCCTCACCAGGCGATGAGCTTGTGCGGGGTGACCTCGATGACCGTCGAGTAGCCGGCGGCCATCGACTCCATCGTGAGGCCGAGGCGCAGCATCCACTCGCCGTACTTGGCCACGTACGCGGGGCCGATCTGCTCCGCGAGGGCGGTCGACGCGTCGTCGTGCAGCGTCGCGACGCCGCGCAGCACCAGCAGCTGCTCGCCGTCGGCACCCGCCTCGAGGTTGAGTGCCACGTGCGGGTCGGCGCGGAGGTTGCGCACCTTCGCGGTCTCGGGCTGGCTCAGGATGAACGCCTTGCCGTCGCGCCACAGGAACCACACCGGCACGGTGTGCGGGTAGCCGTCACGGCCGATCGTGGCGATCCAGACGACCTGCTCGGCGTCGGACTCCAGCCGCGCGAGAGCCTTCGCGTGCACGGCGTTGCCGGGGTCGAACGCGAACGGCTGGGTCATCTCAGTCCTCCGGCTCTCCGCTGATGATCCCGCGCAGCCAGTCGCGCGCCTCGACGAAGATGTCGTCAGCGTAGCGGTCGTGGTAGTGCACGAGGGTGCGGTCGGCCCGCGGGTAGGAACCCAGGAAGATCACGCGGGGGCTGAACCGGCGAAGTCCCATGAGGGCGTCCGCCATGCGCTCGTCGGCCACGTGCCCGTCGGCGTCGATGACGAACCGGTAGCGTCCGAGCGCGTCGCCGATCGGCCGCGAGGCCAGGAGCGACAGGTTCACGCCTCGGGTGGCGAACTGCTCCAGCATCTCCAGCAGCGCACCGGGGTGGTCGTCGGGCAGCTCCACGATGAGCGAGGTCTTGTCGGCGCCGGTCGGCGGCTGCGGGGCGACCGTGCGGCTGACCAGCACGAAGCGCGTCACCGCGTTGGCGTTGTCGCCGATTCCGGAGGCGAGCAGTTCGAGGTCGTGGTGGTCGAGGATGCCGGGCGGGGCGATCGCGGCATCGGCGTCGCTCGACCCGTCGAGCAGGCCCATGGCGCTGGCGACATTGCTCGCGGCGGGGATGTGCGCGTGGGCGGGGAGGGTGCGGGTGAGCCACTGCAGGCACTGCGCGTACGCGACCGGGTGCGCGGCGATGAGCGACACGTCGTCGAGCGCGGTGCCGGGGCGGGCAACGAGGACGAAGTCGACGGGAACCAGATACTCCCCCACGATGCGCAGGCCCGGGATCGTCGCAAGGGCATCCTGCGCGGTCGAGACGCCGCCGTCGACCGAGTTCTCGATCGCGATCATCGCCGCGTCGGCGCGCCCCTCGACGACGTCGGCGAGCGCTTCGCCGACATTGCGGACGGGCCGCCAGATCTGGCCGCGCGCCTCGGGCACCTGGGCGAGAGCCGCCTCGGTGAACGTCCCGGCCGGCCCCAGATAGCTGTAGGTGCGGCGGGTCGGGGCGTGGGGCTCGGCGGTCACGCGTTTCAGCCTAGCCGGGGCGCGTGAGGACAGCCCGGCTCAGGCGGCGCGTGCGCGCTCGACAGTGACGGCGTGCGTGACGGTGGCGGTGGTGCCGGCGATGTCGCGGACCGTCGCGCGCACGGTGTAGACCCCGTCGGGCAGTCCGCTCGGGATCGTGAACGAGCCGCGGTCGTCGGCGCCCCACAGCGTCTGCGTGCCGAGCGATCTCACCATCACCGTCGAGGTCGCGTCATACAGGTTCGCCGCGATGCGATCGAGCTCCCGCGTGTGCGCGGCCACGAACTCGACGATGCGCGCTCCCGACGGGAGGGTGCGCGCCGAGGCGAGCGTCAGTCGCGGGCGCTCGTGGGTGGCGGCGCGGGCTCGGCGGACGGTGCGGATCGGCGCGGTGTCGGGCACGCGGACGGGGGCGGTGGAGGGCATGACGATGTGACCGTTGTTCGGGGGTGCGGGATCGAGTGGATCGCGGCGGGAACGCCCGCGCGGAGGTCCTCTACCATTCTGAGGGTAGTCCTGTGGTCAGACCATTCACTGTGAGGACGCCGACAGCCCGCCGACGACATTTCCCGGCGCGGCCGGGCACCGGGATGACAGACTGAGCGCATGAGTCGCGCAGGACAGCCCGCCGAAGCATCCGACCTCATCGACATCGATGAGGTGATCAACGCCTACTACGACCGCAGACCCGATCCCTCGATCCCCGAGCAGCGCGTCGCCTTCGGCACCAGCGGACACCGCGGCTCGAGCCTCTCGTCGAGCTTCAACGAGGTGCACATCCTCGCGACCACGCAGGCGATCGTCGACTACCGCGCCGCGCAGGGCATCACCGGCCCGCTCTTCCTCGGCCGCGACACCCACGGCCTCTCGCTGCCCGCCGAGCGCACCGCGATCGAGGTGCTCGTCGCCAACGGCGTCGACGTGCGCGTGGATGCACGCGACTCGTACGTGCCGACGCCCGCGCTCTCCCATGCGATCCTCACCTACAACAAGGGCCGGGATGCCGCCGACCCCGGTCGTGCGGACGGCATCGTGGTCACCCCCAGCCACAACCCGCCCCGTGACGGCGGCTTCAAGTACAACCCACCCCACGGCGGACCCGCCGACACCGACGCGACGGGGTGGATCGCCGACCGCGCCAATGTGCTCATCGCCGCGGGCCTCGACGGCGTCAAGCGCACCCGCTACGCCGACATCGACGGCGACAGCCTCGGCGAATACGACTTCCGCGACGCGTACGTGCGCGACCTCGCGAACATCATCGACGTCGAGGCGATCCGCTCCGCGGGCGTGCGCATCGGCGCCGACCCGCTCGGCGGCGCCTCCGTGGACTACTGGGCGCTCATCGCCGAGGTGCACGGGCTCGACCTCACGGTGGTCAATCCCGACGTCGATCCGACGTGGCGGTTCATGACCCTGGACTGGGACGAGAAGATCCGCATGGATCCGTCGTCACCTTCGGCGATGGCATCCCTCGTCGCCCGCCGCGACGAGTACGACATCCTCACCGGCAACGACGCCGACGCCGACCGGCACGGCATCGTCACCCCCGACGCGGGGCTGATGAACCCGAACCACTACCTCGCGGTCGCGATCGAGTACCTGTACTCGCACCGCCCCGGGTGGAGCGCCGATGCCGCCGTCGGCAAGACACTGGTGAGCTCGATGATCATCGACAAGGTCGTGGCCGCGCTCGGCCGGAAGCTGCTGGAGGTTCCGGTGGGCTTCAAGTGGTTCGTGCCCGGACTGCTCGACGGCTCGGTCGCCTTCGGCGGCGAGGAGTCGGCCGGCGCCTCGTTCCTGCGCACCGACGGCTCGGTGTGGACCACCGACAAGGACGGCATCCTGCTGTGCCTGCTCGCCGCCGAGATCCTCGCCGTGACCGGCAAGACCCCGTCGCAGCGATACGCGGAGCTCGATGCCGAGTTCGGAGCCTCCGCCTACCAGCGCGTCGACGCCCCGGCATCCCCCGCGCAGAAGGCGGCGCTGTCGAAGCTCGCCCCCGAGGCCGTGTCGGCGACCGACCTCGCCGGCGAGCCGATCGTGGCCAAGCTCTCGCACGCCCCGGGCAACGGTGCAGCGATCGGCGGGCTCAAGGTGCAGACCGAGCACGCGTGGTTCGCCGCGCGACCGTCGGGCACCGAGGACGTCTACAAGCTCTACGCCGAGTCGCTGCGCGGCCCCGAGCACCTCGCGCAGGTGCAGGCCGAGGCCCGCGCGGTCGTCGCGGAGGCCCTCGGCGGCGCCTGAGGTCCCGCGGGCGCTCGGAGACCCTCGGGGCGCCCGCCCACGACCACACGTTCGCGCCACGTCGCGGCATCCGCGCCACCCCGCGGCATCCGCGCCACACGTTCGCGGCAGGTCGCGGCATCCGCGCCACGTCGCGACACCCCCGACCACACGTTCGCGCCACGTCGCGGCATCCGCGCCACCCCACGGCATCCGCGCCACACGTTCGCGGCAGGTCGCGGCATCCGCGCCACGTCGCGACACCCCCGACCACACGTTCGCGCCACGTCGCGGCATCCGCGCCACCGATATCTGCAGCGGATGCCTCAATGTGCCGCGCGCGTCACGGACACGCGAGCGCAGGCGGACTCGACTCGACCGGAACGGAGTGGATGCTCCGCCCGGCCGCGCGATCCTGATCAGGGATCGACGGGCCGACCGGGAAGCGCTTTCCAGCGATCTGCGCCAGAATGGACGCGTGGCCGACTTCACCCTCCGCACGACCGACACCGATCTGACCGTCACCGCCGCGGGCGTCGACATCGCGCAGTACGCGTTCGACCCGGGCGGGCCCGCGTCGGAGGGCCCGAAGCCTTACTTCCACCCCGTGCGGGCGCTCGACGGCGCGCCGCTGACCGCCCTGCGTCCGTGGGACCACCGCTGGCACAAGGGCCTGCAGATGACGTGGACCTCCGTGTCGGGGCAGAACTTCTGGGGCGGGCCGACGTACGTGCAAGGCACGGGGTACACGCCGCTCGAGAACGTCGGTCGCATGCGCCACGACGCGTTCGCCGACGTGGTGGATGCCGGACCGGCAGCGTCATTCACCGAGCGGCTCACGTGGATCACGCAGGCGGGCGACGAGTGGATCGCCGAGGCGCGCACCCACCGCTTCCACGGTCTCGACCTCGACCGCGGGCTCTGGATGCTGGACTTCGACACCACCCTGCGCAACGTGAGCGACCGCGACCTCGAACTCGGCAGCCCCACCACCAACGGCCGCCCGAACGCGGGGTACACCGGCTACGTCATCCGGATGCCCCGCGCCTGGACGGGCGGCCGCGTGCTGTCGGAGGACTCCGACGACGCCGAGGCGCTCATGGGCGCCCAAGCGCCGTGGCTCGCCTTCTCGGGCCAGCACGACGAGGCCGACGGCGGAGGCACGGTGATCGCCTACGCGGGGCGGTCCACCGGCATCCCGCCCATCAAGTGGTATGTGCGCAGCGAGCCCTTCCCGATCATGAGCCCGTCGGCCTCGTTCGACGAGCCGATCATGCTGGCGCCCGGCGCCGAGGTCGCGCTGTCGCACCGGCACGTGTTCATCGACCGCATCCTCGACACCGACGCGACCCGGGCGCTCGCCGCCGAACTGGCGCCGTAGCGACGGCGCGGCGACTCGCGCGGTGGCTCGCGCGGTGGCGCGCCCTTGCCGAGAACAGGTGATCCGGCGGAGACAGGCCGGGCGCGGCATCCATCGTCCTGTCCTCGGCAGATCACCTGATCTGGGCAACGCGGCGGGCAGCGCGGCAACCGGGCGGGCAGCGCGGCGACCGCCTGCGCGGCGACCGGGCGGGCAGCACGGCAACCGGGCGGGCCGCGCGGCGACCGCCCGCGCGGCGGCGCGGTCTTGCCGAGAACAGGTGATCCGGCGGAGACAGGCCGGGCGCGGCATCCATCGTCCTGTCCTCGGCAGATCACCTGATCTGGGCAACGCGGCGGGCGGGGCAACGCGCAACGCAGGGCAACGCGCAACGCAGGGCAACGCGCAACGCGGGACAACACGCGGGGCCAGAGCGGCGACGCGCGCGACGCGGCGCGACGTCGCGACGCCGCAGTGGCGGCCGCTCGACGTCGCCCCGGCGCGGCAGCGTCTACACCTGGTCGAGCTCCCCCCGCACGATCGAGTCTCCCGAGTGCGCGGGGTCGCCGTCGATCGGCTCGACCGACACGTCGACGAGGCTGTACTCGGCGAGGTCGACGCCGTCGGGGATCGCGAACGACCCCGTGTCTCCCTCGAGCACCCCGAGGCTGATGAGCGCCCCGGCGTCGTTGCGGATGAGCCACACCTCGCGGTACGTGTCGGGCACAGCGTCGCTGCCCACCGTCACCACGAGCCGGCGCGCGCCGTCGCGCGACTCCTCGACATCGGCCGTGCCGGTCGCACCCGGGTGGTCGGGGAACGGATCCAGCGCGGCGGTGGCGATGGATGCCGGGCTCAGCGAGCTCGTGACGACCCAGGCTCCGATCCCGACGCCCGCGACGAGCACGAGCGAGGCGGCGAGCGCCCACATCGTGCGCATCCGCCCGCGACGCGGTGCAGCGTCGTCATCGGCCGCGGTCGTCGGCGGCGCCTCCGCCGGGGCCTGCGCAGGATGGGCCGGATCGATGCCGAGCTCGTCGGCGATCGCGCCCCACACCCGGTCGGGCGGCGATTCGAGGTCGCCGTCGGCGACCACGGTGCGCGCGACCTGCACGGTCTCCTGCAGCTCGGCGAGCTCGGCCGCACAGGCCGGGCAGGAGCGCAGGTGTGCGCAGTCGGCCAGCGAGGCCACCGACTCGCCGAGGGCGAGAAGGGCCATCTGTTCGGGGTCAAGGTGCGACATGGGAGACCTCCAATCTGTCGCGCATGCGGGTGAGACTTCGTCGGATGTGGCTCTTGACGGTGCCGAGGGGCATATCGAGCCGTTCGCTGATCTCGACGTGGGTGAGATCGTCGAAGAACGCCATGCGCACCACGGTCTGCGCATCGGGTTCGAGCTGTTCGATCTCGTTCGCGACCAGCAGCGTGTCGGCGAGATCGGGGGGTTCGCGCACGAGGTCGTCGGGGCGGGTGGTGCGCAGCACCTCCTCTTCGACGGCGCGCACGCGGGCGCGGGCTTCGTGGGCGTCGGCGATGCGCCGCCGCGCGATCACCATGAGCCACGTCGAGAGCTTCGCCTTGCGGGCGTCGAAGGAGGCGCGCGAAGTCCACGCGGACACGAACGTGCGCTGGGTCACGTCTTCGGCGTCGCCGCGGTCGCCCAGCGAACGCAGTGCGAGCGTGAACACCACCGGCGACCACCTCCGGTACAGCTCGGCGAGCGCGCGCTCGTCGCCGCGGCGGAACCGCTCGGCGAGCTCCGCGTCGGGACCTTCATCGACCATGTGCTTGCGTCTTCCTCGTCGCTCATGCCGGTCGCGCGACGGCGACCACGTTGTCACGGTAGCGGCCGGTGGCCGCGTCGAACGGACCGCCGCACGTGATGATGACCACGGCGGGGGCGCCCTCTCGGGCGAATATGTCGTCGACCGGCAGGTCGGTCTTCGGGTAGTACGTCACGGACTCCACGATGTACGACCGGGCCTGCCCGGTCTCGTCGGTGAGCGAGACGGCGGCGCCGGGTGCCACCTCCCGCAGCCGGGCGAGCGGGCCGATCGGGTACTGCGGGGCATCCACGTGGGCCGACAGCACGATGTGCCCGGAGGTCGACGGGGCGTCGGGGCCGAAGCGGTACCACCCGGCCACGGCGGGGTCCACCGGCAGCGCCATCTGCGTGCCGTCCACTCCGACCGGCTCGACCGGCATGTCGACGCCGATCGCGTCCAGCCGCAGTCGGCTGGGCGCGACAGGTGCCGCCACCGGCGCGAGCGTGCTCGAGACGACCGGAACGTCGACGGCGGGCGTGGGCGCCGCAGTCGGCGTGGGGGTGGGGGTGGATGCCGGTGGCTGCGGTGCCGCGGTCGTCGGGGCTCCGCACCCCGCCAGCAGCACACCTGCCGCCACCAGCGCGGCGGCGAGCGGCGCCGCCGCGCCCGCGATGCGGGCCCGGCGGCGCCTCTCCCGTCCCCAGTGGGTGGCCGCGATCATGCGCGGTCGGCGGCCTCTCGACGACGGCTGACGAGCACACCGGTCACGGCGGCGGCGGCGACGATGGCGCCGACCCCGACGATCCACAGCGCGGTCATCTGCGTGTCGCGCTCGGCCAGGTACCCGGCGGTGCCGGAGGGCACGCCGTCAGGGCTCGAGTGCATGCCGGTCACGTTCTGCACGGCGAGAGCGAGGTTGCCCGCCTCGGCGCTGCCCCACGCGTAGACGATGGTGAGGGCGCCTTCGCTGACCGTCACATCAGCCGGGCCGATCACCGGATCGGTGGTGCCCTCGAGCGCGACGGCGGCCTCGATGGTGCCCGCGGCCAGGTCGAGGCTGGATTCCTCGGGGTTCACCAGACCCGTGATGACGGGCGAGCCGCCCGCGAGGATGTCGACGGCGGGCGCGGCCGCGACGTGGCGCACCGTCAGGCGGCCCTCTCCGGCCGCGGTGGCCGAGGTGTCGTTGACGAACGGCGTGAGGGTCGGGTCGCCGCCTTCGCTCAGGTGGGCGACGGCGGTGTAGTTCATTCCGGCCTCGAGCGTGAGCGTCGCCGGTCCCAGCACGGGCGAGCTGGCGTCGGCCGCGTCGGTGGCGGTGAGCGCGACCTCGTAGTCGCCGGCGGCGAGTTCGAGCGGGCCGGCCAGGTCGCCGGGGGCGAAGTCATCGAGTGTGAGTTCCCCGTTGACGTAGACGTCGACCGGGGTGTCGGGGATGCCGTGAAGAACCGAGAGCATCGCGGACTCTGCGGTGCTCGCAGAGGCGGGCACGGCGAGGCCGAATGCGGCCACGAGGCCGGCGGCGATGCCGGCGGCGGTTGTCTTGCGCATGTGTCTCCTCCTGATCTCAGCGGATGGTGTCCGCTTCGGGACGCCACCGGTTGGTGCCGTCACAGGGTTCCTTCCGCCCATCGCCGCGGCGCGGATGCACCCGCATCGAATTGACTCTCGATCGTGCCGGCTGCATCCGCGGCGCCGGGTGGGGCGGAATACCCCTGTGCCGGCATCCACCGGCACATCGGTCACCGAAGGAGATGAGCAATGAAGAAGACCCCGAAGCTGGTCCTGGCCGCAGCCGCAGCCACCGCGCTCGTGCTCGGCATCGCGCCGGCCGCCCAGGCCTCCGGCGGGAGCGCGCCGGGCTCGATCGTCGACGTCGCGGTCGCCGCGTCGGGCGGAGGCACTCCCGACGCCAACCCGGCGGACTACGACATCCTCGTGCAGGCGCTCATCGCCACCGGACTCGATGCGGCACTGGCCGACACGAGCCAGACCTACACGGTGTTCGCCCCGAACGACCGCGCGTTCCTGCGGCTGGTCGGCGACCTGACCGGCTCGATGCCGGCTTCCGAGGCCGATGCGCTGGCGACCATCACGAGCAGCTTCACCGGGGAGCAGATCTCGAACGTGCTGCTCTACCACGTGGTGGCCGGACGCGAACTCGGGCCGGTGAAGGTCATCACCTCGAAGTCGCTCACGATGGCCAACGGCGGCATCGTCAAGCCCCGCGGCATCAACCTCCGCGACGAGACGCCGGCGCTCGCCGACCCGCGTCTGGTGATCCGCGGACTGAACATCGACGCCTCCAACGGCGTCATCCACACCATCGACCGGGTGCTCGTGCCCGCGATGTGAGGCTTCCGAGACGGCTGACCCAGTATCAGCCGGGGCGGGGAGGATGCCCGTCAGCAGCGCCCGCTCGTCGTGCGGCGGGCGCCGCATCCTCCCCGTCACCCATCGCCCCGCGGGAGCGCCCCCGCGGGGCGATGTTCTGCCGCCGGCACGCTGCCGGCCGAGCAGTACGAACCGGGCGAGTGCACGCCGTGCGCGATGCGCAGCTCCTCGGCGTCGTCGAGCCCGGCCGCCGGCCGGAAACGCTCCGACGGCGCCCACGCGAAGCCCTGCTCGCCGGGGTGTCGCTCGGCCCACGCGCGCAGGGCCACCGGCAGCAGGCGCATGCGCCGGTCGATCCACCCGGCGTCCCACGGCCCTTCGTCGACGATCTGCTCGGCGGCCCGGAACTCGTAGTAGACCGTGCGGCGCAGATCGCCGCCGGAGGTCGGCTCGGAGCCGTGCACGATCATGACGTCGTGCACGAGCACGTCCCCGGGCTCCATCTCCACCTGCACCACACCCGGCGCATCCCAGCCGTACTCGTCGCGCAGCGCGCAGATGTCGACGGGTCGGCGCTGCGAACCGGGTGCGACGCGCAGGGCGCCGTTTCCGATGCGGGACGCGTCGAGGTACACGTCGATGTTGAAGATGCGGTGCGTGCGAGGATGCACCGCGTCCTGGTGCCACTCGATCGGCGCGCCGTCGCCGGCCGCCTTGAACACGAGCGACTCGTATGTGGGCACGAAGGAGTCACCCGCGAGACTCGCGGCGATGCCGAGGATCGCCGGGTCGCCGAGCAGCTCGAGCGAGGCATCCTCCCCCTTCGCGTGCAGGTAGTTGACCCGGAACAGCACGTCGCGCTCTCCGCGGCGGGCGAAGTTGTAGTCGGGGTCGTCCCCCGCTGCGCGGGCGCTCGCCTGTCCGTCCGCGATCCATCGATCGGATGCCCGCTGCAGCCGCTCCAGAAGATCGGCGGGCACTCGGTCACGCAGCACCAGGTATCCGTCGCGGTCGAAGCTCGCCACCTGCTCGTCGGTCAGCAGGTGGGGCGCCAGGGTCGATTCCATGTCATGTCCTTTCCACGCTCGACGCTACGTGCGAGAATTCCGTGATTGTTACGCGCAAGGAGCGGATAAGTCCTGATTTCACACAACGACAGCTTCGGCCTGGCCTGCTGGAGCGGAAGCACGCGCGAGATGGCCGATGCGCATCGCCACGACGATCTGGAGATCAACCTGTCTGCGCACGACCTCGACTACGTGATCGGCGGGCGGGTCGTGTCGATCCCGGCGCAGCGGCCGGCGGTGTTCTGGGCGGGGCGCCCGCACCAGCTGGTGGGCGGAGGCGGCGGCACCGCCACCTGGATCACGATCCCCACCCCCGTCCTCCTGTCGTGGGGCGCCGGCCGGGAGGCGCTCAGTCGGCTGCTGGGCGGCGAGGTCATCGTCGGGTCCGCCGCCATGACCGTGAGCTCGGAGTCGACCGAGCGCTGGGGGCGCGAACTCGCCGCGGATGACGCGGCGGCACGCCGGCCGGCGGCGCTCGAGATCGAGGCGCTGCTGGCCCGGCTCCTCCAGGTCGCCCCCGCCGTCCCCGTCGAGCGTCCGGCAGCGGGCATCGACCGCGCCGGCGAGATGGCGCTGTTCATCGCCGCTCACCTCGGTCGGGCGATCGGTGTCGCCGAGGTCGCCGCGCACGTTCGTCTGCATCCGCAGTCGGCCACACGCGTCTTCCGGGAGGCCACCGGCGTCACGATCTCCGAGTACCTCCTGCAATGCCGGATCTCCGAAGCGCAGCGGCTGCTCATGACTGGCGACGAACCGGTGGATGCCGTGCGGGTGCGCGCGGGGTTCGGGTCGTCGTCGGCCTTCCACGCCGCGTTCCAGCGGGCGACCGGGAGC
This sequence comes from Microbacterium hominis, assembly GCF_013282805.1. Classification (NCBI taxonomy): domain Bacteria; kingdom Bacillati; phylum Actinomycetota; class Actinomycetes; order Micrococcales; family Microbacteriaceae; genus Microbacterium; species Microbacterium hominis. The sequence goes on from NZ_CP054038.1 coordinate 3,371,221, forward strand.
ACGCCGCTGGCCTTCCGGCGCGCGCGCTCGGGCTGACCCGCGCGCGGGGCGTCTCCGCGGTCGATGCGACTCAGAGCCGCGTGAACTCCAGCAGCAGGAGCTGCTCGGGTGCGAGCAGCGGCATCGGCAGACCCGTCTCGGCCAGCAGTCGCCCGGGCAGCTCGATGCCACCGTCGCGGTACCACGGCGGATCCTGGTCGGCGATGATGCGCGGCCCGTCCGCGATCGGCACGGGCGCTACCCGGTAGCGGGCGTCGGCGTCGAGTCCCGGGAATCGGAGGGCGGGCGGCAGCGCCGCGGCGGGCGTGTCGACCGTCGCCACCGAGAAGAGCGCCTCGGAGCGGTCGTGGGCCACGACCCCGTGCGCGACGACCGCGGGATCATCGGTGTCGATCCGCACGACACGGCCGGAGTGCAGCAGATCCCGCCTTCGGCGGTACTCATCCGCCCACGCGGCGAGCTGCGCCCGTTCGCCCTCCGAGGTCTGCGCGACGTTCCACTCGATCCCGGCGCTGCCGAACAGCGCCGTGCCGAGGCGGAACGACGTCGCCGCGGTGCGCCCGGTGGTGTGGGCCTCCGGCGCGCCGACGTGCGCCCCGAGGTACTCGGGCGGCAGCAGGAGGGTCGTCCACGCGTGGATGCGCTGACGTTCGACCGGATCGTTGCAGTCGCTCGGCCACACGCGATCGACGTGCGGCAGCATCCCGATATCGAGGCGGGCGCCCCCGGAGGCGCAGGATTCGATCTCCACTCCCGGATGGGCAGCGCGCAGGCGATCGATCAGGGCGTACACCGCCGCGGTCTGCGCGTGGGCGCGCGCGTGCAGCAGGTCGCGGTTGTGGTCCCATTTCAGGAACGCGATGTCGTAGGTGCGCAGCAGCGCGTCGAGGCACTCGAACACGTGGTCCGCGGCGCCGGGTGCGCTGAGATCCAGTGCGCGCTGGAACCGCCACTCGAGGTCGCCGCCACGACCCAGCATCCATTCGGGGTGCTCCCGGGCGAGTGCGGAGTCCGCGCTGATCATCTCGGGCTCGACCCACAGACCGAACTGCATGCCGGCGGCGTGGACGCGCTCGACGAGCGGTCCCAGCCCCTGCGGCCACACCTGCGGATCGACCGTCCAGTCGCCGAGGGCCCGGCGATCGTCGCGGCGCCCGAGGAACCAGCCGTCGTCGAGCACGAATCGCTCGACCCCGACCTCGGCGGCCGCGGCGATGAGCGGCTCGAGCTTCTCCAGCGACTGGTCGAAGTAGACGGCCTCCCACGTGTTGAGGGTGAGCGGCCGAGGGCGCGGCGGCGGCGCCTGCCAGGAGCGCACCCACGCGTGCGTGCGATCGGAGATGCCGTTGAGCCCCTCGGCGGAGTACACCGCGACGCTCCAGGCGCCGGTGTGCCGGCGCCCGGCATCCACGACCACCTCGCCGGGGGCCAGCAGCTCCTGCGCGGCGAGGGTCGACGGACCGAGCGCCGACCGCTCGGCCCACACGGCCGTGTCGCCGCTCCAGGCGGCGTGCACCGCCCACACCTCGCCGGCCTCGAAGGAGAACCCGGGGGTGCCGGCCGCCAGCACGAAAGCGTTGTCGTGCCCGCCGCGGCCGTGGCGGGATTCGCGCGCGTGGATGCCGTCGCGCAGGGGCCCGCGGATCGGGCGGCGCTCGCGCGCCCACAGGCCGGTGAAGTCGAGCAGGTCGCCCGCCCGCGCCGGGATCGGGAGGAGGATGCCGGCGGCAGCGAGATCCAGCGGTTCGACACCGTCGTTGTGCACGGTGGCGCGCGAGCGCAGCAGTCCCTGTGCGGTGAGCTCGAGATCGAGCTCCACTGTGACAGCCGCCTCGTCATCGCGCACGGTCATCCGCAGCGCCGAGGCCTCGGCGCGATCCTCGCGACGCTCCCTCACGGCGCGCAGCCGCGGGGCGCGGGCCGCCCGGGCCGCAGGAGTGTCGCCGCGCCGGGAGAACTGCAACGCGGGGCGGCCGGTCCAGCCGTCGCCGAGCCCGGCGGCCAGCGTCAGCCGGAACGGCACGTCGATCGACGACGGCGGCACGGCGGGAGTGGATGCCGCGGCCAGCGCGGCGAGGTCTTCGTCGTCGAGCGGGCCGAGGTCGCGCCCCCAGTGGAGCACGACCGGCACGCCCGCGCCGCGGGCGTCGACGACGACGCTGACGCCCGCGGCACGGAGGTGATGGATCACGCGGAGGTCACTCCGCGACGGGGATCGACGCGGCCTCGAGCGCATCGATCGTGGACTGCTGTCCGTTCTCGAGCGCGTCGGCGAGGGTCTGCGACCCCGACACGGCCGACTTGAAGCCGTCCGACACGTCGGCGTAGGTCTGCGTCATGGTCGGGCCCCACACGAAGTCGGGGCTGACCTGGGTCGCGGCCTCGGCGAACACGTCGTAGATGGCCTGGCCGCCGTAGAAATCGACGCCCTCCTTCAGCACCGGCAGCTCGAGCCCGGCCGTGGTGGCGGGGTAGATCTGCGCGGTCGTGTTGAGCGAGGTGAGCGCCTCTTCCGAGGTGTTCAGCCAGAGCGCGAACTTCGCGGCCTCATAGAGGTGGTCGGTTCCGTTGAAGACCGCCACCGAGGAGCCGCCCCAGTTTCCGGCGGCGGCGCCGCCCTGCTCCCATTGCGGGGCCAGTGCGACCGACCAGTTGCCGGCGGTGTCGGGCGCCCCGCTGAGGATCGAGTTGGCGCCCCACACGGCCGAGTTCCAGGTCCAGACCTCACCCGAGTTGTAGGCGTTGTTCCACTCGTCGGTCCACGCCGGGTAGGTCGCGACCAGGTCGTTCTCGATGAGGTCCTGCCAGTAGTCGGCCACCATCACCGAGGGATCGCTGGTGAGCTCGACGTCCCACGCGTCGCCGTCGTTGGCGAACCACTCGCCGCCGGCCTGCCAGACGAAGCCGGCGAACTGGTTGATGTCGGTCTGCGAGAAGTTGGTGATGTAGCCGCCGAGCTCGCGGATCTGCACCGCCGCCTCACGGTACTCCTCCCACGTGGTCGGAACCTCGATGCCGTTCTGCTCGAACAGGTCGGAACGGTAGAACAGGCCCATCGGGCCCTGGTCCTGCGGCACGCCGTAGACCTCGTCGTCGGTGCCGAGGGTGACCTGGCCCCACGTCCAGTCGAGGAACTCGTCCTCGGCGGCCATGACGTCCTCGCACGCGGCGAGATTGGCGAGGCCGTCCTGCACGCGGAAGTTCGGCAGCGCGTCGTACTCGATCTGGCCGAGGTCGGGGGCGTTTCCCGCCTCGAGCTGGTTGAAGAAGTTCTGGTAGGTGCCGGCGTTGCCCGAGGGGCCGGTCTGAACCTCGACCTGGATGTCGGGGTTCTCCTCGTTCCACATGGCCACGGCGTCCTCGATGCCGGGGATCCACGACGTGAACGCGAGCGTGACGTCTTCACCCGCGGGCTCGCAGGAGCCGGCGGCGGCGCCGTCGTCGGAGGAACCGGCCGCGCAGCCCGCGACGGTGAGTGCTGCGGTCGCGAGCAGGGCTGCGGTGACCGCTCGTTTGCTGTTTCGCATGGTGTCTCTCTCGTGATGGTGGTGGGGGTGGACCGTCCGACGGACGCGGACGGGGGTCATTTGAGGGCTCCGGTGCCCAGGCCCGTGCGCCAGTAGCGCTGCAGGAGGAGGAAGGTGATGATCAGCGGCACGATCGAGATCAGCGAGCCGATGAGCACGTAGGTGCGCAGCTCGGGGAACTGGTTGATCGTGGAGTTCCACGCGTAGAGGCCGTAGGTGACCGGGAACAGCTCTTCGCTGCGGAGCATGATGAGCGGCAGGAAGAAGTTGTTCCAGATCGAGACGAACTGGAACAGGAACACCGTGATGAGCGCGGGGAACATCAGCCGGATCGACACCGTGAAGAACGTGCGCACCTCGCCCGCCCCGTCGAGGCGGCTCGCCTCGAGCAGCTCTTCGGGAACCGAGGCCTCGGCGAACACGCGGGACAGGTACACGCCGAACGGGCTCACGATGCTGGGGAGGAACACAGCCCAGAAGGTGTCGGTCAGCTGCACCTGGCTGAACAGCAGGAACAGCGGGAGAGCGAGCGCGGTCGCCGGCACGAGCACGCCGCCCAGCACGACGTTGAACACGGTCTCGCGGCCGGGGAAGCGGTACTTGGCGAGCGCGTAGCCGCACATGCCCGCCAGCACCGTGGCCACCAGCGCGCCGATGCCGGCATAGCCGGCGCTGTTGACCAGCCAGCGCAGGTACACGCCGTCGCGGTAGGTGACCAGCCCGGTGAGGTTCTCGAAGAACCGCGGCTCGGCGAACCACAGCGGGTTGGTCGAGAACAGATCGCCGCGCGACTTGGTGGATGCCACCAGCAGCCACCAGATCGGGGTGAGGAAGTACAGCGTGAAGACGGTCATCACCAGGAAGGCGGCCGCGCGCGGCACGAAGCCTTCCTTGGGACCGCGGGAGCGGTCGGAACCGCGGGAGCGGCCGGTGACGACGGCGCGCGTGTCGAGGCTGGAGGTGGTCATGATGCCGCCTTCCGTCGGGTGAGGCGCAAGAAGGTGAAGGACATGATGAAGGTCGCCAGCGCGAGCACCACCGACATCGCCGCAGCCAGATTGACGTTGGGGATGGAGCTGGTGGCGTAGATGGTCATGTTCGGCGTGTAGGTGCTGGTGACGGCCGAGCTGAAGGCCCGGAAGGTCTGGGGCTCGGCGAGCAGCTGCAGAGTGCCGATGATCGAGAGCACCGCCGTCAGCACGAGCGAGGGACGCACGAGCGGGATCTTGATCGACCACGCGATGCGCACCTGACCGGCGCCGTCGAGACGCGCGGCCTCGTAGATGTCGGAGGGGATCGCCAGCAGCGTCGAGTAGATGATCAGCATGTTGTAGCCGACGAACACCCACGTGACGACGTTCGCGATCGACCAGAGCACGAAGTCCGCCGAGAGCAGGTCGACCCGAGAGGTCACCGCCGTGAACGGCGAGAGCTGCGGCGAGTAGAGGAAGCCCCACATGATGGCCGCGATGACTCCCGGCACCGCGTAGGGCACGAAGAAGGCGAGGCGGAAGAACTTCTTGCCGCGCAGCAGCGGCGAGTCCAGCAGCAGAGCGAACAGGAGCGCGAGCCCGAGCATGACCGGCACCTGCACGACGCCGAACAGCAGCACGCGGCCGACGGATTCCCAGAACGCCTGGTTCTCGAAGACGCGCGCGTACTGCGCGAATCCGCCGAACACCTCCTGCGCGGGCCCGAACGTGCCGTCGCGCTCGACCACGAGCAGCGACTTCCACACCGCGTACCCGATGGGCACGAGGTAGAAGGCGATGAACAGCGCGGCGAACGGCGCCACGAACACGGCGATCGCACCCTTGTGATGCACTCGTGCCCGGCGACGGGTGGGTGTCGCCTCGACGGTTGCGGTCATCGGCGGGCCTCCTCTCGGATCACCCCGACGCCTCCGCCGGGAATCTCAGTGGTGCCGGTCACCGTCGCACCGGTGATCAGCTCGATGCCGTCGACGGCGATCCCCACCGCGTCGGCGCCGTGGTTCACGACGAACCGCCAGGTCGTGCCGTCGTCGGAACGGCGGCGGACGATCTCGACGTCGCGACCTGCGCCCGGCTCCTGGCGCACACCCGCGGCCTCGGCGATCCGTGCGACGAGCATCGCGTAGGCGCCCGGCTCGAGCAGCGTCGCGAGGTACCAGGCGTCGCCGGCGACGCCGGTGCCCGTGCGACGGGTGAGGGCCGGCATCCCGGCCGCCGGGCCGTCGGCGAAGCGGTCGGCGACCATCGCGTCGGTGGCGACCAGCCGCTCCGCCCAGAGGCGGCCGCGGCCGCCCGAGGCGAGCATCACGTCCGCGCCGGGCATCGCCGGGGCGAACTCCTCCACCCGCACGCCGAGCAGGTCGCGCCACGGCGCGGGGTAGCCTCCCGGCCGCACGCGGTCGTGCTCATCGACGATGCCGCTGAAGAAGGTGACCAGAGTGTGCGCGCCGACGTCGACGGCATCGCGCAGGCGCTGGGCCGCGGCATCCGTCACCACGTGCAGGCCGGGCACGACGACCAGTCGGTAGCCGGTGAGGTCGGATTCGGGGTCGACGACGTCGGCGGTGATCCCGGCATCGCGGAGGGCCCGGTGGGCGGCGTGCACCTGATCGAGGTAGCCGACCGCCGACGACGGCGTGTTCTCGGCGTCGGTGGCCCACCACGACGGCCAGCTGAAGAGCACGGCGGCCTCGGCGACGACACGGCTGCCCTGCACCTCGTCGAGCGCCGCCACCGCGGCACCGAGCTCCCGCACCTCCCGCCACTGCGCGGAGTCGGGGCCGGCGTGCGGCAGGAGCGCCGAGTGGTACTTCTCCGAGCCCTGCAGCGATGCGCGCCACTGGAAGAAGCACGCCGCGTCGGCGCCGCGGGCCACATGCACGAGCGTGTCGCGCAGCATCTGGCCTCGCGCCTTGGCGGGGTTCACGGGCTGCCAGTTCACCGCTCCCGTGGAGTGCTCCATGAGCAGCCACGGCTCGCCGCCGGCGAGTCCGCGCACGAGGTCGGCCGAGAACGAGAGCTCGCCGTGGGGATCGCCCAGTCGATGGTCGAGGTAGTGGTCGTTGGCGATGACGTCCATGTCGGCGGCCCACGTCGCGTAGTCGAGGGCGTCGATGTGCGCGGTGACCATGAAGTTCGTCGTCACGGGCACGTCACTGTGCCGGCGGATCACCGCCGCCTCGGCGCGGTAGTAGTCGAGCAGCGCGTCGGAGGAGAAGCGACGGTAGTCGAGCATCTGCCCGGGGTTGCGCGTGGAGAGGGTCTCGCGCGGGGTGAGGATCTCGTTCCAGTCGCTGTAGCGCTGGCTCCAGAAGGCGGTGCCCCAGGCCTGGTTGAGCGCATCGATCGTGGCGTATCGGTCGCGGAGCCACTCGCGGAAGGCCCGCGTGGACACGTCGCAGTGGCAGTGCGCGTTGTGGCAGCCGATCTCGTTGGACACGTGCCACAGCGCGACGGCCTCGTGACGGCCGTAGCGCGCCGCCACCGCCTCGACGAGCTCGAGCGCCGCGGCGCGGAACACCGGCGAACTCGGACACCATGCCTGGCGACCTCCGGGGTAGCGGCGGGTGCCGTCCGCGGTCATGGGGAGGATCTCGGGATGCCGCGTGGTCAGCCACGGCGGCGGCGACGAGGTGCCCGTGCCGAGGTTCACCCGGATGCCGGCGGCGTGGAGGAGCTCGATGATCTCGTCGAGGTCGTCGAAGCGGAACGAGCCGTCGGCACTCTGGAGCTGGGCCCACCCGAAGATGTTGATGGCGACGAGGTCGACACCCGCCTCGGTCATCAGCGCGATGTCCTCGCGCCACGTCTCGCGCGGCCACTGCTCGGGGTTGTAGTCGCAGCCGAAGGCGATGCCCCGGTGGGTGAAGCGCGGCGCGGCGGCCGGGGCCGCGGTCTGGGTCGCGGCGATTACGGTGTGCGTGGCCATTTCGGTCACGTTCCTCCATATCGGCGTTGACATGTCATATCGACAGTGATGTGTGAACGTGCACACATTTGCCCGGAGAGTTTCGCTCGACAAAATGTGTGAACGTACACACACTGACAGAGCATTCGCGGATCTGTCAACCCCTCGCCCGCTACAGTGAGGGGCGTGGCCCAGCCCCCGCCCCGCAAGAAGCGCGCGACCGTGCATGATGTCGCCGTGCGCAGCGGGGTCTCGCGCGGCACCGTGAGTCGCTTCATCAACGGCGAGGGCTACGTCTCGGCGGCCGCGCGGGAAGCCATCGAAGAAGCCATCCGCGCCGTGGGTTACGTGCCCAACACCGCCGCCCGCAACCTCAAGATGCAGCGGAGCCAGTCGGTGGGCTTCATCGTCCACGAGCCGGGCTCCCTCTTCGTCGAAGATCCGAACATCGGCGAGATCCTCCTGGGCGCGAACGCCGTGCTCTCGGAGGCCGATCACCAGATGGCGGTGCTCGTGGTCGACTCCGAGCGCGACACCGACCGGGTCGCCCGCTATCTGTCGGGCGGTTTCGTGGAGGGCGCGGTGATCGTCTCGGCGCGCTCGCGCGACCCGATCTCGGCGGCCATCGAGCGCCTCGAGCTGCCGGCGGCCTACGTCGGACACCCACCCGGAGCACCCGCGACCGCCTCGTTCGTCGTGATCGACAACCACGCGGCGGCGGCATCGATCACCAGACACCTGATGGATGCCGGCCGCGGCCGGATCGGAATGATCGCCGCGGCGCTGGACCGCGACTCGGGCGCCGACCGCCTGTCGGGCTTCGCCGCCGCACTCGGCGAGAGATTCGACCGCGACCTCGTCGAGGAGATCCCGCTCTACAGCTACGCCGCGGGCCGCGATGCGGCCGAGCGTCTGCTCGCGCGGCATCCGGAGATCGACGCGGTCTTCGCGGCATCCGATGCCGTCGCCGCCGGCGCCGTCGAGGCGTTCCGCGCTGCCGGGCGCCGCATCCCCGATGACATCGCCGTGGCCGGCTTCGACGACTCGACCTGGGCGCGCCGCACGATCCCCCCGCTCACGACGGTGCACCAGCCCGCCCGTCGCCTGGGGGAAGAGGCCGCGCGCCTGGTGTTGGCACAGCTGCGCGGCGACGAGCCGCCACGACAGGTGCAGCTCGAGTGCGAGATCGTGCGGCGCGCATCGGCATGATCAGCCCCGACTGACGCGCCCTCGCAGGGCGAGGATGCAGAGCGTGAACGCCACCACGGCGTCACGATATCGCTCGTCAGACGAGCAATCCAGATCCATTCTGGTGCATCCGAAAAGGCCGTCGGCGCCGAATACCCCTCCGACAGCCCACCGCGTGGGTGGACCCGACGAAGGGATCGCCATGAGAGTTCAACCCGACGCATTCGCGTACCGCTTCACCCACTATGGCGACGCCGATGTGCTCGCGCGGCACCAGTTCCCGGTGCCGAGACCGCGCGACGGAGAGGCCCTGGTCGAAGTCGTCGTCGCCGCGATCAACCACATGGATGCGTTCCTGCGCAACGGCAGGGAGTCCACCTGGCACGATGACCCGTGGCCTCGGGGCTCCGGCAGCGACTTCGCCGGCATCGTCCGGGCCGTCGGCCCCGGCGTGACCGGGTTCCGCCCGGGTGACGAGGTGATCGGCCACGTGCGTGCGGGCGCCCACGCGAGCCACCTTCTCGTGCCCGCCGCCAACCTGGTCCGAAAGCACCGCAGCATCGAGTGGGAGGTCGCCGGCGGCCTGTTCCTGGCCGGGGCGACAGCCCTCGAGACGCTCGATGACCTCCGCATCGGCGCCGACGACACGGTCGTGATCTCCGCGGCCGCGGGCGGGGTCGGATGCATCGAGGCGCAGGTGGCCAAGCACCGCGGCGCACGGGTGATCGGCACGTGCGGAGACCGCAACTTCGACTACCTGCGCCAGCTCGGCATCCACCCGGTCCGCTACGGCGACGGCATCGTCGAGCGGATCCAGAAGGCCGCCCAGGGCCCGGTCACGGCCTACATCGACAACTTCGGGAAAGACGGACGGGACGTTGCCGACGCGCTCGGGGTTCCGAGGGAGCGCTATCGGTCCAGCGAGGACCGCCGTGAGGTCGAGCTTCGCCTGCTGCGCGACGATCCCGAATCGGTCGCCCACGCGACCGGGGTGCTGCAGAAGGTGGCGGACCTGGCCGCCGGCGGCGCCTTCCGTCTCCTGGTCTCGGGCTTCTACCACGTCGACGACATCGTCGAGGCCTTCGAAGATCTCGAGCACCTCCACGCCCGCGGCAAGATCGTGCTCGCGACGCATCCGGTGACCCGCATCCGCACGCTCCGCGCGCGCGAAGTGTTCGAGGCGATGCCGTAGCCGCGCAGCACGACCGCTATCGGTCATCGGCGGTGCGACGACGGCCCTCCGTCTCGCTGCGCTCGCTCAGGAACCTGAGCGGGGCGGCGTGACGAAGGGCCGTCGCTTCGTGCGGTGCTACTTGACGGTGACGGTCACCGCCTTGGATGCGGTGGTGCCCGCCGCGTTGGCGAACTCGGCGACGTACGTGTACGTGCCCGGTGCCCGGCCCGCGATCGCGGTCGACGCGTGCTGCGCGTTCGGGGATGCCGCCACGAGCGGCTGCTCGTCGATCAGCACACCGTTCTCGAACAGCGTGTAGCTGGTCGCGTTGGTGCCCCACCACAGGTTCGCGGTCACCGTGTAGTCGCCGTCCTTGTCCCGGTTGTCGTGCGAGAGCACGGGGGTACCCGGGGTCGCGTCGACCACCTTCACCGTCACCGAGGTGGTCGCGGTCGACCCGACGGCGTTGATGAGCTCACCGGTGTATACGTAGCTGCCGTTGTCCTTGCCGGCCACCTCGACGGTGGTCAGCTGGGCGGTCGGGCTGTTCGCGTCGAGCAGCTTCGTGGCGATCAGGGTGCCGTTCTCGTAGAGCCGGAACACGCCGCCGTTGACGCCGTGCCACAGGTTCATCGAGATGGTGAACGTGCCATCGTGCAGCCCGTCCTCCCACCCGGAGTCGCTGGAGAGCACTCCACGACCGGGCACCTGGGTGGCACCCTCGTCATCGAACACCCGCAGCTGCACGGAGGCCGCGGTCACGTTGCCGGCGTGGTCGACCGCGTTGACCGACAGCGTGTGCACGCCCACCTTCTCGGCCAGCTCGATGACCTCGCCGGGTGCGACCGGGACACCGTCGAACGCGATGTCGAGGTTGCGCACCCCGGACTCCGCATCCGTCGCCGCCACGTCCACGCTGAACGACCCCGTGCTCGGAAGCAGGGTGCCCTCTTCGGGCAGACCCGTCACCACCGGTGCGGTCGTGTCGGCCGAGCCCGTGGGGGCGCCGGTGACCGCGATCTGCGGCAGGGGCGCGGCATCCATTCCGTCGCCGATGAAGAACGACGGCCACGGCGGCTGGTTGTAGCCGGTGTTCTGCCACGCCACTGCCACGCGGTACTGCATGTCGTGCATCAGCGTGGGGATCCGGTACTCCGTCGCCTCGGTGGTCGAGTAGATCCGCAGCTCCGACGAATCCGCGGAGCGCCACGCGATCTCCTCACGCCAGTCACCGAACAGATCGCCCTGGATGTTCGGCGTGCCCTTCGTGCCGTTGTTCGACCGCGCGCCCTCATCGGCGAGGATGACCTCCTCGTGTTCGGTCTCCCAGTTCCACTTGGAGATCGTGGGGTAGCCCCAGTACTCCTCCTGGTTGAACGCGTGGTCCACGATCTCGCGCAGCGGGTCGCCGTCGAACCAGGCGACGAAGTTCGCCGCCGGGATCGTCTCGGCGATGCGCTCGCCCGAGGCCGACATGAGGTAGCCCTCGCGGGTGTTCCACGCGGCGTCTCCGCCGATGACCCACGATTCGGCCCCCTCGTAGCGGGGGTCGATGTCGCCCGAGGCCCCACGGCCGGTGTCGACCGTCGCCGGGACATCCCACAGGATCTCGCCGGTGCGGGAGTCGCGGAACGTCGCACCGCGGTTGCCGGCGGCGTTCATGTTCTCGTGCACCGAGAACATCTCCAGGCCAGGACGGCTGGGGTCGAGGTCGGAGACATGCTGCGCGTCGCCGTGACCGAGGCCGGTCGCGTAGAGCAGGGTGCCGTCGTCGTCGACCGTGGCCGACCCGAAGATCACCTCGTCCTTGCTGTCGCCGTCCACGTCGGCCACCGACATCGAGTGATAGCCCTCGCCGTACAGGCCCTCGGCACCCTCCTCGTTCGAGTCGATCACCCAGCGGCTGCTGAGGTTCTCGCCGTCGAAGTCGTACGCGCCGATCACCGCGCGGGTGTAGTACCCGCGGCTGAAGATCGCACTCGGCGTCTCCCCGTCGAGGTACGCCACCGACGCGAGGAACCGGTCGACCCGGTTGCCGTAGGCGTCGCCCCACGCACCGACATCGCCGCGCGGCGGGATGAAGTCGATCGTGTCGATCGCCGCACCCGTCTGCCCGTCGAACACCGTGAGGAACTCCGGACCGGTGAGCACGTACCCCGAGCTGTTGCGGTGGTCGGCGCTCGCGTTGCCGATCGGCTGACCCACGCCGTCGATCGTGCCGTCGGCGGTGCGGGTGATGAGCTCCGCCGTGCCGTTGCCGTCGAAGTCGTAGAACATCAGGTCGGTGTAGTGGGCACCGGCGCGGATGTTCACGCCCAGGTCGACGCGCCACAGGCGCGTGCCGTCGAGGCGGTACGCATCCACGTACACGTTGCCGGTGTAACCGGCCTGCGAGTTGTCCTTCGCGTTGGACGGGTACCACTTGACGAGGTACTCGTACTGGCCGTCGCCGTCGACATCGCCCACCGAGGCGTCGTTGGCCGAGTAGCTGTAGGGCTGCCCGTCCTTCGTGTACGCGTCGGCCGGCTTCTGCAGCGGGATCGACAGGTAGGCGCTCGTCTGCACGCCGAACTCGTCGGTCTCGGTCGTCTCGACCTCGTTCAGCACCCCTGTGCCCGTGAGCGCCGTGACGAAGTAGATCGAGTCCGCGTCGCCGTCGGCGTCGAGCAGGTTCGTCGAGCCGGTGACCGGCTCGTCGGTGATCCGCTTCCCGTCGCGGTAGACGTGGAACGCCACGCTCGCCGGGTCGGTGCCCAGCAGACGCCACGTCACGAGGTTGCCCTCATCGGTGGCCATCGCATGCGGCGCCCGGTCGAGGTACTCCGCCTGACGCTGCAGCACGGTCGGAGCATCCGTCTCGAGCTGAGTGGATGCCGCACCCGCGCCACCCGCGTTCACACCGATCACGGTGTAGAAGTACGGGATGGTGGTCAGCACGTCGGCGTCGGTGAATCGGCTCGTCGGGGCGAAGCCGACCAGGTCGCCCTGCTCGCCCTCCACCTCGGAGCGGAACACGAGGTAGTACAGCGTGTTCACCGGCGCGGCCCACGAGATCTCGAGCTCGCGCTTGTCGAGGCTCACGACCGAGAGGTCCTGCGGCGCGCTGGGCACCTCGACCTCGGCATCCACGAACGAGACCTCCACCGTCTGGGACGGCACCGACTCGAGCGCGGTCTGGTCGACGGCGGTCACGTAGTAGTCGTAGTCGAGCCCCACCCGCGCGGTGGTGTCGACGTACGACGGCTCGCTCACCGAGCCGACGCGCACCGGCTTGGTCTCGAACGGCGACTGCCGGTAGACGTTCCAGGTGAGGCCGGGCTCGGCATCCCACACCAGCGACACACTCGGCGCCTCGGGGTCGGCATCGACCGATGCCACCTCGAGCCCGGTCGGGCCGAGGAGGATCGGCGTGACCTCGAGTCCGTTGAAGCGCGTGCCGGCGGCGGCGCCGTAGGCCTCGACGTTCAGCTGACCGTCGGTGACCAGGAACGGTCCGCGCAGCGTGTCGTTGACACTCGCGCGACCGGCGTTCCCGGTGCCCGCCTCGCGGCCCTCGACCCGGAAGCTCGTGCGGGTGGAGCCGATCCAGTCGCCCGAGTAGGTCTTCACGGAGTAGGTGCCGTTGGGCACGTCGAGCGTGAAGGTCGACGAGTCACCCGGCAGCATGAAGTCGCGGATGAGGTCGTTCGATCCCTCGGCGGGGCCGCGGTCGCGGCCCGCGCCCGACGAGAGTGGTGTCTCGAAGCCGAACCCGCGCTCCGCGGTGTAGCCCATGGTCGGCAGCACCTCGGTGTAGCCGGGCATGAGCGGGTTGCCCGCGAGCTGGAAGTCGAACTTGTACTTCGCCTGCTTCGTGGTGAAGGTCACCGCAGCGCTCGGCTCGGACTCGCCGCGGCCGTTGACGGCCACGACCCGGTACCGGTACGCGGTGCCCTCGGCGAGACCCTGCACGATCGAGCTCGTCTGGGTGACCATGCCCACGAGCGCCCAGGTGGGCTCCGGGTCGGCGACGGCCTGACGATAGATCTTGTAGATGTCGGCGGTCGGCGCGGCATCCCATTGCAGGGTCGCACCGCCGTTGGAGATCGCACCCGCGACGACGTTCTGCGGCGCCGGCGGCACCTCGGCCGGAGGCTCGATGTCGGCTACCTCGGCGGCCAGCGGGTCGTCGAGCTGCGCGACGTCCTGCGCGATGAGCCGGGCCATCTGGATGGCGCCGTACTCCTGGAAGTGCGTGTCGTCGACGATGCCGGCGGGGCGGTTCGGGAACACGCCCGGATCGACGTGCAGGAACACGGCCTTGGCCGCCTCGGGGCCGATCTCGTTCAGGTACTCCCGCGACGAGAGGGAGAGGTCGACCAGCAGCACGTCCTCCTCCTGTGCGAGCTCGGTCATCTTCGCGACGTACTCGGGGAAGCTGACGTTGAACAGTCCCGTGTCGGCGTTGAAGCTCCGGCGCGAGACCGGGGTCACCAGGATCGGGGTCGCGCCGCGCTGGCGGGCGCCCTCGACGTAGGTGCGGAGGTACTCCTTGTAGTCCTCGGGGCTCGCGTAACGGTCGTCGACGCCCTGCGTGGCGTCGTTGTGCCCGAACTGCACGAACAGGTAGTCACCCGGACGGATGGCGCGCAGCACCTCGTCGAGACGCCCCTGCGTGATGAAGTTCTTCGACGACCGGCCGCCGATCGCGTGGTTGGCGAAGGCGATGTCGTCGGCGAAGAACCGGTCGATCATCTGGCCCCAGCCGGCCTGCGGCGCGTAGGCGATCGGGTCGTAGGTCTGCACCGTGGAGTCGCCCGTGATGTACGCGGTGGTGATGGCACCGGCCACGCGCGCGGGCAGTCGGGTGATGGTGAGGGCGTTGAGGGATGCCGCGTCCCCGGCGAACTCGAGGGTCAGCGTGCCGTCGACGAGCGCGAGCGTGAACGCCATCTCCAGGTACGCGCCCGCCGCCTGCGGGTTGGCGAGCACCTTGGCGATGCCCTCTGCGGTGATCGTGGTGGTGGTGGCGTTCTCCGCGTCGCCGGCGATCAGCTGCACGGAGTAGTCGCCCGCGCCGAGGGCCACCTCGAAGGTGGAGTCCGTCACGGCGACGAAGTCGCTGCGGAGGGCGTCGGCCGTGCCGCGGTCGATGTCGGCGGGAGTCGCGGCCGGCGCGGTGGTGAAGCCGTAGCCCCACTCCTCGGCGAACGTGGTCGCGGCCGTCACCGGCAGCGCACCGTCGGCGACGGCACCGGAGCCGAAGTCGAAGGTCACGACGTCGCTGTCGGGCAGCGGCGCCGGGGCGATGTACACGGCGGAGTCGACCGAGGTGGATGCCGCGCCGGCCGCGTTCTGAGCCGTGACGCGGTACGTCCACGCCTGGTCGGTGTCGACCCCGGTGTCGGTGTACCCGGGGGCGTCGAGGGTGGCGAGCGTCTCGAAAGCGTCGCTGCCGGCGGCCGCACGCTCGACCAGGTACGTGTCGGTGTTCGCGACCGCGCTCCAGGTGAGGGCCACCGAGTCGGTGGTGACCGCGGCGACCGCGAGGTCGGCCGGGGCCTCGGGCTCGGCCAGCGCCGGGATCTCGCCGCTGAGCGCGTTCGCGCTCGGGGCGGAGGACCGGTCGTAGGCGCTGACCGCGACGACGGCGTAGGCGTACGAGCCGCCGACCGCGACAGACGTGTCAGAGTATGCCGGGTCGGTGAGGCCCTCGGCGATCGGTGCGAAGGTGCCGGTGGTGTCGCCGGTGACGTCGGCGCGCAGCACGCGGTAGGTCGCAGCATCCGCCATAGCGGACCAGGTGAGGTCCACCGCGTTCCACGCGATGCGGCTCACCGTGACGTCGGCGGGAGCATCGGGGACGACCGGGGCGACCTCGAGGCCGTTGATGTACGCGCCGAGGTTGCTGCCGGTGAACCGGACGCTGAGCTGCCCGTCTTCGACCACGACGTTCGCTGTTTGGGATGCCGAAGAACCGCGGCCGTTCGTGAAGCGCGGCTGCGCGACGCTTTCGTAGCTGATGGTGGCGTTTGTTCCAGACGCGCTGGCGAGCGCGTCTCCGATCGTCGCCTTCACCATATACGCCCCGTCGGGGACGTCGACGGCGAACTCATAGTCCGTAGATGCGAGGAAATCGCCGAGCATCGGATCGGGCTGATCACCCGTTCGATCGCGTGAAAACAGCGCGGTTCCCGTGACGGCAGTGATGCCGTAACCGGCCTCCTCGGTGTAGAGCGACGTCGCGTCGATCTCTATCCAGCCCTCGGCGACCGGGCTCGTGCCGGTGCCGAAGTCGAACAGGTACGCGCCGTCGGCATTCGGCTCGATGGCGGTCGCGGCGCCGGCGGGGGCGACGGTCAGCAGGGCGCCGACGACGGCCGCTGCGGTCGTGGCGGCCGCGATGCGGCGCGCGCGGTGGACGGGGGGCGAGGGCGGCGCGACGGCCGTGTGCTCGGGTCGTGCGCTCTGGGGGCGCACAGACGGATCAGGCACGGTTCCTCCTTGTGTCTACATCGGCAAAGGAGCGAACGGATGCCGCTACGGCGCGGCGTCCTCTCGCGGTGAACCGGGCGCGTACGGACTCGGGCCCTGCGTTCTTCTGTTGTGGATCGACCTGTCGTGCGACGGACTACGGACGGATGGAAAACGCATTCCTAGGTCGACCGTGGGCAGTCTTGCACAGCCGTCCCGACTCCGGCAAGCCCTTTCCCGAAACGTTTCATGGATCCGGAGGCTGTACTTGCGGGCATCCCCCCTCCTCGCCTAGCCTCGACCGCGAAACGTTTCACGGCTCACCGTCGACGTGATTACGGACCTCGTCGACGGTGGGCCACCTGTATGTTTCCGCCATGCCCCAGCGGCACCCGCCGCCGGTTCGACGACGAGACGAGGCGCCATGAAGCGAGTCGGCATCCGCGATGTCGCCGACCGCGCCGGCGTGTCGATCTCCACGGTCTCCAACGCCCTCAACCGCCCTCACCTGGTGAGCGAGCGACTCGTCGAGCGGGTCCGCAGCGCCGCCGACCAGCTCGGCTACGTGCCCCTGCAGGCGGCGCAGCAGCTGCGCGCCGGGCGCAGCGGACTGCTCGGCATGACCGTCATCAACATCGCCAATCCGTTCTTCGGCGACATGGTCGCCGGCGCGGAAGACGCCGCTTCGGCCGCCGGGCTGCGGATCCTCGTCGGAAACTCGAGTGACGACGCCGCCAAGGAGCGCGACCACCTCGAGCTGTTCGAACGCGTGCAGGTCGAGGGCGCGCTCGTCTCCCCCTTCGGCGAGACCGGGCCGTGGCTCGAGCGGCTGCGACGGCGCGGCATCCCGGTCGTGCTGGTCGATGCGATCGACGACCAGGGCGAGCTCCCCTCGGTCTCGTTCGACGACGTGGCGGGTGGCCGCCTCGCGGCCGAGCACCTGCTCGCAACGGGACGGCGGCGCCTGGCCTATGTCGGTGCGCGAGAAGCCGTGCGACAGGTGCGCGAGCGTCTGCAGGGCGCCCGCGCGGCCGTCGCCGCGGTGGCCGGCGCGACGCTCGAGCCGGTGTGGACCGAGCGCACGACCTCGGAGCTCGGTCGCGCGTTCGGCGAGCAGCTCGCCGCGCGGGCTCCCGAGGACCGGCCCGACGGCCTCGTCGTGTCGAACGACCACCTCGCGATCGGCCTCGTGCACGGACTCATCTCGCGCGGTGTGCGCGTGCCCGAAGACGTCGCGGTCGTCGGCTACGACGACATCGAGTTCGCGGCGATCGCCGCGGTGCCGCTCACGTCGGTGCGCCAGCCTGCGCGGGAGATGGGGCGCACAGCCGCCGACCTGCTCATCGCGCGCATCAACGGCGAGGCCGGGTCCACCCTCGGCAACATCGTCTACCAGCCCGAGCTCGCCGTGCGCGCCTCCACCGCGGGCCGCGGCAGGTACTGAGCGCCGCCGCCCGCAGAGCCCTGGCCCCGCGTCCACCGCTCGGCTGCGCCCCGCCGCCCCGCGTCCGCTGCTCCGCTGTCCCCGCCGTCCCGCGTCCGCCGCCCCGCGTCCGCTGCTCCGCTGTCGCAATCTGCGCTTGCCCGTGCACTTTGTGACAGCGGAGCGGTGGACGGCGGGCGGGGAGGCGCCTGCCTGGCGTCAGCTCACAAGCTGCGAGCCCTTCGCCGGCTGATCGCCGTCGCGGCGCTCGATCGCGCGCAGCTGCCGGCCGGCGTACGCCGCGATGCGGCGCGCCCCGCGCTCGTGGAAGTGCGTGTCGTCGGCGAGTCCATCGGGCCACAGCGGGTGCTCCCCCGGTGCGAAGTGCGAGAGCAGCTCCGTGGATGCCGCGGGCCCGAGATCCTCGTAGAGCCAGGTCGTGAACGCGGTGAGGTCGATCAGCGGCACGTCGAGCTCGTGCGCGAGGTCGCGCACGGCGTTCGGGTAGTCGCCGTGCGTGGGGGTCACCCGGTCCCCGTCGAACCAGCGGCGCTCGGTCGAAGTGCACAGCACCGCCGACGCGCCGCGCTCGCGCACCTCGGCCACGAAGCCGCGCAGCCGGTCGGCGTAGCCGCCGCGCGCGGCGAGCTCGGCGACCTTCTGGTCGTTGTGCCCGAATTGGATGACCACGGTGTCACCGGCGACCACGCCGCCGATCAGCTCGGCCCAGGAGCCGGCATCGATGAACGACTGGGTCGTCGCCCCGCCGAAGGCGAGGTTGCGCACCGGCGCCTCCACGACCGGCTCGAGGTAGTCGCCCCATCCGGTCATCGGCAGCTCGGCGGGCTTGGCGGGCGCGACTGTCGAGTCGCCGGCGAGGTGGTACGTCATTTCTTCCTCCGGTCGGCCGCGGTGCGGCATCCATCGCTACGATGTCATCATGACGCAGAAAGCGTTTACCGGGACGATCCGGATCGTGCAGAACCCCCGCCCCGCGCGCTCGGTGCTGCGCCTCTTGGCGCGCCGACCGGGCCGGATGACGGTCGCGATCCTCGCCTTCGCGTGCAAGGAGATCCCGCTGTGGTTCCTGCCGGTGGTGACCGCGCGCATCATCGACATCGTCGCCAACGGCGGCGAGGTGTCCACGGTGCTCATCTGGTTCGCCATCGCCGCCGTGCTGCTGCTGCAGAACTACCCGATGCACATCGTCTACACGCGCAACTTCATGACGGTGGTGCGCGACACCGGCGCGGACCTGCGCAACGCCCTCGCCGCAC
Organism: Microbacterium hominis; assembly: GCF_013282805.1. Lineage (NCBI taxonomy): Bacteria > Bacillati > Actinomycetota > Actinomycetes > Micrococcales > Microbacteriaceae > Microbacterium > Microbacterium hominis. The sequence goes on from NZ_CP054038.1 coordinate 3,390,163, forward strand.
GCCTGCAGAGCCTGTCGATCGGCTACCACACGCGGGTGAGCTCCTCGATCGTGCAGACCAAGGTCGTGCGCGATGTCGAGAACATCGAACTCATGCTGCAGCAGGTCACGCACCCGCTGCTGTCGGCGACGATGGTGATGATCGGCGCGATCTCGATGACGGCGATCGCCGTGCCGCAGTTCCTGCCCGTGTACGCGCTCGCCGTGCCGATCGCCCTCGGCATCCGGTACGGGCTGCGCAACCGCTCGCGCGAGCGCAACGAGGTGTTCCGCCGCGAGGTGGAGACGCTCTCGGCCCGCGTCGGCGAGATGGCCTCCCTCATCCCCGTCACCCGTGCGCACGGCCTCGAGCAGACGGCCGTCACGCGCGTGGCGACGGGCGCCGACGGCGTGCGGCGCGCGGGGCTGCACCTCGACATGCTCAACGGGCACGTGGCATCCATCTCCTGGGTGGCGATGCAGCTGCTCGGAGTGGGCTGCCTGGTGCTCGCCGCGATCTTCTCGCTCACCGGCGTGCTGCCGATCACGCCCGGCGAGGTCGTGCTGCTCTCGACCTACTTCACGCTGCTGACCGGCGGGCTCACCCAGCTGCTCATGCTCATCCCCGTCGGCGCGCGCGGCCTGGAGTCCATGCGCTCGATCTCGGAGGTGCTGCAGGAGCCCGACCTCGAGCAGAACGAGGGCAAGCGGGCGGTCGACGACGTGGGCGGCCACCTCGCGCTCGACCACGTCTCGCACCGCTACGACGGCGCGGACCGGGATGCCGTGCACGACGTCTCGCTCGACATCCGCCCGGGCGAGACCGTGGCGTTCGTGGGGTCGTCGGGGTCGGGCAAGTCGACCATGCTGAACCTCGTGCTCGGATTCGTGCGCCCCTCTTCCGGCCGGATCCTGCTCGACGGCGCCGATATGCAGGACCTCGACCTGCGCACGGTGCGCCGGTCGGTCTCGGTCGTGCCGCAGGAATCCGTGCTGTTCGAGGGGACGATCCGCGAGAACATCGCGTACGGCCTCGACGACGTATCGGACGAGCAGCTGCGGGCGGCGCTGCGCGACGCCAACGCCGCGGAGTTCGTCGACACGCTGCCGGGCGGATGGGACACCGTCGTCGGCGAGCGCGGCGCGCGCCTGTCCGGCGGCCAGCGCCAGCGCCTGGCGATCGCGCGGGCGCTCGTGCGGGATCCGCGGATCCTGCTGCTCGACGAGGCGACCTCGGCTCTCGACCCGGAGTCGGAGGAGCTCGTCAAAGACGCCCTCAACCGCCTCATGCGGGGCCGCACGACGCTCGTGGTCGCCCACCGGCTCTCGACGATCCGCGAGGCCGACCGCATCGTGGTGCTCGAGCACGGCCGGGTGGTCGAGGTCGGTCCCCACGATGCGCTCGTCGCCTCGGGCGGCCGCTACGCCCACCTGCATGCCACGCAGGCCGGCCTCGCCCGCTGAACCGGCGCGCACGGGCGGGATAGCGCTTTCCTGCGAAACGTTTTAGGGTGGGATGGATGCCGCGGGGTGCGGCATCCACCCGTCGAAGGAGACCACCTGTGACCGACTCCCTCCGCTGCGTGATCGTGGGCACCGGTGCGATCGCCCACGCCCACGCCGACGCGATCGAGGCCTACCCGGCCGCCGAGCTGGTGGCGGTCACCGACCTCTCACGGGCGTCGGCCGAGGCCTTCGCCGAGCGCCACGGCGTGGCCGCGGTCTACGACGACCTCGACACCCTCCTGGCCGAGGTGAAGCCCGACGTCGTGCACGTGTGCACTCCCCCCGTTGCGCACACCGCCCAGACGCTCGCCGCCTTCGCCGCGGGTGCCCACGTGGTGGTCGAGAAGCCCCCGGCACCGAGCCTCGAGGAGCTCGACCAGATGCGCGCGGCCGCCGCCGCGGCAGGGCGCGAGCTCGCTGTCGTGTTCCAGCAGCGGACCGGCACCGCCGCCGCCCACGTCAAGCGCCTCCTCGACGCCGGCGCCTTCGGCCGGCCTCTGATGGCCCAGTGCCAGACGCTCTGGTTCCGGGGCGCCGACTACTTCGCCGTACCGTGGCGCGGCAAGTGGGAGACCGAGGGCGGCGGCCCCACCCTCGGTCACGCGATCCACCAGATCGACCTGCTCGCCTACCTCCTCGGCGAGTGGGAGAGCGTGCAGGGACAGCTCTGGCGCCTCGACCGCGAGACCGGCACCGAAGACGCCTCGACGGCGACCGTGACGTTCGCGAACGGCGCCGTCGCCGCGGTGACGACCAGCGCGGTCTCGCCGCGCGAGGTGAGCTCCATCCGCATCGACACGCAGAAGGCCACGATCACCGTCGACCACCTCTACGGGCACGCGCACGAGCACTGGAAGATCACCCCCGCACCGGGCTTCGAAGCCGAGGCCGAGGCCTGGCAGCTGCCGGAGAGCGAGGAGGCGAGCGGCCACAACCCGCTCATCCGTGCGGTCTTCGATGCGCTGCGGGCGGGGGCCCCGCTGCCTCCGACTGCGGCCGACCCGGCGCGCTCGTTCGAGATCGTCGCGGCGATCTACGCCTCGGCAGCCGACGGCGCCGCGGTGACGCCGGAGCGCCTGGCGCAGCATCCGACGCACCGCCGCGGGTTCGCGAGCCCCGTCACCGACCGACGCGCCTGATCCCATGACGGCCGCCGACCGCGACACGGACGCCATCGACCCCGATGCGCCCGCCATCGACCCCGATGCCTCCGCCCCGGGCGAGATCTACCGGGACCCGGTCTACGACGGCGCCACCGACCCGCGCGTGGTGCGCGACGCGGGGAGCGGATGGTGGATGTTCTACACGCAGCGCCGGGCGACGCATCCCGAACCCGGTCCCGGGGTCGCGTGGGTGCACGGGTCGCGGGTGGGCGTCGCCCGCAGCGACGACGGGCTGCGCTGGACCTATGCCGGAACCCTCGAGCCCGAGGCCGCCCGCCTCGTGCTGCGGTCCGGCGAACCGCCGACGGCGGTGGATGCCACGCACTGGGCCCCGGAGATCGTCCACGACGGTGCGCGGTGGCGCATGTACCTCACCGAGATCGCGGGCATCCCGTCGCAGTGGGCGGGGCATCCGCGGCACATCGTGGAGTACGTGTCCGACGATCTCGCGACGTGGACGCGGCGCGGCAAACTCGACCTCGACAGCGACCGCGTGATCGACGCGGCCGTCGAGCGCTGCCCCGACGGGCTGTGGCGCCTCTGGTACAAGGACGAGGCGGCCGATTCGGTGACCAAGGTCGCGGTCTCGCCGGACCTCTCGTCGTGGCGGGCCGACGGCACCGCGATCGGCGGGCGTCCCCACGAGGGCCCGACCGCGTTCCCCCTCGACGGCTCGTGGTTCCTGATCGTCGACGAGTGGCGCGGCATGGCGGTGTATCGCTCCGACGACGCGATCTCGTGGGAGCGGCAGGGCGGGGCGGATGCCGTGGTCCTCGGCGAATCCGGACCGCCCGCGCGCGGCATCCAGATCGGCCGGCACGGCGCCGTGACCCTCGTCGGCGACGAGGCGCTGCTCTACTACTTCACGCATCCGTGGTGGGACGGCAGCGAACTCGAGGACGCCGCCGACCTGGCGCACCGCCGCAGCGCCGTGCACGTCGCGCGGCTCCGCGTGGAGGACGGCGAGCTCGTCGCCGAGCGCTGAGCGCGGAGCGCTCGCGGCGCGCAGCGCTGCGCGCGCGGCGCGCGGGGCGCGGCATCCACTGCTGTTCCCCACTTGCTGAGATCAGGTGATCCGCCGAAGACAGGCCGATCGGGAGCGCCTGCGGCCTGTTCTCGGCAGAACACCTGATCTCAGCAACAATGGGCGGGCGACGCATCCACTCCCCGTTTGCGGAGAACCGGTGATCTGCCGGAGACAGGCCTTATGCAGCAACATGCGGCCTGCCGTCGGCAGAACACCTTTTCTCGGCGACGGTGTCTGAGCACCGACTCGTCACTCGGGCAGACGGTGGCCGATCAGCGCGAGATTCTGGATCGCGGCGAGACCGTACTGTGCGACGTCGTTTGTGCCCACGCTCGGCGCCTCATCGACGGGGTTCAGAACCGCGGCGCCGTCGATCCGCTTCAGCACGAAGTCGCTGCGGTGAACGAGCCACTCGCCGATGCCCTCGAAGGCCTCCCACGCCGAGTCTGCAAGCGCATCGTCGCCGGTCGCCGCCGCCGCGTATGCGGTGAGACGGCTGTGGGCCTGCTCGAGATGGATGCCGCTCAGCTGCTCGCCCACGGCGGCGATCTGCTCCTCCGGTGAGGCCAGATACAGGCGGCAGTAATCGATCCAGGCCCCCCGGAACCCGGGGACATCGACCAGCGAGATCAGCTCGCTCGCGACCTCCACGAGGCCGAAGACGGCGCTCAGATGCGACACCGCGACGCGATCGCGGGTCGTCTCGAACCGGCCCGCGTCGATGTCGTACAGCGCCTCCCCCGTGAGGAACCCGCGCGGCAGTGCGCCGATGTCCGCCATCGTCCCCAGGAGACGGTCGCGCGACCGCTCGTTGCCCGTGCGCTCCCAGTCCGCGAGCCACGTCGCGGCCAGAGCGCCCCAATCGGTGCCCAAGCCCACCGCCAGGGCGCCACGATCCGGACGGTAGGTGGCGGCATCCGGGCGCACCTTGCGCGTCGGGTCGGTATCGAGGAATCGGGCGTCGCTGTCACGCAGCTCCGTCAGCAGGTCGCCGACCCGCTCGTCGGCGGTGAGGTAGTGGAAGAAGCGACGGTATATCGGGCTGGAGATGCGGAGCTGCTTGGCACTGCATCCCCAGTGCTGCACGTTGTGCCGAGATCCGAGGCCCTGCCAGCGACCGAGGTGATAGACATCGACCTCGCCGGTATGACGGGTCATCGCCTCGGCGAGACGGAAGACGTCTGCTCGACCGGTGCGCAGGTACGAGTACCACAGCCACAGGTCGGGCGAGAGCTCGCTGTTGTCCCAGGCGTAGCCGCCGACGTCGTAACGCCAGACATGTCGGTCCGGATCGTACGCGTGCATGACATCGCCGTAGTTCCAGAACCCGTACCAGCGGCGCTGATCGATCTGCCGCAGGTAGAAGTCGAGCAGGAAGTCGAGGCTGTCCTCGATCTCCGCCCGGGCCGCCGTGGAACGGTCCACCGGAGCCCAATCGCCGAACACGCCCACCGAAGCGAGGTGTCCGGGCGTCGGCTGGAGGAGCGGCGGCTGCTGCAGCGCCGACACCGCCTCGGCGGCGCGCTCGATGGTGGGCGTCGCGTCGTACGCGAACAGAGTCAGCTCGTGCGTCCGGGCGACACCATGGGCGTCGCCGAAACCGGGCTCATAGTCCTCGTAGGTGATCTCGAGCGCTTCGAGCTGCGTCGCGAAGTCCTCCTGGCCAAGGCCGTCGTGGTAGAAACGCATGTCCATCGGTCGCGCCTCGGGCGCATACAGCCACGCCGTGAGCTCCGCCCTCTCTCCCGTCAAGCCCCTCAGGTCGAGCTGGCCGGGGTGGGACTGCCAGAACGACCGGATGCCGACACCCAGGCCACCGCTCGGGTCGCTGACCGCGACGTACCCCTCCGCGCGTGTGCCGGCCCCCGCATCGATCCAGGCGTGCCCGGCCTTCGTCCGCTTGCGGATGGCGAAGCCGTCGGCGCTCAGCTGGGTGAGCGTGAGGTCGGCCCAGGACGGGATGAGCTCCAACCGGTTCGAGACCTCGGGATTCCATGACTCCGTCGCCGGTGTACGCCGCCCGGCGATCTGGGCGGCGCGCACATCTGCGCCGGGGTCGCGGCGCAGGCCGGTCACGCCGCGCACCGACTCCGAGAAGAATCCCCCCTCTGCCCCGGCGAGTCTCACGTGGCGGTCGTGCAGCGGTTCTCTGAGCGGAACCGCAGCACGCAGGCCCAATCCTGCGAGGAAGTCATGCTCGGCGTCGCCGTCCCAGATCACGCTGTGCACGAGGCGCAGCTGCGCAGAGCCCGTAACCACGACGACGCGCAGGGTGAACGGCAGCCACTCCCGGTCTCCGTCCTGAGCGCGATGGATGCCCTCGATGCGCACGACCGCGCGCACGGGGCCGCGCTGCTCGACCTCGACGGCTGTGGTGCGCGAGGCGAAGCGCACACGGGGCGCCGCCCCGCCGTCCTCCGGGATTTCGTGCTGCAGCAGACTCACCATGCGCACGTCCTCGGCGACCGCCCGGCCGCCTCTATCGATGGAGCGCAGGAGCATGTCGGAACCCACGGCGCCGAACTCGACCTCGACCAGGCCGTTGGAGACCACGACGCTGCCGCCCCGGTGCTCGACGGTGACGGGCGCCTCCGGCTGCACAGACGCGCCCACGGCATCCGCGATCACGACCTCGTACTCGCGCGGCTCGTCCAGCGCTCCCACGGCGGTGCCGGCCCACTTCACCGAACCGTCGGGCCAGGTCGCGAGCGTCCAGAACTGCGCGGGCACCTCGGCCCCCGCGACCTCACGCAGTCGCAGCGATGCCGGGTCGGCGACCGTTCCGCGCGTGAGGGGCACTCCCCAGGTGGCGCCTGCGGCCAGGGAGGCCGGCACCGCATCGTCGAGCCAGCGGAGCGGGATGGTGGTCTCGGACCGGGTCACAGCGCGTGAACCTCCAGGTTTCGATAGCGGGCGACGAGAGGCGACATCTGGCGGAATCCGATGCGGCCGTCGCGGATGCGAGGACCGGTGGATTGGTCGTCGCTCCAGGAGAAGAGCGGAAGTCCGTCGATCGCGAACGCGACGTGCGCGCCGTCCTTTACGACCTCGATGCGGTAGAACGCGTCGCGGGCGTCGGCGACGGGCGGCAACGGGTCCGCACCCTGCGCAACCAGGTGGAAGCCCGGCGACTTGCGCAGGTTGCACGTGTGGAACGCGCGTTCGTCTTCCCACCGACGGCGGAAGTACGACACGTGCAGGGTGCGGATGTCGCCAGAGTGGTACTGGGGATACGCGCCCGTGCGCGCGGCGAGACCGTCATCGAAGATCCCGCCGCCGCCATCGGCGGCGGCCCCGAAGAACAGCATGGCGAGCCCGGGCTCACCACGGGGCGAGAACTCCCACGTCACCCGGATGCGATCACCGAAGACCTCGGGGCACCAGAGCGTCCAGTGGTCGTCGAAGCCGCCGCCGCTGGAGAGCTCCAGTCCATCGCCGCCGGGCCCGGCGGACAGCGGCCCCTCAGCGACCCAATCGGCGATGTCGTCGGGTTCCGCGAGCGGGTTCGCGTACAGCAGGCTCATCCCTTCACCGAGCCGATCAGCATGCCCTTGGCGAAGTGCTTCTGCAGGAACGGGTAGAACAGGACGATCGGGAGCGTGGCCACGATGATCACGGCGAACTTGATCCCCTGGGCCGGCGGCAGCTGCGACGGATCGGCTTCGACGATGGAGAGATCCGTCGCGACGGTGACCTGGCGCAGGAACATCTGCAGCGTCCACATCGAGTTGTCGTTCAGGTAGAGCAGCGGCGACATGAAGTCGTTCCAGATGCCGACGGCATAGAACAGGGCGAAGGTCGCCAGCACGGGCTTGGACAGCGGGAGGACGACGCTCCAGAGCGTCTGCAACTCGTTGGCGCCGTCGATCTTCGCCGACTCCTCCAGCTCGTTCGGGAGCTGCTGGAAGAAGTTCTTGATGATGATCAGGCTGAAGGGGTTGATGGCCATGGGCAAGATCAACGCCCAGTAGTTGTTGAGCAACCCGAGATCCTTCACCACGAGGAAGGTCGGGATCATGCCGCCCGAGAACACCATCGTGAAGACCACCAGAGAGAGGATCAACCGCCCACCGGGCAGGTTCGCCTTACTGAGCGGGTAGGCCATCGTGGCAGTCAGCATCAGCTGCACGAGGGTTCCGACCGCGGTCACGGCGATCGTCGTGATCAGCGCCCGCACGAACGCGGGGCTGGTGAAGATCGCCTCATACGCCCTCAGCGAGAACGTCTCCGGCCAGAGGAAGAAAGATCGGGTCGCGAGCTCGGCTTCGGTCGCGAACGATCCCGCGAGCACGAAGACGAACGGCACCAGGGCGATGATCCCGATGGCGATCATCAGGACGACGTTGAAGACGTCGAAGACGCGCCCCGCAGGGGTGTTGAAGCGGTACTTCTCGCGTGCCATCAGAAGATTCCCGTCTGGTTGAGGCGCTTGGCGAGCCAGTTCGCGCCGAAGATCAGAACGACCCCGACGACCGCCTTGAACAGGCCGACCGCGGTGGAGTAGCTGTACGAGCCCTGCGTGATGCCCATGAAGTAGACGTACGTGTCGAAGACGTCGGCGACCGACCGGTTCAGCGAGTTCGTCATGAGGTAGATCTGCTCGAAACCGGTGTTGAGGATCTGCCCCATCTGGAGCACGAGCATGACGATGATCGTCGGCATGATGGACGGCAACGTGATGTGCCAGACGCGCTGGAAACGGCCCGCGCCATCGATGATGGCCGCCTCATACTGTTCCTGATCGACCGTCGCGAGTGCGGCGAGGAAGATGATGGTTCCCCATCCGGTGTTCTTCCAGATGTCTTGCAGCACGATGATCGGCCGGAACCACGCCGGATCGGCGAGGAAGTTGATGTCGGTGCCGAGGATGCCGTTGATGAGCTGGAACAGCGGTCCCACATCGAGCGCGAACAGCAGATACGTCAGCGAGGCCACCACTGTCCAGGACAGGAAGTGCGGGATGTAGATGAGGGTCTGCACCGATCGCTTGAGGATCATCACGCGCATCTCGTTGAGCAGGAGCGCGACGACGATCGTCAAGGGGAAGGCGATCAGCAGGCTCAGTGCGGCGAGGATCAGCGTGTTCGCAAGCAGCCGGGGGAAGTCCGGGCTCGAGAAGAAGTCTTCGAAGTGCTGGAAGCCCACCCACGGACTGTCGGCGATGCCCAGGAACGGCACATAGTCCTTGAACGCGATGACCGCGCCGTACATCGGCCAGTAACGGAAGAGCGCGAAGTACAGGATGCCGGGCAGCAGCAGGAGATAAAGCCACTTGTATTGCGTGAAGTGCACGCGCACGCCGCGCCGTCGCTTCGATGCCGTTTCGACCGTGATGGTCTCGGTCGCCGTGACGGCGGTGTCGAGGATAGCCATGGGAGAACCTCCGGGAAGTGCCGGAGGCGACGCGAGCGCCGCCCCCGGCATCCGAATCAGGAGTCAGCCGAAGCCAGCTCGTTGATCTCGGCGATGATGTCGTCGCCGCCGCTCGTGCGCCACAGCTCGATCGCGTCCTCCAGCGCGGCGAGGTCGATCTGACCTGCGAGGTACTGGATACGCGCGTCTGCGACGATCGTGTCCAGCTGGGCACCCTTCGACACGTAGGTGGGAGACACGTACGGTGCGGACGGGTCGAATTCGGCGGACTCGGTGTCCTCGGCTTCGATCGCCTTGCGCTTGTCGTACATCTCCTGCTCGTAATCCGTCGCCTGCTTCGGCAGGTATCCCTGGAAGCCCGTGACGTTCATGCCCAGCTGAGCGAAGCTCATGACGGTGTCCTTCAGCGCCTGAGGTGCGTCGTCGACGGCGACGGCGAGATCGCCGTCGAGCTCGTAGGTGACGCCTTCGATGCCGTTGTTCAGCAGCGGGCCGGCCTCGTCGGAGTTCAGGTCGTTCAGCACCGCGAGCACGGCGCGCAGGTCCTCCTCGGTGCGCACCTTCGCCTTGGGGATGGCCAGGAAGCCGCTGTAGCCCGTGGTCGGCAGGGCGTGCATGTCGCCGTCAGGACCCGTGAGGTTTCCCGTGACGTCGACGTACGCGTCGAAGTTGTCCGGGTCGGCCTCCTTGAAGAGGTTGATCAGCACACCGGCGCGCGAGTGCACGTCGATGATGATCCCGCCCTTGCCGTTGAGGAAGGGCTCGTTCCAGGTCGCGGAATCGAAGGTCGCGAAGTCAGGGTTGACGACGCCCTCCTCGACGAGCTTCCGCTCGAACTGGACGGCCTCCAGCCACTGGTCGGTCGTGAAGTTGGGAACCAGCTCGCCACCGTCCTCAGTCCAGCGGTTGCCGGCGCCGTACCAGGTCTCCATGGCGTCCCAGGGGCTGTTGGTGCCGATGGTTCCCGGCCACTTCGGCACGATGATGCCGTAGGTGTCGTCCTGGCCGTTGCCGTCGGGGTCGTCCTCGGTGAAGGCCTTCGCGACCTCGTAAAGGTCCTCGGTCGTCTTCGGCAGCTCCAGGCCGAGGTTCTCGAGCCAGTCCTTCCGAACGATCACGGCCTCACGCATCACGTCTCGGGCGCGGAACACTCCGTAGACCTTGCCGTTGACGCTCGAGGCCTTCTGCACCTCAGGGAACGTCGTGTCGAGGTTGGGGTACTCGGCCAGATAGTCGGTGAGGTCCCAGAACGCGCCGGCCTCGGCGTTGCGCACGAAGCCCGGGTCCTTGCCCTGAATGACCATCACGTGAGGAAGGTCATCGCCGGCCAGGGTGATGTTCACCTTGTCGCCGTAAGACGAGTTCGGAACCCAGGTGATGTCGAGGTCGACGCCGACGACGTCCTCGACCGCGGTCTCGATCTCGTTGCCCTCTTCGGGCGCGTTCGTCACGAGGTAGGGCGCCATGATCTCGATGGTGTCGAGATCAGCCGCTTCGGTGCCGCCGCCGGCCGAGCATCCGGCCAGCGCGAGCGCCGTCACTGTGACGGCGCCGATACCGGCGATCGCCTTGGTGCGAATCATGAAGGAACTCCTTCGTTCATTGGTGGGGGTGGGGGCTGCGATGCCGTGAGGTCATCGCGCGGACTGCTCGAGAGCAACCCGCTTGTCATTGGAGACGTAGAAGGCGATGCACATGGCCGTGCTGGCCGTGATCCATGCACCGAGTGACAGGAAGGGGATGATTCCGGGTAGGACGAATCCGGCGCCGACGATCGCGACGCCGACGAGAGCGAGCATCGCGATGTGCGGGAGATTGCGCACCGTCCACCGCATCGCCGTGAAAAGGTAGGCGCCGCGCGGGAGGTCGTAGTGGGCGTACATCGTGACGGCCACGGTGGTCACGGCGGTCGCCACGCTCAGAGCGCCGACGGCGATAACCCCGAAGGCGGAGCCGAGGCTTCCCGCCTGCGCCATTCCGAGCACGCCGACCAGCAGCAGCGCCGATGCGCCGAACCCTGGAAGAAGCGCCACGTTGGCGTCCCGGAAGTGGCGACGCCAACTGCGCGAGAACTCATGGAGGACAGGAAATGCCTCGCCACGCAGCCGCCGACGAGTCAGCTCCGATGCGACCGCCGACGCCGGGGCAGCCCCGAGGACCACTCCACCGAGAATCGTGAACAGGTACCAGAGGGCATTGACCGTGAGCACCCACGAGATCCATTCGAAAGCGTCGTGCAGACGCAGCGCCCAGGTGGGCGAAGGCGTGCTCGTCGTCATCAGGATCTCCGTCGATGTGGTGGCGGATGTCGGCGAAGACATCCTGGAATGCGTTTTCCCGGCAACGTAACCCACAACTTGAAACGAGTCAACCTGGGTTGGCGCCGTTACTGAATCGTTCGAATTTCTTCCTTGCCGGTATTGCGAAACGTTTTTCTCTGCAGTACGTTAGCGGGCAAGCGCTTTCCGCCACCCGGGCACCAAGGGATGCGCACACACCGCACCAACGGACAACGAACGCCGTCGCGGGACAATGGACGCAGGCGTTCAGAGAGAGGACAAGGATGTTCAGCAAGAAGCGGACGTTCGCCGGCATCGCACTCGCGACCGGCGCCGCACTGACGCTGGCCGGTTGCGCGGGCGGCGACGCCCCCGAAGCCGACCCCACGTTCAACCCCGACGAAGAGGTCACGCTCGACCTCGCCTTCTGGGGCAACGACGTGCGCGCGGAGCTCTACAACGAGGCCATCGAGGCCTTCAACGAGGAGTACCCCAACATCACGGTCAACGCGACCTTCCTCGGCTTCCCCGAGTTCTGGGAGAAGCGCCAGACCGAGGCCGCCGGCGGCAACCTGCCCGACGTGATGCAGTTCGACTACTCGTACCTGCGCCAGTACTCCGAGAACGGCCTCCTGCTCGACCTCGACCCGTACCTCGGCAGCATCATCGACACCGAGCCGCTCCCCGAGAACATCCTCGGCATCGGCGTCGTGAACGGCACCACCTACGGCATCGCCACCTCGACCAACGCCTGGGGCCTGTTCACCAACCCCGTGCTGCTCGAGGAGGCCGGCGTCGAGGAGTTCGCCGGTGGCAGCTGGGAGGACTACGCCGGCTGGATGACGGAGATCACGGATGCCGCGGGCGGCGAGTTCTACGGCGGCGGCGACTACGCCGGCCGCATCCAGAACTTCGAGGTGCAGCTTCGCGCCGAGGGCTCGTACCTGTTCAGCGACGAGGGCGAGGCCGGCTTCGACGAGGAGCGCCTGACCGAGTTCTGGGAGTCGACCGCGGACTTCCGCGCCGACGGCATGATCCCGCAGCAGCGCGTCGAGGAGGTCGCTCCCAAGGGTGGCTTCGACTCGGCCCTGACCGCCAGCGAGCTCACCTGGGACAACTTCGGCGCCGGCTACCTCGCCGGTCTGGGCGAGGGTTACACCGAGCTCGGCCTCATCGCTCCCCCCGTGCAGGTGGAGGGTGCGAAGGACCTTTACCTGAAGCCGTCGATGCTGCACGCGATCTCGGCGAACACCGACAACCCCGAGGCTGCCGCCACGCTGGTCGACTTCCTCGTGAACTCGGAGCAGTCGGGTGAGATCTTCGGCACCAACCGTGGCCTTCCGGCTTCGGAGACCGCTCTGGCCGCGGCCGAGCTCGACCCGCTGAGCCAGCAGGTCAAGGACTACGAGGCCTCGATCGCCGACCGCCTGGGCGACGCCCCGCCGGTGCCGATCGTCGGCTACGGCACGCTCGAGGAGAAGTTCCGCCAGCTCGGCACCGAGCTCGCCTTCGGCACCATCACGGTCGAAGAAGCTGTCTCGCAGTTCTTCGCCGAGATGGACGTCATCCTCACCCAGTAAGACCTTCCGGGGTCCGGTGGCGTCTCGTCTCCGGACCCCGGAACACCACCGAGCCACCAATCAGGAGAGAGTCGACGTGAGTACCACAGCGACGAGAGTGATCACGACGGGGAAGCCGTCGTCGGGTCGGAGCCTGTTCCGGCGCCGGTACCGTGAGGACAATCTGTCGCGGCCGGGTCAGAAGGCTCGTCTGCGGAAGGAGTCGCTGGCCGGGTACGGGTTCCTGGTGCCGTGGCTGGTCGGGTTCTTCGGGTTGACGATCATCCCGATGGTGTACTCGCTGTACCTGTCGTTCACGTCGTACAACATCTTCTCCCCGCCCCGGTGGATCGGGTTCGACAACTATGTGCGGATGTTCACGAACGACCCGTCGTTCATCCAGTCCGCGCAGATCACCCTGGTCTACGTGCTGGTCGGCACCCCGATCACCCTGCTGGCCGCTCTGCTGGTGGCGATGCTGCTGAACTACCGGGACAAGGGTGCCGGGTTCTACCGGTCCGCGTTCTACGCCCCCTCCCTGATCGGCGGGTCGGTGAGCGTGGCGATCGTGTGGCGAGCGATGTTCGCCTCCGACGGCCCCGTCGACCAATCGCTCAGCTTCTTCGGCATCGATCTGGGCGGGTGGATCGGGAACCCCTCGCTGGTGCTCCCGGCGATGATCCTGCTCGCGGTGTGGCAGTTCGGATCGACGATGGTGATCTTCCTCGCCGGTCTGAAGCAGATCCCGAAGGAACTGTACGAAGCCGCCGAGATGGACGGCGCCGGCCCCTGGCACCGATTCCGGGCGGTCACCATCCCGATGCTGTCCCCGGTGATCTTCTTCAACCTGCTGCTCGGCCTGATCGGCGCGTTCCAGGTGTTCTCCTCCGCCTACATCATCAGCAACGGGTCCGGCGGCCCCGCGGGCATGACGAACTTCATCACCCTGTACCTGTACAAGCGCGGCTTCTCCGACGGGCAGATGGGTTACGCGGCCGCGATCGCGTGGGTGCTGCTGATCGTCGTCGCGATCATCGCCTTCATTCTGTTCCGCACCCAGAAATCGTGGGTCCACTACGCGGGAGACAACCGATGACCACTGCAAGCCTCGGCGCCGGCGGCGTCCAGATGCTCGAGAACCAGCTCACCGACGAGCAGGTCCCCACCCCCACACGCCGCAAGGTCAAGCGCAAGACCTGGCAGACCCTGATCTGGTTCATCGCGCTCACCGCGATCACCCTGATCGTGCTGTACCCGCTGGTGTGGCTGCTGTTCGCGACCTTCAAACCCAACAGCGAGTTCGGCCAGTCCATCGCGCTGCTGCCCAACAACCCCACCCTGGACAACTACATCAAGGTGTCCGAAGGCATCGCCGGGGTGCCCATGTGGCGGTTCTTCCTGAACTCGCTGATCATCGCGGTCGGGTCCGTGATCGGCACCGTGCTGTCCTCAGCCCTGGCCGCGTACGCGTTCGCGCGGATCCAGTTCAAGGGCCTCGGCATCCTGTTCGCCGCGATGATCGGCACCCTGCTGCTGCCGTTCCACGTCGTGATCATCCCGCAGTACATCATCTTCAACAACCTCGACATGGTCGACACGTTCTGGCCGCTGCTGCTGCCCAAGTTCCTGGCCACCGAAGCGTTCTTCGTGTTCCTGCTGGTCCAGTTCATGCGGCAGATGCCCCGCGACATGGACGAAGCAGCCCGCATCGACGGCGCCGGCCACGTCCGCATCTTCTGGTCGATCATCCTGCCGCTGATCAAGCCCGCGCTGATCACCTGCTCGATCTTCGCGTTCATCTGGGCCTGGAACGACTTCCTCGGCCCCCTCCTCTACCTCACCTCGCCGGAGAACTACCCCCTCCCCATCGCCCTCCGCCTCTACAACGACCAGACCTCGTCGTCGGACTACGGCGCCACCGTCACCGCGTCGTTCATCGCCCTCCTCCCCGTCCTCCTCTTCTTCCTGGTGTTCCAGCGCTTCCTCGTCGACGGCGTCGCCACCCAGGGCCTCAAAGGCTGACACCATGGACCGCCGAGAAGCGAGAGCCGCCCGTCGCGCCGAGCGCGACGGCTCGGGCCCCACGCTCGAAGAGCGGGAGCCCACGCGCTATCCCGGCGCGACGGGCGCGTTCGCACTGTTCGGCGAGGCCCTGTACACCGGGCTGCTCATCACGATCGCGAGCCTGCCGATTGTCACGATGCCCGCCGCGCTGACGGCCGGCATCCGGCACCTGCGCCGCTACCTGAACGCCGAGCAGTCCCATGCGCGACAGTTCTGGCGCGACTACCGCACCGCACTCCCTGGCGGGATCGCCGTCGGGGCGGTCACCGCGGTGATCGCCGCGGTGCTCACCGCCGACATCCTGCTCGCCGGTACCGGCGCCCTCCCCGGCGGCACCGTCATCGGCGCGGTCGGCTGGGTGGGCCTGGTCGCCGCCGGCGTCGCCCTGCTGGCCATCACCGGCGGGTACGAACCGGCACGCGGATGGATGCCGGCTGTGCGCGGCATCCCGAGCATCATCCGCGCCGACTTCGTCGGCGCCCTCTACCTCGCCGCGACCGTCGTCTTCGTCGGCGTCGCGACCTGGATGCTCATCCCCCTGCTGCTCCCGGCCCTCGGGCTCGCAGCCCTCGCCGTCGTCGCCATCCCCACCCGCCGCCGCGGGCGCTGACGACGACCGCTTCCCGCATCACCCACCACCCATCCCCTCTCAGGAGACCCGCTTTGCTGTACGGCGCCGACTACAACCCCGACCAGTGGCCGGAGGAGGTGTGGGACGAGGATGTTCGTCTCATGCAGGAGGCGGGCGTCAACATCGTGAGCCTCGGGATCTTCGCGTGGTCGCGCATCCAGCCGGCCGAGCACGTGTGGGACTTCGCATGGCTCGACGCCGTCATCGAGAAGCTGCACGCGGGCGGCATCCAGGTGAACCTCGCGACCGCGACCGCGTCGCCCCCGCCGTGGGTGAGCGCGAACTACCCCGAGACGCTCCCGGCGGACGAGAGCGGCGCCTCGTACTGGCCGGGCAGCCGACAGCACTTCGCCCCGTCGTCTCCGACGTATCGCCGGCTCGCCGGGGAACTGGTGCGCCGCCTCGCCGAGCGCTACGTGCACCACCCGGCCGTGGTCATGTGGCACGTGGGCAATGAGTTCGGCTGCCACCTGTGGATGGACTTCTCCGACTCCGCCCGCGATGCCTACCGGATCTGGCTCGCGGACCGCTACGAGCACATCGACGCGCTCAACGCGGCGTGGGGCACGAGCTTCTGGTCGCAGCGGTACGGCTCGTTCGAGGAGATCTTCCCGCCGCGCCTCGCGCCCTACAGCCACAACCCGTCGTCGATGCTCGACTGGCGCCGGTTCACGAGCGACATGCTGCTGGAGTGCTACCTCGCCGAGCGCGCGATCCTGCTCGAGGCCGGCGCGACCCAGCCGATCACCACGAACTTCATGGGCCCGTTCAAGCCCGCCGACTATGCGAAGTGGGCGCCGTTCATGGACGTGATCGCCGACGACTGCTACCCCGACCCCACGAGCCCCACCCGCGTGCGCGACGCCGCGTTCCAGCGCGATCTCGTGCGCTCGCTCAAGCCGGGTGTGCCCTGGCTGCTGTGGGAGCAGGCGACGGATGCCGTCAACTGGCGCCCCTCGAACCCCGGCAAGCGCCCCGGTGCCCTGATGGCAGAGACGGCGCAGTCGATCGGCCGCGGCGCCGACGGGATCATGTTCTTCCAGTGGCGCCAGTCCCGTGCAGGCAGCGAGAAATTCCACTCCGCGATGCTCCCCCACGCCGGCACCGACACGTCCACGTGGCGCGCGGTCACCGAGCTCGGTGCGCGCCTGAAGGCGCTCGGCGACCTGCCCGCCCCCGGACGCGACGCGCGTGTGGCGCTCGTGTTCGACTGGGAGGCGTGGTGGGCGGTCGAGGAGCGCGACCACCCGGTGCAGATCGACTACCTCGCCGTGATGCTCGAGTGGTACGGGGCGCTCCATGCCCGCGGCATCCAGGTCGACATCGTCGCGCCCGAGCGCGTCGACGACGGCTACGACCTGGCCCTGGCCCCCGTGCTCTATCTGCTGCGCGACGAGGGCGCCGCGGCGCTCATCCGCTTCGTCGAAGGCGGCGGCACCCTGCTCGCCGGGCCGTTCACCGATCTCGTCGACGGTCACGACCAGTTCCGCGCCGGCGGCTTCGTCACCCAGCTGCGCGCCCTGCTCGGCATCCGCTACGAGGACTTCGGCGCCCTGGGCGGCACCTCCGCGGGCGGCATGGGCGTGGGCGCGATGAGCCTGAAGGCCGTGCTCGCGCAGGTCGACACCGCGCGCTTCGCCGTCGGCGGTGTGGATGCCGCCGGCAGCCTGCTCGCGGAGGTGGTGCACCCCGCCGGTGCGCAGGTCGAGTCGCGCTTCGAAACCGGTCCTTCGGCCGGCAGCCCCGCCCTCACCCGCCACCGCCACGGCGCGGGCGAGGCGTGGTACATCGCCACGGTCCCCGATGCCGCAGGCGCCGACGCCGTCGTGGGGGCTCTCGTGGCCGCGGCCGACGTGCACCCCATCGTCGAGGGGCTCCCCACCGGCGTCGAGGTCGCCCGGCGCGGCGACCTCGTCACGCTGATCAACCACGGCGATGACACCGTCTCGATCCCGGTCTCGGGGACGGATGCCGAGACGGGCGCCGCCCTCGAGCACCTCACACTGGCGAGCCAGGAGGTGGCGTTCGTGCGGGTGCCCGTGGCCGCCGATCGGCTCGACGCGAACGCCGCGGCATCCATCTCCGTGTCCTGACTCCCCCGCCGACCGCACCGCCTCGAAAGGCCATGATGACCGACGCGACCGCACGCTTGGACCCCTACAACGAGATCTCCGATATCGACCGACGCGTCTTCGGCGGCTTCGTCGAGCACCTCGGCCGGCACATCTACGACGGGATCTTCGAGCCCGGTCACCCCGCCGCCGATGAGTCCGGCTTCCGCACGGATGTGATCGACCTCGTCAAGGAGCTCGGCGTCTCGACGATCCGCTACCCCGGCGGCAACTTCGTGTCGGGCTACCGCTGGGAGGACGGCATCGGCCCGGTCGAGGACCGACCCCGCCGACTCGACCTCGCGTGGCACTCGACCGAGACCAACGAGGTCGGCCTGCACGAATTCTCCGACTGGCTCGAGCGCGTCGGCTCCGAGCTCATGCTCGCCGTCAACCTCGGCACGCGGGGCACGCAGGAGGCCCTCGACGTGCTGGAGTACTCCAACTCTTCAGCGCACACCGCCTGGACCGACCGGCGCGCCGCCAACGGGCATCCCGAGCCGTTCGCCGTGACGATGTGGTGCCTCGGCAACGAGATGGACGGCCCGTGGCAGATCGGCCACAAGAACGCCGACGACTACGGCAAGCTCGCCTCGCAGACCGCGAAGGCGATGCGCATGCTCGACCCGGGCGTCGAGCTCGTGGTCTGCGGCTCGTCGGGTCGCGGGATGCCGACGTTCGGCTCGTGGGAGCGCACGGTTCTCGAGCACACCTTCGACGACGTCGACTTCATCTCGTGCCACTCCTACTACCAGGAGATGGGCGGCAACGCCCAGGAATTCCTCGCGTCGGGCGTCGACATGGCGAAGTTCATCGAGTCGGTGGTAGCGATCGCCGACACGGTGGCGGCCACCAAGAAGAGCGAGAAGCGCATCATGATCTCGTTCGACGAGTGGAACATCTGGTACCTCCACAACGAGGAGGGCGGGCAGAACGACAAGCCCGAGGAGCAGGGCTGGCCGGTCGCACCCCGCCTGCTCGAAGACCAGTACCACGCGCTCGACGCGGTCGTCTTCGGCGACCTCATGATCACGCTGCTGCAGCACGCCGACCGTGTGCGCTCGGCCTCGCTCGCTCAGCTCGTGAACGTCATCGCCCCGATCATGACCGAGCCCGGCGGACCCGCCTGGAAGCAGACGACCTTCTTCCCGTTCTCGCTGACGTCCCGGCTGGCGAACGGCCGCGCGGTGCGTGTTCCGGTCGATGCCGGCACGTTCGAGTCCGACAAGCTCGGGTCGGTCGACAAGGTCAATGCCGTCGCGACGATCGATGAAGAAGGCGTCTCGCTGTTCGTCGTGAACCGTTCGGTGACAGAGTCCGCCGACCTGCGCGTCGACCTGTCGCCGCTCGTCGCAGCGCTCGGCCGCTCAGTCGCGGTGGTCGAGTCGCACCTCCTCCACGAGGACGACATGTACGCCGCGAACACGCTCGAATCCCCCGAGCGCGTGGGTGTTCGGGATGCCTCGGCCTCGGTCGACTCCGACACCCTCACGGTGTCGCTCCCCGCCGTCAGCTGGGCGGCGATCCGCCTGGCGTGACCCCGACCGCCGCGGGTCCGGGCTCCGGGGGGATGCCCCGGGCCCGCGGCATCCCGAATCTGTGCCGGGCGGAGGCTTTGTGACCGGCGGAGGCCGTTTCGCCCCCGATGCGGCCTCCACCCCTCGCAAAGCCTCCGCTCGTTCCGCGACGAAAGGACGATGATGACCCTTCGCACAGCCTCGACCCCGCCGCTGGGGTGGAACAGCTGGGACTCGTACGGCACGACGATCACCGAGGACGAGGTGCTCGCGAACGCCCGGTTCCTGGCCGAGCACCTGCTGCCGCACGGGTGGGACACCGTCGTGATCGACGCCGACTGGTCCGATCCGACCCCGCGCACCCATGGCTACACAGAGGATGCGCAGCTGAACCTCGACGCCCACGGCCGGCTGATCCCCGATCCGGTGCGGTTCCCGTC
Source organism: Microbacterium hominis (assembly GCF_013282805.1). Lineage (NCBI taxonomy): Bacteria > Bacillati > Actinomycetota > Actinomycetes > Micrococcales > Microbacteriaceae > Microbacterium > Microbacterium hominis. The sequence goes on from NZ_CP054038.1 coordinate 3,409,811, forward strand.
GTCGGCCGGCGGCGCCGGGTTCGGCCCGCTCGCGGCTCGGCTGCACGAGATGGGCCTGAAGCTCGGCATCCACATCATGCGAGGCATCCCGAAGCGCGCGGTCGCGCTCGACCTTCCCGTCGCGGGCACCGACCTGACCGCCGCGCAGATCGCCGATCTGACGAACCTCTGCGAGTGGAACCCCCACTACTCCGGCCTCGCGCCCGAGCACGCGGGTGACTACTACCGCTCGCTCATCGCGCTGTACGACCAGTGGGGCATCGACTTCATCAAGGCCGATGACCTGCTGTGGCCGTATCAGGCCGCCGACATCGAAGCGCTGTCGGCCGCGATCGAGGCGTCTCCGCGCGAGATCTCGCTGTCGCTGTCTCCCGGCCGGCACCTGTCGGCCGCGCACCTCGACCACCTCCGCGCCCACTCCACGATGTGGCGCGTGTGCGACGACGTGTGGGACCGCTGGATCGACGTCGAAGAGAACTTCTCGCGCCTCGCCCGGTGGGCTCCGTTCGCGGGCGAAGGCGGATGGCCGGACGCCGACATGCTCCCGCTCGGGCGCATCGGCCTGCGCGCCGAGCGCGGCGATCCTCGCCACGACCTCCTCACCCCCGGCGAGCGGCGGTCGATGGTGACGCTGTGGTGCATCGCCCGGTCGCCGCTCATGGTCGGCGGCGACCTGCCGACCTCCGACCCCGCGACGATCGCGCTGCTGCAGAACGACGACGTGCTGGCGCTCCTGCGGTCGGCGAACAGCCGCGAACTCCTCCGCGAACGCGACCTCGTCGTGTGGGCTGCCGAGGGTGCGGACGGCGAGCGCTGGGTCGCCGTGTTCAACCTCTCCGACGAGCACCGCGTCGAGCCGTTCGACACCCGCTCGCTGGGGCTCGGTCCGGCGCCGGCGCGGATCGTCGAGGTGTGGACCGGGTCGGATGCCTCGGTCGAGGCGGTCCACGAGCAGTCGAATGCCGCCCGCAGCGTCGCTCCGGGTTCGTCGGTCGTGCGGGCCGACCTCGCTCCGCACGGGTGCGTGCTGTGGCGGGCCTGAGCACCTTCGTCCCACTGGGTGACGTCCGCCTTCTCGAGGGGCCGGATGCCTCGGCCCAGCGCACCGTGTCGGCCACGCTTCAGCGGCTCGACCCCGAGCGGCTGCTGGCTCCGTTCCGACGCGAGGCCGGGCTGACGCCGCACGCCGAGCCGTACCCGGGGTGGGAGTCGGACGGGCTGGACGGACACACCGCCGGCCATGTGCTCACCGCCGCGAGTCAGCTCGCCGCCCAGGGCGACGCGGCCGCCCGTGCGCTGGCGGCGCACATCGTCGCGGGCATGCGGGCCTGCCAGGTCGCGATCGGCACCGGGTACGTCGGCGGAGTTCCGGACGGTGCCGCGCTGTGGGACGAGCTCGCCGCCGGCCGCGTCGAGGCGGGCGCGTTCCATCTCAACGGACGCTGGGTTCCGCTCTACAACCTGCACAAGACGCTCGCCGGGCTCCTCGACGCGGCGCAGCTCGCCGCGATCCCCGATGCCGAGACCGCGGTGGCCGCGTTCGGCGACTGGTGGCTGGCTGCCTGCGCCCGGCTCGATGACCCGACGCTCCAGACGATCCTGCGCACCGAGTTCGGAGGCATCCCGGACGCCCTCGCACGGCTCGCGCTGCACCGCCGCGACCGCGCGCTGCTCGACCTGGCTCGCCGGTTCGTGCCCGATGCCCTCGTCGAACCCCTCGCCGCCGGACGCGACGAGCTCGACGGCCTGCACGCGAACACGCAGATCCCGGTGGTGGTGGGCTTCGCGGCGATCGAGCGCGCTGCGGCGGTCCTCGCCCCCGACCTCGCAGCCGACATCGCCGCCCGCGAAGGGGCGGCCGCGCGCACCTTCTTCGCCGCCGTCGCCCACCGCCGCAGCTCGGCGATCGGCGGTGACAGCGTGCGCGAGCACTTCCCGGCCGACGCGCTCGCGATGTTCACTGCGCGCGAAGGTCCCGAGACCTGCAACACGCACAACATGGTGCGCCTCGCCGGCGAGCTCCACCTGCTGACCGGCGACGACCGGTACCTGCTGTGGGCCGAGAACGCCCGGATCAACCATCTGCGCTCGGCGCAGCATCCCGAGCATGGCGGGCTCGTGTACTTCACGAGCCAGCGCCCGGCGCACTACCGCGTGTACTCGCCCGAGGCCGAGGGCTTCTGGTGCTGCATGGGCTCGGGCTTCGAGGCGCAATCCCGCCACGCGGCGCAGGTGTTCTCGGTCACGGGTGACGGCGTGCTGCAGCTCAACGCGTTCCCCGCCGCCGAGGCGAGGTGGAACGACGGGGTGGTGTCGATCGCACCTGCCGACGGCGTCGACGTCTGGCACCTGACGGCGACGACCTCGACGCGGGTGAGCGTTCTGATCCCCGACTGGGTCGACGGCGTCGCGACCGTGGATGGGGCGATGGATGCCTCGGCCGGGTCTCGTGTCGCGCTCGAGCTCGCCGCCGGGGAGGGGGTCGAGCTCCGACTCCCCCGCCGGCTGAGGGTCGAGAGGATGCCCGGCGCCGAGGACTGGGGCTGGGTCGTGGACGGACCGCACGTGCTCGCCCAGCGCATCCCCGATGACACGGTGTCGTACCGTGGCGACGGCGCCCGCCTCGGACACATCGCGACCGGTCCGCTGCGACGCCTGGCCGAGACGCCCGTGCTCGAGCCCGAGCTCAGGGCCGTCCGCCTCGGCGACGGGCGCGTGCGCGTCGTGACCGACGTCGGCCCCGTCGACCTCGAACCTTTCGCGCATCTGCACGACGCCCGTTACACGCTGGCGTGGCCGTTGGGCGACCCGGCCACACGGCGCGACCAGCTCGCCGCTATCGACGCCGCTTCGCTCGAACTCGACGCCCGCACCCGCGACGTCATCCGCTTCGGCGAGCAGCAACCCGAGAGCGACCACGGCCTCACCGCGACCGACGAGCTGACCGGCATCGACGGGGGCGAGCGCTGGCGCGCGACGCGCGGCACGATCACGGTGACGCTGCGCGACTGGTCGGGCGCAGCATCCCATCTCCTGCTCGCGGGAGCAGGCGGCGACGTCCGGGTGCGCGTCCGCGACACCGTCCTGCACGAGGGCGCGGTGGATGCCTCGGGCACCGCGATTCCGCTGCCTCCGGGCGGTGCGGAGGTCGAGCACACGGTGCACCTCGAGTCCGCCGGCGGCGAGCCGACCGCACGCCTGACCGAGCTGCGACTGATGGCCGAGGCATCCGACTGATCGGAAAGCGCTTGCGGGATGCCTCGCCCCGTGGCACACTGTTGGAAAGCGTTTACCCGCTCCCTTGAACTTCCTGTCGTGACCGTGGCGTCGCAACAGGCCACACCGAAGAAAGCAGGACCATCGTGACCGACACGACCCTCGTCGCAGCCCAGGCCGAGGCTGCCCCCGCCGTCCGCGAGATCGGCATCATCATGAACGGCGTCTCGGGCCGCATGGGCTACCGCCAGCACCTCGTTCGCTCGATCCTCGCGATCCGCGACCAGGGCGGCATCGAGCTGTCCGACGGCACCAAGGTCACCGTCAAGCCCCTGCTCGTCGGCCGCACCGAGGGCAAGCTCGCCGAGCTCGCCGCCAAGCACGGCATCGAGGACTACACGACCGACCTCGACGCCGCCCTCGCCGACCCGCGCTGGGAGATCTACGCCGACTTCCTCGTCACGAAGGCCCGCGCCACGGCGCTCCGCAAGGCCATCGCCGCCGGCAAGACCATCTACACCGAGAAGCCCACGGCCGAGTCGGTCGAAGAGGCCCTCGAGCTCGCGCAGCTCGCCAAGGCCGCCGGCGTCAAGACCGGTGTCGTGCACGACAAGCTCTACCTGCCGGGTCTGCAGAAGCTCAAGCGCCTCATCGACTCCGGCTTCTTCGGCCGCATCCTGTCGGTGCGCGGCGAGTTCGGCTACTGGGTGTTCGAGGGCGACTGGCAGCCCGCGCAGCGTCCGTCGTGGAACTACCGCGTCGAAGACGGCGGCGGCATCATCGTCGACATGTTCCCGCACTGGAACTACATCCTCGAGAACCTCTTCGGCGGCGTGAAGACCGTCTACGCGCAGGCATCGACCCACATCCCCACCCGTTGGGACGAGCAGAACCAGCCCTACACCGCGACCGCCGAGGACGCCGCGTACGGCATCTTCGAGCTCGAGAACGACGTGATCGCCCAGATCAACTCGTCGTGGACGGTGCGCGTGAACCGCGACGAGCTCGTCGAGTTCCACGTCGACGGCACGCACGGCTCGGCCGTCGTGGGCCTGTTCGGCGCGAAGATCCAGCACCGCAACGCCACCCCCAAGCCGGTGTGGAACCCCGACCTGGCCGACAGCCACGACTACGACCGCGACTGGGCCGAGGTGCCCACGAACGAGATCTTCATCAACGGCTTCCGCCAGCAGTGGGAGGAGTTCCTGGAGTCCTACGTGCTCGGCACCGAGTACGAGTACGACCTGCTCGCCGGCGCCCGCGGCGTCGCGCTCGCCGAGGCCGGCCTCGAGTCGGCCCGCGAGGGCCGCAAGGTCGCGCTCCCCGAGCTGAACCTGGGCTGACCCGCATGGTCACCCTCTCGCTGCTCGGCGCCGACGGCGCCGTCACGGGCACAGAGCTCAACGAGGCCCCGGGCTATAACAAGCCCGAAGGCCCGCTGAAGAGCCGCGTCGCCTACGCCGCCGCGCACGTCGTGCCGAAGATCCACGCCGACAACACGCCGGGTCAGCCGGCCGACGTCGACTGGGACGCCACGCTCGACTTCCGCCGTGCCGTGTACTCGTGGGGTCTGGGCGTCGCCGACGCCATGGACACCGCCCAGCGCAACATGGGACTGGATGCCGCGGCCACCCGCGACCTCATCGCCCGCTCGGCACAGGTCGCGCGCGAAGAGGGCGGCTCGGTCGTCGTCGGCGTCAACACCGACCACGTCGAGGACGAGCACATCTCACTCGACCAGGTGATCGACGCCTACAAGTCGCAGCTGCACTTCACCGAAGAGCAGGGCGCGGGCCCGGTCCTCATGGCATCGCGTCACCTGGCGCGCGTGGCGCAGTCGGCCGACGACTACCGTCACGTCTACCGCGAGGTGCTGCAGTCGGCCACCGCGCCGGTCGTCCTGCACTGGCTGGGCACCGCGTTCGACCCGGTGCTCGAGGGCTACTTCGGCTCGACCGACTGGCGCGAGGCATCCAGTGTTCTGCTCGACGTGATCGGCGAGAACACCGACAAGGTGGCGGGCGTCAAGATGAGCCTGCTGGATGCCGCGAGCGAGGTCTCCGTGCGCGAGCGCCTCCCCGAGGGCGTGCGCATGTTCACGGGCGACGACTTCAACTACGTAGGACTCATCGGCGGTGCCGACGTGCCCCAGGCGACGCAGCCAGACCGCGATCCGAGCTCCCCGCGCCAGCACTCCGACGCGCTGCTCGGCGCGTTCGCCGCGCTCACCCCGGTGGCCTCGGCGGCCATCCAGGCGCTCGATGCCGGTCGCCCCGACGAGTACCTGCGCATCCTCGGTCCCACCGAGGAGCTCAGCCGCCAGATCTTCGCCGCGCCCACGTTCTACTACAAGACGGGCGTCGCGTTCCTGTCGTGGCTGAACGGCCACCAGTCCGCGTTCCAGATGGTCGGCGGTCTGCACTCCGCGCGCAGCCTGCCGCATCTGTCACGCATCGTCGAGCTGGCGAACGCCTCGGGAGCGCTCGAGAAGCCCGAACTGGCGATGATCCGCTGGCACGGGATGCTGCGCCACAACGGCATCGATGTTCCGGGAGTCATCGCATGAGCACGGTCGACCCGCGCCTGTCCATCAACCAGGGCACCATCAAGAAGGCCGACCTCGCCGAGGCGCTGCGGGCGACCGCGGCGAACGGCGTGTCGTCGATCGGACTGTGGCGCGAGCCCGTGCAGGAGGTGGGCCTGGCCACCGCGGCGAAGATGCTCGCCGACTCGGGCCTGCGCTTCTCCACGCACTGCCGCTCGGGCTTCTTCACGATGCCCGAGGGCCCCGCCCGCCGCGCGTCGATCGACGACAACCTCGTCGCGATCGAAGAGGCCGCAACCCTCGCCGCCGCCGGCGCCCCGGGCTCGTTCCCGGTGCTCGTGCTCGTCGCAGGCGGTCTGCCGGAAGGCTCGCGCGACGTCGTCGGCGCCCGCGAGCGGGTGCGCGACGCGATCGGCGAGCTGGCTCCCGCGGCACAGGCGGCCGGCGTGCAGCTGGCGATCGAGCCGCTGCACCCGATGTACGCGTCCGACCGCTGCGTCGTCTCGACCCTCGGCCAGGCGCTCGACATCGCGGCAGACTTCGCGCCCGAGGTCGTCGGCGTCACGGTCGACACCTTCCACATCTGGTGGGACCCCGAGGTGCTGGCATCCATCGCCCGCGCCGGTCGCGAGGGACGCATCGCCACCTATCAGGTCTGCGACTGGAAGACGCCGCTGGCCGCCGACGTGCTGCTGAGCCGCCACTACCCGGGCGACGGCGTGATCGATTTCGCATCGCTCACGCGCGCCGTGGAGGAGACCGGCTACGACCGCGACATCGAGGTCGAGATCTTCAACGCCGACATCTGGGCGAAGGACCCCGACACGATCGTGCGCGAGACGGCGGCCGGCTTCGGCGCCGCGGTCTCCCCGCACCTGCGCGCGACCGTCGCGCGGTGACTCCCGCCATGCCCTGCGGCCTCCCGCGATGAGCGGGGGCCGCTGGCGGGGTACCTCGATCTGTCCGCCTACCTCGCCGGCGCCGAGCCGCCCCCTCTGCGGGATGCCGACCGGCAGCGACTCGCCCGGATTCTGGGGGCTCGCACCGCCGTCGCCACGGACATCCGCACCGAACGCGAATGGCGGGAAGGTGGCGTGCACGGCCGCGCGCTGTCGTGGGACGTCGGTTTCGGCCCCCGCACGCGCGCGTTCCTCCTGACTCCGGCGGAGCACAACGGCGTGCTTCCCGGTCTGCTCGCCCTGCACTGCCACGGCGGGGTGCGCTCGACCGGCGCCGAGCAGCTGGTCGGCACGGGCCTTGCCCCGCACCCCTCCGCCGCGGCGCTGCGCGGCTCCGTGTACGCCGGGCTGCCGGTCGCCAACGACCTCGCCCGCGCCGGGTTCGCGGTGCTGGCGCACGACGCGTTCTCGTGGGGCTCCCGCGCGTTCGACCTGTCGGCGCCGTCGCCGAGGCTCGCCGCACAGGTCGACGCGCTCGAGGCGCTGTGGCGCGAACGCGGCGGCGCACCCAGCGACGAGGAGCGGTTCGACGCGATCTCCGCCCTGCACGAGGATCACCTCGCGAAGGCGCTCGGCGTGCTCGGCTCGACGCCGGCGGGGATGGTCGCCACCGACGACCTCGCCGCCCTCGAGGTGCTTGCGGCGCTGCCGGAGGTGGACCCCGCCCGGCTCGGTGCCTTCGGCCTCTCCGGCGGCGGCGGACGTGCGGTGGTGCTGTCCGCCCTCGACGAGCGCGTTCGGGCATCGGTCGTCGCGTGCATGATGGCCACGTCGGCCTCGCTGTTGCCCGACCACCTCGACGCGCACTCGTGGCTGCTCCACTCCCCGGGGCTGGCCGCCTGGCGCGACTGGCCTGACATCGCCGCGATGACCGACGGCCGGATGCTGGTGCTGTACGGGCAGCGCGATCCGCTGTTCCCGCCCGCGGGGATGGCGGCGGCCGACCGGAGGCTGGCCTCCCTTCTCGGGGCGCGGTACACCGGCATCCACTACGACGCGGGCCACGAGTGGAGCGCGCCGATGCAGGCCGACGCCGCGGCGTGGCTGGCCGATGCCCTGGCGGTCCGACAGTGACGCCCGCGCGCGAGGAGATCGCGAACGAGCGATCGGCCGCCCCCGGGCGGAAACCGCTTCCCGCCCTGGCATTCGCCGGGAGCGCCGCGCCGCCCCCGCGCGATCGGCGTTCTAGACTCGGCGCTGTGAGCGACCCGACGCGAACCACCCGCACTGCCGCAACCCTGCACGACGTCGCCCGCGAGGCCGGCGTCTCGCTCGCGACCGCCTCCCGCGTGCTCAACGGCTCCACCCGCAAGGTGGCGGAGAGCTATCGCGAACGCGTGCAGGCCGCGGCCGACAAGCTCGGCTACACGGCGAACCTGTCCGCGCAGGCGACCGCCCGCGGCACGGCCGCGATCGTCGCCCTGCTCGTTGCCGACATCGCCGACCCGTACTTCGGCCAGCTCGCCTCCGGCGTCGCCCGCGGCGCCGATGAGGCGGGTCTCGTGGTGACGATCGCGATCACCGAGCGCGATCCGCAGCGCGAGGTGCGCCTGGTGCGGGCGCTGCGGGGCCAGCGGCCGCGCGGACTCATCCTCGCGGCATCCCGCACCGACGAGAACGACGCGGCGGGCCTCGCTCCCGAGCTGGAGGCGTTCGCGGCGAACGGCGGCCGGGTCGTGGCCCTCGGCCGTGTCGCCGGGGACATCCGCTCGGTGCCTCTCGACAACCACGCCGGCGCGGCGGCGCTGGGCGCCCGGCTCGCGGGCCTCGGCTACCGAGACGCCGTCATCGTGGGCGCCGCCGAGGGCATCCGCACCTCCGACGACCGCATCGCCGGGTTCGCCGCCGGCTTCGGCGGGGGCGGCGGAACGGTCCGCGAGATCGTGCGCGGTGGCTTCACGCGCGACGCCGGCTATGAGACCGGCGTGCGGCTGCTCGAAGACGGCCTCGCCGAGGGAACTCTCGTGTTCGGCATCTCCGATGTCGTCGCGATCGGCATCATGTCGGCGGTGCGCGACGCGGGCCGCAGCATCGGCGACGACATCGCGGTCGCGGGCTTCGACGACATCGCGACTGGGCGGGACATCCGCCCGGGCCTGACCACCGTGCGCGTTCCGCTCGAGGAACTCGGCCACCGCGCGCTGCGTGCCGTCGTCGACGAGGACTGGGACGCCGACCAGGCTCCGCTCCCCCTCGAGGTCATCGTGCGCGGCAGCACCCCGCCCCGCAGCTGAGTCCCGCGAGAGGAGCTCCATGGCCCGCCAGCCCAAGGGCGTCACGATCACCGATGTCGCCAAGAAGGCGGGCGTGTCACTGTCGACCGTGTCACGCGCCCTCAACGGCAACCCGACCGTCGACCCCGCCCTCGTGGAGCGGGTGAGGGATGCCGCGGCCGAACTCGACTACTCCGCCAACCCCCTCGCGCGCAGCCTGGTGCTCGGCCGCACCCAGACCGTCGCCGTAGTGGTGCCCGACCTCGGCAACCCGACCTTCCAGGCGATCCTGCGAGGACTCAGCCGCGCGGCGGCCGCCGACGACTACCACGTGCTCGTCGCCGACTCGGCCGAGAGCATCGACGAGGAGCGGGCGCTCGCCGGCACCACGCGGCGGCGCACCGACGGGGTGATCCTCTGCTCGCCGCGTGTTCCGCAGGAGGAGCTCGACCGCCTCGTCGGAGGCCTGCGTCCGGTCGTGCTGGTCAATCGGTCCTCCGGTGACATCCCCTCCGTGCGCGCGGACTATCGCGCCGCGCTCGCCGATGCGCTCGCCCATCTGCACGGGCTCGGGCACCGCCGCATCGTCTTCCTCGCCGGCGTGCAAGCGAGCGTCGCGAACACCTCTCGCCTCGAAGCGATCGCGGCCTTCCGCCAGGCCCATCCCGACACCACGATCGAGGAACTGCCGGGCGGCGTCGACTTCGACGCGGGCGCGGCTGCGGCCGACGCTGTGCTGTCGTCGGGCGCGACGGCCGCGCTCGCCTTCAACGACCTCGTGGCCATGGGGCTGCTGAGCGCCGTGCAGGCGAGGGGATGCCGCGTGCCGGCCGACCTGTCGATCGTCGGCTTCGACGACATCCCGTTCGCCCGGTACACGACGCCTCCGCTGACGACCGCGCGCGTGCCGGCCGAGGAGCTCGGCGCCCAGGCGTGGGCGCGCATGCGCGCGCTGCTGGACGCCGCAAGCACCGTCCCGCAGCCCGCGCTGTGGCTGACCCCGGAGCTCACCGCTCGGGGGACGACCGGCCCCGCCCCCGCCTGACCGGCCCACGCGGCATCCATCACGCTCCCCCGCGTCTCCGCCACCCCGTGATACTCTGAGAAAACGTTTCCTGAAGGAGTGAGATGAGTCACCGTCGTTACGCCCTGGTCGGGGCCGGCGCCCGCGCGCAGATGTACGTCGACGCGATCCTGCACACGTATGCGGATCGTGCCGAGCTGGTCGCGATCGTGGAGCCGAACCCGGTGCGCGCACAGTTCTACGTCGATCTGGTGACCGCCGCGGGCAGCCCCGCGCCGGTGGTCGCCGGCCCCGACGACCTCGAGACGGTCATCGCCGAACAGCGGATCGACCGGGTCATCATCTGCGCCCGCGACGACAAGCACGCCGAGCTCATCGTGCGGTCGCTCGATGCCGGGGCCGACGTCGTCGTCGAGAAGCCCCTCACCATCGACGGGCCGTCCGCCGCGGCGATCGAGGACGCCATCGACCGCACCGGCCGCGAGGTCGTCATCACGTTCAACTACCGCTACTCCCCCGCAACTCCGCGCTGCGTCAGGTCATCCAGGACGGCACGATCGGGCAGGTCACCTCGATCGACTTCTCGTGGATGCTGGACACCAAGCACGGTGCGGACTACTTCCGCCGCTGGCACCGCGACAAGAAGAACGCCGGCGGTCTCCTCGTCCACAAATCCAGCCACCACTTCGACCTGGTGAACTGGTGGATCCGCTCCGCCCCGCGTCGCGTGTACGCCTCCGGCGGGCTGAAGTTCTACGGGGCCGACAACGCCGCCGAGCGCGGCATCACCGGCCGCGCCGCCCGCGGCACCCACGACGGCGCCGACGCGTTCGACCTCGACCTGCGCGACGACGAGCGCCTCAAGGCGCTGTACCTCGATGCCGAGCAGCACGACGGCTACCTCCGAGACCTCGACGTGTTCAGCGACGGCATCACCATCGAGGACAACCTCGCCCTCGTCGTCGACTACCTCTCCGGCGCCACCCTGTCCTACTCCCTCAACGCCCACGCCCCTGGGAGGGATACCGGGTCGCCGTCAACGGCACCGAAGGACGCGCCGAGCTGGAGGTGATCGAGCGCGGCGCCGTGCTCGCCGACGAGGGACTCCACCCGGTGCTCGACCCCTCCGCGACCGATGCCGGCTCCTCCGGGTCGCTGCGCCCCGAGGGCGAACGCCTGCTCGTGCAGCGGCACTGGGAGGCCGCCTACGAGGTCGAGATCGTGAACCAGGCCGGCGGCCACGGCGGCGGCGACCGGCTGCTGCTGGCCGACGTGTTCGAGGGCGCCGACCCGACCGATCCGCTCGCCCGCGCCGCGGACTGGCGCGACGGCGTCCGCTCGATCGCCACGGGCATCGCCGGCAACATCTCGCTCGAGACGGGGCTCCCGGTCGAGGTCGCCGACCTCGGCGTGCGCTTCCTCCTCGCCGACGCCGTCGCCAAGGCCGGGCGATGAGCCGCATCGTCGTCACCGGCGGAGCCGGGCGCCTCGGGCGCAGCCTCGTGCGCGGACTCGCCGACGCGGGGCACGAGCTCGTCTCGCTCGATCGCGCCGTCTCCGACGCGACCGAGCTCGCCGGCATCGAGCAGGTCGCCGTCGACCTCACCGACGCGGATGCCGCGCACGCCGCCGTCGCGGGCGCCCGCGCCGACGCGCTCATCCACCTGGCGGCCATCGCGGTGCCCTTCAGCGCCCCCGAAGACGTCATCATCCGCACCAACGCGGCGCTGGCCGTCAACGCGATCGGTGCGGGCGTCGCCGCCGGCATCCCCAAGATCGTCGCCGCGTCCAGCCCCACGGTGCTCGGCTACAACGCCCCTGCGGGGTGGCTGCCCGACCGGTTCCCGCTCGACGAGGACACCGCGCCGAAGCCGTGGAACGCGTACGCCCTGTCGAAGCACCTCGTCGAGCAGACGCTCGCGATGTTCGCCCGCCAGACCGGCGACGCGACGCGGTTCGCGGCGTTCCGCCCGTGCTACGTGATCGCGCCCGAGGAATGGCGGGGCGCCCTCACCCAGCAGGGCCACACCGTTCTCGAGCGGCTCGCCGACCCGGCGCTGTCGGCGCCCGCGCTGTTCAACTACGTCGATGCGCGCGACGTGGCGTCTTTCATCGACACGCTGCTGCACGCGCTGCCGGAGATCCCCAACGCCGAGGTGTTCTTCGTAGGCGCCGACGACGCCCTCGCCCGCCGGCCGCTGGCCGAACTGCTCCCGCAGTTCGTTCCCGGCTCCGAGACCCTGGCGGCACACCTCACCGGCACCGCGCCCGCATTCTCGAACGCCAAGGCCGCGCGCCTGCTCGGCTGGCGTCCGGCGCGCACCTGGCGCGGCGAACTGGGCGAGAGCCCGGTCGACGCCTTTGCCACCCCCGCCGCCCCGACCCGAAAGGACGTGCTGGCGTGAACTTCGACGGCATCCTCTTCTTCCCCGTCACCCCCTTCGACGCCGACGGCCGCGTCGACGACGACCTGCTCCGCCAGCACGTGTCGACGACCCTCGAGCACTCCCCGGGCGGCGTCTTCCCCGCCTGCGGCACGGGCGAGTTCCACGCCCTCTCGGCCGATGAGGCTGCGCACGTCGTGCGGGTCGCCACCGAGACCGTCGCGGGCCGCGTGCCCGTGGTCGCCGGCACCGGCGGTCCGCTCGGCCAGGCCGTGGCCCTCGCGAAGTCGGCGGCGGATGCCGGCGCCGACGCCCTGCTGGTGCTGCCGCCCTACCTGGTCGGCGGCCCGCAGGCGGGACTCGTCGCCTACGTCGAAGCCGTCGCGGCGGCATCCGATCTCCCCGTCGTCATTTACCACCGCGGCACCGCGCAGTACTCCGTCGAGTCCGTTCGCCGGCTCGCCCGAAATCCGAAGGTCGTCGGCTTCAAGGACGGCGTGGGCGACGTCGGACTCGCGCAGCAGATCGTGCGCGCGGTCGCCGAGGAGGGCCGCGACGACTTCGCGTTCTTCAACGGCCTGCTCACGGCGGAGCTCAGTCAGGGCGCCTACCGCGGCATCGGCATCCCGCTGTACTCGTCGGCGGCCTTCGCGATGATCCCCGAGGTGGCGAACGCGTATTACCGCGCGTACGTCGACGGCGACGAGGCGCGCCGCGCGGAGCTGCTCGACGGCTTCTACGCGCCGCTCGTGCGTCTGCGCGACGAGACCCCGGGGTTCGGCGTCTCGCTCATCAAGGCGGGGCTGCGGCTGAGCGGCCTGGCCGTCGGCCCGGTGCGGGCACCCCTCGTCGACCCGACCCCCGCACAGGAGGAGCGCCTCGCCGACATCCTCGCCGCGGGACGGGAACTGCTGTGACCCTGCCCTCACCGACGATGGATGCCGCGGGTGCGGCGACCTCCGCGACGATCGCCTCGTTCGACACGCGGCTCGTGCGGGTTCCGCTCACGCGCCCGTGGGCGGCCGACGTGACCTCGGTCGGGGTCGTGGCCACCCACGTCGTGCGCTCGGACGGCGTCGAAGGCTGGGGCTTCTCGTGGACGCCGCAGATCGGCGCCGAGGCCGTGCACGCCCTGCTCGCGCACGACATCACCGCGTTCGCGGTCGGGCGCTCGGCCGCCCCCGACGAGATGTGGCTGCCGGCCTGGCAGCACCTGCACGAGGCGGGCGGCGGCGGGGTGACCACCATCGCCCTCGCGGGGCTCGACCTCGCCCTGTGGGACGCCGCCGCCCGTGCCGCCCACACGTCGGTGTCGACGCTGCTCGGCCGCACCCGATCGAGCGTGCGCGCCTACGGGTCGGGCGTGAACCTCCACTACAGCGAGGACGAACTGGTCGCCCAGGTGCGCCGGTGGGTGGAGGCCGGGTTCGACGCCGTCAAGGTGAAGGTCGGCAAGCCCGACGTGCACGAGGACCTCGACCGCATGGAGGCCGTGCGCGAGGTGCTGGGGCCCGACCGCGCCCTGATGATCGACGCGAACCAGCGCTGGGACCTCGAGCGTGCGACGCGCTCCCTCGAGGTGCTCGCCGCCGTCGCCCCCGCCTGGATCGAGGAGCCCCTCCGCGCCGACGACCTGGCCGGGCACGCGGAGCTCGCCGCGCGGCTGCGCTCGTCGAGCGGCATCCCGATCGCGGTCGGCGAGAACCTGCACACCGCCTATCGCTTCGACGACTTCCTGCGCACCGGGGCCGCGCAGATCGTGCAGCCCAATGTCGTGCGCGTGGGCGGGATCACGCCGTTCCTGGAGGTCGCGCGGATCTCCGCCGCGCACGGTGCGGCCCTGCACCCGCACCTGCTGCCCGAGCTCTCGGGCCCGCTCGCCCTGACCCTTCCCGACGTGCCGGGCGTGCCCGCGCCGATGGCCGAGGACGTGGAGGATGCCGGCTTCGGCGCCCTCGGCGCACTGCAGGACCCCTCGCCCGTCGCGATCGCCGACGGCACGCTCATCGAGGTCAACCACGTCGGCCTCGGCATCCGCTTCTCCTGATTCTCGACCGAGAGGACTCCCCCGATGACCACCCTCACCGCGACCACCACCGTCGAGCAGCTCGACGCGCTCGCACAGGCCGCCGAGGCGGCGGCCCCGGTCTGGCGCGCAGCCGATGCCGCCACGCGCGCCTCCTGGCTGCGCGCCGCGGCCGACGCCCTCGACGCCGCGATCGACGAGCTGGTCGCGATCGCCGACGAGGAGACCCGGCTCGGCGAGACCCGCCTGCGCGGCGAGGTCGGCCGCACGAGCGGACAGCTGCGCCTGTTCGCCACCGTCGTCGAGGAGGGCTCGTACCTCGAGCTCACCATCGACGACGCCGACCCGTCGGCCACTCCGCCCCGCCCCGAACTGCGCCGCATGCTGACCGGCGTCGGCCCCGTGGCGGTGTTCTCGGCCTCCAACTTCCCGTTCGCCTTCTCCGTCGCCGGCGGCGACACGGCCTCGGCACTCGCCGCCGGCAACCCGGTGATCGTGAAGGCCCACTCGGGCCACCCGCGGCTGTCGGAGCGGACGGCCGAGGTCGTCGCCGCGGCCCTGGTCGCCGCCGGCGCACCGGAGGGCTCGCTGACGCTGGTCACCGGGCGCGAGGCCGGCAACGCCCTCGTGCAGCACCCGGTCATCCAGGCGGCGGGCTTCACCGGATCGGTCGCGGGCGGGCGCGCGCTGTTCGACCTCGCATCGGGGCGCCCCGACCCCATCCCCTTCTACGGCGAGCTCGGCTCGGTGAACCCGGTGGTCCTCACCCCCGCCGCCGTCATCGCGCGCGGCGAGGCGCTCGCCCAGGGGCTCGTCGGCTCGTTCACCCTCGGCGTCGGGCAGTTCTGCACGAAGCCGGGCGTCGTGTTCGTGCCCGAGGGCGCGGGCTTCGAGGCGCTCGTCGCCGGCTTCGCCGCCGGCGCGGCCGGCGGGCCGCTGCTGACCGATCGCATCACCGACGCGTTCCCGTCGGGCATCGCGCACCTGGAGGCCGACCCCTCGGTCGCCATCGTGGCGCAGGGTCTGCCCGCCGCCGACGACGCCGCGCGCCCCGTGGTGCTGTCGACGGATGCCGCGGCCGTCGCCGCGCGCCCGGAGACGCTGCTGGAGGAGTGCTTCGGCCCGGTGACGCTGCTCGTGCGCTACGCGTCGCAGGACGACCTGCTCGCGGCGCTGCGCGCCGTGCCCGGATCGCTCACCGCCACGCTCCACAGCGAAGACGGCGACGAGGTCGACGACGTGCTCGCGGTGCTCGAGCGACGCGCCGGCCGTGTGCTGTTCGCGGGCTGGCCGACGGGAGTCGCGGTCACGTGGTCGCAGCACCACGGCGGACCGTGGCCGGCGACGACGTCGCTGCACACGTCGGTGGGTGCCACCGCGATCCGCCGGTTCCTGCGGCCGGTCGTGTTCCAGGACGCCCCCGAGCGGCTGCTGCCCCCGGTGCTGCGCGAGAGCGCGCTGGCCGCGCTGCCGCACCGCCGCAACGGCGTGCTGCGCGTACCCTAGGGCGCGCCAGTCAGCCGCCGAGCGTCGTCGCGAGGCGCGCCCCGGCGGCGCGCAGCCATGTCGCCGGCTCCGCCATCGCGGCCTCGGGTGAACCCGCGAGGGTCGTCAGCGACACCGCCTCGGCGAACGCCGTCACGTCGGCGTCGGCGGTGATCCGCCCCGCGACGAGCGCGACGGGAACACCCGCGTCTTCGGCGAGCGCGCCCACGTGCGCGGGAACCTTGCCGGCCGCCGACTGCCCGTCGAACGACCCCTCGCCGGTGATCACGTGGGATGCCGCCTCCACGGCGTCGTGCAGGCCGATCAGCTCCGCGACCGCCGGAGAGCCCGGCACGAGCGACGCGCCCCACGCGATGAGGCCGAATCCGGTGCCGCCTGCCGCCCCGGCGCCCGGCGTCGACGGGTCGGCGCGGCCCGGACCGACGAGATCGGCGAATCGGGCGAGCGCGGCATCCAGCCGCACGACATCGTCGGGACGTGCCCCCTTCTGAGGGCCGAACACCGCGGCCGCGCCCCACGCGCCGAGGAGCGGATTGGTGACGTCGCTCAGCACCTGCACCCCACCCGCGGGAAGCGCGGCAAGACCCGACAGGTCGATCGCGGCGACGGCAGCGAGCCCGCGCCCGCCCGGTGGGACCGGCAGCCCCGCCCGGTCGACGGCGGTGGCGCCGAGCGCGCGCAGCATCCCGAGTCCGCCGTCGGTCGACGAGCTGGATCCTATGCCGAGCACGAGCCGGCTCACGCCGTGCGCCAGCGCCGCGGCGATCGCCTCGCCGAACCCGCGGGTGTCGGCGTCGAGCGGGCGCAGTCGCTGCGGTGCACCGAGCAGCTCGATGCCGCTCGTGGAGGCGAGTTCGACCACCGCGGTCCCCGCCGGCGCGTCAGGGGTGGGCGGGAGAAGGAGCCAGGATGCCGCCACCGGCGACGCCTCGGGACCGGTCACGGTCACCGGCATTCGCCGGGCACCGGGCACTGCGGCCGCGAACGCATCGAGCGTGCCCTCGCCCCCGTCGGCCATCGGCCGGAGCCGGATCCGGTCGTCGGGGCGGGCCGAAGTCCACCCCTCGGCGAGGGCGGCTGCGGCGGAGGCAGCGGGGATCGACCCCTTGAAGCTGTCCGGGGCGATCACGACCGTGTGCGGCATCCCCCCATTCTGGCCGACACGGCGGGAAAACGCTATCCCGCTGGGGTTTCCGGCCGGATCCCCGCCGATCCCCCCGCGCGGCTCAGCCCGCCGCCCGGCGGGCCTCCCAGCCCGTGCGCACCATCTCGTCGACGCTGTAGCGCATCTTCCAGTCGAGGTCGCGGGCCGCGAGCTCGCCGGTGGCGACGATCCGGTCCGGATCGCCGGGCCGGCGCGGCGACACCTCGGGGACGAAGTCGATTCCGGTGACGCGGGCCATGGCATCCATGATCTGCTTCACGGACAGCCCGTCGCCCGACCCGAGGTTGTAGGCCGGCTCGACCGCCTCGCCCGCGGCCAGGCGCTGCGCGGCGACCACGTGGGCAGCGGCGATGTCGGCGACGTGCACGTAGTCGCGCACGTTCGTGCCGTCGGCGGTGTCGTAGTCGTCGCCGAAGATCTTCGGCGTGCGCCCGTCGATGAGCGCCTCGAACACGAGCGGGAAGAGGTTGTGAGGGCTCGTGTCGTACACGCTCGGGTCGCCGGAGCCGACGACGTTGAAGTACCGCAGCGAGGTGTGGCGCAGCGGCGTGTCGGTGCCGGCGGTCGCGATGCCCTGATCGCGCAGCAGCCACTCGCCGATGAGCTTCGACTCGCCGTACGGCGAGGCCGGGCGCTTGGGCAGATCCTCGGTCACCAGCGGCACGTCGGGCGTGCCGAAGACCGCCGCGCTCGACGAGAACACGATGTTCGCGACGCCGACCGCCGCCATCGCCTCGAGAACGATGCGCGTGCCCTCGACGTTCTGCGCATAGGTGTGCAGCGGCCGCTGCACCGAGACCCCCGCGTACTTGAAGCCCGCGACGTGGATGACGCCCTCGACCTCGTGCGCGCGCAGCGTCTGCTCGACGAGGTCGCGATCGAGGATCGAGCCCCGCACGAACGCGACCCCCTCGGGCACGAAGCCGCCGTGACCGCTGGAGAGGTCATCGAGCACGATCGGCGCGATGCCGGCGGCGGCGAGCGCGCGGACGACGTGGGCGCCGATGTAACCGGCACCTCCGGTGACGAGCCAGGACATGTGTCTCCTCAGGTGTTTCTCGGATGGATGCCGGGAGCGGACCGCTCCCCATTGTGCATGGTCAGCGGGCCGCGGGCGCTCCGGTGCTCGCGCGCACGACGAGCTCGGTCGGCACCGTCGCGGCGACGGCCGCGTCGGGGGCGGGGTCCTGCTCGGCGAGCAGCGCGACGGCGCGCTCGCCCAGCACGTCGAAGCGCTGGCGCACCGTGGTCAGCGGCGGGCGGTAGTCGGCGGCGTCCGCGACGTCGTCGAAGCCGACCACGCTCACGCGCCCCGGAACGTCGAGTCCCGCCTCGGCGAGGCCGCGCAGCAGGCCGAGCGCCATCTGGTCGTTGGCGGCGAAGACCGCCGTGACGGCGTCTGCGCGGGGGGTGTGAATGTCGCCGGCGGCGGCGTCTGCGAACCGGGATGCCGCGCGATGCCCCGACGCCGAGGTCCAGTCTCCGCGCACGGGCGCCGGCACGGCCGCCCCGGCCGCCTCCAGCGCGGCGCGCCAGCCGCGCTCGCGCTCGGCGGCCGCGAACGAGTCGGCCGGCCCCGCGAGGTGGTGGACGGTGCGGTGCCCGAGCGCGAGCAGGTGCTCGGTGGCCGCGCGCGCGCCGCCGGCATGGTCGGACTGCACGATCGACGCGCGCGGATCGGGCGCGCTGTCGACGATGACCAGCCGCAGCGACGAGGGCAGTGTCGCGCCGCGGGCGATCGCGGTCGCCTCGTTGAGCACGATCGCTCCGTCGACCCCCTGGTCATGGAGGCGCTCGAACGCATCGACGAGCGCGTCGGCGCCCGAGGCCGTCACGACGGTGACGGCATAGCCGCGCTCGGTCGCCGCGTCGGCGACGGCCTGCAGCATGCGGAAGTTGCCGACCGTCTCCAGCGTCGACACGACCAGCCCGAGAGTCTGCGTGCGGCCGGTGCGCAGCGCCCGGGCGGCGCGATGCGGGCGGTAGCCGAGCTGCGACATGGCGGCCTCGACGCGCGCGCGAGTGGCCGGATCGACGCGGGGACTGCCGTTGACCACGCGCGAGACCGTCTGCCCGGACACCCCCGCACGGGCGGCGACGTCGGCCATCGAGACGCGGCGCTGCGCGGCATCCACAATTCCTCGCCCTTCCGCCCACGACGTGAAACCCGGGGGCGTGTTGACGTTACCACGCTTGTCGGGTTACCGTGTTTACGTGAACATGCCCGCTGCTTCGACCACGCCCGCCCCCGCGGCGGTCTCCCTCGGCGCCGGCGTCGTCAAGCGCGCCACGCGCCTGGCCGACGGCCGGGAGCTGATCTACTTCGACGACCCCGGCACGGCTCTCGGGGCGGACCGTCGCGTCGACGCCCGCACGCTCGACCCGCGCCCCGCGACGGCCACGATGCGTCGCGACGTGCTGACCGGCGACTGGGTCTCGGTGGCCGCGGCACGCCAGAACCGGGCGTTCCTCCCGCCCGCCGAACTCGACCCGCTCGCACCCCAGACGCCGACCAATCCGTCGGAGATCCCGTCGCGGTACGACGTCGCGGTCTTCGAGAACAAGAGCCCCTCGTTCGGACCGGCTCTGGCCACGGCGCACGGCGACGCTCCCGCCGCGGTCGACGCGCCGCTCGGCCTCGACGACCTCGACGCCCCGGGACTCGGCCGCACGCGCACGAGCGTCGGGCGCTGCGAGGTCGTGTGCTTCAGCCCCGAGCACGCGGGGTCGTTCGGAACGCAGTCTCGCGTGCGGGCCCGCACGGTGATCGAGGCGTGGGCCGACCGCGTCGCCGCGCTGTCGGCGCTGCCCGGGATCGAACAGGTCTTCCCGTTCGAGAACCGGGGCGAGGCCATCGGCGTCACGCTGCCGCACCCGCATGGGCAGATCTACGCCTACCCGTACGTCACGCCGCGCACGCAGGGGTTGCTGCGCTCGATCGAGCGCGAGGGCGAGGACCTCTTCGCGCGGATCCTGGAGTTCGAGCGCGCGTCCGAGCGCGTCATCCTCGCGGGCGAGCACTGGACGGCGTTCGTGCCGTTCGCGGCCCGGTGGCCGCTCGAGGTGCACCTCATGCCGCACCGGCATGTCGCCGATCTCGCCGAGACCAGCGCGGCCGAGCGCGACGAGCTCGCACCGCTCTACCTGCGGCTGCTGCGCGGCGTCGACGCGCTCTACGACTCGCCCACGCCGTACATCGCAGCCTGGCACCAGGCGCCGGTGAACGTCGGCCGCTCCTCGGTGCGTCTGCACCTGCAGCTGACGAGCCCGCGCCGCGCCGCCGACAAGCTCAAGTTCCTCGCCGGATCCGAGGCCGCCATGGGCGCCTGGATCGGCGACATCCCGCCCGAGGCGGCCGCCGCGCGTCTGCGCGAGGCCGTCGCATCCATCCCCGAGGTGACCGAATGACCGTTTCCGCCGCCACCACCACCGCGTCCGCCCTCTTCGCCGCGCGCTTCGGCTCGGCGCCCATCGGCACGTGGTCGGCGCCGGGTCGTGTGAACCTCATCGGCGAGCACACCGACTACAACGACGGATTCGTCCTGCCGTTCGCAATCCAGCACCGCACGCACGTGGCACTGGGGACCCGCCCCGACGGCGTGATCCGCGTGGTGTCGACCTTCGACGACGACGCCGTCGAGGTCGCGCTCGATGCGCTCGACGCCGTGTTCCCGGATCGGCGCGACGAGATCGTCGAGTGGGCGCGGTATCCGCTCGGGGTCGCGTGGGCGCTGCTGTCGGCCGCCGGCGCCGACCCGGCGTCGGTGACAGGCGTCGACCTCGCGTTCGCCTCCGACGTGCCGGTGGGGGCGGGCCTGTCGTCCTCAGCGGCCATCGAGGGAGCGACCGCCGTCGCCCTCGCCGACACGTGGGGACTCGACCTCGACCGCGTCGCGCTCGCGCGTGCAGGGCGCCGTGCCGAGAACGAGGCCGTCGGTGCGCCCACCGGGATCATGGATCAGATGGCGTCGCTGCTCGGACGCGCCGATGCGGCGATCTTCCTCGACTGCCGGTCGCTGGAGGCGACGACCGTCGACCTCGGCTTCGAGGCCGCGGGGCTCGAGCTGCTCGTGATGGACACCGGGGTGAAGCACGCCCACTCCACCGGCGGCTACGGCGAGCGCCGGGCCGCCTGCGAGCGCGGTGCGGCGGCGCTGGGGGTGCCGGCGCTGCGCGACGTGAACGAGGCGGACCTCGATCGCCTCGCGGCGCTGGTCGACGAGGTGACGCTGCGCCGCGTCCGTCACGTCGTGACCGAGAACCAGCGGGTGCTCGACACGGTGCGGCTCGTCGGCGCCCAGGGCCCGGCAGCCATCGGCGATCTGCTCGTCGCCTCGCACGCCTCGATGCGCGACGACTTCGAGATCTCCGTGCCCGAACTCGACACCGCGGTGGAGGCGGCGCTGGCCGCGGGAGCGGTGGGTGCGCGCATGACCGGCGGCGGGTTCGGCGGGGCCGCGATCGCGCTCGTCGCCCGGGAGCGGATCGACGCAGTGCGCGAAGCCGTCGCAGCCGCCTTCGCGGCGGCGGGATTCGCCGCGCCGACGCAGTTCACCGTCGCGCCCTCCGCGGGCGCGGCCCGGGACTGAGGGCCGCCGGGACTGAGCGCCGCAGGGAACGGAGAGTTCACCGGGCGGCATCCACAAGCCCCTTCCGAACGTGGATGCCGCGGCCTAGCGTTCTTCGCGTAGCCGCGGCATCCGGATCCCGCGGCGCGGAAGGAGCGATCGTGGCTTACATCACCGTCGGAACCGAGAACTCGGTCGACATCGACCTCTTCTACACCGACCAGGGCTCCGGCCAGCCCGTGGTGCTCATCCACGGGTTCCCGCTGAACGGGGAGTCGTGGGGCAAGCAGCAGGCGGCGCTGTTGGATGCCGGCTTCCGCGTGATCGCCTACGACCGTCGTGGTTTCGGCGCGTCGACCAAGGTGGCAGGGGGCTTCGACTACGACACGTTCGCGGGCGACCTGCACGCGCTCATGGAGGACCTCGACCTGCGGGATGCCGTGCTCGTCGGATTCTCGATGGGCACCGGCGAGGTCGCGCGCTACCTCTCGCGCTACGGCAGCGGACGCGTCGCGAAGGCCGTCTTCCTGGGCTCGCTCGAGCCCTACCTGCTCAAGACGGACGACAACCCGGAGGGCGCGGGTCCGCAGGAGTTCTTCGACGGCATCGCCGCGGCGGTGCGCGAAGACCGCTACGCGTTCATGGGCGGGTTCTTCAAGGACTTCTACAACCTCGACGACACGCTCGGGTCGCGCATCTCGGAGGAGGCGGTCGCCGCGAGTGTGGCGACCGCGGCGCAGGCGGGCAACGCGGCGCTCGCCGCCGCCCCGCTGACGTGGCCGACGGACTTCCGCGCGGACATTCCCGCAATCGACGTGCCGGCACTGATCGTGCACGGCACGGCCGACAACATCCTCCCGATCGATCCGACCGCGCGCCGGTTCAAGGATCTGCTTCCTTCGGCCACGTACGTGGAGCTCGAGGGCGCACCCCACGGCATGCTCTGGACGCACGGCGCGGAGATCAACGAGCTGCTGCTCGGATTCCTGCGGGACTGAGCGGTGATGCCGGGCGGGGCGCGCGCGGCTTGGACTTCACGGGGTGCGCGCGTCGTGGATTTCCCGGGGTGCGCGCGGCTCGGCGTTCACGGGGGGGCGCGCGTCTCAGATTTCACGTGGTCTCGAAATCACCATTGAACTTCCGGCTCACACACCACCCCATTGAACCTCCCGCTCACACAGCATCCCCGACAGGGGGTGTGGTGCGTGTGAGCGGGAAGTTCAATGGCGAAATCGGGAACACCGCGGCGCCCCGAACGCCGCGAACGCCGCGAAGCCGCCGGCCTACTGCCGCGGGGCGTTCGCCATCGCGATGAGGCCGTCGATCATCTCGGGGCTCACACCCCCGCCCTCACCGCCCGCCTGACCGGCGGCGAACATCCCGATGCGACCGAAGGGGAACGACTCCATCATCTTGGTGGCGTCCACGCCCTCGGGCATGATCGCCTCGACGCCGTCCATGCCGCTCATCATCTGCGCGATCGCAGCCTGGACGACCGGACCAGCCACCGGGTGGGCCATGACCTCCCCCATCGACGAGGACTTCGACAGCGGCACGACCACGTCGTCGCCGGGGATCTCGACGGCAGCCGCCGCGCGGATGTCACGACTCGACGCACCGACCTCGACGGAGTACGCGCCTCCCTCGACGACCCACTGGTCCACCCGGATGTCCCAGTACGCGAGGTCCTTCCGGCGCACCGTCAGGACGACCTCGCGGGTCTCCCCCGGCGCGAGGGCGACCGACGCGAACGACTTGAGCTCGCGCACCGGACGCTGCACGCGCGACCCCGCGAGCGACGTGTAGACCTGAACCACCTCGCGACCGTCGCGGTCGCCGGTGTTGGTGACCGGCACGGTGACGACCACGTCGCCGTCGCCGGCGACCGCCGCGACGGCATCCCCGTACGAGAAGGTCGTGTACGACAGGCCGTGACCGAACGGGAACGCCACCGGCAGCCGCCGCGCGTCGTACCAGCGGTACCCGACGAACAGGCCCTCGCCGTAGCGCACCCGCGAGAACTCGCCCGGGAAGTCGAGGTACGCGGGGGTGTCCTCGAGCCGCACCGGGATGGTCTCGGTGAGCTTCGCCGACGGGTTGACCACGCCGAACAGCACGTCGGCAGTCGCCCCGCCGCCGGCCTGGCCGAGAAGCCAGCCCTCGAGCAGAGCCGGCACGCGCTCGGCGAACGGCAGCGCCACGACACCGCCATTGGAGAGCACCACGACGACGTTCGCGTTCACGGCGAGCACGGCATCCAGCAGCTCGAGCTGTTCGGCGGGCAGGTCGATGTCGGTGCGGTCGTAGCCCTCCGACTCGAGGCGCGCGGGCAGGCCGAGGAACAGCACGACCGTCTCGGCATCCGCGGCGACCGCGACGGCCTCCGCGCGAAGGGCCGCGTTCTGCTCCGCCGTGGTCGTCGAATGGATGCCGAACCCGGCCGCGTACGACACCTCGCCGTCGGCGAGGGCGCGGATCTCGTCGAGCGCGCTGTCCAGACGCGTCGGATTGATCATCGACGACCCTGCGCCCTGGTAGCGCGGCTTCTCGGCGAACTCGCCGATCACCGCGATGCGCCCGTCGCGCGCCAGTGGCAGCACGCCGCCCTCGTTGCGCAGCAGCACGATCGAGCGGCCCGCCGCCTCGCGCGCCAGCGCGTGGTGCGCATCGACGTCGAGCGGTCCCTCGACCGCCCCGGCGCCGTCGGTCGCCTTGCGCACGAGGTCGAGCACACGGCCCGCCGCGACGTCGACGACCGCCTCATCGAGCGAGCCGTCGCGGACCGCCGCCACGATCTGCGCGTCGGTCACCCCGCCCGACGAGGGCATCTCCAGATCCATGCCGGCCGCAAGGCCCGGGACCCGCTCGTTGACCGCACCCCAGTCCGAGACGACGAGCCCCTCGAAGCCCCACTCGTCGCGCAGCACCTTGGTGAGGAGCCACGGATCCTCCGAGGCGTACACGCCGTTGATGCGGTTGTACGAGCACATGACCGTCCACGGCTGCGCGTCCTCGACCACGCGCTGGAATCCGCGCAGGTAGATCTCGCGCAGCGGGCGCGGGTCGACGTCGGACGACGCGCGCATGCGGTCGTCCTCCTGGTTGTTGGCCGCGAAGTGCTTGAGCGAGGCGCCGACGCCCTGCGACTGCACACCCTTCACGATCGCCGCGCCCAGCACACCCGACACGATCGGGTCCTCCGAGAGGTACTCGAAGTTGCGGCCGCACAGCGGCGAGCGCTTGATGTTGATGCCGGGCCCGAGGAGCACGGCGACGCCCTCGATCGAGGTCTCCGCGCCGAGCGCCTCGCCCACGCGGCGGGCGAGGTCGGCGTCCCATGACGATCCGAGAGCCACCGCCGGCGGGAAGCACGTCGCCGGAACGCTCGTGCCGATGCCGAGGTGGTCGCCGCCCTCCGCCTGCTTGCGCAGACCGTGCGGGCCATCGGTCACCATGATCGCCGGGATGCCGACGCGCTGGATCGGCTTGGTCCACCAGAAGCTCGCGCCGCTGGTGAGCGACGCCTTCTCCTCGAGCGTGAGGTCGTCGATGGATGCCGCGGGCGCGGCATCCAGGGTGCTGAGGTCTGTCATCTCATCGTCCTTTCGGGGGATCTCAGGCGGCGACAGCCGCCTCCGTCTTCGTGCGGTCGCCGAGGTGGAGGAACCAGACCGGGCGGCCGTAGTCCTTCTGCAGCCACGGCCAGAACGCCCACCAGATCAGGAGGACCGCACCCGCACCCGCGATCAGCCCGAAGAACGTGTCGCTGAGCCAGTGCGCGTTGATGAGCGTGCGCTGCCACATCATGCCGAGCATCAGCACGCCGCCGATCACCCACCACACGCGCCGGAGCACGCCCGGGCGGATGACGGCGGCGATCGTGAAGGCGAAGGCCGCCGCCGCGACCGCGTGGCCCGACGGGTACGAGCCGTGGTCCACCTCGAAGAGCGGTCCGAACAGGCCGAGCGCCTCATCGGCCGCAGGGCGCGGGCGGTCGACGAGGTTCTTCATGCCCTGCGAGTACAGGCCCATCGAGGTCATGGTCGCCGCGACCACGAACAGCGCCGAGCGCCAGCGGCCGATGACGGCGAGCACGAGCGGGAGTCC
This sequence comes from Microbacterium hominis, assembly GCF_013282805.1. NCBI lineage: Bacteria > Bacillati > Actinomycetota > Actinomycetes > Micrococcales > Microbacteriaceae > Microbacterium > Microbacterium hominis. The sequence continues at coordinate 3,435,524 of NZ_CP054038.1, forward strand.
CGCCACCAGCAGCAGCGATCCGGGGCCGCCGATGAATTGGTAGAACATCGCGAACGGCGCGAGGTACATCGTGCTCTCGGGCGAGGCGCCCACGATGAGACGCCACGCGTCGTCGGTCGCCTGCGTGAACGGCGCCTCCGCGTCGAGCGCGACGATCATGCCCATCGCGGCGAACGCCGCGGTGAGGCCCAGCGCCCACCACAGGAGTGCGCGCGGGCGGCGCGCGGCGGGTGCGGCATCCATCTCGGTCATCTCTTCGCCGGGCACGGTCAGCGCACCGCCTTGATCGGCCACACCGCGAAGGCGCCGGCGATGCCCAGCACGATCGCGACAGGGAACAGGCCCGCATAGCCGAAGGCGAGCACGATCGCGCCTGCCACACCCGGGGCGAGGGTCTGCGGCAGGGTCGCGGCGATGTTGACGACGCCGAGGTCCTTCGCGAAGGACTTCGCCGAGGGCAGCACCTCGCTCATGAGGGCGGTGTCGACGGCCTGGAACATGCCGAATCCGAGGCCCGAGATGAAGGTCATGATCATCCACGCGTTGAGGTCCTGCCACACCCACGGCAGGAGGAACGCGGCGCCGACGACGACCGACGACGCGAACACGAACGGCTTGCGGCGGCCGAGGCGGTCGGAGAGCGGCCCCGACACGATCGTGGCGAGCAGGATGCCGGAGAGGCTGATGAGTCCCAGCAGCGGGATCACCGTCTCGGGGCTCTCGACGCCGAAGTAGTCGGTGAGCAGGAACAGCTGGTAGCCGGTGACGGCGAAGTAGCCGGTGTAGAGCAGCAGGCGTCCGGTGAAGGCCCAGAAGAAGTCGGGGTGCTGGATCGGGTTGACCCAGAAGGTGCCGAGGAAGGCCTTGAGGTCGAAGGGCTCGGGCTCGAGGTCGGTGCTGGAGTAGTCGGGGTTGAAGACCGTGAACAGGGTGAGGGTGACCACGGAGATCGCCGCGAAGGTGATGTACCCCGCGGTGATGCTGTTGAAGAACAGCGAGCCGACGATGGAGCCGCCGAGCGCGCCGACCATGAGGCCGATGCCCGACAGCGCCGCGAAGGTGCCGCGGCGCTTGAGCGGCACCCGGTCGGGCAGGATCGCCGACAGCGGACCCTGGGCGACGTTGAACGACACCTGCACGAAGATCCAGGCGACGATGAAGCCCACGAGCGAGTCCGCGAACGCGAGGCCGATGAGCGAGAGTGCGCCGGCGAGCGCGCCGATCACGATCCACGGTGCCCGGCGGCCGAAGCGCGAGCGCGTGCGATCGGACACCGTGCCCGCGATGGGCTGGGCGAGCATCGCGACGAACGCGCCGATCGTGGCGACGATGGCGAGGTTCGCGACCTTGTCGGCTTCGCCGAGGGTCAGCGTGATCTGCTGCGGGAGGAGGATGCCGGGCACGGCGCCCCAGATGAGGAACACGCCGAGGTTGGCGGGGATGATCCATCCGAGCAGTCGCCCGAGGCCCTTCTTCGGGGCCGGCGGATCATCGTTTCCGGCCGCCTCGGCGATGAACGCGAGGTCGGTGGTGGTGTCGGCCGGCGGCTCTGCGGGCGAGGGTGCGGTGGCTTCTGACGACGTCGTCATGGGGTTCCTTCTCGGGTGAGGAGTCGCTCGTCATCGAGCAACGAAGAAACCATATGCCACTAGGTTTTGAAGTTCAAGCAGTCTTCGGCTTTACTGACCTCATGGCACAGACGCAGCGGGGACGACGCGGTTCCTACGCCAAGGGCATCGCCAAGCGCGAGGAGATCCTCACGCGCGCACTCGACGTGATCGCCCGGGAGGGCATGGCCGGCACGTCCGTCAAGGAACTGGCCGCCGCGGTGGGACTGAGCCAGGCCGGGCTCCTCCATTACTTCGACAGCAAGGAGGAGCTCTTCGCCGAGATCCTCCGCAAGCGCGACGAGGTCGACTCGGCCGCGTTCTCGGTGCCCGAGGACCTCTCGCGGGCGACCCTCGAGGACATCCGCCGGGGGTATGTCGGCATCACCCGCCACAACGCCCAGGTCCCCGGAGTCGTGCAGCTGTTCGCACAGCTCTCCGTCGAGGCCGCCGACCCGGGGCACGCGGCGCACGACTTCTTCGTCGCACGCGGCGCGCAGCTGCGCGGCTACTTCGCCGACGCCGTCGCGCGCGCGCAGGCCGACGGGCTGATCACCTCGGAGGTGGCCCCCGAGACGATCGCGCGCATCTTCCAGGCTGTCGCGGACGGGCTTCAGGTGCAGTGGATGCTCGAGCCCGACCTCGACATGGCCGACGCCGTCGACGCGCTCTTCACCCTCCTCACCGCCCGCACCTCCCCGACCGAGAAGGAGCACGTCGCCGATGACGAGCAGCGCTGACACCACCCTCGCCCCCACCGTCACCTTCTCGGCGGGCGCCGTCCGCGGCACGTGGCGGGGCGAGCCGGGCGCCGCGGGTTCGTCGGCGGCCTTCCTCGGCATCCCGTTCGCGCAGCCGCCCGTCGGCGACCTCCGCTTCGCGGCGCCGCTGCCGGCCGAGCCGTGGGAGGGCGTGCGCGACGCGACCGCGTACGGCGCGACGCCCCAGCGCGGCGACAACGGCATCACGCTCATCCCGGAGCCCTCCGTCCCCGGAGAGTCGACCCTGAACGTGAACGTCTTCACACCCGTGCCGGGGGAGATGGATGCCGCGCTCCCGGTGCTCGTCTACATCCACGGCGGCGGGTACGTGTCGGGCTCGCCCGCGAGCCCCTGGTACGACGGCGCCGCGTTCAACCGGGACGGCGTCGTCACGGTGACCGTCTCGTACCGGCTCGGATTCGACGGCTTCGGGCACATCGCGGGGGCGCCGAGCAACCGCGGCGTGCGGGACTGGATCGCCGCGCTCGAGTGGGTGCAGGCGAACATCCGCGCCTTCGGCGGCGACCCCGGCCAGGTGACGATCGCGGGCCAGTCGGCCGGCGGCGGGGCCGTGATGACCCTGCTCGGCATGCCCGCCACCCAGCACCTGTTCCACCGCGTGTGGGCGCTGTCGTCGGCCACCTCGCTCGTCACCGGCGAGCGCGCCCGCACCCTCTCGGCCAAGCTCGCGAACATCGCCGCCGTCGCGCCGACGCGCGACGGCTTCGCATCGATCCCCGAGGAGCAGCTGCGCGGCCTCCAGGAGAAGGCCGCGGCGCCCGACACGAAGAATCCGCTCGGAATGCTGCACGCGCTCGTGTCGGACGGCCTCGCCTGGGGTCCCATGATCGACGGCGACCTGATCACCCGTCCGACGCTCGAGTCCCTCGCGGCGGGCGTGGGCGCCGACAAGCCGCTCGTCCTGGGCGCCACCGACGACGAGTTCACCATGGCGCTCGACGGCGCGCGCGGCAAGCTGCGGTTCGTGCCGGTCGACCTGGCGCTGCGCCCTCTCAAGCTCGACCGGGCCGTGCGGCGCGACTACCTCGCCGCCAACAAGGACGTGCGCGCGAAGGGCACCGCGGCGATGCTCGGCCGCTACATCACCGACGCGATCTTCCGCTCGTCGGTCGTGCGCATCGCGGAGGCACGGACGAAGGTCGGCGCCGCGCCGACGTGGACGTACCGGTTCAGCTGGGCATCCCCCACCCGCACATGGTCGCTGCACTGCCTCGACGTGCCGTTCTGGTTCGACTGCCTCGACGCGCCCACGGTCTCGGCGATCGCGGGCGAGAACCCGCCGCCCGCGCTCGCCGCCGCGGTGCACGGCAGCGCGGTGGCGCTCATACGGGACGGCGACCCGGGCTGGACGCCGTGGTCGGCATCCCCTGGCGCGACGCGCGTGTTCGGCGGCGACCCCTCCCGGCCCGACGTCGACGCCGACGGCTACGCGAGCGTGCGCCCCCTCGTCTGACCCGCGAACAGGTCAGCTCATCGCGGGGATGACGTCGCGCTCGAAGAGGTCGACGCCGGAGCGGTCGAACGCGTGCTCGGGGAAGTAGTGGATCGCGTAATCCAGCCCCCGTGCGCGCATCGCATCGAGGCGCTCGGAGACCTCCTCGATCGTGCCCACGAGGGCCGTGCGCGATCGGTACTCGCGCATGTAGTCGGCCGTCTTGGCCCCGAGGAAGGGCTCGATGCGCGCCTCCATCCGGTCGAGGCGCTCCTCGACCTCGCCGTCGGTCTCGCCGACCACGGTGTTGAAGTTCGCCGAGCGCACGATCTCGTCCGCATCCCGGCCGAGCGTCGCGCAGTGTCCCTCGAAGATCTCGCGCTTGCGCGAGAACTCGTCGGGGTTCGAACTCCAGTTGACGTAGTCGCCGTACTGCGCCGCGATGCGCAGGGTGACCTTCTCGCCGCCGCCGGCGATCCACACGGGGATGCCGCCCTCCTGCAGCGGCTGCGGCTGCACGATGGCGCCGTCGACGGTGTAGTGCTTCCCCGCGAAGGTCGCCGAGCCGGTGGCCCAGGCCTCCTTCATGATCTGCACGCCCTCGTCGAGCATGCCGAGCCGCTCGCCGATGGACGGGAAGCCGTAGCCGTACGCGCGCCACTCGTGCTCGTACCACCCGCCGCCGATGCCCATCTCGACGCGTCCGCCCGAGATCACATCGATCGTCGCGGCGACCTTCGCCAGGTAGGCGGGGTTGCGGTAGCCCATGCACGTGCACATCTGACCGAGCCGGATGCGGTCGGTCGCGGCGGCGAACGCGGCCATGAGCGTCCACGCCTCGTGGGTCGCCTCCTGGCTCACCACCGGCACGGTGTGGAAGTGGTCGTAGACCCACAGCGACTCCCACGGGCCGCGGTCGGCGGACTGCGCGAGCGACGCCATGACGCGCCATTGGTCGGCGGGCTCGATGCCCACGAGGTCGTGTCGCCAGCCCTGCGGGATGAAGGTTCCGAATCGCATGCGGTTCAGCCTATTCCTCTGGCTAACCTGGGCGGGATGAACATCTGGTTCGCCCGGGCGGCGTGGCTGTGGGCCGAGGCCTCCGCTCCCGCGCGGCCGGACGAACTGGCGGCCTTCGCGGCGCGCCACACGGTGCGCGAGGTCTCGGTCAGCGTGCCGTGGAACGGGCCCACCCGTGGCACCGCCGCCCACGTGCGGGCGCTCGCCGCACGCGGAATCGCCGCGTCGGCGCTCGGCGGCACGCCGGAATGGACGATGGATGCCGCCTCCGCCGTCACCTGGACGGAGCGGGCCCTGCGCGGCGGGCTGTTCACCGGCATCCATCTCGACATCGAGCCCTGGGCTCTGCCGGACTGGCCCGCCGACGCGGACCCCCTCCTCGACCGGCTCGTGCGCACCGTGCGGGCCGTGGCGGATTCCGCGGGGCGCGTGCCGATCGAGATCGACCTGCCCGGATGGCTGGCGCGCACGCATCCGGAGGCGTTCGTGGCCCTCGTGCGCGCCGCCGATGCGATCACGATCATGGCGTACCGCGACACGGCTGCGGCGATCCTCGCCGAGGCCGCAGCGGCGGTGGAGATCGCCGAGACGCGCGCCCGCTCCTTCCGGATCGGCGTGGATGCGGTGCCCGCCCTCGAGCCGGGCACGACGTTCGCCGACGACGGCGCCGACGCGCTGGCACGGCACACGGCCGTCGTGGCGGCGACCTTGGCGCGGCATCCCGAGTTCTGCGGCATCGCCGTGCACGACCTCGCCGCGTGGCGGGCTCTGCGCCCGTAGGCTCCGGGGGCTCAGCCGGCGGCGGGCGTCAGCACCCGCGCGTGCGGCATGCGGCGGCGCATGATCTCGATCGCGGCGGGGTTCGCGTCGACCAGCACCGCATCGCGGCCGAGGGCGGAGGCGACCGCGCCGGTGGTGCCGCTGCCGGCGAACAGGTCGAGCACCCGGTCGCCCGGGCGGCTGGAGGCCTGCACGATGCGCCGCAGCACGCCCTCGGGCTTCTGGGTCGGGTAGCCGGTCTTCTCGCGGCCGGTGGTCGGAACGATCGTGTGCCACCACACGTCGGTGGGGAGCTTGCCGCGCTCCGCCTTCTCGGGGGTCACCAGCCCCGGCGCCATGTACGGCTCGCGGTCGACGGCCTCGGAGTCGAACCAGTAGCGCGACGGATCCTTCACGTACACGAGGATCGTGTCGTGCTTAGTGGGCCAGCGCCGCCGGGTCTTGCCGCCGAAGTCATAGGCCCAGATGAGCTCGTTGAGGAAGCGCTCGCGGCCGAACAGGGCGTCCATCAGCACCTTGGCGTAGTGCGCTTCGCGGTAGTCGAGGTGGAGGTAGAGTGTGCCGTCGTCGGCCAGGAGCCGCCAGGCTTCGGCGAGGCGCGGCTCGAGGAAGCCCCAGTAGTCCTCGAAGCGGTCGTCGTACGAGGTGAGGTCGCCCCGCAGGCGCTCGTACTCCCGGCCGTGGAACCCCCGGCGCACGACGGCCGGGGCGGCCGGGGCGGGCGGGGCGGGCGGGGCGGCCGCGCCTGCAGAACTCCGGAGATCCGCGCCGGAATCGCCGGTATCGGGCTCGGGATCGGGCTCGGCGGCGAATTCTTCCGGAGTTCTGCCTGCGACCGTCGTCGCACGGGCCGTCTCGAGGCTCCGCTCCCGCGCGCGGCCGGTGTTGAACGGCGGGTCGAGGTAGACGAGCGTGAAGGATGCCGCGGGCAGCCCCTGCGCGACCGCGAGGTTGTCGCCGTGGTGGATATCGACGGCGCCCGGTGTCGCGTCGGTCACGGCACCCGGTGCAGCCACGCGTCGGTGGCGAACTTCGCCTCGACGAGGGCTTCGGCCTCGGCGTACTCGTCGTCGGAGATCGTCCCGGGGACGGCGCCGTAGAGGTTCGCGAACGTCTCCTTGAAGCGCTCGATGATGGCCTCGCGCGGGAGCCCCGTCTGGCGCCGCAGCGGATCGACGCGCTTGGCCGCGGAGGTCGTGCCCTTGTCACTCAGCTTCTCGCGGCCGATGCGCAGCACCTCCGTCATCATCTGGCCGTCCATGTCGTACGACAGGGTGGCGTGGTGCAGCACGCCGCCGTTGGCGAGGCGCTTCTGGGCGGCGCCGCCGATCTTGCCCTGGGCGCCGGCGATGTCGTTGAGCGGCTGGTAGGTCGCCTCGATGCCGAGCGAGCGCAGCGCGTGCAGCACCCAGTCGTCGAGGAACGCGTACGAGTCGGCGAAGGTCATCCCGGCGACGAGGGATGCCGGCACGTACAGCGAGTAGGTGACGATCGAGTTCGCGCCCATCATCATCGCGCCGCCGCCCGAGATCCGGCGCACCACATCGAAGCCGTGCCGGGCCGCGCCCTCGGGGTCGACCTCGTTGCGGTACGACTGGAACGAGCCGATCACGACCGCGGACTCGTTCCATTCCCACAGGCGCAGGGTGGGCCGGCGGCGCCCGTCGCCGACGCGCCCCGTGAGCACCTCGTCGAGGGCGAGGTTCATGCGCGGCGAAACCGGCTTCTCGTGCACGATCTCCCAGTCGAAGTCGCGCCAGCCCGGCGCGGTGACCAGGGCGCGGCGCACCGCGGTGCCCACCGATTCGGGCGTGAAGCCGAGCAGCTGCGCGCCCTCCGGCAGCGCGCCGCGCACGGCGGCCGCGATGGCGGCCACGTCCGACTCGATCGGCAGGCCGTTCACGGCCGCGTCGATGTCGAGGAGGGCTTCGTCGGGCTCCAGGAAGAAGTCGCCCGCGAGGTGGAAGTCGGCGATGCGGCCGTCGCGCTCTTCGAGATCGACGACGACGAGCTTGCCGCCGGGAACCTTGTACTCGCCGTGCATGACTTCGACTCTAGATCGCGCGGGGCCGCGCGGGCGCGCGCCGCTCAGTCGCGCGCCGGGAACCGCCGGTCCAGCCACGCGAGGAGATCGCCGCGCACGTCCTCCTGCATGACCTCGTTGAAGATCTCGTGGCGCGCGTCCGGGTACACGAGGGTGGTCACGTCGGTGAATCCCGACCGGGTGCGGTAGGCCTCGGCGAGGCGGTGGACGCTGCGCGGACCGCCCACCGTGTCGTCGCGGCCCACCATGAGGAGGGTCGGGATGTCTCGCGCGAGGTCGCGCCGGGGCTTGCCGATGAGGCGGAGCGTGTCGAGCGGGCCGAACAGCTGGGGAAGCGGCGTCGTCGTGACCAGCGGGTCGTCGAGGAACCCCTGCTGCACCGTCACATCGGTCGACAGCCACTCCACGCCGTTGGCGCCGGCCCCCTTCCACGGTGCATTCAGGTCTCCGGAGTTCAGCGATCCCGGCCACCGCAGCGACGAGCCGCTGAGCACCAGCGCGTCATAGGCGTCGGGATGCCGATCCACCAGCATCTGCGCGAGGAACGATCCCCACGAGTGGCCGAGGAGCACGAGCGGCAGGTCGGGGTTCTCGGCGCGGATGAGGTCGGTGAGCCGGGCGACCGCATCGCGGGCGGCGCGCAGTCCGCCGGGCCCCAGACGCCCGAGCTGGGACGCGTCTCCCCCGTGCTGGCGCATGCCGGTGCGCCCGTGCCCGCGATGATCGTCGGCGTACACGATGTAGCCGGCGGCCGTCAGCGCATCGACCAGTGCGGTGTATCTCCCGGCGTGCTCGCCGACCCCGTGGAGCAGCTGGACGACCGCGCGCGCCGTGGTCCGGGCGGGGTGGACGTCGTAGACGATCGCGATGCCGTGTGCATCGGTGAACTCGGGCATGGCGGCCAGTCTAGGCATCGGAATTTACTTAACCAGGGTAATGAACTAGGTTAACTATTCTGATGCCCCACGGAACGCCCGCGCCCACGCTCTCCACCGCCGCCTCACAGCTGCGCATCTCCACCTTCCGGCTCGCCCGCCGCATGCGCACGCAGCGCGCCATCGACTCGATGAGCGACGGCCAGTTCGCCGTGCTCGCGGCGCTCTTCGTGCACGGCCCGCATACCCTCAGCGACCTCGCCGACCGCGAGCGCGTGTCCGCCCCGGCCATGACCCGCACGATCAACTGCCTGCAGGAGTCGGGGTACGTCACCCGCGGGGCCGACGAGACCGACGGCCGCAAGGTCGTCGTCGACCTGACCGAGACCGGTCGCTCGGTCGTCGACGAGACGGCCCGTCGCCGCGACGCGTGGGTGGAGGCAGCCCTCGAGGAGCTCACCGCTGATGAGCGCGCGACCCTCGCCGCCGCCGCCGAGATCATGGAGCGGATGGTGGCCCGATGACCCCCATGTTCCGTTCGTTCTCCGTGTTCAACTACCGCGTGTGGTTCATCGGCGCGCTCGTGTCGAACATCGGCGCCTGGATGCAGGCCACCGCGATCAGCTGGGTGGTGCTCACCGAGCTGACCGACAACGACGCCGGCGCGATGGGGGTCACGATGGCCCTCCAGTTCGCACCCCCGCTGCTGCTGGTCGGGGTGACCGGGTGGGTCGCCGACCGCTTCGACCGCCGGCGCCTGCTCCTGGTGACGCAGGGGGCGCTGATGCTCCTCGGCATCGCGATCGGCGCACTGATCTTCGCGGGCGCGATGACCCTGCCGATCATGTACGGCTTCGCTCTCGCCCTCGGCGTCGTCGCCGCGTTCGACAACCCCACCCGACAGGCGTTCGTCTCGGACCTGGTCGCGAAGGAGAACGCCTCCAACGCCGTCGCCCTCAACGCCGCGTCGTTCAACGGCGCGCGCATGATCGGCCCGGCGGTCGGCGGCGTCGTCATCGTCGCGGTCGGAACGGGCTGGGTGTTCGTCATCAACGCGGTGACGTTCATCGCGATGCTCGTCGCGCTGATGCTCATCCGCACCCACGAGCTGATCCCTCGGGTGAAGGCGCCGGGCTCGGCGCGCCTGGCGGACGGCTTCCGGTATGTCGCGCGTCGGCCCGACCTCATGGTGGTGTTCGCGATGGTGTTCATCGTCGGCGCGTTCGGCATGAACTTCCCGATCGTCGCATCCACCATGGCGATCGAGTTCGGGCACGACGCCGACGGGTTCGGTCTGCTGAGTTCGATCCTCGCGATCGGCTCGCTCGCCGGAGCGCTGCTCGCGGCTCGGCGCGACCGCGCCCGGATCCGGGTGGTGATCGGCGGCATCCTGCTGTTCGCCGCCGCCGCCGGCCTGTCGACGCTGATGCCCTCGTACTGGCTCTACGCGGTCACGCTCATGCTCACGGGCTTCTCGGTCGTCACGATGCTGACCACCGCCAACGGCTACGTGCAGACGACGACCGACCCCGCCCTGCGCGGCCGGGTGCTCGCCCTCTACATGGCGATCCTGCTCGGCGGCACACCCGTCGGCGCGCCGATCGTGGGATGGGTCGCCGCCGAGTTCGGCCCGCGCGCGGCGATCCTGCTCGGCGCGGCCGCCGCGGTGGTCGCCTTCGGGATCGGCGCGACATGGCTGATCATGTCGGGCCGCCTGCAGCGCCACGAGCAGAAGCGCTTCCGCCTCACCCTCGCCGAGACCCGCCCGCTGTCGATCGTGCAGCCCGTGCCGGAGGAATTCAGCGACGAGGTGGCCGGGACCACGCCGATCAGCCTCCCGGAGCCCGAGCGCGCCGCACTCGCCGCGCGTCGCGCGGGCTGAGCGGCAGCTCAGTCGCGCGGGAGCACGATCGCCGCGTCGAGCGCTTCCTCGAGCGAGGTCATGTCGAAGCCGAGCACGAGCGCGCGCAGGAAATCGGCCAGCGCATCGGCCATGTCGATGGCATCGGGATTGAGCAGCCACTGCACCTGCAGTCCGTCCATCATCGCGATCGTCGCGACGGCGGCCCGATCCGGATCCACGTCGCCGCGCAGGCGACCGGCGGCGGCGACGCGCTCGAACGAGCCGCGGATGCTCGTGCGCACGTCGACGTAGCGGCGCGTGAAGTAGTCGTGGGCGGGATGATCGGGGGCGGTGGCCTCCGCCGAGAGCACGCAGAACAGCTCGACGACCCCGGGGACGGACTGGTTGTAGCGGGCGAGCGCGACGAGTCCGCGCAGGGCGTCGGCGCCGTCCTCGCTCTCGAGGTCGACGATCGAGCGGGAGTGCTCGTCGCGGTGGTCGAGCACCGCCATGAGCAGCGCGCTCTTGCTCTTGAAGTGGTGGAGCAGTCCCGCCTCGCTCATGCCCACCCGTGCGGCGATGTCGCGCAGCGAACCGCCGTGGTACCCCTGCGAGAACACCTCGAGCGCGGCATCCAGGATCGCCAGACGCTTCTCGGCCGTCTTCGCATACGAGCCGCGAGGCTTGCGCACCCGCGGCGGGGCTGAAGCCGCTGTCAGCTCTGTCATCGTCCCACCGTAACCGGCACGCGGTGTCGCCATCGGCACCTCCGCAACCGCCTTTCACGTCTGTTCTATAACGAAATCCAAGCGATCGCTAGTTTTTTATTGTAAAAACCTAGCGCTCACTCGGTATTGCTGTTACTTTCGTGCCACAGAGGCGATCCGCAGGGGGACCGCCCAGACCGAAAGGGACCAAGGATGTTCCGATGGAAGGCCACAGCAGCCCTCACGGCCATCGCGGCGCTCGCCCTCACCGGGTGCGCCGGTGGCAGCGGTGACACCGATGGCGAGAACGCCTCCGGCCGCGCAGACCGACTCACACTGACCGCGATCATCGGCCCGACCAGCTACGACGTCGGCGCCGGCGCGGAGTGGGGCAACCGCAGCCCCTACTTCCAGGCGGTGTTCGACACGCTGCTGATGAGCAGCGCCACGGGCGAGATCGAGCCGTGGCTGGCGACCGAGTGGGAGTTCAACGAGGACAACACGGTCCTCACCCTCACCCTCCGCGACGATGTCACCTTCACCGACGGCGAGACGCTGGATGCCGACGCCGTGGTCGCGAGCCTGGAGCGCTTCCGCGACGGCACGTCGCCGCAGGCGTCGAACCTCGCCGGCAAGGAGTTCACCGCGGTCGACGCCACCACGGTCGAGATCGCGATGGAGGCTCCCGACCCGTCGCTGCTGAGCGTGCTCTCGAAGGCGGCCGGCCTCATCCAGGCGCCGTCGACCTTCGACGACCCGAACTCGGCGACCAACCCGATCGGCTCGGGCCCGTACGTTCTCGACACGGACGCCTCCGTCACCGGCACGACGTACGTGTACACGGCCAACCCCGACTACTGGAACCCCGACGCGGTGAAGTACGACAACCTGACGATCAACGTCATCGAAGACCCGACGGCCACCCTTAACGCCATCAAGGCCGGCGAGGCGAACGGCGCCAAGATCACCCTCAACGACCAGATCCCCGAGATCGAGGGATCGGGCTGGGTCATAGAGGCCAACGAGCTCGACTTCCAGGGCCTGCTGCTGTTCGACCGCGACGGCACGATGGCGCCCGAGCTCGGCGACGTCCGCGTTCGCCAGGCGATCAACATGGCCTTCGATCGCGAGGCGCTGCTGCAGGCGCTGCAGTCCGGCTACGGCACCGTCACGGAGCAGGTGTTCCCCGAGAGCTCGGTCGGCTACGACGACGCCCTCGACAGCACCTACGGGTACGACCCCGAGGCCGCCATGGAGCTGCTGGCCGATGCCGGCTACCCGGACGGTTTCGAGCTCGACATGATGTCGACGCCCGCGTTCCAGACCACGTTCGACCTCGTCGCCCAGCAGCTGGCCGACATCGGCATCACCGTGAACTACACCGACCCCGGAGCGGGGAACTTCATCACCGACATGCTGGCACCGAAGTACCCCGCCACCTGGATGGCGCTGGAGCAGAACCCCGACTGGCAGCTGATCAACTTCATGATCTCGCCCGAGGCGACGTTCAACCCGTTCCACTCGCAGGACCCGCAGGTGGACGAGTACATCTCGACGATCCAGCTGGGCACGCCCGAGGAAGCCGAGCAGGCGACCAAGGATCTCAACGCCTACATGGTCGACCAGGCCTGGTTCGCTCCGTTCTTCCGCGTGCAGGGCACCTACGCGGTCGACGCGAACACCGACCTGGAGATGTGGTCGGTCAACGCCTACCCGTCGATCTTCGCCTTCTCGCCGAAGAACTGATCCGCTCGGGCCGCCCGCTCTGCACCCGCAGCGCGGGCGGCCCGCACCAGACGGGAACCACTCATGCTCTCCTTCATCTTCCGGCGCTTGATCTCCGGCGTCGTGCTGCTCTTCGTGATCTCCCTCATCACCTTCGCGCTCCTCTACCTCGGTGGCGGCGACATCGCCCGCCGCATCCTCGGAGAGAACGCGACCGCGGAGACCGTCGCCCGGCGCACCGAAGAGCTCGGACTCAACCGGCCCTTCTTCGTGCAGTACTGGGACTGGCTCACCTCCGCCCTCACCGGCGACCTCGGCCGCAGCTGGTTCACGGGCGAACTCGTCACCGTGAGCGTCAGCGGCCGCGTCGCGGTCACCCTGTCGCTCGTGATCGGCACGACGGTCGTGTCGGCGATCCTCGCGGTCGTGCTCGGCGTCTGGGCGGCACGCCGCGGCGGCGCCGTCGACGGCGGTGTGCAGATCTTCTCGCTGATCGGCTTCGCGATCCCCGGCTTCCTCATCGCCCTCGTGCTCGTGCTCGTGTTCGCGGTCAACCTCGGCTGGTTCAAGGCCACCGGGTACATCCCGATCTCGACGTCGTTCACGGGCTGGCTCTCGTCGGTCACCCTGCCGATCATCGCCCTCTCGATCGGCGCGATCGCGGTGGTGGCCCAGCAGGTGCGCGGTTCGGTCATCGACGCGATGTCGCGCGACTACGTGCGCACGCTGCGTTCCCGCGGCCTCGGCTCGAACACGGTCGTCTACCAGCACGTGCTGCGCAACGCCGGCGGCCCCGCCCTCGCGGTGCTCGCCGTGCAGTTCATCGGGCTCCTCGGCGGCGCCGTCATCGTCGAGCAGGTCTTCGCCATCCCCGGTATGGGCCAGCTCACGGTGCGCGCCGGAACGCTCGGCGACATCCCGGTGATGATGGGCCTCGTGGTCGTCTACGCGATCATCGTGGTCATCGTCAACCTCCTCATCGACCTCGCCCAGGCGGCGCTCAACCCGAAGGTGCGACTCTCATGACCGCCATCGACGTCCCTCCCGCCGTCCCGACGGCGCCCGTCCGCGTGTCGCTGTGGCGACGCCTGATGCGTCGCCCGCTGGGCGTGGCATCCCTCCTCTTCCTCGCCTTCGTGGTGCTGATCGCCATCATCGGACCGTTCATCGCCCCGCAGGACCCCAACTTCGCCGATATCCGCAACGTGCTCGCCGCGCCGAGCGCCGAGCACCTGCTCGGCACCGACGGCAGCGGCCGCGACGTGCTGTCGCGACTGCTCTACGCGACGCAGACCACCATCGCCGCGGCGATGGTCGCGATCGTCGTCTCGCTCGTGCTCGGCGTGATCAGCGGCCTCATCGCCGGCTACTACCAGGGGTGGTTCAACTCGGCCGCGACCTGGGTCACCGAGCTCACGATGGCCCTGCCGGGGATCGTGATCCTGCTGGCGGCGCGCTCCGTGCTCGGACCGTCGGTGTGGATCTCGATGCTCATCTTCGGGCTCCTGCTGGCACCCGCCTTCTACCGGCTCGTGTTCGCTTCGGTGACGGCCGTCCGCTCCGAGCTGTACGTGGATGCCGCGCGGGTGTCGGGTCTGAGCGACGGGCGCATCATCGGCCGCCACGTGCTGTCGGTGGTGCGGGCGCCCATCATCATCCAGGGCGCGATCATCGCGGGCATCGCGCTCGCGATCCAGTCGGGGCTGGAGTTCCTCGGCCTCGGCGACATCGGGGTGCCGACGTGGGGCTCCATGCTCAACGACGGCTTCAAGAACATCTTCAAGGAGCCGATCCTGATGCTGTGGCCGGCCCTCGCCCTCGGCCTCACGTGCATGGCGCTGACGCTGCTCGCCAACGTCATGCGCGACGAGCTCGAGCGCACCGTGACCGTCCGCCGCAAGCGTCGGCGCGCCGTCACGACCGCCACCGGCTCCATCGCCGCCGTCACCACCTCGGTGTCGATGAGCGGCAAGGACCACGTCGATGACCTCGACGAGCCGCCGGTCTTCGACGACGCGGGTGTGATCGTGCACCGCGAAGACGACCGCAGCAAGATCAGCGAGAAGGTGCTCGAGATCACCGACCTGCGCGTCGGCTACGACCAGCCCGACGGATCGCACATCGAGGTCGTCCACGGCGTGAGCCTCGACATCCGCAAGGGCGAGGTGCACGGGCTGATCGGCGAATCCGGCTCCGGGAAGACCCAGACGGCGTTCGCGGTGCTCGGCCTTCTCCCCCGGGGCGGCCACGTCACCGCGGGGTCGATCCTCTACGAGGGCACGCAGCTGGCCGACGGGTCCGAGAAGGACTACGCCGGCGTGCGCGGCAAGCGCATCGGCTACATCCCGCAGGAGCCGATGTCGAACCTCGACCCGTCGTTCACGATCGGCAGCCAGCTGGTGCAGCCGCTGCGCAAGAACCTGGGGCTGTCCAAGAAGGACGCCACGGATCGTGCACTCCACCTGCTCGACCGGGTCGGCATCCCGAACCCGAAGCGCACGTTCGACGCCTACCCGTTCGAGGTCTCCGGCGGCATGGCCCAGCGCGTGCTCATCGCGGGAGCCGTCTCGACCGACCCCGACCTCATCATCGCCGACGAGCCGACCACCGCTCTCGACGTGACGGTGCAGGCCGAGGTGCTGGAGCTCTTGCGGGACCTGCAGAACGAGCGTCACATGGCGATGCTGCTGGTCACGCACAACTTCGGCGTCGTCGCCGACCTGTGCGACCGGGTCACGGTCATGCAGAACGGCCTGTTCGTCGAGCAGGGCCCGGTGCGCGCCATCTTCAATCAGGCGCAGCACCCCTACACGCAGACGCTGCTGGACGCGATCCTCGACGAGGGTCCCGCCCGCGGACCGCTGGTCACGAAGGGAGCACTCGCATGAGCGCGCCGCTGCTGGACATCAAGGATCTCGTCGTCGAGTACCCCGGAAAGGGTCTGCGGGCCAAGCCGTTCCGCGCCCTGAAGGGCGTCTCGCTCGACATCCTCCCCGGTGAGACCGTGGGACTGGTCGGCGAGTCGGGCTCGGGCAAGACCACGCTCGGACGCGCCGCGCTGGGCCTGGCCCCCGTCACCGAGGGCTCGATCCACTACGACGGGAACGACATCTCCCACCTGCACCGCCGCGAGCGCCGGGCGCTCAGCTCGGAGATCCAGGTGGTCTTCCAGGATCCCTACTCGTCGCTGAACCCGTCGATGACGGTCGAGCAGATCCTCATCGAGCCGCTGACCGTCGCCGGCGTCCCGTCGGCCGAGGCCAAGGCGCGGGTGAAGGAGCTGCTCGATCAGGTGGGGCTCCCCGTCGACGCGCGCAGCCGCCTTCCCCGCGAGTTCTCCGGCGGGCAGCGCCAGCGCGTCGCGATCGCCCGCGCCCTCGCGCTGAGCCCGCGCCTGATCGTCTGCGACGAGCCGGTGTCGGCCCTGGACCTGTCGACGCAGGCCCGCGTGCTCGACCTGTTCATCGAGATCCAGGAGCGCACCGGCGTCGCGTACCTGTTCGTCACCCACGACCTCGCCGTCGTCCGCCACATCAGCCACCGCGTGGCCGTGATGTACCGGGGCGAGATCGTGGAGTCCGGCGACGGCGACCGGGTCACGTCGGCGCCCGAGCACCCCTACACGCAGCGCCTCTTCATGGCGGCGCCCGTGCCCGATCCCGACAAGCAGGAGGAGCGCCGCATCGCGCGGCGGGCGATGCTCGCCGCCGAGGCGACCGCCGCGGCATCCACAGCCTCCGTCTGACCGAGGAGCCATCCCGGTGGGGGCGCCGCATGCGTCCCCGCCGTCTCCTCCCCTGCCTTCCCGAAAAGCCCCGCTCCACAGATTGGACGCCCCTCATGACCGAGTCCGTCGACCACCTCCGTCCCCTGCTCGAGAAGCTCTCGCTGGAGCAGAAGGCCGCCTTCGTGCAGGGCGCCGATTTCTGGACGACCGTGCCGCTGCCCGAGGCGGGGGTGCGGGCGATGACGCTCTCCGACGGCCCCGCCGGCGTGCGCGGCCCGCGCTGGGATGAGCGCGATCCGTCGCTGAACCTGCCCTCCGGCTCCGCTCTCGCCGCCTCCTGGGATGCCGACCTCGCCTACCGGTACGGCGCCGCCGCCGCCGCCGAGGCCCGCCGCAAGGGCGTCGACGTCGTGCTCGGCCCGACCATCAACCTGCACCGCTCGCCCCTCGGCGGCCGGCATTTCGAGTGCTTCAGCGAGGATCCGGAGCTCACCGCCGACCTCGCCGCCGCCTACGTGCGGGGGCTGCAGGACAACGGCGTCGCCGCCTGTCCCAAGCACTACGTCGCCAACGACTCCGAGACCGACCGGTTCACCGTCGACGTGCAGGTGCACGAGCGTCCGCTGCGCGAGCTCTACCTCGCGCCCTTCGAGCGCGCGGTGGATGCCGGCGCCTGGACGCTCATGAGCGCCTACAACGCCGTCGACGGCGTCACGATGACCGAGAACGATCTCCTCGAGACACCGCTGAACTCCGAGTGGGGATTCGACGGCGTGGTGATCAGCGACTGGACCGCGGTCCGCTCGCTGGGCTCGATCCCGGCCGCGCAGGATCTCGCGATGCCCGGCCCCGCCCCCGCGTGGGCGGACCTGGTCGAGGCCGTCCGCGACGGACGCGTCGACGAGGCCGACATCGACCGCAAGGTGCTGCGTCTGCTGCTGCTCGCCGAGCGCGTCGGCGCGCTCGAGGGTGCGGCCGGGGTCGAGCCGGCGCCCGTCGACGGCGTCGCGTTCGCTCGCGAGGCGGCGATCGAGGGCACGGTGCTGCTCGCCAACGACGGCATCCTGCCTCTCGACGCCGACGCGCTGCGCTCGGTCGCGGTGATCGGTCAGAACGCCCGTGACGCGCGCACGCAGGGCGGCGGCAGTGCCACGGTGCTCCCCGAGCACGTGGTCACGCCGCTCGACGGCATCCGCGCCGCCCTGCCCGCAGCCGACGTGCGCTACGAGCTCGGCGCGGTCGTGCAGGAGGGCGTGGCCGAGATCCCGCTCGCGCAGCTCACCAACCCCGTGACCGGCGAGCCGGGCATGCGCGTCAGCTTCGTGGATGCCGCCGGCACCGAGCTGTTCGCCGAAGACCGCCGCGCCACCGCGCTCGTGTGGTTCGGCGGCGACGCCCCCATCGCGCAGACCCGCACCCTCGTCTTCGAGACCACCTACACACCGGCGGAGTCGGGCGAGATCGAGCTCGGCTTCGCCGGCGCCAACCCCGGCCGACTGTTCGTCGACGGCACGCTCGTGCTCGACGACAGCCCGGTCATCATCGGCACGGATCTCGGCGCGGCTTTCCTCAACCCGCCGTCGATCACCGCACCGGTCGCGGTCGAGGCGGGCGTGCCCGTCGCCGTGCGCGTGGAGTTCACCCGCGAAGCCCGCGGCGCGCTCGACGGCGCGATGAGCGCCACGCTCGGCATCGCCCCGGAGCGCACCGCGTCGTCGGAGCTGATCGCCCGAGCCGTGGATGCCGCGACCTCGGCCGACGTCGCCATCGTCGTCGTCGGCACCAACGCCAAGGTCGAGTCCGAGGGCTACGACCGCGAGAGCCTGGACCTGCCGGGCGACCAGGACGCCCTCGTGCGCGCCGTCGTCGCCGCGAACCCCCGCACCGTCGTCGTCGTCAACGCGGGCTCACCCGTCGTGCTGCCGTGGGCCGACGAGGTCGCCGCGGTCGTGCAGGGCTACTTCGGCGGCCAGGAGTTCGGCGCCGCCCTCGCCGACGTGCTCACCGGCGCCGCCGAGCCCGGCGGACGTCTGCCCACCACCTGGCCCGCCGCTCTCGCGGATGTGCCGGTGACCGAGGTGATCCCGACCGACGGCGTGCTGCGCTACACCGAGGGGCTGCACATCGGCTACCGGGCGTGGCTGCGCGCCGGTGCCGAGCCGGCGTTCCCGTTCGGGCACGGCCTGGGCTACACGACGTGGTCGTGGGGCCTCGCCCAGCGCGACGGCGACGTGCTGGAGGTCACCGTGACCAACACCGGCGAGCGCTCCGGCAAGCAGGTCGTGCAGGTCTACGCCGAGCGGGCAGGCTCAGCCGTCGAGCGTCCGGTGCGCTGGCTGGTCGGCTCCGCCGTGGTCCGTGCCGCCGCCGGCGAGACCGTCACCGCCCGCATCGAGCTTCCCGATCGACGCTTCGCCCACTACGAGGGCGGGTGGCAGCGGGAGGCGGGCACCTTCGACCTCCGTGTCGGATCGTCGTCGACCGACCTGCCGCTGTCGGCGGAGTGGGCCGTCGAGCCGGCGCTGGTCGGCTGATGCTGACGACTCCCGGCACCCGCTTGCAGGGCCGCGTCGACGCGCGCCTCGACGAGATCGCCGCGCGCCTCGACGGCTACCTCGCCGCCGATCCCGACCTCTCGTTCCAGGCGGCCGCCTATCACGAGGGCGCTCTCGTGCTCGACGTGTGGGGCGGGCCTCACCTGGCGGAGGACTCCGTCATGGTGCCGTATTCGGTCACCAAGAACACGATCGGCCTCACGGTGGGCCTGCTCGTGCAGCGAGGCGAGCTCGACCTCGACCAGACCGTCGCGCACTACTGGCCCGAGTTCGCGGAGAAGGGCAAGGCGCGAGTCACCGTCCGGCAGCTGCTCTCGCACCAGGCGGGACTGCCGCAGGCGACGCCGGCGCTCACCTGGGACGAGCTGCTCGACCACCACGCCGGCGCCGCCCGGCTCGCCGCCAGCACGCCGTTCTGGCACCCGGGCAGCGCCTTCGGCTACCACGCGATCACGATCGGCAATCTGGCCTCGGAGCTCATCTTCCGCGCGACCGGCCGCACGCTGCACGAGGTGTACGAGCAGGACGTGCGCGCGCCGCACGGCATCGACTTCCACCTGGGCCTGCCGCCCGAGCACGACCACCGCAAAGCGCCGACGCTGCCGATGATCCGCCCGGCCAACGACACCGCCGAGATCTTCGGCTCGCTCCTGGGCCCGGCCGTCTTCGCGACGCCGGGCGCACCGGTCGACCTCGCCAACGACGAGCGCTCCTGGCGATTCGGCCACCCCGCGGGATCGGGCACGGGCACGGCCCGCGGTCTCGCGACGCTGTTCGCGACGATGGTCACCGGCATCGGCGACGCCGCACCGGTGCTCGATGCCGACACCGTCGCGACCATCGGCCAGCAGCAGGTGCGCGGCTACGACGAGGTGCTCGGGCAGCCGCACCGCTCGCACTCCATCGTGTTCCAGAAGCCGACACCGTCGCTCGCCTTCGGCGGTCCGCGCGCTTTCGGGCACGACGGCGCCATGGGCGCACTCGCGTGCGTCGACCCCGACACCGGCGTCGCCTTCGCGTGGACGATCGCGCGCGGCCCGTGGCCGGGCGGCGCCGACCCGCGCGCCCTGGCTCTCGCGACCGAACTCGGCGCCGTGCTCGGCGGCTGAGGTCGGCATCCACACCCTCCCGCACTCACGAACGGACCGACGATGACGACGCTGCACAACCCCCTGATCAACGGCTTCCACCCCGATCCGTCGGTGGTGAAGGTGGGCGACTGGTACTACATCGCCACCTCCACGTTCGAGTACCTGCCCGGCATCCCGATCCATCGCTCGCGCGATTTCGAGACCTGGGAGCTCATCGGCCACGTGGCCACCCGCCCCGGCCAGCTCGGCGCGGCGACCGTGCCCACCGGCGGCGGCGCGTGGGCGCCGACGATCCGCCACCACGGCGGGCGGTTCCACCTCGTCATCACCGACGCGATGGGCCGGGGCATGCTCCACTTCACCGCCGACGACGCCGCCGGTCCGTGGAGCGACGGCGACCTCCTCCTGGTGGAGGACGGGTCGGCGACCATCTCGGGCATCGACCCCGACATCGCCTGGGATGCCGCGGGCCAGGCCTACCTCACGTTCTCGGGTCTGCTCCTGGGCGGCGGGATCGACCCCAACGCGCCGGCGCACCTGGGCATCCAGCAGGTGAAGGTCGACCTCGAGACGCACCGCGCCGTGGAGGAGCCCCGCTCCCTGTGGTCGGGAACGGGTCTCATGTTCCCGGAGGCACCGCACCTCTACGAGATCGACGGGGCCTGGTACCTGATGATCGCCGAGGGCGGCACCGAGCGCGGCCACTCGATCTCCATCGCGCGGGGCGCCTCCCCGGAGGGCCCGTTCGAGGGCGCGCCCGGCAACCCGCTCGTCTCGGCCCGGTCGACGCCCCGGCCGATCCAGAACACGGGCCACGGCGACCTCGTCGAGGGGCCCGGCGGCCAGTGGCTGTGCGTGCTCCTGGGCGTGCGGCCGCGCGGCGGCACCCGCGCCTTCTCCGCGCTCGGCCGCGAGACCTTCGTCACGCCGGTGACGTGGGCCGACGGCTGGCCGGCGATCGCGCCGGTCGCGCTCAGCCCCCGCGCGGGCACGCGCGTGGACATCGCCTTCGACGCGCCGCTCGACGCCGAGTGGGTGGGCGTGCGCCGCTTCCCGGCCGAGGTGTCGACGATCGAGGGCGGGCGCCTCGTGCTCACCGCCGACGGGTCGACGCTCGCCGACGCGCAGCCGGTGTTCGTGGGGCGACGGCAGGAGCACCTCTCCAACGAGGTGTCGGTCTCCCTCGACGTCTCCGCCGGCGTGGGCGGACTCGCCGTGCGCTACGACGAGGGCTTCCGCATCGAGCTCGAAGCGGGCGCCGGCGCGGTCACCGCACGTGCCCACATCGGCGGACTCCTGCAGGAGTGGTCGGCGCCGCTCGCCGGCGACGCGCTCGAACTGCATCTCGCCTCGCGCCGGCCCGACGGGTTCGCGCACGGCATGTTCGCCGCCAGCGACGCGTTCCACCTCGCCGCCACGATCGACGGCGAGCGCATCGAGCTCGCGCGCATCGACGGGCGCTTCCTCTCGAGCGAGGTCACCGAATCATTCACCGGACGCGTCATCGGCGTCTACGCTGTCGAGGGCCGCGTCGCCGTGTCGCGCTGGGTCGCCGAAGGAGACGACGAATGACGAGTACCGCACGCATCGCGACGCTGAAGGCCGAGCTGCGCGACGACACGACGTTCGTCGCCACCACCGCACCGCGTCTGAGCTGGACCGTGGATGCTGCGGAGCCGGGCTGGCTGCAGGCGGCCGCCGATCTCACCGACGGCCGCGCGACCGTCACCGTCGAGGGGCGCGACAGCGTGCTCGTCGACTGGCCGTTCGCGCCGCTGGCGGCCGGCGAGACGCGCGAGGTGCGCGTGCGCGCCCGCGCGGAGTCGGGGGCGGGCACCGACTGGAGCGCGCCGTTGCGCGTCGACGCCGGCTTCCTCGCGGAGGGCGAGTGGACCGCGCAGCCGATCGGCCTGGCCGATCCCGATCGCGAGGCGCAGCCGTTCGAGGCGCGCACGCGATTCACGCTCGACCGGCCGGTGCAGCGTGCCCTGCTGTTCTGGACCGCGCTGGGCGTGGCCGAGCCCGCCGTGAACGGGTCGCCGGTCTCCGACGAGGTGCTCGCCCCCGGCTGGACCTCGTACCGCGATCGCCTCGTGCACGAGACCGTCGACATCACCGCGCTCGTGCGCGAAGGCGAGAACGTGCTCAGCGCCACGGTCGCGGGCGCCTGGTACACCGAGAAGTACGGCTTCTTCGCCTTCGCCGACCGCCTCTACGGCACGCAGCCGTCACTGCTCGCGCAGCTGCGGGTGACGTACGCCGACGGCGTGGTCGAGACCCTCGCCGCCACCGGAGCGGGCTGGGATGCCGCCGGCGACGGCACCGTCGTCGACAGCGGCATCTACCCCGGCGAGCACCAGGACCTCCGCCGCTCCGCCCGGGCCTGGGCGCCCGCCCGCGTCGGCACAGCCGCGCACGCCGGCTTCGAGAACGTGCCGGTGCCCGAGGCGCGCATCGCGCCGCCGGTGCGCGAGATCGAGACCCTTCCGGTCGCGGAGGTCATCGCGTCGGCATCCGGCGGCCGCATCCTCGACTTCGGACAGAACCTCGTCGGCCGCCTCCGCGTGCGCGCGCACGGCGAGCCCGGTCAGCGCGTCGTCATCCGGCACGCCGAGGTGCTCGAGCACGGGGAGCTCGGCATCCGACCGCTTCGCAACGCCGCCGCGACCGCGACGTTCGACCTGTCCGGTGGCGACGACGTGCTCGAGTCCCGCTTCACGTTCTACGGCTTCCGGTACGCCGAGATCACGGGCCTCGACGTCGACCCCGACGACATCGAGGCGGTCGTGCTGCACACCGACATGACGCGCACGGGCTGGTTCGCGGCATCCGACCCGCTCATCGAGCGCCTGCACGAGAACGTCGTGTGGGGCATGCGCGGAAACTTCCTCTCGATCCCCACGGACTGCCCGCAGCGCGATGAGCGGCTCGGATGGACCGGCGACATCCAGGTGTTCGCTCCGACGGCGTCGTTCCTGTTCGACTGCGACGGATTCCTCACCTCCTGGCTGCGCGACCTCGCCCACGAGCAGGCACGCTCGGGCGGAGTCGTGCCCGTGGTGATCCCCTCGGCGCTGCCTGCGTTCGCCGGCGGCGGACCCACCGCCGCCTGGGGCGATGCGGCCACGGTCGTGCCGACGGTGCTGCACGACCGGTTCGGCGACGTCGAGGTGCTGGCGGCGCAGTATCCGAGCATGACCGCATGGGTGGATGCCGTGCTCGCCGACACCGACGGCTCGGGGCTCTGGGCCGGGCGCATGCAGCTCGGCGACTGGCTCGACCCCGCCGCGCCGCCGGACAAGCCGGGCAAGGCGAAGGTCGACGGCGACATCGTCGCCACCGCCTACCTCGCCCGTTCTCTGCGTCAGGTCGCCGAGGCGGCGGCGCTGCTCGGCTTCGACGGCGACGCGGAGGCCTACGGCGCTCTGGCGGAGCGCTCGCGCGCGGCCTTCGTCTCCGAGTACGTCACCCCGTCGGGCCGCATGATGAGCGATGCGCCCACCGCCTACGCGCTGGCCCTGGAATTCGACCTCGTCCGCGACCCGGCTCTGCGGCAGGCGCTGGCCGACCGGCTGGCGGCCCTCGTGCGCGAGGGCGGCTACCGCATCGGCACCGGCTTCGTCGGAACGCCGCTGGTCACCGACGCCCTCTGTGCCGGCGGACACGTGGGTGCCGCTGAGCGGCTGCTCACGCAGACCGAGAGCCCGTCGTGGCTGTACCCGGTGACGATGGGCGCCACCACCGTCTGGGAGCGCTGGGACTCGATGCTGCCCGACGGCACGATCAACCCCGGCGAGATGACCTCGTTCAACCACTACGCGCTGGGCGCGGTCGCCGACTGGCTCCACCGGGTGGTCGCCGGGCTCGCCCCCGCCTCGTCGGGCTACCGGTCGCTGCGGATCGCCCCGCGCTTCCTCGATGCGCTCGCCTACGCCTCGGCCCGCCACCTCACCCCGTACGGCGAGGCGTCCGTGGCGTGGGAGCGCGACGGAGCCGAGATCGTCGTGCGCGCGACGGTGCCCGCCAACACCACGGCGACCGTGGATCTGCCGGGCAGCGCGCCCCGCGAGGTCGGGTCGGGCGCGCACGAGTGGCGGGTGGCGGCATCCGCCCCTGTCGTCCGTCCCGCACTGCCGGGACTCGACGCCGCCCTGGCCGACGTCATCGACGACCCCCGCGCCTACCGCGCGCTGTTCGACACGCTCGAGGCCTTCGACCCCGCGCGCGCGGAGGCCGTGCGCACCGGCACGATGTGGGGCGCACGGCGCCCGGTGTCGACGGCGCTCATGTTCACGCCGCCGGCGGTTCTGGAGCAGGTCGACGAGGCGATCCGCGCCGCCACGGCCTGACCCGCGATTCCCGCTGTCGCGCACCCGCCGCTCCCTGCTCGGCGGGTGCGCGGTGGCGTTCTGCGCAGCCCGGCGCGATCCGGAAACCGGACCCCGTCACGTTCTCCGGATCGTCGCACTCTTCCGGTCCGGAAAGGCCGCGAGCCTCCGGTTTCCGGATCGGCCGCCCAGAGGGAACACCTGAGGGGGGTCGCCGGAAGCAACCCCCCTCAGGTACGTGAACGCGGGGACGTCAGACGAGCTCGTCCGACGTGCGCGCCTGCAGCGCAGCGCGCACGACCGCGGTGTCGCGCGGGTAGGTGCGGTACAGGATCGACAGGAACGCCGCGTTGACCAGCATCAAGCCGACCAGCACCCACAGGAACACCTGCTGCAGGCCGAACTGCACCGCGAGCGAGCCCGCGCTCAGGGCGAAGATCGCCCAGCCGATCGTCTCGAAGACGGTCAGCCAGATCGCGAAGGCCTGACCGCGCAGCTCCGGCATGACGACCGCCGCGACGATCGGGCGGTTCACCGGCGGGTTGAGACCCTGGGCGATGCCCAGCACGCCCCACAGCACGGCGTACGCCGCGAAGTCGTCGTAGACGATCTGCGTGGCGAAGAACGCGGTGACGGCGAACAGCACCTGCGCGGCCTGGAGCACGACAACGCGCGAGCGCTCCCCCATGAGGCGGTCCAGCGCGGGCAGCGCGTAGCCGATCGAAACCGTCGAGATCGCATAGCCGACGCCGAAGGGCAGCGCCACGATGACAGCGAACGCGTTGTCGATGCCGCGCTCGGTGACCAGGAACTGCACGCCGAAGATGAGGATCAGCAGGTGCCCGGAGAGCAGCCGCGAGACCATCATCACGTTGTACGACGGGATGCGGAACAGACCCATCACCTGGCGCACGGTCACCTTGCCGCGGGTGTCGCTGGCGGCCGGAGCCCCCTCCAGGCGGTCGGCCGCGCCCACGCCAGGATCGCGGAAGAGCGAGAGCACGACGACGCCGATGACGAAGCAGGCGACACCCATGGCGCCGAACGCCCACCGCCAGCCGTCGACCATGCCGAGGAAGGCCGCGATGAGCGGTGCGATCGCGAGGCTGATCAGCTGCAGGGCCCCGAAGAAGATGCCCATGGCGCGCGCACGCTCACGGTCGACGAACGAATCCGAGATGACCGCCATCGAGATCGGCATGCCGCCGATCGCCGACATCGCCATGAGCGTGGTGAACACCAGCAGCATCGGGAACGACTCGGAGAACGCGGCGCCCAGGCCGAAGGCGCCCGAGGCGAACGACGTGAGAGCGAGCACCCACCGTCGGCCGACCTTCGTCGACAGCCACACCCAGAACGGCCCTGCCGGGACGCTTGCGACCTTGCCGAGCGCGGCGATGATTCCGAGGTGGCTGCTGTCGAGACGGAGACTGGCCGCGAGCGACGGGAACACCATGTTCACGAGGCCGGCCTCGGTGTTGTCGACGATGGACGAACCGCCCATCACGCTGAGATTGCGCCAGCGGTGCGGCACCTTCTGCGGGGACGCCGACTCCATCTCGGGGAGGTCGACCGTGGACTTCGTTGTCATGAATGCTCCTCTTTGCGCATTTCTTCGGGGGGTGGGTGGCTGTGAGCGCCTCAGCGGTGGACCGCGACGGCGACAGCGAGTTCGGCATCCAGGAAGCGCAGCTGGTCCGCGGGGATCATGCCGAATCGTGCGAGACCGATCAGCGAGAGACCCATGCCCGCGCCGAGGCCCTCGCTGTTGCCGAGCTGCGGTGCCAGACGTGAGAGCACGTCGCGCACCGGAGTGATCGCGAGCGCCTCGATGATCGGCAGCTCGAGGATGTCGCGGCACTGAAGGTCGTCGGGGGCGGGCAGGGGCGCGGCCGTGGCCGTGGCGAGGTCGCGCTGCGCGCGCACGAGCAGATGCGCGCTCGTCAGCTCGCCGACGCGCGGAAACCCGAGACGTTCGAACTGGCTGTCGGGAGCGTCGTTGGCGATGAGCTGGGCTCGCAGGAGCTCGAGCATGCGCA
Source organism: Microbacterium hominis (assembly GCF_013282805.1). NCBI lineage: Bacteria > Bacillati > Actinomycetota > Actinomycetes > Micrococcales > Microbacteriaceae > Microbacterium > Microbacterium hominis. The sequence continues at coordinate 3,462,079 of NZ_CP054038.1, forward strand.
ACTCCACCGTGTCGTCGACCATCGGGAGCTCCTGTCGGGGGTCCTTCTCGAGGTCGAACAGCAGCGTGCCGTGCTGCCAGGGGCTCATCCACATGCCGGTCGTCGGCATGCGCATCGTACGCACTCCCTTGGTGAACGACATCGGCTCGGCGGGCTCCCACGCGGTCAGCTCATGTACCCCGAAGCGCGAGCGCATGTGCGTGGGCATGAGCGTGAACTCCTCCAGCGGTGTGTTCTCACGCGCCGCCGCGGCGCGCATGTACACGTAGCGCCCGTCGGTCACGTTCACGTGCCCGCCGTGGATGCCGAACAACGCCGCCTCACGGGGCTCGGACTCCGCGACGAGGATCTCGCCGAGGTCGTGGCCGAGCATGTCCTCGGTCGGCTCGAGCTCGAAGTAGCGAAGCACCGTGGGGGCGATGTCGATCGTCTGCGTGAGTGCGGACCGCCGGTCGCCGCGTGCCTTCGTGCGGGGATCCCACACGAACATGGGCAGGTGGACGAGCTCGTTATACCAGGGCTGCACCGACTTCGCCCACCAGCCGTGCTCGCCGAGGAGGAACCCGTGATCGGTGTTGACGATCAGCAGCGTGTCTTCCCAGAGCCCGTGCCGGTCGAACGCGTCGAGCACGCGCCCGAGGGAGGCGTCGCACATGCTCACCAGAGCGGCATACTCCATGCGCGCATGCTCGACCTGGTCCTCGGGCTCGTAGACCTTCTGGTACCCCGGCCAGTCGAACTCCGGTCCGTCGTATTCGTGCGGGTACTGATCCTTGTACTTCTGATGCGTGAAGAACGGCTCGTGCGGGTCGAAGAGCTCGATCTGCACCAGCCACTTGTCGGCGGCGCTGTTCGTGTCGATGAACTCCAGGCCGGCATCCACGGTCAGCGTCTGCGAGTGCTCCGCCTCGGTGGGCATGTAGCGGCGGTTGATCGCGTCCTGCCGCCGCATCGCGACCAACGGGTTCGAGGCAGCACCGGCCGGGTCGACGACGCCCTTCCACGGGTCGCCCTCCTGCCCGCGCAGGAACTCCCACGTGCTGTAGCGCGTGTGGTAGGTGGCCCCGCCGTCTTCCCAGTAGTGGGGGTGGTCGGACACGAGATGGGTGTGGATGCCGGCATCCCGGAGCATCTCGGGCATCGAGTCGTCGAAGGGCTCGAGCGGCCCCCAGCTGCGGTGCAGGAAGTTGTAGCGGCCGGTGTGCATCTCGCGACGCGCGGGCATGCACGGCATCGAGCCCGCGTAGAAGTTGTCGAACACGACGGTGCGGGCGGCGAGCCGGTCGAAGTTCGGCGTCTGGATGAAGCTGTCCGCGTACGGGCTCAGCATGTGCCGGTTGAGGCTGTCGAACATCAGGATCACGGCCCTCATCGCTGCGCTCCTTCCGCCGCGGGAACGTCTTCCCTGTCGATGAGCGGGCGGCCGTCCATCAGCCGAGCCCGCAGATCCATCAGCGAGGCGATGTGGCGATCCATCTCCGAAGCGCCGCGCCGATGCGTCCACTCCTCCAGCTCCGCAAGCCGCTCGGCGCTCAGGCCGGTGGACCGCGGGAACCGCTCGCGGTCGCGGCCGCGATACTTCGCGACCTCGGCGAGGCGCGTCTCGATCTCGGTGTCGAGCAGCCGCATCAGCTGCTCCTCGCTCATGTGGCCGGCGTTGCTCAGACGCACAGCGAAATCCGGGTCCTGGAAGCGCGACGGCGGGTTGTACGGCGAGTCGATCCAGTCCTGAAACGCGCCCAGGCCCTCTTCGGTCAGTGCGTAGCGCTTGGCATCGTTGGCGCCGGCACGGGACTCGACCGTGTGGGTGACCCAGCCGCGGGCCTCCATCGACGCGAGCGTGCGGTACACCTGGCTCATCGTCGTGTTCGAGCGCGCGAAGCGCGCCGAGGTGTCGAAGTGCCGCTTGATCTCGTACCCCGTCGAGGGGTGATCGAAGAGCGTTCCGAAGAGAAGAATCTCGAGCTTCATTGCCGTCCTCACGTGCATCCATGCCACTTGTGACACGGATAACCATGACACAAGTGGAATAGCACGTCAAGAGAATGGGGAACTCCCCCTGCGAGAGTTCCCCGTTCTCGTGATCAGCGCACGGTGAGGATGACCCGCCCGTACGACGTGAGCGGGCGGGGTGCGGCATCCCGAGCCTCGACGATGAGGTGGATGCTGTCCCCCGGCCGCGCGTCGTCGGGCACCCGCACCACAGCCTCGGCCCCATCGGTGTGCACCGTGACGTCCGCCTCGCACGTGCCCGCCTCGCGGTACACCCACCAGCGGCACGACACGTCGTCGCCGTCGGGGTCGGACACGGTCGCAGCCAGCGCGACCTCCTCACCCGGGACGACCTCGCGGTCGGCGGGCACCTCGAGCACGGGGTGATGGTTGGCGTCCGAGAACTCCGGGGTGACCGACCATCGCAGCCGCTCGGCGAAGTCCTCCTGCGCGAGGCGGAACCAGCGGGTGACCGACCGCTCGTCGCCCTCGCCGCCGAAGCCCGTGTCGGCGATGACCCACGTATCGGGGCCGACGGCGGTGGGCGTCGAGCGCCCGCCCCAGCCTCCGAACGAGGGATGCTCGTGGCCACGCAGCGACGGAACGATCAGGTTCAGCATGTTCGTGGTGTCACCCTCGGAGATCCACTCGCCCGCGGGCTGCGGGTCGATCCAGACCTTGTAGCCCTCGGCCCTCAGCTCGTCGGCGGTGAGCCCCGAGAGGCCGAAGAAGTCCGTGGTGTCGCCCGGCACCATCTGCTTGCCGTCGCCCCAGACCCGGTACAGCGCGCCGAGCGGGCCGACGCCGGTCACGTTCTCGCGCATCCACGATGCGCTCAGCAGCGGAAGGTCTTCCTCCGGCACCCGGAGCCGGGCCGTGTACCCCCAGGTGAACGTCGCCACCTCGATCACCCGGATGTCGGGCCACCGCGTCAGGATGTATCCGTCGTAGGTCTCGTCCTGCGATGCGAACTTGGTGATGACGGCCTTGGCCGACACGGCGGCGTGCACGCGATCCCACTCGGGAGTGCCGCCGTAGCGCTCCTCGATCGACAGGAGTGCGCGCGCGACGGTGCTCGGCCCCGCCCATAGCTGCAGGAACACCGGATCGGTGCGGTCGTCGAGCAGCACGTCGGCGATCAGCTGCGATCCGGGCGACTCGGCCGAGATGTCGCCCTCGAAGGCGACGTTGCCGTGGCGCACGAGCGCCCGCAGCGCCTCGGGCGCGGGGTAGCGCGGATCGTGCACCGCGAGATTGGCGTGCACCTGCGCGTATGCGTCGAGCGCGTCGTCGATGAACCGCTCGCCGTCGGCCCAGCGGTGCGACGACTGCGGCTCGGTGTACTCGCGATCCGGCAGGAAGAAGGTCGTGCCCCGGCCGTCGCCGCGCCAGTGGAACCGGCTGCTCGCGTACACGAGCCCCGCCACCTCCACCTCGTTGGTGTACAGCAGGAAGCGGATCATCGAGTTGAGGTCGTCGAGCTCCGGATCCGCGGTGACGATCGTGCGCGGGCGCACGGTGGCCGTGCGGCGGTCGTGCAGCGCGGTCATGACGCCGCCCCCGCGGCATCCACTGCGGCCTGCCAGTCGCAGAACTCGGCGAGCTTGAGGTACATGTCCTCGAACATCAGGCGGGTGTCGACCCAGGTGTACACGCGCATCGGACGCGCGTCGGGCGCCGCGAGGTACCCGCCGTCGTCGGCGAGGGCCGGGGTCGGCATCGAGACGTAACGGCTCGACGAGGGGTCGGGCTCGAAGACCGACTGCAGCGCCGTGAGCAGCACGAGCGGAGAGTCGCCGAGCGCGTACGTCTCGCTCGCACCACCCAGGTGCCGGTCGATCATCGTGAAGACGGTGGCGAGCTCGTCGTACAGGTACCGGCCCAGGGAGCCGGTGGATGCCACGCGCAGCCGCAGCTCGGCATCGGAGACCAGGGTCTGACGGTAGACGTCGCGCGGAACCTGCCAGATCGGGATCGCCGAGTCGTTGAACACGACCTGGCCCGCGACCGGATCGATGAGCAGGTTGTACTCGATCGGCATGGGGTTCGGCGGCGGCACCGCAAGGCCGTCATGCTCGGCGCCCCCGATCCACACGAGCGTGAGGCGTTCGGCGATCGCGGGCTCGGTGAGCACGGCGGAGGCGAGGTCGGTGAGCCCGCCGCCGGCGACGTAGAACAGCGGACGGGGATCGTCGCGCAACGCTTCGGCGATGATCGCGTCGACCGCCGGCGCCGGGCGGGGCGTGCCGCGGTCGACGAGCGCCTCGTTCGAGCCGGTGACGATCACGTCGGTCGAGGTCAGGCCCATGCGCGCGAACACGTCGTGCACGATGAGGGCCGCGTTCTCGGCGCTGCGCCCCGACGGATCCCAGAAGTCGTCGGCTCGCAGGTGCGAAGCGACCACGAGCGGGATCTCCACGCTCGGCGACAGCAGGTGGTGCACGAGCTGGTAGAGGTCGTCGGGATCACCGGCGAAATCGTTGTCGATGATCACGCGGGCCCGGCCGGTCGAGGCGGGCGCTATCGCCTGCCAGGGCGCGGTGCCGAGTGTCCACGCGGCGGCGGAGCGGTGCTCCTCGATCGCCTCGGGGGTGGGGATTCGGGTCATCGTCGACGTCCTTTCGCCGAGGCGAGCCTACTGGTCGCCGGGCTCGATTGCCAAACCGGTTGACCACTTGCCCGGTTGGAGCACGCCCGGGGCGGTCAGCGCGCGTCGCGCACGCCCAGGCGCACGAGGTGGTCGTTGACGAAGCGTCCTTCCGGATCGAGGCGCTCGAATACCGCGCGGGCATCGGCGAGGCGCGGATGCACACGCTCGATGGCCTCGCGGTCGAACGCGTGGACCTTCCCCCAGTGCGGACGTGCGTCGAACGGCGCCAGCGCCTCCTCGATGCGCGGCAGCAGCGCGCCCACCTCCGCCGGGTGGTTGTGCCAGGTGAAGTGGATGATCACGACGTCCCGCCGGTACGCGGGACTCAGCCACAGCTCGTCGGCGGCGGCCGTGCGCAGCTCAGTCCAGATCAGGTGGGGACGGATGCCGTCGCCCAGCGCCTTCACCGCGGCGAGCGCCGCGGGCGCGTGCGCCCGGGCCACGAAGTACTCGGACTGGATCTCGTCGCCGAACGACGGCTGCGCGTCGAGGCGGAAGTGCGGGAGGCGCAGCATCCACGGACCCGGCACGCCCGCGAGCTCCGTCACGTTGTCCTCGACGCCCAGCGGCGATTCCCCACCGGTGGCGCGCACGCCGTCCAGCAGCGTGTCGGCGACCGGGTCGTCGTCGGCGGCCAGCCGGGTCTTCACCCAGACGAACCCGACGGAGGGATCCTCCCACCGCGAGAAGATCGAGACGCTGTAGCCGCCGCCGGTCACGCCCGCGTAGTCGGCGAGCGCGGCATCCCACGAGACTCCCGTGTAGATGTCCTGCCGCACCCGGAAGGCCGGCACCACGTCGAGGGTCACCGCGACGATGACGCCGAAGGCGCCGAGGCCGACCACCAGCGCATCGAAGTCGGGATCGCCGCGGCGCACCTCGTGCACCTCGGCGTCGGCGCCGACGTATCGCAGCGCCCGCACGGAGGCCGAGAGCACCTGATTGGCGTCACCCGACCCGTGGGTGCCGGTCGCGGTCGCCCCGCCGACGTTGATGTGCGGCAGCGAGCCCATGTTGCGCAGCGCCCAGTCCCGTTCGTCGAGCCACAGCGCGAGCACGCCGTAGCGCGTGCCGGCGGCGACGGTGACGGTCTGCGCCCCCTCGTCGAGCGCGAACGCGGGCGGCAGCCCGGTGACATCGATCAGGGTGCCGACGGTGTCGGGCAGGTCGGTGAACGAGTGCCGCGTGCCGAGCGCATGCACCGGCCCGGGACGGGCGAGGGTCCGGCGCACGTCATCGACCGAGCGCGCCTCGACGATGCGCGGTGCGGCGTATTCGTAGGTTCCTGCCCAGTTGCGCGGCATCCCTCACTCACTCCCGCCGAGCGCGTCGATGGCCGCCCACACCTCTTCGGGAACGACGGCGGTGGCGAACGCATCGACTCCTGCGAGGCGATCAGCGGTCTTCACTCCCACCACGGTCGAGTCGATGAGGTCCGAGCGCAGCGAGAACTGGAGCGCCACGGCCGGGAGCGCAACCCCGTGCGCGCGGCAGATCTCCTCGAGCCGGTGGACACGCTCGACGATCTCGGGCTCGGGCTCGCGGTAGACGTACGTCGCCGACGCGCCCTTCACGAGGATGCCGCTCGCGAACGGCGCCGCGTTGAAGACCGTCATCCCCCGGCGCCGGGCTTCGCCGAACAGCGGCGCGGCACTCTGATCGAGCAGGGTGTAGCGGTTGTGGCTGAGCACCGCGTCGAACACCCCGGTGCCGACATACTCGAGCATCTCGTCGACCGGGTAGGTCGCGATGCCGATGGCGCCGACCACTCCCGCGTCGCGCAGCTCCCGCAGGCCGTCGACGGCGCCGCCGGGGGCCATCGCCTCGGCCACGCTCACCGCGTAAGGGTCGTGGAAGTGCAGCAGCGGCAGACGATCGACGCCGAGGCGGGACGCGCTCTCCTCGAAGGAGCGCAGCACCCGGTCGCGATCGAACGCGCCAGTCACCGGGTCGACGTCGACCTTGGTGATGACGCGGGATGCCGCATCACCGCCCGCCTGCGCGAGCGCGAGTCCGATCACGGCTTCGGAGCGCCCGCCGGCGTAGTTGTTGGAGGTGTCGAGGTAGGCGTGCGGCGATTCGAGCAGCGCGACCACATCGGCCACCGCCGCCGCCTCGCCTTCGCTGCCGGGCGCGGTGCCTTCCCCGAGGCCTGACATGCCGAGGGTGAGGGGGCTGGGATTCACGACAGGGGGCTTCATCGTCGATGTCCTTCCATGTGCGATCGATGCGGGCGCCGCGACCCGGTCTCCGGCGGCTCGCGCCTCAACCTACCGCCGTGAGAGCACTGTCGGCGCGGTCAGTCACCGCCCCGATTCGGCAGCCAGGCGCGCAGACGCGGTCGCCATGTGCGCCGCCATCGCGGATGCCGCGGCGTCGGCATTCACGGCTTCGACCGCCGCGAGGACGGCGTCGTGCTCCCCGATCGCGGTCTGCGCGGCCTCGGCGTCGTGCACCGCGCGGTCGGAGTACACCTGGAGCAGCGACCGCACGACGTGGAGCAGATCGACGAGCGTCTCGTTGTGGGCTGCTGTCGCGAGGGCGGCGTGGAAGTCGGCGTCCGCCTTCGCGAAGGACTTGAGGTCGCCGACGGTGCCGCGCATGCGCTGGAGAGTGGATGCCAGCACCGCGCGCTCGGGTTCCGACGCCCGTGCGGCGGCCAGCCGCGCGACGTAGATCTCGAGCCCCGAGCGCAGGTCGAGAAGGTCGGCCGTGCTCTTCTCCCCGATGAGCAGGCCCCATCGGAGCGTCTGCGGCAGCAGGTCGCTCGCGGTGCCGCGCAGGTAGGTGCCGGATCCCGGCCGCACGTCGACGATGCCGAGGATCTCGAGCGCGGCGAGCGCCTCGCGCACCGCGGACCGCCCGACCTCGAGGGTCGCCGCGAGCTGACGCTCGGGGGCAGTCGGGTGCCGGCGGCGATCGAGCCGCCGGTGAACAGGTCCATGAGGCGGCGCGCCACTTCGGAGACCGGCGTGCCGGACGGGAGCGCGCCGAGGGCGGCGGTGATCTCCGCTGATCGGTCGCCGGGGTATGCGGGCATGCAGACACTGTATCCTCCAGTTCGGCTTGCAATTGGTCAACCGGTTTGTCAGACTTGTGCTGTTCCCGCCAGATGCCAGTGGGAGCTGCACCGCGAACGACCAAGGAGCCGCGATGACGCGCCTGTGGAACGACCCCGCCGACTTCGCCGACGAGATGATCGACGGCTTCGTGGCCGCGAACGGCCGCTATGTGCGCCGAGTCACCGGCGGGGTGGTGCGCTCGACCGTGTCGCCGGCGGGACAGGTGGCCGTGGTCGTCGGCGGCGGCTCGGGCCACTACCCCGCGTTCGGCGGGCTGGTGGGTCCGGGGCTGGCGCACGGCGCGGCGATGGGCAACCTGTTCGCCTCGCCTTCCACGCAGCAGGTCTACGCGGTCGCGAAGGCGTCCGACAACGGCGGCGGCGTGTTCTTCTCGTACGGCAACTACGCCGGCGATGTGCTGAACTTCGACGCCGCCCAGGAGCGGCTGCGGGCCGAGGGCATCGCGTGCGAGACGGTGACGGTGACGGACGACATCTTCAGCGCCTCCACGGTCGAGAAGCACAAGCGCCGCGGGATCGCGGGCGATCTCACCGTCTTCCGCGTCGCCGCCGCAGCCGCCGAAGCGGGTGCGGACCTCGCCGAGGTCACCCGGCTCGCCCGCCTCGCCAATGAGCGCACGCGTTCCTTCGGCGTGGCCTTCACGGGGTGCACGCTGCCCGGCGCCGCGCAGCCCCTCTTCTCGGTGCCCGAAGGCCGCATGGCGGTCGGGCTCGGCATCCACGGCGAGCCGGGCATCGATGAGACCGACATCCCGACCGCCGACGGCCTGGCGGAGCTTCTCGTCGACAAGCTCCTGCAAGAGCTCCCCGACGGTGTGGACAACCCCGAGGGCGCCCGCGTCGTGCCGATCCTGAACGGTCTCGGTTCGCTCAAGTACGAGGAGATGTTCGTCGTCTACCGGCGCATCGCGCAGCTGCTCGAAGCTGCCGGCATCGAGCTGGTCGACCCGCACGTCGGCGAGTACTGCACGAGCTTCGACATGGCAGGCACATCGCTCACCCTGTTCTGGCTGACCGACGAGCTCGCCGCACTGTGGGAGACCCCCGTCGACACGCCCGCCTACCGACGCGGTGCGGTCGCGCCGCAGGAGCGGGCGATGGATGCCGCACCCGGCACCCCGGCCGAGGCCGACGCCGTTCCAGCCGCCGACGACGACTCCCGGCGCCTGGCCGTGCGCGTCGCGGCGGCCGTCGAGACGATCGCGGCCACCGTGGACGCCCACGTCGACGAGCTGGGCCGCATCGACGCGATCGCCGGCGACGGCGACCACGGCATCGGCATGCAGCGCGGCTCCCACGCCGCCCGCGACGCCGCCCGCACCGCGCGGGATGCCGGCGCGGGAGCCCAGACCGTGCTCGCCCGCGCCGCCGACGCGTGGAGCGACAGGGCCGGCGGCACCTCGGGCGCACTGTGGGGCGTCATCCTCCAGGCGCTCGCGGCGCGGCTGGGCGACACGGGCTCTCCCGATGCCACCGCGATCGCCGCGGGCGTGTCCGCCGCCTCCGCCGGGGTGATGGCCTACGGCAAGGCGGAACCCGGCGACAAGACCCTCGTCGACGCGCTCGTGCCGTTCGCCTCGACGCTGTCCGCCCAGGTCGACGCGGGCGCCTCCCTCATCGACGCATGGATCGTCGCCGCCGACGCGGCCACGCGCGCCGCCGACGCCACCGCCGACCTCCTCCCCCGCATGGGCCGCGCCCGCTCGCACGGCCAGAACAGTGTGGGAACCCCCGACCCCGGCGCGATCTCGCTCGCGCTCATCGTGACCGCCGTGGGCGAGCAGCTCGCGGCCGAGAAGGAGACCGTACGATGACCACCTCCCCCGCACCCCTGCGCATCGTGATCGGCTGCGATGACGCCGGGTTCGACTACAAGGAGATCCTCAAGAAGGACCTCGAGCAGAACGCCGGCGTCGCAAGCGTCGTCGATGTCGGCGTCGATGCCGACGGACACACGCCCTACCCGAAGGTCGCGATCGAGGCCGCGCAGCAGGTCGCGGCCGGTGACGCCGACCGCGCACTCCTCATCTGCGGCACGGGCCTGGGCGTCGCGATCGCGGCGAACAAGGTCGCCGGCATCCGCGCCGTCACCGCCCACGACTCGTTCTCGGTCGAACGCGGCGTGCTCTCCAACAACGCGCAGGTGCTCACCATGGGACAGCGCGTGGTCGGCATCGAGCTCGCCCGCCGCCTCGTGCGGGAATGGCTCACCTACCGCTTCGACACGACCTCGGCCTCCGCCGACAAGGTCGCCGTCATCGACGAGTACGAGACCACCGGAAGCTGCTGATGCCCGCACCCGTCACCGTCGGCGTGAGCCTGAAGATGTACTTCGGTCATCGGCAGGCTCGGGAGTGGTTCGCGCGCGTCGCACCGCGCCTCGCGGCGCACCCCGCCGTGGCGAGCGGTGGCGTGCGGGTGTTCGTCATCCCGACCTACCTGCAGGTGCTCCCGGCACGGGAGGCGTTCGCGGACACCCCTGTGCTCGTGGGTGCGCAGGACGCCGCGACCGAGGACTCCGGCGCCTTCACCGGCGAGGTCAGTGCCGCCGAGCTCGCCGAGGTCGGCGCCTCGGTGGTCGAGATCGGCCATGCCGAGCGGCGACGCCTGTTCGGAGAGACCGACGAGATCACCGCGCTGAAGGCGGCAGCCGCGCTGCGCAACGGCCTGACCCCGGTGCTGTGCCTCGGCGAGGCCGACCGCCAGGACGGGGTGGATGCCGCCGCAGCCACCGTCGCGCAGCTGCACGCCGACCTCGCGGGGGCGCCTGCCGGCCCCGTGATCGTGGCCTATGAGCCGGTGTGGGCGATCGGCGCCGCCGAGCCCGCACCCGTCGCGCACATCGAGACGGTGACCCGGGCGCTGACCGCCGCACTGTCGGCTCTTCCCGACCGCGCGGGCAGCGCCGTGATCTACGGCGGATCGGCCGGACCCGGCCTGCTCACCGAGCTCGGCGACGCGGTCGACGGACTCTTCCTCGGACGCTTCGCGCACGACCCCGACGCGTTCCTGGCCGTCATCGACGAGGCCGCCGCGCTCGCGGAGGTGAGCCGATGATCGGCCTCGGCACCTACGCCTACTTCTGGCAGCACTCCGACCGGGTGCCCGAGCCGCTCTCGCTCATCGGCGCGTTCGAAGACACCGCGGCGCAGGGCGTCGCCCTGTTCCAGATCTGCGACTACGCGCCGCTGGAGGGAATGGATGCCGCCGCGCTTGCCGACGCGGCCACCGCCGCCCGCGATCTCGGTCTCACCATCGAACTCGGCACGAAGGGCCTCGAACCGGAACGCCTCGCCCGCTTCCTCGCCCTCGCCGAGGTGTTCGACGCCACGCTCGTACGCAGCATGCTGCTCTCGCCGACGTCGCGCCCGACGCTCGATGAGGCCGAGGTGTGGCTGCGCGCCGCGATGCCCGCATTCGAGGACGCCGGAGTCACCCTCGCGCTGGAGACGTACGAGCAGGTCGCGACCTGCGATCTCGTCGCGCTGATCGAGCGGGTCGGCAGCGACCGGCTCGGCGTCTGCCTCGACCCCGCCAATGTCGTGGCGAGACTCGAATCCCCGCGGGCGTGCGTCGAGGTCGCGGCATCCCTCGTGAAGAACATCCACGTGAAGGACTTCGCGTTCGCCCGCCAAGACGGCTGGGTCGGCTTCACGTACGGCGGTGCGCCCATGGGCTCGGGCCTCCACGACTACCCCCACCTGCTCGAGACCGTCACGCCGCGCGACCGGGGCGTCAACGAGATCGTCGAGCACTGGCTCTCCTGGCAGGGAGACGCCGAGACCACCATCCGAACCGAGCGGGAATGGACCCGCACCACCCTCGAATACCTCAGGAGCACACCGTGAGCACTGCAACCGACACGTACAAGATCGCCGTCATCGGCGCAGGCGGCAAGATGGGTATGCGCGTGTCCAACAACCTCGCACGGACCGACCACACCGTCTGGTACGTCGAGAACTCCCCCGCCGGACAGCAGCGCACCATCGACGCCGGTCGCGAGCTGACGGATGCCGCCACCGCCGTCTCCGACGCCGACATCGTCGTGCTCGCCGTGCCCGACCTGGCGCTCGGCCCGGTCACCGCCGACCTCGTGCCGCAGATGAAGGCCGGCGCGATCGTGCTGACCCTCGACCCCGCCGCCGCGTACGCGGGCCTTCTCACCACACGCGCCGACGTGATCCAGGCTGTCGCCCACCCGTGCCACCCGTCGATCTTCCTGCAGCGCGAGACGCCCGAGCAGTGGGCCGACACCTTCGGCGGCATCGCCGCCCCGCAGGACGCCATCGCCGCCGTCGAGAGCGCCGACCCCGCCAAGCAGGCGATCGTCGAGGCGACGGTCCGCGCGATCTACGCCCCGGTCATCGACGTGCACTGGGTGACGATCAAGCAGCTCGCCCAGCTCGAGCCCACACTCGTCGAGACGGTGGCCTGCATGATCGGCGCCCTCCTCAACGAGGCCCTCGAGGAGACGGTGAACACGATGGGCGTTCCCGAGGCGGCCGCGCGCAGCATCCTCTACGGTCACACCCAGGTCGCGCTCGCCAACGGTCTGCGCGGCGACAACCCGTTCAGCGACGCCTGCCTCATCGCCATGGACTATGGCCGCGAGTCGATCATCAAGGAAGACTGGAAGAAGATCTTCCGCGACGACGAGCTCGACAAGAACCTCGCCCGCATGCTGCACCTCGACCACATCGAGCGCTGACCCGGAACTGAGATCCCCATGGCACAACTCGAAGGCAAGACCGCGCTGATCACCGGCGGCGCGCTGGGCATCGGCCTGGCCGTCGCGCAGCGCTTCGCCCGTGAGGGCGCGCGGGTCATCCTCGCCGACCGCAACGGCGAGGGCGCCGCCGCGGCCGCCGCCGAGATCGGCGCGAACGCGCGCGCGGTCACGATGGACATCTCCGACGAAGCTGCGGTCGCCGCAGCCTTCGCCGAGGTGGAGGCCGACGGCTGGGCGCCCGACGTGGTCGTCGCCAACGCCGGCGTGCAGTTGTTCGGGCAGGACGCCCCGGTCGCCGACCTCGACCTCGATGTCTGGAAGCGCACGATCGACATCAACCTGACCGGCGCCTTCCTCACCGTGAAGTACGCGGTGCGCACGATGCTGAAGCTCGGCGGCGGGTCGATCATCCTCACCGGCAGCCCGACGGCTGTCAACGGCGAGGGCAAGGACTTCACGGCGTACAGCTCGTCGAAGGCCGGTATGCACGGCCTTTCGCGCACGGTCGCCGCCGCATATGCCGATCGCGGCATCCGTGTGAACACGGTGCAGCCCGCCTACACCGAGACCCCCTCGTGGCGGCCATCAGCGAAGACCCGGAGTCGCGTGCGGCGATCATCAGCCGCATCCCGATCGGCCGGGCGGGCACGCCCGACGACGTCGCCGGGATCATGGTGTACCTGGCCAGCGACGACGGCGCGTTCGCCACGGGCGCCACGTTCCAGGTCGACGGCGGAATGACATCGCTCTGATGTGCTGGCGCACCTCGTCTCGCGCGCGGTCGAGCGGCCCGTGGTCGCTCGACCTGCGCGACGACGAGATCGCCGACCTCGCGTACGACGGCGTGCCGGTGCTGCGCAGCATCCGCGCCGTCGTGCGCGACCGCGACTGGGCCGCGGCCGCGCTCGTGGTCGACCGCGTGCGCGAGACCGACGCGACCCTCACGCTCCACGTGCGCTCGCAGGGCCTCGGTTCCTCGTTCGCGGGCGTCGTGCGCGTGGAGGCGCGCGCCGACGGGCTCGTGGTGCTGTGCGACCTCGAGTCCGCCGACGAGTTCTGGACCAACCGCACCGGCCTTGTCGTGCTGCACCCGCCGCAGACCGCGGGCGCCGCAGTGGAGGTCACCCACTCCGACGGCGAGCGCGTCGCATCGACGCTGCCCGTGGAGATCAGCCCCCACCAGCCGGTGTTCGACATCGCGGCTCTGGCCTGGGAGCACGGCGGCCTCGCCGTGTCGGTCGCCTTCGCCGGCGACGTGTTCGAGATGGAGGACCAGCGCAACTGGACCGACGCCTCGTTCAAGACCTACAGCCGTCCGCTCGCCCTGCCGTTCCCGTATCGTGTCGCGCCCGGTGAACGGGTGCGGCAGTCGATCACCGTGCGGGCGGAGCATGTGGATGCCGCGCCCGCCGCCTCTGCCGATCGGGATGTGATCACGCTCAGCCCGGCCGGGGCGTTCCCCGAGGTCGCCGTCGGCGCCTCGACCGCTCCCGACCCGGCGCCCGCCGACTGGACGCCCGTGACCGACACGGTGCTCGTCGAACTCGACCTCGCGAGCACGAACTGGCGCGCCGCGCTCGCACGCGCGGCCGCATCCGGCCTGCGGCTCGACGTGCGGCTCACGCTCGACGCCCGCCGGCCGGAGGCGGTCGCCGAGGCCGCCGAAGCACTGTCGGGCCTGCCGGTGGTGCGCGTCGCGGCGTTCCAGCCCGCCGGTCACCCGGCCGAGCACGTGACGGATGCCGCCGCGGCATCCGCTCTGCGCGCCGCGCTCGCCGATGCCGGGCTGAACGTGCCGGTCATCGGGGGCGCGCGCTCGCATTTCACCGAGCTCAACCGCGAGGCCGATCGGGTGCCCGGCGACCTCGACGCGATCGCGGTGGCGATGACGCCGCTGTTCCACGCGCGGGGAACGGAGCAGCTCATCGAGTCGATCGCGATGCAGCGACTCGTGGCGCGACAGACCGTCGCGTTCGCGGCGGGCCGCCCGGTGCACGTCGGCCCCGTGTGCCTGCGGCCCCGCTTCAACAACGTGGCGACCGGGCCTCAGCCGGGGCCAACGCGCGACGACCTGTCGGAGGGGTACGGCGCGGCGTTCACGGGAGCGGCCGACCCGCGTCAGTCCGCCCCGGAGCTCGCGGCGTGGGTGATCGCGAGCGCTGCGGCCCTCGGCGTGCCGGGTGTGGCGTCGCTCGCCTACTTCGAGGAGTGGGGGCCGCGCGGCATCCACTCCGATGACGGAGCCGCGTACGCGGCGGCCGCGGCGGTGGCCGCGCTGGCCGCGCTCTCCGGCGCAGAGCTGCTGACCGGAGACAGCCCCGACGGCCTCGTGTGGGCGATCGGGGCCTTCCGCGACGATCGCACGACGGTCCTCCTCGCCAACCTCGACGAGCGCCCCCGGCGGATCGTGGCGCACACGCCCCACGGCACGGCGGAAGCCGTCGTCGCCTCCTTCAGCCACGCGGCGATCTCCCTCACCGCCTGATCCCCTCATGCGTCGGCGGGAGTCGGCGCTGCTGCCGACGAGACCGGAGAATCCGATGACGCTCACCGTGTCCGCCCCCCGATTCGAGCACCACCGCGAGGCGCGGGGAATCGGCGAGCCGCGGCCCCGCCTCTCGTGGGTCGTCGAGTCCGCCCCGGCCGGATGGACCGCCACGGCATATCGCGTCGCGATCGTCCGCGGCGACGCCACCGATCGTTACGAGGTCGAGGGCGGCGATCAGGTGCTCGTGCCGTGGCCCGCCCCCGCACTCGCATCCCGTGAACGGGCCGATGTGCGCATCGCGGTGCGCGGCGCCGACGGCGCGTGGAGCGCGTACTCGGCGCCCGCGACAGTGGAAGCGGGCCTGCTCGACCTGTCGGAGTGGACGGCCGGGCCGATCGGATCGATCGAGAACGAGAACCCGCTCACCGACACGCGCCGCCCGATGCTCGTGCGGCGGGAGTTCGCCGCGGGACCGGGCCTGGTCCGCGCGCGCCTGTATGCGACGGCTCACGGGCTGTACCAGGCGGAGATCAACGGCGTCCGTGTCGGCGATGACGTGCTGTCGCCGGGCTGGACGGTCTACCGCGAACGGCTCCGGTACTACACGTACGACGTCACCCATCTCATCCGCGAGGGCGCCAACGCGATCGGCGCGTGGCTCGGCGACGGCTGGTACCGCGGGCGTCTGGGCTGGCGTGGCGGGTTCCGCAACGTCTACGGCGACGACCAGTCCTTCATCGGGCAGCTCGAGCTCACGTACGCCGACGGCACGCGCGAGACCGTCGCCACGGATACGTCCTGGCGCGCGGCATCCAGCCCCATCCTCACCTCCGGGATCTACGACGGCGAGACCTACGACGCTCGGCAGGAACGGCCGGGCTGGTCGTCTCCGGGCTTCGACGACCGCGAGTGGGGGCGGGTGCAGCTGCGCCGCCGTGACCCCGCCACCCTCGTCGCCCCGACGGCGCCGCCGGTGCGGGTGACCCAGGAGGTCTCCCCCGTCGAGGTGCTCACCACTCCGACCGGTCGCGTCGTGCTGGACTTCGGTCAGAACCTGGTCGGCGTCGTGCGCCTGCGCGCCACCGCCGCGCCGGGCACCACGGTGACGCTGCGGACGGCCGAGGTGCTCCAGGACGGCGAGCTCTACACCCGCCCGCTGCGCGATGCGACATCGACCGACGTGTACACGTTCGCCGGGCGCCCTGAGGGCGAGGAGTGGGAGCCCCGCTTCACGTACCACGGCTTCCGCTACGTCGAGGTCGACGGCTGGCCGGGCGATCTGCACCGGGCCGTGGCCGACGGCGGGCTGGTAGCGCGGGTGCTGCACACCGACCTCGAGCGGACCGGCTGGTTCACGTGTTCGAACCCGCTCGTCGACCGGCTGCACGAGAACGTCGTCTGGGGCATGCGCGGCAACTTCGTCGACATCCCGAGCGACTGCCCGCAGCGCGACGAGCGTCTGGGCTGGACCGGTGACATCCAGGTCTTCGCGCCGACCGCGTCGTACCTCTACGACTGCTCGGGCATGCTCGCCGGCTGGCTGCGCGATCTCGCCGCCGAGCAGCTGCCCGACGGCACCGTGCCGTGGTTCGTTCCCGTCATCCCCTCCGACCGCATGTGGACACCGCAGCGGCCGGGGGCGGCGTGGGGGGATGCCGCCACCGTCGTCCCCTGGACGCTGTTCACCCGGTTCGGGGATGCCGGGGTGCTGCGCGCGCAGTTCGACAGCGCTCGGGCGTGGGTGGACCTCCAATCCGAGATCGCGGGCCCGTCGCGCCTGTGGGACACCGGGTTCCAGCTGGGCGACTGGCTCGACCCGGCCGCGCCCCCGCAGGATCCCGCCGATGCCCGCGCCGACCGCCACCTCGTTGCCGGCGCGTACTTCGCCCTGTCGGCGCGGCTGGTCGCACGCATGGCCGCGGTGCTCGGCGAGTCCGAGCACGCCGAGTCGTACGGTCGGCTCGCCGACGAGGTGCGCGACGCCTTCGCCGCGGCGTACATCGGCTCCGACGGCACCATGACCAGCGACGCCCCCACCGCCTACGCGGTCGCACTCCAGTTCGGCCTCATGCCGTCGGAGCTCCGCGCCGCCGCCGCCACGCGACTGGCCGACCTCGTCCACGCCGAGGGCAACCGCATCGCGACGGGCTTCGTGGGCACGCCGCTCGTGTCCGACGCCCTCAGTGCGAACGGCCGGCTCGCGACGGCGTACGACCTGCTGCTCGAGGAGGGATGCCCCTCGTGGCTGTACCAGGTCACCATGGGCGCCACCACGATCTGGGAGCGCTGGGACTCGATGCTCCCCGACGGCTCGGTCAATCCCGGGACGATGACCTCGTTCAACCACTACGCGCTGGGGGCGGTCGCCGACTGGCTGCACCGGGTGGTCGCGGGGCTCGCCCCGGATGGGCCGGGCTATCGCCGCATCCGCTTCGCCCCGCGTCCGGGCGGCGGACTCACCCACGCGTCGGCGCGGCACCGCACGCCGTACGGCGACGCGGCCATCGCCTGGCGTCTCGACGACGACGGCCTGCATGTGGACCTGGAGGTTCCGATCGGCACCACGGCTGTCATCGACATCGAGGGTCACGGTGACGAGGATCTCGTCCCCGGCCGGCACACCCGCACCTTCGCGGTTCAGCGATAGCCGTCCCATACGGGCGCGTGAAACGAGCGCCGCTCAGGCGAGCGCCGAGTCCGCCCACACGGCGACCGCCCACGGCCCGAGCGTCACCGTCTCCCCGCTCGGGTATGCCCGCCCGCCGTGGAGGAGATCCTGCGCCGCCCGCGCCGTCGTCACCGACGACGGATGGGGCGACCAGTTGTGCAGCACCCACACGCGCCCGCGGGGTCCGATGAGGGAGTGCGCGGTCATCGAGCCTGCGAGCCCGGCGACCGGCGGGGCGGGATCCGGCGCCGGGGCGACGGCCGCGAGGAGGCGTGCGAGCATGGCCCGATCCGCGATCGTGCCGACCGTGAGCACGCGCCCCTCCCCGAAGGAATGTGCGACCGCGGCGGCGAACCGTCCGTAATGGGGGTGCCGGTAGCCGGCCACCACCTCACCGCCTTCCGGAACGAGCCCGTCGATCCAGCCCGACGCGACGCCCTCGACCCCCTCGAGCGGCCCCGAACCGCGCAGAGCGATCTCGCCGGAGAGCGCGGCGAACTCGTCGTGTCGCACCCCGGCCGCCGCACGCAGCACCCCCGGCGCCGTCACCGACCGCACGCGCCCGAGGCCGTCGGCGACGCCCGTGCGCGGTCCGAGGATGAGCACCCCGCCGCGCCTCACGTACTCGACGAGCACGTCCATCGTTCGATCGGCGAGACAGAACAGTCCCGCAGCGACGACGATCGGGAACCGCGCGAGCATCGCGGTCGCGTCGGGGAGCTGACGCTCGTCGACGACGCCCGCCTGAAGCCCGGCATCCAGCACCGCGCGCGCGAACGAGCGCTGGATCCGCGCGAACGAGCGCGGATCAGCCGAGCCGTCGGCCCGGGCGAGCGGAGGCTCGAAGTCCATCATCCATTCCGCGTCGCGCGACGAGAGGATCGCGACCTGCGCATCGGGCACGGCATCGGCGAGCCAGTCCTCGGCTGCGGCGAACTGGGCGGCGATATCGGCGATCTCGCCGTGGATGCGGCCCGGGCGGAGGTCGTGGCCGAGGATCCCTCCCCAGTGCGACTCCCATCCCGAGTGCAGCGTGTGCCAGTGCCAGTACGACACCAGGCGCGCGCCGCGCGATGCCAGCAGCCAGGCGGTCTGGCCGAGCTGACCGGCGTACGGCGGGCGCGTCTGGTGGGCGGCGCCGATCGATGCGGCGCCGGTCTCCGTGACGAGGAACGGCTCCTGGCGCGACCCGCGCATGCGGTCGGCCAGGAGCACGAGCTGCGGAACGTCGTCGGCGAACCACTGGTCGCCCGCTCCCTCCCTCTCGAGCTGCAGGGCGTCCTGCGCGATCGCGTAGGCGTTGCCGCCGGCGATATCGAGGGTCGCGCCGACGGCGACGTCGTCCATCGCGGGGCGGCCGTAGGCGATGCAGGTCGTGAGAGCCGTGGTCTCAGCGACCAGCGGACGGACGACCTCCGCCTGCCACGCGAGGTAAGCGGTCGTCTGCTCAGCCTGGAACCTCCGCCACGCCAGATCATAGGCGGGCGTCGTGTTGCCTGCGGGCGCCCAGAGCTCGTCGAAGGAGGAGATGCGGTGCGACCAGTAGGCCAGGCCCCACGCCCGGTTGAGCTCATCCGGCGTCTCGAATCTGTCGGCCACCCAGCCCCGGAACCGCGCGACGAGCTGTTCGTTGTGGATGAGATGCAGGCCCGCTTCGTTGTCGAGCTGGACGGCCACGAGGGCAGAGTGCCGGCCGTGCCGGCCGACGACCGTCTCGATCACCCGCCGCGCGTACCCGCGGAACAGCTCCGACGTGTAGTCGACCTCCTGCCGCCCACCCCACGGCACCGGCGACCCGTCTCGGCGCACCACGGCGAGTTCGGGATGCTTCACCTGCAGCCACGGCGGAATGGCGTACGTCGGCGTGCCCAGGATCACGTCGATCCCGTGATCGGCCGCGCCGTCGAGCACGGGGGTGAGCCACTCGAGGTCGAATACGCCCTCACGGGGCTCCCATGTCGACCACACCGACTCGCCCACCCGGATGACGGAGAGCCCCGCCTCGCGCATCAGCTGCAGATCGATCGCGAGCCGCGAAGGATCGGGCAGGTATTCGTTGTAGTACGCCGAGCCGAGCCGCGGTCCCCGCCGCCAGTGCGCGAGCCGGTCGATGCGCCGGCGCGGGGCGGTGGTCGTCATCAGCGCACCCGGGTGATCCGCAGCGCGATCGCCTCGCCCTCGGGCAGGGCGAGCGCGGCATCCGCCGTCGCGAAGGCGTCGTTGCGCCGCACGTCGTCGAGTGTGAACGTGCGGCCCGCGGGCGTCACCGTCATGCCCCACGTGTCGATGACGTCGACCTCGAACCGGTCGCCGACCTCGAGCGGCACTCCGCCGCTCCCCTGCGGCAGGCGGAACGTCCACTGCGCGGGCGCCGACCGTCCGAGGTACTGCAGATACTGATCCCGCGCGCGTCCGGCAACATGGGCGGGATCATCCCACTTGTCGATGGGATCGAGGCCGGGGATCCGCAGCTCCTCCAGGATGCGGCGGAGGAAGGCGAGGCGCTGCGGCGACCGCCCCCGCAGTCGGCCGCCCTCGACCATGTGGAGGCTGCCGCTCGGAATCGCGAAGCTCTCGCCGTGCGATGCGTAGCAGCCCGCCACGGTCGTGATCCAGAACTGGTGCACGAGCTGCTCCGCGGCGATGTTCCCCCAGCGCTCCGGGATGTCGCCCTCGTACTTGATCTCGTCGAGCACCACGGGCTTGCGCCACACGTCCCGATAGAGCGAGGCGCGGCCGAAGTCGGTCGTCGCCGACCCGTTCTGGATCGACGCGTGGGTGACCCACGACTGGTTGTTGTCGTAGATCTCCTCCCAGTTGTGGATCGATCGGAGGTGGTCGTGCGGGTCGATCTCGGCCAGGAGCGCACCGATGCGATCCCAGCGCTCCTCGGGACGGTCGAGCTGGTCGTACTCGTTACACAGCGACCACCACACATGCGGGTGGGCCGAGAGGCGCGCGACGAGGTAGCGCAGGTAGGCGGCGTCCTCCTCCTCGGTCAACTCGTTCAACCCGAACTGCCCACGGTCGTACGCGTTGTAGATGAGGACGTCGGCCTGGATGCCACGAGCCCCGAGCATCTCGACGGCGCGGTCGAGGCGCTGGAAGAAGGCGGGCACCGGCCGGCTCACGTCGTACCGCCCGTCGGTCTTCTCGAACGGCATCAGCGCGGGAACGTGCTCGACGTACCCGCCGCCCTGCGGGAAGACCATGAACCGCAGCTTGTTGAACCCCGCCGCCGCGATCTCGTCCACGGTCTGCGTGAACAGCGGCTCGTCCTGGTGCAGCCAGTTGTACGCGGTCGCGCCGACCGGCCGGAAGGGTGTGCCGTCAGCGTGAGCGAAGTGGAACCGGTGTGCGACGCGCACGACACCATGGTCCCCCGCGGCGGCGCCGGCGACCTCGACCTCGCCGGTGAGGCCGTCGAGCGCGGCATCCTCGCTCTCGGTCCGCCAGGACCACGTACCCGGCTCCTCCGGCAGGAACCGCACGAGGTAGCGGCGGCCGCCGTCCCAGAATCCCTGGACGGCGCGTTCAGCTCCGCCGCCGGCGCGCACGAACGCGGTCATCGGCGTGCGGGTGGCGGGGATCGGCACCTCCGGTCCTTCGAAGACGAGCTCGACGATCTGGTGCGGGGCGGTCATGCGGGTCCTCCGGGGATGAAGCTGTCGGTGGGCGGGGGGACGCGATCGCGGATCAGGCGGTGCGCCAGTCGTGCGCTGCCTCGAACCCGAGCCGCTCCCGGATCCTTCGGGTGGACATCAGCGACTCGTACTCCCCGAGGTCGTCGTCGACCGCTGTGCCGGGGAACCACAGGGCGGCGAGCTCCCTCGTCGGCCGCGCGTTGCCGGACTCGGGCGCCGCGACGTTGTATACCTCGAATCCGGGCTCCGCCGCCGCGAGGGCCAGGGCGATCGCCGTCGCACCGTCGCGGGCATCGATCCACGAGCCGATGAGGTCCCGCCGATATCCGGGGTCGGCTGCGCGCGCGAAGGTGCCGTACTCGTCGGCCGCGACCACGTTGGTGAAGCGGAGCGCCGTGATCGACATCCCGTCGCCCCAGCGCACCAGCTGCGCAGCCAGTGCCTCCTCGACCACCTTCCCCAGGCCGTAGGTGTTGTTGGCGCTCGTGTACGTCTCGTCGACGGGCAGGGCGGGCGGCGCCTCGTCGAAGGGGAAGCCCATCGCGGTGATGCTCGATGCCGACACGGCCGTGCGGATCCCCGCGCGATGTGCGGCGAAGAGCACGTTGAAGCTCACCGTCACGTTGTTCTGGAACGTCGCCGCGTCGGGCACGAGCCCGTTCACCGGGATGGCGGCGAGATGCACGATCGCGTCGAGGCCGCCGTGGCGCGCCGTCACTCCGAGGAGGGCGTCGAGGGTCTGACCGTAGTCGGACAGATCGACGCGCGTGAATCCCGGGCCGGGGGCACCCGTCAGGTCGAAGCCGATCACCTCATGCCCGTCCGCGCGCAGCCGATCGACCGTCGCGCGCCCGAGCTTGCCGCCGCTTCCGGTGACTCCGACGATCATCGTTCGACTCCGCATCCTCGAGGTGTCCGGTTCTTCTCGACCGGATTTGCATATTCATTCTAGTGTGCAATCACATGCACAGGCCAGGGGCGATGATGGGTGTGACACTCGCGTTCCCCCGCCGAAGTGAATATCCTTTCGTAAGCGAATGTCAATGCCGCCGATTCCCGGCCCACCGCATCGCCGACGATCGGAGAGCCCGTGCCCACGAGTCGATTCACGCGACCCCAGGACGGCCAGCTGCGCCTCATCACGAAGGTCGCCCGCATGTACCACGAGCGCGGCATCCGACAGGCGGACATCGCGACCGCGCTCTCCATCTCCCAGGCCAAGGTCTCGCGACTGCTCAAGCGCGCCGAGGCCACGGGCATCGTCCGCACCATCGTCACCGTCGCACCCGGCGTCTATGCCGAGCTCGAAGAGGAGCTCGAGCAGCGATACGGCATCGCCGAGGCGGTCGTGGTCGATGTGGACGCCGACGCCGACGAGCGCGAGACGCTCGCATCGATCGGCGCCGGCGCCGCCGCATACCTCGAGGCTTCGCTGTCGGGCAACGACCGGATCGGCGTCTCGTCGTGGAGCCAGACCGTGCTCGCGATGATCGATCGCATGCGCCCGTTCCAGGTGCGTGGCGCGACGGAGGTCGTACAGCTGCTCGGCGGAGTCGGCTCCCCGGAGGTGCAGAGCCACTCCCACCGCATCCTGGGCGAGCTCGGCAGCATCCTGGGCGCCGAGCCCGTGTACGTCCAGGCACCGGGGATCGTCGCCGGAGCCGGCATCCGCGACAGCCTGCTCACCGATCCCTCGATGCAGGAGGTGCAGCAGCGCTGGCGCGAACTGACCATGGCGATCATGGGAATCGGGAGCATCGAGCCGAGCGACGTGCTGGCTGAGAGCGGAAACGCGTTCTCGGACGCCGAACGACGCTCGCTCATGGCGGACGGCGCCGTCGGCGACATCTGCCACCGCATCTTCCGTGCGGACGGCTCTCAGGTGCGCGGCGACCTCGACGACCGCATCATCGCGATCCCCGTGGATGATCTGCTGCGGATCCCGCGCCGCGTCGGGATCGCCGGCGGCGCACGCAAGCTCGAGGCGATCCACGGCGCGCTGGCGGGCGGCTGGGTGACCGCCCTGGTGACCGACCTCACGACGGCCGAGAAGCTCGCCGAGCGCTGAGCCTCCGCAGCGGCGGAATCGTCAGGCGGAGAGCGTCTCGGCGAGTCGCTCGACCCCGAGTCGGGGGCTGGTGAGCACGGGCACCGAGACCGTCACGGCCTCGGCGGCGGACGCCATGGACGCCTGCGCGAGCACGATCACCTCGGCGTCCATGGCACCCCGCTCGATCGCGGCCGCGACCAGGCGGTCGTGCGTGGCACGATCACCGCCGGACACGGCCGCGAAGGCTCCATCGATGACCTCGCTGGTGAACTCGGGCTCCGCCCCCGCGAGGGCGGCCCGCTCCTCGAGCAGACCGAGGGTCGGACGGCACGTGGTCGCCAGGGTGGCGAGCACCCGGATGCGACGGCCGGCCGCGACCGCGGCATCGGCCATCGCCTCATCGACCCGGAGCACGCGCACGCCCGCAGCCTCGGCGGCGGGCGCGGCGAGCTCGGAGATCGACGAGCACGTGAACATGACGGCATCCGCTCCCCCCGCAGCGGCTGCCTTGACCAGGTCGTCGATGCGCTCGGGCACCGAGTCGGCGCGCGCGGCGTCGCCGAGATCCGCGACGATCCGGTCGTCGAGATAGTTCACGACGACCGCCCCCGGCAGGAGCTCGGCCGCGAGCGCACCGAACGGAGCGATGTTCACGGCTCCGGTGTGGAGGAATGCGATGCGGGGTGCGGTGGTCACGGTTCAGCCCTTCAGCGCGCCGCCGGCCATGCCGGCCATGATCTTCTTGTTGAGTGCCAGGAACAGCACCAGCAGCACCAGGATGTTGATGCTCACCGCGGCGAACAGCGGCCCGTACTGCGTCGAACCATACTCGTCCGAGAGGCTGAGCAGACCCACCTGGATCGTTGCCAGCTCGGGCCGGGTCGTGAAGGTCAGCGCGATCAGCAGATCGTTCCAGACGCTGAAGAACTGGACGAGCCCGATCGTGAGGATCGCGTTCTTCATCATCGGGATGCCGATCACGAAGAAGGACCGCAGCGGTCCGGAGCCGTCGACCGTCGCCGCCTCGAAGATCTCCCTCGGCACCGACCGGAAGTAGGTCGCCATGAGGAAGGTCGTCAGAGGCAGACCCATCACCGTGTAGGTGATGATCAGGGGCCACAGCGTGTCGGTGATGCCGATCCGGAAGTAGGTGATGAACAGCGGCACTAGGATCATCTGCCCGGGCACCATGATGCCCGCGAGGATATAGAGGAGCACGCCGTTGCGGCCCTTCCAGATCATCACCTCGAGCGCGTAGCCGGCCGCGACGCCGATGAAGACGATGAACAGCACCGACGGGATCGTCACCAGGATGCTGTTGAGCCAGTTGCGAGCGACGTTGCCGTTCGTGAGCGCCGTGACGTAGTTGTCGAACTGCCAGGTCTCGGGCAGCGACAGCGCGGGGTTGGAGAGGAACTCCGACTGCGTCTTGAACGACCCGAGGACCATCCACACCTGCGGATAGAGCACCACGATCATGAGGACCGCGACGACGATCCAGACGGGCAGGCGGCGCAGCGCCTTCAGGGCGGTGCGGCGCGCGCGACCGGGACGGGGCTTGTGGACCGTGGGGGTGGCGACCGTGTACATCGGGTCGGCTTGCGTCATCGTCATGATCAGACCTCCGCCTTCCGGCGCGACGATCGGAAGATCGCCAGGGTGAAGACCAGGCACAGCGCGGTGAGGATCACGGCGATCGTCGAGCCGTAGCCGTACTCGGCGAACTCGAAGGCGGTGCGGTACATGTACAGGGTCATGGGAGCGGTCGAGGTGCCCGGCCCGCCGCCGTTGAGCGCGAGGAGGCTGTCGAACACCTTGAGCGTGGCGTTGAGGCTGAAGATGATCGAGGAGAGCAGGATCGGCAGCGAAAGGGGCAGCACGATGTGGCGGACGAGCTTCAGGCCGTTCGCTCCGTCGAGGCGCGCCGACTCGATGATCTCCTCGGGGATGTCGAGCAGACCCGCGTAAAGCAGGATGGCGTAGAAGCCCATCGAGCTCCACAGCGTCATCACGATCGCCGTCGTCATGGTGCCGACGGTGGATGCCAGCACTTCGACGCTGTCGCCGCCGAAGAAGTTGATGATGTCGTTGACCGGCCCCTGGTTCTCGCCGACGGCGACGAAGCTGCGGAACAGCAGCGCCACGGCGACCGTCGGGAGGACCGTCGGGAAGAACACGAACGTCCGGACGATGGTCGACCCCTTGCGCAGGACGAAGACGTAGAGCAGCGCGAGCGCGTAGCCGAGGGCGACCTGCAGGACCGTCGCGACGATGGCGAAGAAGACGCTCACCCACATCGACTGGAGCGCCGCGGGGTCGGTGAAGAAGGTGGCGAAGTTCTCGAGGCCCACCCACTCGAACCCGCGGAGGGTGTTGCCCTCGAAGAACGAGAGTCCGAGCGACCAGCCGACGGGCACGACCTTGAGGAGCGTGTACAGCAGGAGCGCCGGGGCCAGCAGGATGAAGATCGTCTTCCGATCTCCGAAGATCGAGTTCATCTGCGAACTGCTTTCTCTGTGTGTGCCGGCCTCCCGAGCCTAGGCCCGGGAGGCCGGCGCTGACGGTTCAGCGGTTGCCGTCGATGCTCGCCTGGAGCTCGGTCATGTAGTCCTCGGGGGACATCTGCCCGGTCGTCAGCAGGGTCACATTGGTCGACGCGAGCGAGTTGCTCTGCGAGTCCATGAGGGCCTCGAACCACAGCACGGTCTCGTCGATGCCCGCGATGCGCTCCTGGATGGCGGCGGTGTTAGTCGGGATGTCGGTGACCTCGCCGTTCACCTCGAAGCCCGAGATCACGCCCGCGGACTGCAGCGCCTGCTGCCCGTAGTTCTCGGCGATGCAGCTGATCCAGTCGACCACCTTGGGACCGAACTGCTCGGCGTTGATGATCATCGGGGCGCCGGCGTTCGCGGCGTACTGGTCGATCGATCCGGCGCCGCCGTCGACAGCGGGGAACGGCATGAAGCCGATGTTGTCCTCGCCGATCTGGTTGCGCTCGGGGTCGTTGATCGCGCTGAGGAACCACGATCCGTCGTAGGTCATCGCGGCCTTGCCCGTGAGGAACATGTTCGACGAGGTGTCTCCGTCGCGCGTGGAGAAGCCCTCGCCGAAGTAGCCGGCGGCCGCGTAGTCGGCGAGCGCCTGGGCGCCGGCGACGTAGTCGGCCGAGGTGAGCTCGGAGTCGCCGTCGCGGACGGCTGCCATCGCCTCGGGTCCGACGTTGCGGAAGATGTACATGCCCATGAGACGCGTGAGCGGCCAGCCGTTGGCACCGGCCTCGGTCATCGGGACGACTCCGGCATCGAGGAGCGTCTGCGAGGCGTCGACGAACTCATCCCAGGTCTGGGGCTCCTCGACGCCGTTGTCGGCGAGGATCTGCTTGTTGTACCAGATCCCCTCGATGTTGTACTGGTACGGCATCGAGTACATGCCGCCGTAGACCTGCTCGACGGTGGATGCCGCGGCGGGCAGCACGTTCTCCCAGGCGCCCGAGCCCTCCAGCGCGGCCTTCAGGTCGCCGACGAGGCCGGCGGCGTTGAGGTCGCCGTCCGGGCGGATGAGGGCGGTGCCGGCGATCGTGTGCGTGGGGAGCGCGCCCTGGGAGGCCAGGAGCGTCACCTTCTGCACGGTGTCGGCCTGGGCGACCTTCTGGTGCTCCAGAGGCAGCGCCTCGTTCTCGGCCTCGCACGCGCCCTCGGCGAGTGCGGTCAGCTGCTCTTCGAGAACCGGGTTCTCGTTGGCGGTCATGACGGTGAAGGCCTCGGGATCGGTGCCGTCGCCCGAGCCGTCGCCGGACGAGCTCGAGCCGCCCCCGGCGCAGGCGGCGAGGGGCATCACTGCGGCGAGGGCAATACCGATCGCCGCGACGGAGCGGCGGTGGCTGCGGGTGTTCATAGCGTCCTCCTTGACGACGGCCATGGGTGTGGCGGGTACGACAGCGACAGTACGGATGAATCGTTTCTGTGTCAACAGTCAGGGTTGAAATTCTATTCACTTTGTGGCTCAATCGAGATGTGGCCGCGATGGATGCGGTCGCACGAACCCTCCGCAACGGGTCGCAGAAGACCCGCTCCGGTTGCCGGGGAACTTCCCCGGCGAGAGACTGAACGGCACTCGGAAGGACCACTCCATGCCCGCCACGACAGCGCATCGGGCCTCACTCCGCCCGCTCGACGCCACGCACGCGCGCTGGGCGCGAGGCTTCTGGGGAGAGGTGCACGATCGCACGCGAGACGTGACCATCCCCTCGATCTACGACTCGCTCGCCGACCCCGCAGTCAGCCCGGGCCTGCGGAACTTCCGTCTGGCGGCCGGGCTCGAACAGGGCGAGCACATCGGGCCGCCGTTCATGGACGGCGACTTCTACAAGTGGTTCGAGGCGGCCGTCGCGCGCCTCGAGACCGATCCCGATCCCGAACTCGCCGCGCAGCTCGAAGAACTGGCGCAGCTGATCGCGTCGGTGCAGCGCGAAGACGGCTATCTCCACACGCCCACCTTCATCTCGGAGCGCAACAGCGAAGCCGCTGTGGCCCTGGCCGACCGGTTCAACTTCGAGACCTACAACCTCGGGCACCTGATCACGGCCGGGGTGCGCCACCACCAGGTGACCGGTTCCCTCACGCTCCTGGATGCCGCGAAGGGCGCTGCCCGCTTCCTGTGGACCCTGGCGACGGAGAAGCCGCTCGAGCTCGCCCGCAGCGCCATCTGCCCGTCCCACTACATGGCGGTCATCGAGCTGTACCGCGCCACCGGCGACGAGCAGTACCTGCGCCTCGCCGAGGCGTTCGTGAAGGTGCGCGACGACTTCCAGGGCGGCGACGACAACCAGGATCGCGTGCCCGTGCGGGAGCAGACGGTCGTCGCCGGCCACGCCGTGCGCGCGAACTACCTCTACGCGGGCCTCGCCGATCTCGTGTCCGAGACGGGGGACGCCGAGCTGCAGGCGGTGCTCGAGAAGCTGTGGGCGGACGTCGTCGACACCAAGCTCTACCTGACCGGCGGCTGCGGCGCGCTCTACGACGGCGCCTCGCCCGACGGGTATCCGTGGCAGCGCGAGATCAGCCGGGTGCACCAGGCGTACGGCCGCGCCTACCAGCTGCCGAACACCACCGCCCACGCGGAGTCGTGCGCGAACATCGGAATGATCTTCTGGGGCGAGCGGATGCTCTCGCTCACCCGCGACCCCCGCTACGCCGACACGATCGAGCAGATCGCCTACAACAGCCTTCTCGCCAGCATCAGCCTCGACGGTTCCGAGTACTTCTACACGAACGCGCTCCGGCAGGTGCGGGATCTCCCCTACCCGCTCCGCCGACCCGGAGACACCGGCCAGCCGGTCGTTCCGCCTCCGCCGCCGTCCGACGAGCGACTGCGTCAGCGCTACCTCACCTGCTTCTGCTGCCCACCGAACATCGCCCGCACGCTCGCGCGGTTCCACGAGCGCGCCGCCTCCATCGGCGACGACGGACTCTACGTCCACCAGTACGGCGGCAGCGAGCTGAGCTTCACCACGGACGACGGCCGCGCACTCGCGCTGGCCGAGGAGAGCGACTACCCGTGGGACGGCCGCATCGTCTTCACGGTGATCGAGGCGCACGGCGGCGGCTTCCCGGTGCACCTGCGCGTGCCGGCCTGGACTCGGGATGCCGCGCTCGCGGTGAACGGCGAGCGGCTGCCGGCACCGGCATCCGGCGCCTACGTCGCGATCGAGCGCGAATGGGCCGTCGGCGATGTCGTCGAGCTCACGCTGCCGATGCCGATCCGCGTTCTGCGCGCCCACCGGCTCGCCGAGGAGGTCACGAACCAGGTCGCGATCCAGCGCGGTCCCGTCGTGTACGCGCTGGAATCGGCCGACCTGCCCGCGGGCGTCACGCTCGAGCAGGTGGCGTTCCGCCGCGGCACCGAACTCGCCACCATCGAAGCGGAAGTCGCCGGTCACCGCGTGATCGCGCTCGAGGGCGACTTCGTGCGTATCCCGGATGCCGACGAGGACGCGCTGTACGACGACATCGGGGAAGCCGACATCGACACGGTCCGCGGCCGCCTCGTGCCGTACTTCGCGTGGGGGAACCGCGGTGCCGGTGAGATGTCGGTGTGGCTCCCGGTGGTGTGGTGAGGTGGTGACGGGCATGAGCAGCCAGCACGTCGTCGCGACGTACATCATCGAGACCTCCCTCCCCCTCGCCCGCGCGGCCGAGGTGCTCGCGGGAGAACAGTCCACCGGCACATTCGTCCGAGTCGAGCGAGAGTCCGACGACGTGCGCGCACGCTTCGCGGCTCAGGTAGCGAGCCTGGAGGAACTCCCACTGACCGACGCCGGGCCGCTGCCCGGAACGATCGGCGACCCCGCGCTGCGCCGACGGGCGCGGCTGAAGCTGCGCTTCCCGCTCGACAACTTCGGCCCCAGCATCCCGAATCTCCTCGCGGCCGTCGCCGGCAACCTGTTCGAGCTCAAGGAACTCGCCGCGATCCGCCTCATCGACCTCGATCTGCCGCCCGCGTTCGCCGATCGCTACGCGGGGCCGGGGTTCGGGGTCGAGGGCACGCGGCGTCTGATCTCGCGACCGACCGGGGCGATGATCGGCACGATCGTGAAGCCGTCGATCGGGCTGCGGCCCGATGAGCTCGCCGAGGTGGTGGGCGAACTGGCCGCCGCCGGCATCGACTTCATCAAGGACGACGAGCTCCAGGGGAACGGACCGAGCGCGCCGCTGTACGAGCGGGTGCGCGCGGTCATGCCCGTGCTCGAGCGCCACGCCGATCGCACCGGTGTCAAGCCCATGTACGCGTTCAACATCACCGACGACATCGGCCGGCTCGAGGCCAACCACGACCTCGTGGTGGCAGCCGGCGGCACGTGCGTCATGGCGTGCATCAACATGGTGGGGCTCGCAGGACTGGAATTCCTGCGCGGCCACGCGGAGGTGCCGATCCACGGCCACCGCGCGATGCTCGGCGCGATCGCCCGCTCCGAGCAGGTCGGGATCGCCTTCCGCGCCTGGCAGAAGCTCGCCCGGCTCGCCGGGGCCGATCATCTGCACACGAACGGCATCAGCAACAAGTTCTACGAGTCCGACGCTCAGGTGCTCGACTCCATCGCGGCGGTGCGCGAGCCGCTGCTCGGCCTCACCTCGACCGTCCCGGTGCTCTCCAGCGGCCAGTGGGGCGGCCTGGCGCACGCCACCTACGACGCCGTGCGCACGACCGACCTCCTCGTGCTGGCGGGGGGCGGCATCCACGGGCATCCCGACGGCGCGGCCGCGGGAGTCGCGAGCATGCGTGCCGCGTGGGCGTCGGCCGAGAGCGGGGAATCGCCGGGAGCGGCGCTGGCCGCCTCGGAGCCTCTGCGGCGCGCGACAGAGCTGTTCGGTCCCGTCCGTGTCTGAGCTGCGCGCCGCGTTCTACGGCGACGACTTCACCGGGAGCGTCGACGCCCTCCTGCAGTTCGCGCGGCGCGGCTGGTCGGGACGCCTGTTCGTCGGACTTCCGGATGCCGCGGTGCTGACCGCCGCGGCATCCGCGGTCGACGTGGTGGGCATCGCCGGAATCGCACGGTCCCTGGCACCGGCGGAGATGGACGCGGAGGTTCGCCCCGTCTTCGAGGTGTTCGCCTGCCTGGCACCCGACCTCGTGCAGTACAAGGCCTGCTCGACCGCCGACTCCGCACCCGACGTGGGAAGCCTCGGCCGCGTCATCGAGCTCGCCCGCGAACGATTCGGAGAGCGCGCCGTGCCGATGCTGTTCGCCCAGCCCGACTTCGGCCGCCACACCGTGTTCGGCCAGCATTTCGCGGCCGAGCAGGGTGTGATCCATCGCCTCGACCGGCAGCCGACGATGTCGAACCATCCGTCGACGCCGATGACCGAGGCCGATCTCGCGGTGCACATCGGGCGCCAGACCTCCCTGCCGATCGGCTCGATCCCGCTCACCTCGTACGGCGACCTGCCCGGCCGCCTCGCCGCCGCCGGCGAGGCGGCGCTGGTGCTCGACGCCCTCACCGATGACGACCTCGTCACGGTCGGAGCCGCGCTGGGCGCACTCGCCCCGCCGGTGTTCGCGATCGGGTCCGGCGGGCTCTCCCACGGGGTCGCCGCCGCCGCACCGGGCGGCGAGGGCCCCATCCCCATGGCCACGGGCGAGACCGGCCCGGTACTGGTCGTCTCGGGCAGCCGATCCGCGCAGACCCGCCGGCAGGCAGACGCCGCGGCCGCCGCGGGCTGGCTGGTCCGGCCTCTCGTGCTGGGCGAGGAGGGGACCGACGCGGCCGCCGCTGTCGTCGCGTCTGCGCTCCGATCGGGCCGGAGCGTCGTGCTCACCTCCGACGACGTCGACGCGAGCGCGCACGGCCGTGCGCCGCTGGAGGCGATCGCCGAGGCCGCCGCCGGTGTGGTCCGGCGGGCCGTCCAGGCGGGCGTCGGGCGCCGCGTCATCGTCTGCGGCGGAGACACCTCGAGCCGCGTGACGCGCCTCCTCGGTGTCGGATCGCTCTCGATCGCCGCGAACCCGGAGGGCAACATCGTGCTGCTGCGAGCGCACGCCGATGACCCGGTGATCGATGGCCTCGAGCTGCTCCTCAAGGGAGGGCAGGTCGGGCGCGACGCGCTCTTCACGGACGTCGAAGCGCTCGGTCGCTGAGCCCGGCGTGGCGCGGCAGCGCGCGGCGCTCAAGCCCCGCGCGGCCGCGTCTCAGCCAAGAGAGAGCCGCACTCCCCACCGGGTGCGCTCCCGGGGGATCCGGTAGCGCTCCGGGAGCGCCGGGCCGACCGAAGCCGAGCCCAGACCCTGCTGACGATGGTCGATGTTGAGCCACACGAGACCGGAGTCACGCAGCTGCGCCGGCTTGTCCGCGCGCTCCAGGTCCAGCGACGTCCAGCGTCTCGCGGTGAACGCGAAGTCGCCGTCCACCCGCAGCGCCTGGGCGGCCGAGCCGATGCGCAGCCAGCGCGTCTGGACGTGGTTCCCGTTCTCCTGCGGCACCGGGTAGGGAACCTGGAGGTCGTCGACGGACGACCGGAACCGGCCGAGCCGGGATCCCGCGTAGGAATCCACGTAGGTCTCGCCCGGGCCTCGACCGAACCACTCGACCCGATCGAGGTTCCCCGGGAGCGCGAAGAGGAGGCCCAGCCGGGGCACCCAGATATCGCGATCCATGTACGGGGTGTCCTCCCACGGACCTATGAAGTCAACCTCGACCACGAGTTCGAGCGCGTCGTGGCCCGCAACCCAGGTCATCGACCACTCGACGCCGTGCGGATGCGTCGTCGGGGCGGTCCGCCCCTCCGCGCGCAGCCAGCCGTCGCCGTGGGCGACCCGGTCGGTGCGGTGAAGCATCCGGTTCATGCCGGTCGCACCCCACACCGCGGCCACGTTGTTGAGCGCTCCCTGACCCCGGTCGTTCTCCGTCGGCGCGCGATGCAGGTCCAGCCAGGGGCCGTCGACCTCGATCCCTCCGAACGCTCGCAGGCGCCCCGTCGCGCCGTCGAAGCGGGCATCGCCGACGGACACCTCGCCTGCCGGCGCGCGCGCCGCGCCGCGCGGGACCGGCGGGGACATCATGACCGGCGCCGGCGCCGACTGCCCCCACGCCACGACGTGGCCCGCCGGCGCCCATGAGGCCTCCGCGGCGAGCGCCGCCTCCACGGTCCGCACGACGAGCGGGCCGGATGCCGCGGCGAACGCCTCCGGCGGTGCGACCTCGACCGTCGAGCCGGCGGGCACGACCGGGACGCTCAGCGGTCCCGAGGCGAGCACGACACCGTCGTCCTCGATGCGCCAGTGGAAGGCGAGGTCGGAGGTGTCCGCACTGTGCCGTTCATTCGCGATCCACACTCGGTCTCCGATCGTGATCGCGACCGGCTCGTGAGCCTTGGCGAGCTCCACGAGGCCCGGCGTCGGCGTGCGATCGCTGAACACGAGTCCATGGAGTCCGAACCGCCCGCCCCGGGGCTCGTAGTCGACGTCGTCGCCGTGCATGAGGGTACGCACGCCGTCCGCGTCGGTGACGTGGAAGCCGTGATCGATCCACTCCCAGACGAACGCACCGCAGAGCCGGTCGTACCGGCGGATGATGCTCCAGTAGTCCTGGAGCGAGCCGGGGCCGTTGCCCATCGCGTGTGCGTATTCGACGAGCAGGAAGGGCAGCCCTCTGCGCCGCTCATCGTCGGCATCGGTGATCGCGTCCGCGGCGGACGGTGCGTCGTCTCCCGGCTCGCCGAACACCATGCCGTGCATGCTGACCCGGCCTCCGCGCGGCTCCTCGCGACGGCCGATCTGGTCGAGCAGGTCGAGCGAGGGATACATGAGCGAGTAGAAGTCGGAGTCCCGATACCGCGGATCGCGCTCGTAGAGCGCGGGGCGCGACGGGTCGCGCTCCTGGAGCCACCGCCGCATGTGCGAGAAGGCCTCACCGGTCATGCTCTCGTTCGCGAGCGACCACACCACCACGCTCGGGCGGTTCTTGTCGCGCTCGACCGTGCGCACGAGTCGGTCCATGATCGCGTCGCGCCACTCCGGCCGGGCGGGCGGGTTGCCCTCCCACCCCGCATAGATGAAGCCGTGCGTCTCGAGGTCGACCTCGAGCACGACCCACAGTCCGTACTCGTCGCACAGCCGCACGAACTCCGGGTGCGGCGGATAGTGGCTGGTGCGCACCGCGTCGATGTTCGCGCGCTTCATCATCACGATGTCCTGGATCATCGTGTCCCGGTCGAGCGTCCGCCCCGTATCGGGATGGTGCTCGTGCCGATTCACCCCGCGGAATGTGACCGGCCGGCCGTTGACGCGGAAGACCCCGTCGACGATCTCGACGCGACGGAAGCCGACCGCGAGCTCGACGACCTCACCCGCGGACGTCAGCGTTCCGTGGTAAAGACGCGGGATGTCCGCACTCCACGGCTCGACGAGGATCGACGCCGTCTCCCCCGCCGCCATGCGGATACCGAGCTCCGGGATGTCGACCGTGGCCGGTATGGACGCATCGACGCGGAGGGTGCCCCGGCCCGTCGCCGGATCGTAGTCGGCATGCACGAAGTGGTCGTCGATCGCATGCTCCGGCCGTTCGATCAGCTCGACCTCGCGGAAGATGCCGGGCAGCCACCACATGTCCTGATCCTCGAGGTATGTCCCGGCGGACCACCGGTGCACTCGGACCGCCAGCACATTGCGACCGGGCCGCACGGGGGCGTCGAACTCGAACGGGAGGCGACTGCCGGCAGACCAGCCGAGCTCGACGCCGTTGAGCCAGACCTTGGCGCACGAGTCGACGCCGTGGAAGCGCAGCACCGCGGCGCCCCAGTCGGCGGGGAGGTCGAACACGAGGCGATAGTCGCCGGTGGGATTCTCCTCCGGCACGCGCGGCGGATCGAGCGGGATCGGGTAGGCGGTGTTCGTGTACAGCGGCCCCTCGGCGGTGCCGCGCAGGGACCGGGCCGGTCCCCCGGCGAGCGGCGTGAACTCCTCGAGCACCCAGTGGGACGGAACCGGCATGGCATCCCACCCGGAATCGTCGAAGTCGTCTTCGACGAACGCGTCGCCGGTCCCTCGGGCCGTCGGCGCGAGGCGGAACCGCCAGGTGCCGCCGAGATCCAGTCGCCGGGCGTCGCCGACCGCGTCGGCCCGTGCGGCGCGGCGGCCTCGCCCGGGGCGTGTGCTCTCCCAGTACCGCTCACCCGGACCGGCTGCCGGGGTGTGGGTGGAGCGGGACATCGTCGATCCGGTACCCTGCATATCCATAAGAGTTTGAATATCCATTCTCTGTCGAATGCGATTGCAGTCTAGCTCAGCGAGGAGACCCCGTGGGAAGCGCATCCAGCTCACTCCCTCCAGCATCGATCCCCGCGGGCGTCGCCGCGGCTGTGGCCGAGACATCCCGCGTCAAGACCCGAGCGCTCGACCGCGTCGCCTACGCGAGCGACGCCTCCCACTTCCTCCTCACCCCGTCGGCCGTCGTGGTCGCCGAGGATGCCGCTGAAATCGCCCGCATCCTGCGCGCCGCCACGGCCGCCGGATCTCCGATCGCCTTCCGCTCCGGCGGCACGAGCCTGTCCGGCCAGGGCGCGACCGACGGCATCCTCGTCGACGTACGTCGGGGATTCCGTCGGGTCGATGTTCTCGACGGCGGTCGACGCGTGCGGGCGCAGCCCGGCGCGACCGTCCGTCAGGTGAACGCGATCCTGGCCCGGCACGGCCGGCGACTCGGCCCCGACCCCGCGAGCGAGGCCGCGTGCACGATCGGCGGCGTGGTCAGCAACAACTCCAGCGGCATGGCGTGCGGGATCGTCGAGAACACCTACCGCACCCTGGAGTCGCTGGTCTTCGTGCTCCCGTCGGGCACGGTGGTCGACACGGCCGCCCCCGATGCCGACGCGGCACTCACCGCCGCCGAGCCGGAGCTGGTCGCCGGTCTCGAGCGCCTCCGACAGCGCGTGTCGGGGAATGCGGACTCGGTGTCGCGCATCGAGCGCGCATTCGCGATGAAGAACACGATGGGCTACGGCGTCAACGCCTTCCTGGACTTCGCCTCTCCCGCGGATCTCCTCGCCCACCTCGTCATCGGGAGCGAAGGCACGCTCGCCTTCGTCGCCGAGGCGACCTATCGGACGGTTCCCCTCCACTCCCACATCGCGACCGCTCTCGCCGTGTTCCCCGATCTGGATGCCGCGACACGGGCCCTGCCCGGTCTCGTGTCGACGGGGGCGGCGACCCTCGAGCTGATGGATTCGACGAGCATTCGCGTCGGGCGGACGCTGCGGGACGCACCGGCGGCGATCCGCGGCTTCGAGCTGCGCGACCAGGCAGCGCTCCTGGTCGAGTACCAGGCCGACGACGAGCACGCTCTCGCCGCCCTCGTGGATGCCGCCACCCCTGCCCTGGCAGATCACCCGCTGGTCGCCCCTGCCGCGCTCTCCACGGACCCTCGCGAGCGCGCCGCGGCGTGGAAGCTCCGCAAGGGCCTGTACGCCACGGTGGCCGGCGCGCGACCGTCGGGCACGACCGCGCTCCTGGAGGACGTCGTGGTGCCGGTCTCGGAGCTCGCATCGACGTGCGGCGAGCTGCAGGTGCTGTTCGAGCGTTACGGGTATCGCGACAGCGTGATCTTCGGACACGCCAAGGACGGCAACATCCACTTCATGCTGACCGACCGATTCGAGACCGACGAGCAGCTCGCGCGGTTCAGCGGGTTCACCGAGGACATGGTCGACCTCGTGCTCGACGCCGGGGGCAACCTCAAGGCCGAGCACGGCACCGGGCGCGCGATGGCCGCGTACGTTCGCCGCCAGTACGGCGACGAGCTGTACGGGGTGATGTGCGAGCTCAAGCGTCTGTGCGATCCGGCCGGCATCCTCAACCCGGGCGTCATCATCGACGAGGACCCCCGCGCGCACATGGCGAACATCAAGCTCGCCGAGACCATCGAGGTCGAAGCCGATCGCTGCGTGGAATGCGGGTACTGCGAGCCCGTGTGCCCGAGCAAGGACATCACGCTCACGCCCCGTCAGCGCATCGTCGCGCGCCGCGCGATCGCGCGGGCCGCTGCGGCGGGCGACGACCGCCTCGTGGGCGAGCTCGAGCGCGACTACGACTACGGGGGCGTCCAGACGTGCGCCGTCGACGGGATGTGCCAGACCGCGTGCCCGGTGCTGATCAACACCGGAGCGCTCGTCAAGCGTCTGCGCAGCGAGAAGACGACAGCGCCCGCCGCGGCGGGGTGGGACGCCGCCGCGCGGTCCTGGGGAGCTGTCACGCGCGTCGGTGCGGCCGCCCTCTCGATCGCCGACGCCCTGCCCGCGGGCGTGGTCACGTCGTCGACGGATGCCGCGCGCACGCTCGTCGGCGACGACACCGTGCCGCGCTACGCCGCCGACCTGCCTCGGGGCGGGCGCGCGCGCCGGCGGTGGACGCCGGGGATCGGGCCGCGCGACGAGACGCCGCTGGCGGTGTACGTCCCCGCCTGCGTCAACAGCATGTTCGGCCCCGCGGCAGGCGGCATCGGCGTCACCGACGCGTTCGCCCGACTCGCGGAACGCGCGAGTGTCCGGCTCATCGTCCCCGACGCTGTCGAGTCGCTGTGTTGCGGCACCCCCTGGAGCTCGAAGGGATTCACGACCGGGCGCGAGCGCATGGCGGAGCGCGTCGCCGCTTCTCTGTCCGACGGCATCGGGCGCAGCATCCCGCTCGTCACCGACGCCTCCAGCTGCACCGAGGGCTTCGCACAGCTGCTCGAGGCGCGCGGGATCCCCGTCGAGGTCGAGGATGCGGTCGCCTTCACCCGGCGCGTGATCGTCCCGCGACTGGGCGCGTTCGCGCCGACCCTCGATGCCCTCACGCTGCATCCCACCTGTTCCTCGCGCCAGCTCGGGCTCGATCCCGTCCTCGTCGAGCTCGGACGCCTCGTCGCGCGGGAGGTGACGATTCCGGACGACTGGGGCTGCTGCGCGTTCGCCGGCGACCGCGGGATGCTGCATCCCGAGCTCACCGCGTCCGCCACCTCCGCGGAGGCCGCCGAGGTGCGCGCCCTCGACGCGGAAGCGCACGCCTCGTGCAACCGCACGTGCGAACTCGGCATGACCCGGGCCACCGGCCAGGAGTACAGCCACGTGCTGGAACTGCTCGAGGAGGCGACGCGTCCTGCGTCGTGAAGCCGGGGGCTCGGGCGCAGCGCGCCCGCAACATCCCGACCTCCTAGGGTGGGTGGCATGCCGCTCGTGGAGCGCGACGATCAGCTGAACGTGCTCGGCGGCCTCGCGGAGAGGCTGCCGAGGGGCTCCGTCGTGCTGATCGGGGCCGAGGCCGGCGCCGGGAAGTCCGCCCTCCTGCGCGAGTTCGCGACCCGCATTCCCCCCACGATGGCCGTGCGCGCCGGCCGGTGCGACGACCTCGCGACCCCGGCGTCGTTCGCCCCGCTCTGGGACATGGTCGAGACCCTCCCGACTGCCGTCGCGAAGGCACTCTCCGGCAGGGGCGGCCGGGTCTCGGCGGCGCTGACGGCGGCGCTGCGTCGGCGGCCGAGCGTGCTGATCCTCGACGACATCCACTGGGCTGACGAGGCGACCGTCGATCTGATCGGCCACCTCTCCCGGCGGATCGATGAGCTGCCGGTGCTGCTGTGCCTCTCGTTCCGCAGCGACGAAGTGGATCGGGACCACCACCTGCGCCGCGCGCTCGGCGAGATCGAGCGCGCGGCGGTGCGCATCGAGCTGCCGGCGCTCACCCTGCACGGCGTGCGCTCGCTCGCCGAGACGGCCGGCGTCGACGCCGGCGTCGACATCGACCGGCTCTATGCCCGGTCCGGCGGCAATGCCTTCTTCGTCACGGAACTGCTCGCGAACCCGGCGACGGAGCACTCACGGGCGGTGTCGGGTGCCGTGCTCGCACGCGTGGCGAGCCTCCCGCAGACGACGTGGCGCGTCCTGGAGGCAGCGGCGCTCGCCCCCCAGGGAATCCCGTTGGACCTGCTCGACGATCTCGGCCCCGACGCCGCCGACGATGCCGACCGCGCTATCGAGCGGGGGCTGCTCGAGGCGACCGCGACCAAGCTGCGCTGTCGACACGATCTCGTGCGCGTCGCGCTCGCCGAGCACATTCCTCCGGTGCGCCGCCGTCAGGTGCACCAACGCCTGGTCGACTTACTCGCGCCACGCGCAGCGACGACCGCGGACGTCGCGCAGGTCGCTTCGCATGCGGTGAGCGCCGGTGACTCCGCGCGCGCTGCCGCGTTCTCGCTGCGTGCGGCCGAACGGGCCGCCGACGACGGGGCGCACCGCGAGGCGGTGCGGCACCTCGTGAATGCGCTGGAGAACCGCGGACACCTGACCGTGCAGGATACCGATCGCGCGCTCGAGACGTGCGCGATCGAGGCCTACTTCACGCATGCGCTGGATCTCGCGTTGGACTGCGCGCTCGAGCTGCGCGCACGCGCGGAGGACCATGCGCCGGCCGAGCGCGGCCGACGCACGGCCTGGTGTTCGCGGCTCGCCTTCTACGGCGGCGATGGGGAGCGCGCCGTCGCGCTCGCCGAGGAGAGCATCGCGCTGTTCGCCGACGGAGTCGATCCGCTGCGCGAGGCCTATGCACGCTGGTGGCGCGCGAGTCTCCTCGGCGCGCACGAGGAGACCCGACGGCTCGGCGATCTGACGATCGCGCGCGCGAAGGCGGCCGGTGAGCTCTCGATCGCCGCGCACGTGCTCGTGAGCGCCGACGGGTCCGAGGACGACACCAGCGGGGCCGCGATCGATCGTCTCACCGAGGGCCTCGACCTGGCCCGCCGTTCCGGCACTGATGAGCAGACAGCACGGGCGTACTGCAATCTGGCCTACCTCACGGTGGTGGATCGCCGCCTCGATGCTGCGGACGCCTGGCTCGCGGAAGGACTGGACTGGACCTGGGCGGAGGACCTCACGTTCTGGTGGGACGCGATGGTCGACACCCGCGCGATGCTCCGGATGTTCCGCGGCGCCTGGGACGACGCCCTCGATGACTGCGCGCAGACCATCGACGGGAACCGTGCTCTGCGCTGGCAGGTATGCGCCGCCAGCACGCGCGCCGCGATTCTGCTGCGACGTGACGCCCGGGGCGCATCGGAGGCGCTCGACTTCGCGGATGCGACCGCTGGCGACGCCGGTCCCGACGGCCTCTTCGCCGCCGCGGTCAACGCCGAGGCGGCATGGACCTCCGGGGCGGACCCGTCGCGCGCCCTGGACCAGCTCGGCAGGCAGCTGTCGATGGGCTCGCCCAACCCGTGGCTGGTCGGAGGAGTGACCTTCTGGCTCGCCAAGATCGACCCCGACCTGGTGAGCCCGGCGATGCGAGCACGGTCGCCGGAGCCGATCGCCCTCGAACTCCGGGGCGATCGTCGCGGTGCGGCAGAGGCCTGGCGCTCACTTGGCTGTCGGTTCGAGTCGGCCGTCCTGGACGGGCTCGGAGACGACCCCGCAGCGCTGCGCCGTGCGTTCACAGAGCTCACCGCGGTCGGCGCCGCAGCGACGCTCGCCCGGCTGCGGCGCCTGGCCCACGCCCGGGGCATTCGCGCCGTTCCTCGCGGAGCGCGCACCGCGACGGCCGCCGACCCGGATGGTCTCACTCCGCGTCAGCTCGATGTGCTCGCCCTCCTCGGCGAGCGACTCACCGACGCCCAGATCGCGCGCCGTCTCACGATCTCGGAGAAGACCGCCGGCCACCACGTGTCGGCGATACTGGCGCGACTGGGCGTGGGCGACAGGCACGAGGCAGGCGCCCACGCCCGCGCGCGGACGGCCGCGACCCCCAGCGCCACGGGTCACCCGCGCGATCCCGTCAGCTGACGGCCGCGACCTCGGCCGTGCGCGGACCGATCTCGTTCGCGATGACGGTCACCTTGTCGGCGGGGAACCCGCCTCGACGGGCGTGCTCGAGGATCACATCGGCACTCGGCGCCTCATGCACGCAGTAGATCTTGTCGCCGGCGACGTAGCTCGTCACCCACGTGTAGGGCTCGCCGAGCGAATCGACGACGGCGTTCGAGGCCCGCGCGATCTCCGCCAGCTCTGCCTGCGAGAGTTCTCCAGCACCGGGGATCTCGCGCTCGATGATGAACCGCTCCATGTTCTCTGCTCCCTTTTTCGAGGTGGTTCGGCGGATCGCCGAGATGTGTCCACCCTCGTCGACCCGCATCGCCCCGACATCGGGAGGGGCTCCCCATCTTGCGCGCACTCACCCTCGCTCCCGGCGAGGGCGCCGGGTTCGTGTTTCCGGTCAGAACGGCGCCGGGTCGGGATCGGACACGAACACGACCCGCGGCGGATGGTCGGGGTAGCTGCGACGGGAGGGGCTGCGCCATTCGAGGTGACCACCCGGGAGCTGCCGGACCGTCCACTCCGTCTCGGTCTTCATCGTGCGATGGCGCACACACAGGCAGGCGAGGTTGTCGACGCTGGTCGCCCCATCCTCGTGGTGTTCGAGGTTGTGGTCGACCTGGCATCTGCGCGCCGGCATGCGGCATCCGGGGAACCGGCAGTGTCGA
This sequence comes from Microbacterium hominis, assembly GCF_013282805.1. Classification (NCBI taxonomy): domain Bacteria; kingdom Bacillati; phylum Actinomycetota; class Actinomycetes; order Micrococcales; family Microbacteriaceae; genus Microbacterium; species Microbacterium hominis. Next base: position 3,503,377 of record NZ_CP054038.1, read on the forward strand.
TCCCGCGCCTGCAGGAGTCGCACCTGAGCGGACGACGGCCGATACCGGTCGACGGCGACGACGACCGCCGAGACGGGGTCGTACATGACCCGGTCCCACACCGGCGCAGCCCCGGAGAGGAACCGACCGGCCTCCGGGTCGATCGGCGCTTTGCCGTCGATCTCGACCCCACCCTGCGTCACGCCGGTGAGGGTGGTCAGGGGCATCGTGATCTGCACCTGTGCGCGGATCGCGCCGAGACCTCCCGCGCCGACGTCGTCGGTCGGGTCGACGGCAGGCGCACCGGTGAGGAGCGTGTCGACGAACACATCGGCGCGAATCTGGTCGAGGGTGCGGTCGTCGAACGGACCGCCGACCTCGCCCGCGGCAACCGCAACCCCGTCGTCGGACGAGGTATCACGCCTCTCGCCGTCGACGCCTGCACCACCCGCCACATCCTCCCGCTCACGGGCCGCCCGTCGCGCGGCACGATCGGCATCGCGGATCGCGTGCCCCTGCCGCGTCAGCCGGTCGAGGACGGCATGCGCATAGACCGTGGGGACGAGGGCGACGATCTGCGACATTCCATCGTCGAGATCGTGGACCGTGATCGAACGCTCGTCGGCGGCCTCGGCGTGACGCTCGAGCATCGTGCGCGGATCGAGCTTCTCCGCCAGCTGCCGCGCATACGCCCGCGTTCGGCCGACGGTCTCGGCGGTGGCCCACTCCAGCACGACGGTCTCGAATGCCTCGCGCACGTCGTCGTCGAGCCGTCCGCCGGTGTCGAGGACCACCTCGGCATGGCCCTTCGAGATGCGCCCCGCTTCGAGCGCCGCCACCGTGGCGGCGAACTGGGTCACCAGTCGCCAGGAATCGTGCATGCGCCGCTGCACCGTGCGGTCATGCACGTGCGTCTCGACGCTGATCTGCGAGGCCATGCACCGCAGCGGCATGTCCCGACGACGGGAGTCCGCGGACTCGATCCGCTCGGTCTGCTCGTTCGCCAGCATCCAGGCATCGGCCAGCCGCCGCATGAGCCTGGCCTCTGCCGCAGCGATCGAGGCGCCGATGGCGGCACAGTCATCGGCGATCGCCGCGCTCGCCGCGTTCTCTCGGAGCGATCGCTCATGGTCGTCCACAGGCGTGCCCTTTCCTCGCCGTGACCCGCTCCGGACGGAGAAGGCCTCTGCACCGCGGGCACTCGGTGACGATGCTTCCATCCTGACAGGGGGCTCCGACATCGGCCTCGCCGGGCCGCGCTCGCGCCGTCGTCGCCGGGCGGCTGGGTCGAGATGGATATGCTCCCGACGGCAGACGAGGGACGCGGGGCTCAGTCCCGCATGAATCCCGTGGTGGATTCCCGCACGATGAGCTTCGGGTCGACCAGGCGGTGGAGACGTTCGACGGGCTTGTGCTGGATGACGTCGAACAGCAGGTCGACCACCTCGGCGCCGAACCCGGCGGGTACGCCCCGCAGTGTCGTGAGGGGGATCAGCGAAGCCGCCGCGTACTCGATGTCGTCGAACCCGATGAGCGCGGTGTCCTGGGGAACGCGCACCCCGCGCTCGTGATAGGCGCGGAGGATGCCGAGAGCCATGATGTCGTTGATCGCGAAGATGCCGTGCGGGCGCGCATCGGGTTCGCGGTCCAGGAGTGCGCGCCCGACCCGATAGCCCTCGGCGAGCGAGCGCACCGGGGTGTCGATGATCTCGAGCATCGCGGTGCCGGCGCGGTCGATCGCCTCACGCGCGCCCACGAGGCGATCCGCGATCTGCGGGAGGGTGTGCGGCCCGCCGACGACGGCGATGCGGCGGCATCCCACCTCGAGCAGGTGCGACACGGCGCGGCGGCCGCCCTCCACGTAGTCGATCGCGACGAACGGCTGATCGGGGCGGTGGGCCCGCTGGCCGACGAGCACCGACGGGATGCCGCGGCGGCGCATCTGGTCCAGTCGCTCCTCGATGTCGCGCCACGAGGAGATCAGCATCCCCTGCACGCGGTACTGCTCGAAGACGGTCAGGTAGCGGTCCTCGCGCTCGGCATCCCCGTGGTTGTCCACCTGGAACATCGACAGGCCGAGCTCCGTCGCGCGCTGCTCCACGGACTGGGCCGTCTCGATCGCGTTGGGGTTGCCCAGCTCCGTCCCCATGTGGACGATCACGCGGCTCACCCCCGACCGCAGCTGGCGCCCCGCGCTGCTGGGCACGAAGCCCAGCAGCTGGATGGCCTCCTCCACACGGCGGGCGCGGTCGGCGGCGACGATCTCGGGGCGATTGAGGTAGTTCGAGACCGTGCCGATCGAGACCCCCGCCTCCTGGGCGACGTCTCGGATGCCCACGCGCGCCGTCACGACGCGCCGTCCTCATCCACGGGTCGACTCGCGCACGACGAGCTCCGGACGGAACCGGATCGCCCGCTCGTGCGGCTCGGCCGCCTCGCCGATCTCCTTGAGCAGCAGATCGACGGCGGAGTACCCGATGAGGTGCGCCGGCTGGCGGATCGAGCTCAGCGGCACGACGGTGGCCGACGCGAAGTCGATGTCGTCGTAGCCGATCAGGGCGATGTCCTGCGGCACGCGCACATCGCCCAGCAGCGACAGCGCCTGGAGCACGCCGACGGCCAGCAGGTCGTTGGCCGCGAAGACGGCGTCGGGGCGCTCGGCGGGTGGCCGCGCCAGCAGGCCGTCGCCCGCCGTCCGTCCGTGCAGCACGGTGAGCGCCGGCATCTCGACGACCTCGAGGGTGGCATCCGGAACCGCGGCGACGGCGCGGCGGGCGCCTTCGAGCCGATCGCGCACCTGCCGGATGCCCAGGGGCCCGGCCACGAACGCGATCCGCCGCTTGCCTGTCTCGAGCAGGTGGGATGCCGCCAGGTGGCCGCCTTCGACGTCGTCGACGGCCACGGAGGCGAACCCGTCGTCGTCGACCTCGCGGTCCACGAGGATCACCGGCACGCCTCCCTCGCGCAGCCGCTCGAGATGGCCGAGATCCTCGGTCGTCGGCGTCACGAGAACGCCGTTGACCCGCTGCTCGCGGAACAGGTCGAGGTAGCGGCTCTCGCGATCCTGCCGTTCGTCGCTGTTGCCGAGCAACACCGTCATGCCGTTCTCGGCGGCGCGCTCCTCGGCGCCGCGCGCGACCTCGGCGAAGAACGGGTTGCCGACGTCGAGCACGACGAGTCCGATGCTGCGGCTGCGCCCGGCGCGCAGCTGACGCGCGGCGTCGTTGCGCACGAAGCCGAGCTTCTCGATCGCCTCGTGCACGCGCTCCACCGTCGCCGGAGCCACTTTCTCGGGCCGGTTCAGCACGTTCGAGACGGTCCCCACCGACACGGATGCCGCCAGCGCGACATCCCGCACGCTCACCGACATGGCGCCACCGACTTTCAGATCGAACTTCCCGTGAGTGTAGAGGAAGCGTTCTCCGCCGCGGCGGAACCGCGGGCGATCGCCGGCGCGGTGACGACCAGATGGTGGATGCCGTGCCCGACGCTTCCGCCCGCGGGAGCGCCGTCCACGGTGACGGTCGAGGCATCGGTGACCGGCAGGTCGAGCACCGCCCGAGCACCGAAGGGCACCTCGAGCGTCGCGGCGAACGCGTCGCCGTCGACCCGCCAGTCGATCGCCAGCCGCCCGTACGACGTCTGGATCGAAGCCGTCGCGTGGTCGAGACCGTCGGTGGGCCGTGGGGCGATGTGCACCGTCCGGTAGCCGGGGTCGTCGAGGTCGGGCGCGAGGCCGGCGACGTTGCGGTAGACCCAGTCGATCATCGCGCCGTACGCGTAGTGGTTGAAGGAGAGCATGCTGTTCTCCTCCTCCTCGTGGCCTTCGCCGGCGACGGCATCCATCGCCCCGGAGTGGATCGAGCCGTCGGGGAGGATCGCGTCCCACCGCTCCCACACCGTCGTCGCGCCGCGATCGACCTGGTACAGCCACGACGGAGCGTCGCGGCGCAGCAGCATCAGGTAGGCCTCGTCGAGGTGGCCGTTGTGCGAGAGGGCGAACAGCACCAGCGGCGTGCCGAGGAAGCCCGTCGCGATGCGGCCGTTCTCGGCCCGCACGTTCGCGGCGAGGAGGTCGGCGATCTCCTCGCGCCGGGCGGCGGGCGCGAGGTCGAACTCGAGTGCGAGCGCCGCGCCGGTCTGCGTGGTGATCGCCTCCTCGCCCCATCGATCGAAGGTCGCCGCGGCGACGCGATCCGCGAGCGCGTCGTACCCGGCGGCGCGATCGTCGTCGCCGACGATCCGCTCGGCGCGGGCCAGCAGCCGCGTGGACTGCACGTAGAACGCGTTGGCGACGTAGTCGCTCGACACCTTCGCCTCCCACGGGCGGTCGCCCGGGGCGTCCGGATCCAGCCAGTCGCCGTACTGGAACGGCTCCGTGGGAAGGACGACGCCGTCGCCCGCGCGCCGACGCAGGTGCTCGACCCACCGCCGCATGCTGTCGAGCTGCCGCTCGAGCACCTCGACCTCGCCGTACGACTCGTACACCGACAGGGGCACGATGGTGGCGGCATCCGCCCACCCGGCCCGGCCCATGTTCTCGGTCGGCACCCCGCCCATCATCATGTCGACCGGGCGGATGATGTCGGGCACCACCGAGGCCACGCCGCCCTCGTCGGTCTGATCGATCTCGAGGTCGCGCAGCCACGAGCCCCAGAAGGAGCGCGTGTCCATGAGCGTGTTCGCGGTGGCGGCGAAGGCCTGCGCGTCGCCCGTCCACCCGAGGCGCTCGTCGCGCTGCGGGCAGTCGGTGGGCACCGAGACGAAGTTGTCGCGCTGCGACCAGATGACGTTCTCGTGGAAGCGATCCAGCGCCGCGTGCGACGAGGAGAAGGAGCTGCGCGGGGCCAGGTCGCTGGAGATCGCGACGGCCGTGGCCGAGAGCACCTGCGCGCCGGTGACCTCGGCGTACCGGAACCCGTGGAAGGTGAACGCCGGCTCGAGCACGTGCTCGCCGTCGCGGTCGAGGATGTAGGTGTCGGTGGCCTTGGCGCTGCGCAGCGCCGCGGTGTGGAGGTCGCCGCTGGGCTCGAGCACTTCGGCGTGGCGGACGGTGACCGTCTCCCCCGCCCGGCCGACGACGCTCAGCCGCACCCAGCCGGAGATGTTCTGCCCGCCGTCGAGCTGCGTCGCCCCGCCGCTTCGCACCGTGGGCGACATCGGCCGCTCGGCCACGATGCGCACCGGCGGCGCCGAGCGGGGCTCGAACAGCGACAGGTCGGTGTCGACGACCTCTGCCGAGCGCCAGCCGCTGTCGTCGAAGCCGGGGTGATGGATGCCGTCCTCCCGCGCGCGCAGATCGATGGCGGTCCCGTCGTACAGCGATGCGGAGCGCACCGCGCCGAACCCGCCTCGCCAGAACGAGTCCGTCACGAGGGCGACCTCGCCGTCGATCTCGAGCTGCGCGATCGCGCCGATGCGGTCGCCGTAGATGCCGGCGCGACGCGCGAATCCGAAGCTGCCGCGGTACCAGCCGTCGCCGACGGCGAGAACGATGACGTTCTCGCCCTCGCGCAGGAGGGACGTGACGTCGTACGTGTCGATGAGGATGCGCTCCTGGTACGACGTCCAGCCGGGGGTGAGCAGGGCATCGGAGATCTTCACCCCGTTGATCCACCCGTCGACGAGTCCGAGCGCACTCACCCGCAGGCGTGCCCGCGTCGCCCCACCGGCGAGCGGGAACTCGCGCCGCAGCAGCGGCACCGGACCCGCCTCCTCGCTCGGGATGCCGATCACCGACGCGGCGAGCGCTTCGCCGCCGAGGCCGGCCTCCACCGCGAGGGGGGCGCTCCAAGCGGTCCAGCCGGCGTCGGTCGCGATGCGCACCGCGAACGAGCGCCGCTCTCCGGGAGCGAGGGGCAGCGGAGCCGGGATGCCGATCGCGGCCGCACCGGCGACCGGAGGCTGCGCGACGAGATCGCCGGCGTCATCGAGCGTCGCGAGCTGGTAGCCGAGCTGACGGGATCCGGGCGTCGCGCTCTCGACCCGCCAGGAGAGGCGGACCGGGCCGGCGGGAACTCCGAGGAGGTCGGCGGACGGAGATGACGTGACCGCCACGACCCGCGTGGTCGCGTCGGCGGCAGAGTCCTGAGGAAGATCCGACATGGGGCGTGATCCTTTCGCGCGCACGCCTCGTCGCGGGCGCCCTGAAATCATGAAACGGTTCAACCGTCGTTGTCAAGATCGCCCACGACCCGCGGTCGGTAAGCGATTCCCGTTATGCAACCGTAATGAAACGGTTCAAGAAACGTGGTTGACCTGCGCCGCGGGCGGGCGTACGTTCAACGTGCTGAATGGTTTCAACCGGCATCCACGGATGTCACCGCGACGGAGCGGACACCCCGCTCGGCGTCCTTACAAGGAGGTAAAGGATGAGCTTCATGCACAGCCGCCGCGCCCGCGCAGCGGCGATCACCGGCGCAGCACTGCTCGCGCTGCCCCTGGCAGCCTGCTCGGGAGGAGGAGATGCCGGCGGCGACGGCGGCTCGGGCGATGAGGAAGTCACGATCTCCTTCCTCTTCGACAACGGCGAGCAGACGATCTCGATGGTCGAGGCGCTCACCGAGGCCTACACCGCGGAGAACCCCAACGTCACCTTCGACCTCGAGCAGCGACCCGGCGGCGGCGAGGGCGACAACATCGTGAAGACGCGCCTGGCCACCGGCGAGATGAACGACATGTTCCTCTACAACTCCGGCTCGCTGTTCCAGGCCCTCGGCCCCGACCAGACCCTGACCCCGCTCGACGACCAGGAGTGGGTCGGCCGGCTCACCGAGGACTTCCGTCGCGTCGTCTCGACCGACAACGGCGTCTACGGCTCACCGATCGGCACTTCGATGGCAGGGGCCGTGCTCTACAACATCCCGCTCTACGAGGAGCTGGGACTCGAGATCCCCGAGACCTGGGACGACTTCATCGCCAACGCCGAGGCGGTCAAGGACGCGGGCACCGCGGCGCCGATCGCCCAGACCTACGGCGACACGTGGACGAGCCAGCTGTTCGTGCTCGGCGACTTCGGCAACGTGCTCGCGCAGGACCCCGAGTGGGCCGACGAGTACACCGCGAACAACGCGAAGTACGTCGACGAGCCCGCACTGCAGGGCTTCGAGAACCAGCAGGCCGCGTATGAGGCCGATCTGTTCAACGAGGACTTCGCGTCGGCGCTCTACGACGATGGCGTGCGCATGGTCGCCACCGGTGAAGCCGCGCACTACCCGATGCTGACCTTCGCGGTCGGCGTGCTGCAGAACGTGTACCCCGACAACCTCAACGACGTGGGCGTGTTCGCGCTCCCCGCACAGGATGCCGCCGACACGACGCTCACGACGTGGCAGCCGGCCGGCCTGTACGTGCCGAACACCACCGAGGGCGCCGTGCTCGATGCCGTCAAGGACTTCCTCGCCTTCACCGTGAGCGCGGAGGGCTGCGAGCTCCAGCTGAACGCCGGCGGCGCGAACGGCCCGTTCGTGATCGACGGCTGCGCCCTCCCGGAGGACGTGCCGCAGCTGGTGAAGGACATGCAGCCCTACTTCGACGAGGGACGCACCGCGCCGGCTCTCGAGTTCCTGTCCCCCATCAAGGGACCGGCCCTCGAGCAGATCACCGTCGAGGTCGGCTCCGGCATCCGCTCGGCCGAGGACGGCGCCGCGCTCTACGACGAGGACGTGGAGAAGCAGGCACAGCAGCTGGGCCTCGAGGGCTGGTGATCCGGCCTCCCGGCACAGCTCGCCTCTAGGCAACCGGTGAGGGGCGGGCCGCGCCCGCCCCTCACCCGCCTGCGGCGACCGATCAATGGAGATGCGATGACCGCGACAGCCACGCCACCGACCACCGTCAGCCCCCAACCACCACAGCGCGACCGGGCCCGCAGACCGAAGCGGAAGAGCCCGTACCCGCTCTGGTTCTACATTCCCGCGGGGATCATCTTCACGGCGCTCTTCCTGGTGCCCACGATCTCCTCCTTCTACTTCAGCCTCACCCGCTGGTCGATCTTCGACGTGCAGTTCATCGGGTTCGACAACTACGTGCAGTTCTTCCGGGAGCCCGCCCTCGTGCAGGGCTTCCTCAACACCTTCTTCTTCGGCTTCGTCACGTCGGCGCTGAAGGTGGTGCTCGGCCTTCTGCTCGGGGTGCTGCTCACCTCGACGATCATCGGCCGGGGTTACCTGCGCTCGGTCGTCTTCTTTCCCGTGCTCGTCTCGGTCATCGGCGTCGGCTTCACGTTCAAGGTGCTGATGGACCCGTTCGACGGCGCCATCAACGAGGCCCTCTCCTGGTTCGGCATCGACGGTCCCGGGTGGCTCACCGACCCGTCCTGGGCGCTGTTCTCGGTCGCGCTCGTGGACGTCTGGCGCGGCGTGGGTCTCGCGACCCTCATCTACATCGCCGGCATCGTCGGCATCCCGGCCGAGTACTACGAAGCCGCGCGCGTCGACGGTGCGAACGCCTGGCACAGTTTCCGCCACATCACCCTGCCGCTGGCCTGGCCGGCGACCTCGACCGTGATCCTGCTGTCGCTCATCGGCGGCCTCCGCTCGTTCGACCTCATCTGGGCGATGACCCGCGGCGGGCCCGGGTTCACCAGCGACGTGATCGCATCGGTGATCTACAAGCAGTACCAAGCAGGTTTCTACGGACTCTCGACGGCAGGCAACGTGATCCTCTTCCTCGTGGTGACCGCGATCGTGGTCCCCCTCTCCATCTGGATGCGACGCCGGGAGGTGGAAGCATGAGCGAGACGCGCACCATCGTCACCGCCGGCGCCGGCAGGAGCGCGAAGATCCCGCGGCGGCGCCCGCTCACGTGGCGTGGAAAACTGCAGCGCTACGGCCTGGGCGGGATCGCGATCGTCGCCTCGATCGTCGTGTTCATCCTGCCGTTCCTGTTCATCCTCTTCACCGCGGCGAAGTCGCGGCAGGAGGCGTCGCTGCTGCAGTTCACCCCGCCGACCGAGTGGTTCATCGTCGAGAACTTCCTCGCCGTGCTCGAGACCCGCGACTACATGGTGGTGCGCGCGTTCGGGAACTCGCTCGCGCTGACCATCTTCAGCGTCGCCATCATGGTGATCCTGGGTGCGGCGGTCGGCTACGTGCTGCAGCGGCGCCAGTCCCGCTGGAACACGCTCGTGATGCTGCTCGTGCTCGCGGGCCTGATCATCCCGCCCGCCGTCGTCCCGACGGTGTGGGTGATGCAGTCCCTCGAGCTCTACGGCACCCTGATCGGCCTCATCCTCATCGAGGTGGCGTTCGGGCTGTCGTTCACCGTGCTGCTGGTGCGCGCGTTCGTGGCATCCATTCCCCGGGAGCTCGACGAGGCGGCCATCATCGACGGCGCGGGCCCCCTGCGCCTGTTCTTCCAGGTCGTGTTCCCGCTGCTGCGCGGGGTGCTCGTCACGATCGTCGTCGTGCAGTCGGTCGCGGTGTTCAACACCTTCGTGAACGCGCTCTACTTCCTGCCCGGTGAGCCGACGCTGCAGCTGACGCTCTACAACTTCCAGTCGCAGTCGGGCAACCAGTGGAACCTGCTGTTCATGAACATCCTGATCATCACGATCCCGCCGCTGCTCATGTACATCTTCTTCAACCGGCAGATCGTCGCGGGCATGACCAGCGGGGCCGTCAAGGGCTGAGCGGTGCGCGCCGAGACGACGAGGGGCGGTGCGACCGATCGTCGCACCGCCCCCGTGTCGGAGCGATCACTCGCTCACGACGTCGTCACCCTCGGGTTCGGCGACGACAGCCTCGATGGCCGCGTCGTCTTCGACGGCCTCCGCGACGGGCGCGGCGGGCGCGGCATCCACGACCTGCTCGACCGCGGCGGGCTCAGCCGGCGCGACCTCGACGGGAGCGACCGCCGCAGGCTCCTCGACTCGCGCCTCTTCGACAGGCGCAGCGGCGGGCGCGGCATCCACGACCTGGTCAGCCGTGGCGGGCGCGACCGGCGCCTGCACGGTGAACGCGTACATGCCGGCGTGGCCCGCCAGGTCGGTGAAGGCGACGGTGACGTCCTTGGCGCGGTAGTAGACCTTCGTGAAGGTCGTGCCCTCGCCGTACCAGCCCTGGCCGAGCGCCGAACTGTCGATCGGCTCGCTGAACGTGAGGGTGACAGCGGTGCGTCCGCCCTCCTTCTCCTGATACACCTGCGCGACATCGACGACCTCGGGCGCGACGGTGTCGAGCGTGAACTCGATCGTCGAGCTGTTGCCGGCCGTGTCGAAGACGGTGACCACGTTCACACCCTGCTCGGCGCGATAGTTTCCTGCGTTCAGGTCGGACCACTTCGCGTTGGTGCGCTCGATCTTGACGCCGTTGACCACGACGTAGTCGACCTGGCCGATGCCCGAGTCGGAGAGCTTGAAGCTCGGCGGCGCGGTGTAGATGCCGTTCACGACGCTCGCACCCGGCTTCACGGTGATGGCCGGAGCCACCGAGTCGAGCGTGAACTCGGCGGTGGTGCTGTTGCCGGCCGTGTCGAAGAGGGTGACGACGTTCACACCCTGGTGCGCGGTGTAGTTGCCCGCGTTCAGATCGGACCACTTCGCGTTGGTGCGCTCGATCTTCACGCCGTTGACCACGACGTAGTCGACCTGGCCCTGACCGGCGTCGGAGAGCTTGAAGCTCGGCGGCGCCGTGTAGATGCCGTTGACGACCGACGCTCCGTCCTTGACGGCGAGGCTCGGCGCGGTGGTGTCGAGCTCGAACGCGAACTGACCGGTCGCCGCGACATTGCCCGCAAGATCCGACGCGTTGTAGCGGATGACGTACTCGCCGTCGGGCAGCGCCACCGTCGCGCGGTGGGTCGCCGCTGTCGCCCCGCCCGCTGCCGACGACGTCGACCGCACCAGGACGCCGTCCTTGTAGATGTTCGCGGTGACGCGGCTGAGACCCTGGTCATCGGTCGCGTCGACCTGGAGGTCGATGGTGGATGCCGCCACCGGCGCGCCATCGGTCGGCGTCACCAGGGTCGCGACGGGCTTCACGTTGTCGATGGCGACGGGGAAGGTACGGCTGGCGTGATTGCCGGCGGCATCCCACGTGCTGACCTTCAGCTGGGTCGCCGCACCCGACGTGAGCGCGGTCGTGTCGACGGTGAGGGCGAAGTCGTTGGTCTGCAGGAAGTACTGCCCCGCGAACTTGGCCCACTTCCCGTCGACGAGCTGCTGGATCTCGACGTAAGCGCGCTCGGGGTTCTCCTCCACCTGCGAGAGGTGGAAGGTCTGCGAGCCGCGCACGGTGCCGAAGTCGGCGTCGTTGATGACCGGCTTGGTCGCATCGACCGCCGGGGTCGTGTCGGCGTCGGTTTCCGCGTCGGCTTCGGCGTCGGTCTCGGTCTCGGTCTCGGGATCGGCATCAGCGTCGGCGTCGACACCCGCCCCCTGCGACCCAGCGGGACCGGGCCGGTCAGCGGGACCGGGCCGGTCAGCAGGTCCGGGCCGGTCTGCGGGGCCGTGCCCGGCTGCGGCATCGGGCAGCGCGTCGGGCGCGGAATCGCTGCGGTTGTCCCCGCGCCGGTCGCCGTCCGCCCGCGTGCCGTTGTCGCTCTTGCCCGGCCGGCCGGTGTCGTCGTCGCCGGTCTCGATCGCCGACTCGAGTTCGATCTCGGCGGCGTCAGCGACGGCCACGAACTCGGACTCCGCGGCGCCCGTGGCGCCGGGGGCGAGCGCGCCGGTGGCGACACCGGCGACGGGGGCGACGAGTGCGGCCAGCGCCACGGCGGCCACGGTCATTCTCTTCTTCTGCATGTTCTTCCCATCCATGGAAACGGGCGCACCGGGGAGACCCGCGGTTCGACTCATCGCCGCCGTTTTCCGGCCGGCCCATGCCCCCATGAAGTCGAACGTGCGAACGATCTGTCCGCAGACTCGCAGCGCGCACCCGCACTCTACCGCTGTGGTCTGACCACAACCTGTGAATCGCTTCCCCTGCGAGGGGCTTTGCGCGCAGCATCCGATTGATCTATGCTTTGAAACGATTCACTAGCCACCACCCTTGGAGCCCTCGATGACGAGCACCGCCGCACCGACGCGGGTCTGCTTCCAGCTGCAGGTCGAGCCCGATCTGCTCGACGAGTACATCGCCCGCCACACGCCGGTCTGGCCGGAGATGCTCGAGGAGATCGCCGCCTCCGGGCGTCGCAACTACTCGCTGTTCCTCGGCGAGGGCGGCCGGCTCATCGGCTACTACGAGACCGACGACGATGCCGCCGCGCAGGCGTATCTCGCGGCATCCCCCATCGCGGCCAAGTGGGAAGCCGAGATGGCCCGCTTCTTCGTCGGCCTCGCGGGCCGCCCCGACCAGGCGGCGACGCCGCTCACCGAAGTCTTCAACCTCTCCGCCCAGCTCGACGCCGCGCGGGCAGCCACCACCACCGAAGAAAGCACCGCATCATGACGACTCTCTCCCCCGAGAACCTCTCGGCACTCGAAGGCCAGGGCATCGAGCTCCCCTCGTGGGCGTTCGGCAACTCCGGCACGCGCTTCCGCGTGTGGACGACCGAGGGCACCCCGCGCGACCCGTACGAGAAGATCGCCGACGCCGCCAAGGTGAACGAGTACACCGCGCTCGCGCCGAGCGTGGCGCTGCACATCCCGTGGGACAAGGTCGACTCCTACGACGACCTGCGCGCGCACGCCGAGGGGCTCGGCGTCGCGCTCGGAACGATCAACTCCAACACGTTCCAGGACGAGGACTACAAGTTCGGCGCGCTCACCCACCACGACGAGCGGATCCGCCGCAAGGCCATCGACCACCACTTCGAGTGCATCGACATCATGCACGCGACCGGGTCGCGCGACCTCAAGATCTGGCTCGCCGAGGGCTCGAACTACCCCGGCCAGATGGACATGCGCGGCCGCCAGGACCGCCTCGCCGACTCGCTGCAGCAGATCTACGCACGCCTCGGCGACGAGCAGCGACTGGTGCTCGAGTACAAGTTCTTCGAGCCGTCGTTCTACCACACTGATGTTCCCGACTGGGGCACCTCGTACGCCCAGGTCGCCGCGCTCGGCGACAAGGCGATGGTGTGCCTGGACACCGGCCACCACGCGCCGGGCACCAACATCGAGTTCATCGTCATGCAGCTGCTGCGCCTCGGAAAGCTCGGCTCGTTCGACTTCAACTCGCGCTTCTACGCCGACGACGACCTCATCGTGGGCGCGGCCGACCCGTTCCAGCTGTTCCGCATCGTGTTCGAGGTGATCCGCGGCGGCGGCCTGAACAACCCCGACGTGGCGTTCATGCTCGACCAGTGCCACAACGTCGAGGACAAGATCCCCGGCCAGATCCGCTCCGTGCTCAACGTGCAGGAGATGACCGCGCGCGCCCTGCTGGTCGACCGCGAGGCACTGGATGCCGCACAGGCGGCCAACGACGTGCTGGGCGCCCAGGCCGTGTTCATGGACGCCTTCTACACCGATGTGCGCCCGGCCCTGGCCGAGTGGCGCGAGTCGCGCGGCCTTCCCGCCGACCCGATGGCCGCCTACGCGGCATCCAGCTACCAGCAGCAGATCGCGGCCGACCGCGTCGGCGGCACCCAGGCCGGCTGGGGCGCGTGACCGCATGAGCGAGCCGTACCTCGAGGCCGACGGCCTCGTGCGGGTGTACCCCGCGCAGCAGCCGGACGGCACGGGCCTGGTGTGGGCGCACGGCGGCGGGTTCGCCGGCGGCACCCTCGATATGCCCGAGTCCGACTGGGTCGCGCGCCGGCTGTCGGCCCGGGGTACGACCGTCATCTCGGTCGACTACCGGCTCGCCCCCACGCCCGCGGCGTGGGCGGCGGCGGCCGGCGTACCGGCGAAGGGCGGGGTGCACTACCCCGCTCCGTCCGACGACATGCTCGCGGCGTGGTCGTGGACGGTCGAGCGGGCCCAGCGCCTGCGCATCGACCCGGCGCGGCTCGCGATCGGCGGCACGAGCGCCGGCGGCAACCTCGCCGCGGGCGCCACACTGCGCCTCATCGAGCGCCGCTTCCCGACGCTTCCGGCACTGGCGGTGCTCGCCTACCCCACACTGCTCGCCGTGCAGCCGGCACCGTCCCCGGAGCTGCGCGCGGCTCTCGACGCGCATCCTGACGCGGACCGCTTCGGACCCGAGGTCGTGCTCGGGATGTACGAGAACTACCTCGGCGGTTCGATCGAGGGCGCACCGCAAGGCGCGATCCCGGGTCTCGCCCGCCCGGTCGACCTCGTGCAGTTCCCGCCGACGCTCATGATCAACGGCGAGATCGACGAACTCCGCGTCTCCGGCGAGGCGTTCGCGCACTCGCTGCGCACTGCGGGCCGCGAGATCGAGGTCGTCACCGAGCCCGGCACCGAGCACGGCCACCTCAACCGACCGCACGAGCCCGCGGCATCCCTCACCATCGACCGCATTGCGGCGCGCCTCGCCGCGCTGCGCTCCTCGGCCCCGCTCCGCAGTCACAACGTGCCTGCGGGAACCCTCTGACCCGCAGTTTCCGACTGCCGAAGCCTCTGAAACGAAGGAACCTCCCATGACGAACTCCGCTGCCGCGGACCTCATCGCGCGCTCGAACCGCCTGGGCGCCGACCCGAAGAACACGAACTACGCGGGTGGCAACACCTCCGCGAAGGGCACCGAGACCGACCCGGTCACCGGCGAGCCGGTCGAGCTGCTGTGGGTGAAGGGCTCGGGCGGCGATCTGGGCACCCTGAAGGAGTCGGGCCTGGCCGTGCTGCGCCTGGACCGCATGCGCTCGCTCGTGAACGTCTACCCCGGCATCGAGCGCGAGGACGAGATGGTCGCCGCGTTCGACTACTGCCTGCACGGCAAGGGCGGCGCCGCCCCCTCGATCGACACGGCCATGCACGGCCTGGTCGATGCCGCGCACGTGGACCACCTGCACCCCGACTCGGGCATCGCGATCGCGACCGCCGCGGACGGCGAGGAGCTGACGGCGAAGATCTTCGGCGACAAGGTCGTGTGGGTGCCGTGGCGCCGCCCCGGCTTCCAGCTCGGCCTGGACATCGCCGAGATCAAGGCGCAGAACCCGCAGGCGGTCGGCTGCATCCTCGGCGGCCACGGCATCACCGCGTGGGGCGACACGTCGGAGGAGTCCGAGCGCAACAGCCTCTGGATCATCGACACCGCCGCCGCCTACATCGCCGCGAACGGCAAGGCCGAGCCCTTCGGCGCCGTGCGCGCCGGGTTCGAGGCCCTCCCCGAGGCCGAGCGCCGCGCCAAGGCCGCCGCGCTCGCGGCCACCATCCGCGGCATCGCGTCGACCGACAAGCCGATGGTCGGCCACTTCACCGACTCCGACGTCGTGCTCGACTTCCTCGCCTCGGAGAACGCGCCGGCCCTCGCTGAGCTCGGCACCAGCTGCCCCGACCACTTCCTGCGCACCAAGGTCAAGCCGATGCTGCTCGACCTGCCCGCCTCCGCCACCGTCGAGGAGTCGCTCGCGCGTCTGACCGAGCTGCACGAGGCCTACCGGGCCGACTACCAGGCCTACTACGACGCGCACGCGACCGCCGAGTCCCCCGCGATCCGCGGCGCCGACCCGCTCATCGTGCTCGTCCCGGGTGTGGGCATGTTCTCGTACGGCGCGAACAAGCAGACCGCGCGCGTGGCCGGCGAGTTCTACGTCAACGCGATCAACGTGATGCGCGGCGCCGAGTCGCTGTCGACGTACACGCCGATCAGCGACGCCGAGAAGTTCCGCATCGAGTACTGGGCGCTCGAGGAGGCCAAGCTCCAGCGCATGCCCAAGCCCAAGACCCACCAGGGCCGCATCGCGTTCGTCACCGGCGCCGCCTCCGGCATCGGCAAGGCCATCGCCACCCGCCTCGCGGCCGAGGGCGCGTGCGTCGTGGTCGCCGACCTCGACCTGGAGAAGGCGCAGGCCGCCGCCGCCGAGCTCGGCAACACCGACGTCGCGATCGGCGTGGCCGCCAACGTCGCCGACGCCGACGCGATCCAGCAGGCGATGGATGCCGCCCTGCTCGCCTTCGGGGGCGTCGACCTGGTCGTCAACAACGCCGGCCTGTCGCTGTCCAAGCCCCTGCTGGAGACCACCGAGAAGGACTGGGACCTGCAGCACGACGTCATGGCCAAGGGCTCCTTCCTCGTGTCGAAGGCCGCCGCGAAGATCCTCATCGACCAGAAGCTCGGCGGCGACGTGATCTACATCTCGTCGAAGAACTCCGTCTTCGCGGGACCGAACAACATCGCGTACTCGGCCACCAAGGCCGACCAGGCCCACCAGGTGCGCCTGCTCGCGGTCGAGCTCGGCGAGCACGGCGTGCGCGTGAACGGCATCAACCCCGACGGCGTCGTGCGCGGCTCGGGCATCTTCGCCGCCGGCTGGGGCGCGAACCGCGCCGCCACCTACGGCGTCAAGGAAGAGGACCTCGGCCAGTACTACGCCAACCGCACCATCCTCAAGCGCGAGGTCGTGCCCGAGAACGTCGCCGACGCGGTGTACGTGCTCACCGGCCCCGAGCTCAGCCGCACCACCGGCCTGCACATCCCCGTCGACTCCGGCGTCGCCGCCGCCTTCCTGCGATGACGGCCCAGACCCACGGGATCGTCGCCGCCGTCGACCTGGGCGCGACCAGCGGCCGGGTGATGCTCGGCCACGTGGGCGACGGGGAGCTCCGCCTCGAGTCGGTCGCGCGCTTCCCGAACGGTCCCGTCGAGGGACCCGACGGCGCGCTGCACTGGGACTTCTCGGCGCTGTACCGCCACATCGTCGAGGGACTGCGCGAGGCGGTCTCGCGCGAGCCGTCCATCGCGAGCATCGGCATCGACTCCTGGGCCGTGGACTACGGCAAGGTCGTCGGCGGAGAGGTGCTCGACGAGCCCTTCCACTACCGGGACGAGCGCACCGCGGCGGGTGTCGAAGCGGTGCATGCGAAGGTGCCGTTCGAGGAGCTGTACCGCCGCAACGGGCTGCAGTTCCTGCCGTTCAACACGCTGTACCAGTTCGTGGTCGAGCGCGGTCTGTCCGATGCCGACGCCGCACTGCTGATCCCGGACCTCGTCGCCTTCCTGCTCACCGGAGCGGTGGTCGCCGAGCGCACCAACGCCTCGACGACCGGGCTCGTCGACGTCACGACCGGCGAGTGGGACACCGCCCTGGCGGCCGAGCTCGGCATCCCTCATGAGGTCCTCGCCCCGCTCGTCGACCCCGGCGCGCACCTCGGCACCCTCGCCGGCGCTGCGCGCGAGCGCGTCGGGGCGCCGCTCGAGGTCGTCGCCGTCGGCTCGCACGACACCGCGTCGGCGGTCGTCGCGGTGCCGCTGTCGACCCCGCACGCCGCGTACATCTCGTGCGGCACGTGGGGCCTCGTCGGCGTCGAGCTCGACGCCCCGGTCGTCAGCGATGCGGCGCGCGAGGCGAACTTCACGAACGAGGGCGGCGTCGACGGGCGCGTGCGGTTCCTCCACAACGTCACCGGGCTGTGGCTGCTGAGCGAAGCGGTGCGCACCTGGGAGGCGGAGGACGGCGCGCCGATCGACCTGCCGACTCTGCTGGATGCCGCCTCCGCCGTCACCGGCGAGGTCGCGCTGTTCGACGCCAACGACCCGCGCCTCTCCGCCCCCGGCGACATGCCCGCGCGCATCGCCGCGGTGCTCGAGGAGCAGGCAGCGCCGGTGCCGGCATCCCGACCCGCGTTCGCGCGCACGATCGTGGAATCTATCGCCGCCGCGTTCGCCGACGCCGTCGCGACGGCCGGACGCCTCACCGATCGGGAGATCGACGTGATCCACGTGGTCGGCGGCGGCGCGCTCAACCGGCTCCTCTGCCAGGCGACCGCCGACCGCTCGGGGCTGCCGGTGCTGGCCGGACCCGTCGAGGCCACGGCGCTCGGCAACGTGCTCGTGCAGGCGCGCGCGCACGGCTGGTTCGGCGAAGATGCGACGCTGGAGACCCTGCGCGCGGCGGTCGCGGCCTCGTTCCCGCCTGTGCGGTACGAGCCGCGCGGCTGACGCGCCGTTCACAACCTGTCTCGCCGACCGCAGTCGCCCGCCGCGCGTGGGGGCCCGCGGTCGGCGAGTGCTTATGCTGTGACCGACCCGCCCACCGGGCACACGCCCACCGCACGAGGAGACCTCGATGACGTCTTACAGCGCCGCCTTCGACTGGGCCCGCAGGCATGTGGATGCCGGCCGGCTGCCCTCGGCCGTGCTCGGCGTCACCACCGCCGACGGCGTGGTCGCCCTCGACGCCATCGGGGCCACGAACGGCCGCGTGGCGCGCGTCGAGGATGCCTACCGCCTCTTCTCGATCACCAAGCCCCTCACCGGAATCGCCGCAGCCCGCGCCATCGAGCGCGGATTGGCGACCCCCGAGACGCCGCTGCGGGAGGCGCTGCCGGAGTTCGGCGCGAACCGCGACGACATCGTGCGCCTAAAGCACCTCGCCAGCCACACGTCCGGCATCAGCGAGCCGCCGCTCGACCCCGCCGAGCCGCTGCGCGACCTGCTCGTGCGCGGCGGCCGCGACTTCGCCGCCGGCACCGTCTCGCGCTACTCGACGGTCGCCTTCGAGGGGATCGCGGCGATGATCGAGCACGCGACCGGCTCGACCTGGCACGCCGAGGTCGCCCGCTTCGGGCATGCGATCGGTGCGGACGGCTTCACCCTCGACGAGTCCGCGGACCCGCACGAGGTGGTGGATGCCGCGGCCGCCGGCCTCGACACGGCGAGGTTCATCGCCGCCAAGCACCCGGGCGCGGGACTCATCGCGCGCG
The DNA here is from genome assembly GCF_013282805.1 of Microbacterium hominis. NCBI lineage: Bacteria > Bacillati > Actinomycetota > Actinomycetes > Micrococcales > Microbacteriaceae > Microbacterium > Microbacterium hominis. Next base: position 3,522,068 of record NZ_CP054038.1, read on the forward strand.
CCGGCGACCTGCTCGCGCTCGGCGCGGAACTGCTGCGCATCGAAGCGGGCGAGCCCGGCATCCTGCGTCCGGCCACGCTCGCGATGATGCGCCGCCCCCTCACCGGTGCGATCCCACGCCTCGACCCCTACCCCGCCGAGCGCGGCCAGGACTGGGGCTTCACGTGGAATCTGCGCACGCGCGCTCCGGGCCTCATCGACCAGGACGTGTACGGGCACGGCGGCTGGGCCGGCACCGAGTTCTGGGTGCATCCCACCGCCGGCATCGCCTGGGTGCTGATGACGAACAAGGGCCAGCGCCCCGGCGTCGACGCCGACGAACTCGCCAACGCCATCGTCTCGGCGCACTGACCCGCGCAGCGCCGCTTCGCCCGGCATCCGCGGGCGCCGCGCAGCGCCGCGGCGGATCCGGAAACCGGAGATCCTCGCGTTTTCCGGGCGTAGGCGCCACCAGAGTCCGGAAAGTGTGGGGGCCTCCGGTTTCCGGATCGCGCGGGATCGGCCGCGAGCCGACGCGCGGCATCCGCGGGCGCCGGCGACAGCAGAGCGCCCGGCCTGCGCGAAGCAGACCGGGCGCTCGAGGGGATGCCGGCACCGGCGCGACTCAGAAGTCGAAGTCGCCGATGTTGGCCGTGTCGAACACGAACGGGTCGCCGAGGAGCACGGCGCCGTCGGCGCCGACCTCGTAGGAGCCGAGCTTGCCCGCCTCGAACTCGTCGCCCTCTTCGCCAGTGATCTCACCGGTGATCAGCGCCTGAGCGGCGTACGCGGCGAGGTAGCCGAGGTCGGCCGGGTTCCAGAGCGCGAAGGCCTGCACCGTGCCGTCCTCGACGTACTCGCGCATCTGGTTCGGGGTGCCGAGACCGGTCAGCGCGACCTGGCCCTTGAACTCCGACGTCGACAGGTAGCGCGCCGCGGCCGAGATGCCGACCGTGGTGGGCGAGATGATGCCGCGCAGCTCCGGGTAGGTCTGGAGGAGGGCCGCGGTGCGGTCGAACGAGGTCTGGTCGTCGTCGTCGCCGTACACGATGTCGACGAGCTCGATGTTCGGGTGGCTCGCCTCGAGCTCGGCCTCCATCATCTCGATCCAGGCGTTCTGGTTGGTCGCGTTGGCCGACGCCGACAGCACCGCGATCTGGCCCTCGTCGCCGATCTGCTCGGCGATGAGGTCGACCTGCACCTTGGCGATGCCCTCGGCAGTGGCCTGGTTGATGAACAGGTCGCGGCACTCGGGGTTGGTGTCGGAGTCGAAGGTGACGACCTTGACGTCGACCGAACGAGCCTCGTCGAGCGCGTCGCAGATCGCCTCGGGGTCGTTGGCCGACACGATGAGCGCGCCGGTGCCCTGCTGGGCCGCGGTCTGGATGAAGCTCACCTGCGAGGTGGGGCTCGCCTCGGTGGGGCCGACCTCCTCGAACTCGCCGCCGAACTCCTCGACGGCCTCTTCGGCGCCGCCGGTCGAGGTGTCGAAGTACGGGTTGCCGAGGTTCTTGGGCAGCATCGTGATCGACAGGTTGGCGTCGCCGCCATCGCCGCCGTCGCCCCCGTCAGTGGAGCCGCCCGAGCAGCCGGTCGCGACGAGCGCGATCCCGACGGTCAGGGCCGCGGCGGTGAAGCCGCCGCGGGTCTTGCGCTGAAGTCCGAACATCGTTGTTTCCTTCCTTGGTGCGAAGTATTCGCGTTGAGGGTCTATTGCTTGGTCGGGGTCGCGGCCGCGTGTTCGGCGGCCCGCGTCCCCCGTCTCTTCCCGATGGCGGCGACGCGACGGCGCTGCAGCCAGGCGAGGAGGCTTGCCGACACCACGGAGACGATCAGCAGGACGCCCGTGATGATGTTGATGATGTCGCTGGTGACACCGGCCAGACGCAGCGCGCTGGCGAGCGTGCCGATCAGCAGCACGCCGGCGATGACGCCGTGCAGGGCTCCACGGCCGCCGAAGATCGATACCCCGCCCAGGAGCACGGCCGCGATGATCTGCAGTTCCATGCCCATGGCGTTGTCGCCGCGGGCGTTCGAGTAGAGCAGCGTGAAGTACACGCCCGCGAAGCCCGAGACGGCACCCGACAGCACGAACAGGGTGAACTTCGTGCGGTCCACATCGATGCCCGAGAAGTGAGCCGCCTCCTTGTTCAGGCCGATCGCGTACAGCGCCCGCCCGAACGGGGTGAAGTGGAGCAGCAACGCGAAGGCGATCGCCAGCACGACGAACGGGATCAGGATCATCGGCACCGGCGTGCCCGGGATGTTCGCCTTGGCGAGATCGGTCCACTCATCGGGGAAGTCGGTGATCGCCGTGGTGCCGAGGAGCCCGACCGCGATGCCGCGGAACAGCGCCAGAGTGCCGATCGTCACTGCGAGCGAGGGCAGGCCGACGACGGTGACGAGGAAGCCGTTGAACGCACCGGCGACCGTGCCCACGAGGATCGCGATCACGGCGGCCACCGGAAGCGGAAGACCCGCCTGCACCAGGATGCCGGTCATGACGCTGGACAGGCCCACGATCGAGGCGACGGACAGGTCGATCTCCTCGGTGATGATGATGAGCGTCATCGGCAGGGCGATCAGCAGGATCGGGGCGATGTCGCGGATCAGGAAGGTCACCGTCAGCGGGCTGTCGAAGTTCGGCACGGCCGCGAGCGAGACCACGATGACCAGCAGCAGGATGCCGATGATCGCCGATTCGCGGGTCAGGAGCACCCGGCGCCAGGCAGGGCGGCCGTGGGCCTCGTACAGGCGCACCGGCACGGTCTCGGTGGCGGTGGCGGTCATCGGCCTTCCTCCCTCTGTGCGATGAGTCGTCGATGCTGTCTGACGGCGAGCACCCGGTCGAGCACGATGGCGCCGATGATCAGCACGCCCACGACGGCGCGCTGCCAGAAGTCGTCGATGCCCAGGATGGGCAGCGCCCGGTTGATCGTGAGGAGCAGGAACGCGCCGATCGCCGCGCCCCACACCGTGCCGACGCCGCCGGAGATGGCGACGCCGCCGATGACGGCCGCGCCGATGGCCTGCAGCTCCCAGCCGAATCCGGCAGCAGAGCTCACCGTGCCGTAGCGCGCCGCGTAGAGCACGCCCGCCAGGCCCGACAGGGCCCCCGACACGACGAACGCGGTGATCACGCGGCGCGTGACCCGCAGCCCGTACAGGTGCGCCGCGGCGGGATCGGAGCCGATCGCGTAGAACTCGCGCCCGCCCCGCAGGTTGCGCAGGTACCACGCGGCGGCGACCAGCACGACGACCGCGATGATGGTGAGGTACGGGATGCCGAGCAGCTGATCGGTGCCGAGACCGCGGAACTCGCGCGGCAGGTCGGACGCGTTGATGCGATCGGATCCCGTCCACGCCACGTTGAGGCCGCGGTAGATGTACATCGTGCCGAGGGTGATCACCAGCGCCGGCACCCGCGCGAACGCGACGAGTGCGCCGTTGATCGCGCCGAGCAGTCCGCCCAGCAGCACTCCCCCGACGAAGACGCCGATGATCGGGATGCCGGGCACGTCGATGAACAGGCGGCCGGTGAGGTACGCGGTGAGCCCCACGATCGAGCCGACCGACAGGTCGACGTTGCGCGTGATGATCACGACCGCCTGGCCGACGGCGACCAGCAGCAGCAGCGAGGGCGTCAGCAGCAGATCGCGGAAGCCGTCGTTGGAGAACAGGAAGTTCGGGTTGGCGAGGGTCGCCGCGAGGATCACCAGGAGCAGCGCGAGGAGGATGCCCGTCTCACGCGCCGTCGCGATGGAGCGCACGAGGCGGGATGCCGCGCTGGTGCCCGGCTGTACGGGTGCGGTGGTCGTGCTCATCGCGCCACCTCCGCGTCTGCCGTGGCGGCGTACATGATCGCCTCGGGCGTCGCCTGCGCGCGGGTGAACTCACCCGTGAGGCGCCCTTCGCGCATGACCAGGACTCGATCGGCCATGCCGAGCACCTCCGGGAGTTCGGACGAGATCATGAGGATCGCCATCCCCTGCTGAGCCAGTTCGCTGAGGAGGCGATGGACCTCCGCCTTGGTGCCCACGTCGATGCCGCGTGTCGGCTCGTCGACGATGAGCACGGCCGGCTCGGTGGCCAGCCACTTGCTGAGGACGACCTTCTGCTGGTTGCCGCCCGAGAGCGTGCCGGTCTCGGCGTCGAGGGCGGCGGTCTTCACTTCGAGCCTGCTGGCCCACACCTTCGCGGCCTCGTTCTCGAGGCCGGTCCACAGCAGGCCCCACTTGGCGAGCTTGGCTCGGATGGCGAGGGTCACGTTGCGAGCGACGCCGTCGTCGAGCACGAGTCCCTGCTTGCGACGGTCCTCGGGGACGAGCGCGATGCCGCGCGTGGTCGCCAGCCGCGGGTTGCCCTTGGGCAGGACCGTGCCCCGCAGCGTGACCGTGCCCGACTGGTACGCGTCGACGCCGAACACCGCGCGTGCGACCTCGGAGCGGCCTGCGCCCACCAGGCCCGCGAGGCCGAGGATCTCCCCCGCACGCAGCTGGAAGGAGATGTCGCGGAACACGCCGCGCCGGGTGAGTCCCTCGACCTCGAGCACGACGTCGCCGATCTCCGCCGGCAGCTTCGGGAACAGCTCGGTCACGTCGCGCCCGACCATCTGACGCACGAGGTCGTCGACGGTCGTGTCCGCGATCGGGGTGGTGTCGATGTACGAGCCGTCGCGCATGACGGTGACGGTGTCGCACAGGTCGAACACCTCGTCGAAGCGGTGCGATATGAAAAGGAGCGCTCGGCCCTCGTCGCGCAGGCTCCGCGCGACGGCGAAGAGGCGCTCCACCTCGACGCCCGAGAGCGCGGCGGTCGGCTCGTCCATGATCAGCACGCGCGCGTCGAGGGAGATCGCCTTCGCGATCTCGATGATCTGCTGGTCCGCGATCGACAGGCCGTCGGTGACGCGGTCGGGGTCGAGGTGTACGCCCAGGCGCTGGAAGATCTCGACGGCCTCTGCCCGCATCGCCTTCCGGTCGATGCGGCCGAAGCGGTTGGTGGGCTGGCGGCCCATGAAGATGTTCTCGGTCACCGAAAGGTCGGGGAAGAGCGTCGGCTCCTGATAGATCACGGCGACACCGGCGGCCTTCGATTGGGCGGTGCTGGTGAAGTCCACCGATTCGCCGCCGAGCAGGAAGTCTCCCGCGTCGCGGCGGTACAGCCCGGCGATGATCTTCACGAGCGTCGACTTGCCCGCGCCGTTCTCGCCGATCAGTGCGTGGATCGAGCCCGGGTGCAGGGTGAGGCTCCCCGAGCGCAGTGCGACCACCGCGCCGAACGACTTGACCACTCGTCGCAGTTCGAGCGCGGGTGCGGCGTCTGAGAGTGCGTCCGCTGTCACGGTGCGTCCTCCTCGTTGAGGTGAATCAAGGGGTGTGAGTCCGGGAGAGACCCGGTCTGAAATTACCTGAATCGATTCAGGTTGTTTCAGGCTACTCTAAGGAGGACGGTGCGAGTGGTCAAGCGATCATCCGCCGCGAGACCGGATCGTGATCCGAGACGTCCGACAAGGGAGTGGGTGACGCAGTGCCAGCAAGCATTCGCGACGTCGCGCTGCGCGCGGGCGTCTCGGTGGGCACGGTGTCCAATGTCCTCAACCGCCCCGACGAGGTCTCGGCGGACTCGGTCGACCGGGTCAGCCGCGCGATCGAGGAGCTCGGGTACGTGCGCAACGACGCCGCTCGCAAGCTCCGCGCGGGGGTCTCCACGACCATCGGCTTCGTGGTGCTCGACGGGCAGAACCCGTTCTACACCGACGTCGTGCGCGGCGCGGAAGACGAGGCGACCAAGCACGGCATCGCGATCCTCTACGGAAACACCGACGAGGACCATTCCCGCGAGCGCATGTACATCGACCTGTTCGAGGAGCAGCAGGTGCGGGGACTGCTCATCGCCCCGTACGGCGATGTCACCGCACGCCTGCGGCGCCTGCGCCAGCGCGGGATCGCCACCGTGCTCGTCGACCGGTTCAGCGGCGATGGTGCCTTCTCCTCCGTCTCCGTCGACAACATCATGGGCGGGCGCCTCGCCGTCGAGCACCTCATCGACGGCGGCCGACGCCGCATCGCGTTCGTCGGCGGTCCGTTCGATCTCCGACAGGTCACCGATCGCCTGGCCGGCGCCCGCGTCGCCGCCGAGAACGCCGGAGCCCCGGTCGAGGTCGAGGTGGTCGCGACCGAGGCGATGACGGTCGACGAGGGCGTCGCCGCCGGGGCCCGCATCCTCGCCAGGCCACGCCGTGACTGGCCCGATGCCCTCTTCGCAGCCAACGACCTCCTGGCCCTCGGCCTCCTGCAGTCGCTCGTCGTCGACGGCCGGATGCTCGCCCCCGACCAGATCGCGGTCATCGGCTTCGACGACATCCCGTTCGCCGCCGCGGCCGCCGTTCCGCTGTCGTCGATCCGGCAGCCGAGCCGCATGATCGGTCGCACGGCGCTGCGGATCGTGCTCGAGGAGGCATCCGATCCCGAGAACATCGCGCGCCAGACGGTGTTCCAGCCCGAGCTCGTCGTGCGCGAGTCCACGCGGGCGCGGTAGCCGCGGGCGACGGAGACCGGTGGATGCCGCGGCCCGCGGCATCCACGCAGCCTCACGCTTCGCGGGTGATCGTCACCTTCACGTGCAGGTGGCTCTTGTGGGGGCCGGCGTACACGCCGCGCAGCGGCGGGACGTCGTTGTAGTCGCGTCCGCGCCCGACGAGCACATGGCGGTCGCCGATCTCGAGGTTGTTCGTGGGGTCGAAGCCCTGCCACTCCCCGGCGAACCATTCGACCCACGCGTGGGACTCGCCGGTCACGGGCTCCCCCACCTCGGCGTCGGCGCGCGGGTGGAGGTATCCCGACACGTAGCGGGCGGGGATTCCGACCTCGCGGAGGGCGCCGAGGGTGATGTGCGCGATGTCCTGGCACACGCCCTTGCGGGCTTCCCATGCCTCGGCGGCCGTCGAGTGCACGCCCGTGATGCCGTGCATGTACTCGACGGCGTCGCCCACGGCGGCGGCGATCGCGTGCGCGGCGCGACCCGGGTGGTCGTGCTCGGCGACGATGCGGCGGGCGAGGTCGGCGACATCGGCGTGCGGCAGGGTGCGCTTGGTCTGGCTCAGCTGCTCGACCGTCTCGATGGAGCGGGCGGCGTCGCGCTCGAGGTCGGCCCAGGTGTACTCGCGGTGCTCGATGGGGCGCGGGCGCACCTCCACGAGCGAGCGCGCCGTGATCATGAGGGCCGGATGGGCTGAGAGCACGTCGAAAGCGGCGACACGGGTGCCGAAGTAGTCGACGTACTGGTTGACCGAGGTCGACGGCTCGATGTCGAGCGACGAGTTGAGCACGAACTGGCTGTCGGTCGAACCGGGGAGCATGCGGGCCTCGTTGTACGAGGCCGACACGTCGCCCTGGTAGCTGAAGCCGGTCTGGTGCTCGATGCGCAGACGCTTCATGAGATCTCTCCGATCCAGCTGGGTTCGGCCTGTGTCGGGAAGAACCGCTGCCGGATGGCCTCGGATGCCTCGCGGGTGACCGTCTGCACGCGGTGCATGTGCAGCGGCAGTTCGTTCAGGATCTCGCTGATCGGGCGGTACTCGAGGTCGTTGCGGATCTGCCCGAGCGCCCGCAGCACGGTGTTCGAGTGGCCGACGCGATCGGCGCGCGGGTCGATCGCGCTCATGCACTGCTCGGCACCCTGGATCGAGAAGATGATCGACCGCGGGAACAGGCGGTCCAGCAGCAGGAACTCGGCCGCGTTGCGCGCGCTGGGCATGCCGCGGTAGGTGCGGAGGTACCCCTCGTAGGCGCCGCACGAACGGAGGATCGTCGTCCAGGAGGGACCGGATGCCTCGGTCAGCGACCTCGTGGCGAGCAGTCGCGCCGTCATGTCCGCCCGTTCGATGCAGCGGCCGAGCGTGAAGAACTGCCAGGCCTCGTCGCGGTTGGTGGACGAGTCCACGACGCCGACCGACAGTGCCGCACGCTCGCGCACCCACTGGAAGAACTCGTGCACCTTGTCGGTTTGCAGCCGCCGCGGCATGCGGGCGCTGGTGGTGTTGAGCGTCTCCCACAGCTCGGTCGAGACGATCTCCCGGGCGCGGCGCGCGTTCTCCCGCGCGGCGGTGAGCGCGTAGGCGATGCTCGACGGGTTCATGCGGTCGACGGCGAGGCGCTGCAGCACATCCTCGCGCCGCACGACCTCGAGCCCCTCGGGCGGGAACGACCCCATGACGCTCAGCAGCGACCGGCAGGCGGTGTCCTCATCGATCCACGGGTCTTCGAGCAGCAGCTGCAGGTGCACATCGAGGATGCGCGCCGTGCCGTCGCTGCGCTCGACATAGCGCCCGATCCAGAACAGGCTTTCAGCGATCCGCGAGAGCATCCGACACCTCCTCGGCCGACGGCGTGGCGTCCCGGCCCTGCTGCTGCTGCTCCTGCTGCTCGACGCGCGAACGCGGGCGATCGTGCGGGGAGTGGGGCGGTTCGTCCGCGACCTCGTCGTAGATGATCGGGATCGCCGCGGTGATGGCCGCCTGATCGGCGACGAGGCCGGCCATCCCCTGACCCTGGCCGTACTCGACATGGCCGGGGGCGGAGCCGCCGACGATCCAGGTGTCCTTCGATCCGCCGCCCTGCGACGAGTTCACCACCAGCTGCCCCTCCGGCAGCGCCACACGGGTGAGGCCGCCCGGCAGCACCCAGACGTCTTCGCCGTCGTTGACCGCGAACGGCCGGAGGTCGGCGTGACGCGGGCGCATGCCGTCTTCGACAAGGGTGGGGATGGTCGAGAGCATCACGACCGGCTGGGCGATCCAGCCGCGCGGATCGGCCAGGAGTCGCTTGCGCAGCGCGTCGAGTTCGGCGGGCGAGGCATCCGGTCCCACGACCAGCCCCTTGCCGCCGGAGCCGTCGACCGGCTTGACCACGAGCTCGTCGAGCCGGTCGAGCACCTCCTCGAGGGCGTTCGGGTCTTCGAGGCGCCACGTGTCGACGTTCTTGAGGATGGGCTCCTCCGCCAGGTAGTACCGAATGAGGTCCGGAACATAGGTGTACAGCAGCTTGTCGTCGGCGACGCCGTTGCCCACCGCGTTCGCGATGGTCACGTTGCCCAGGCGCGCGGCGAGCATGAGCCCCGGCGCCCCGAGCATCGAGTCGGCGCGGAACTGCAGCGGGTCGAGGAAGTCGTCGTCGACGCGGCGGTAGATGACGTCGACGCGCTTGGGGCCGCGGGTGGTGCGCATGAACACCTTGCCGCCGATGCACAGCAGGTCGCGGCCCTCGACGAGCTCGACGCCCATCAGGCGCGCGAGCAGCGTGTGCTCGAAGTAGGCGGAGTTGTACACGCCCGGCGTCAGCACGACGACGTTCGGCTCCTCCACCCCGGGCGGCGCCGAGGCGCGCAGCGCCGCGAGCAGCTTGTTCGGATAGTCGCCGACGGGCCGCACGCGCATCGACACGAACAGCTCGGGCAGGGTCTGGGCCATGACGCGGCGGTTCGAGATGACGTACGACACGCCCGAGGGCACGCGCACGTTGTCTTCGAGCACCCGCATCTCGCCGTGCTCGTCGCGGATGAGGTCGATCCCGGCGACCTGGATGCGCACGCCGTTGGCGGAGTGGATGCCGGCGGCCTGCCGGTAGAAGTACTGTGAGCTGGCGATGAGACGGGCCGGCAGCACGTCGTCGCGCACGCAGTGCTGGTGACCGTAGGCGTCGTCGAGGAACGCCTCCAGCGCCTGGACGCGCTGCTTCACACCGGCCTCGACGCGCGACCACTCGTCGTAGGTGATCACGCGGGGCACGGCATCCAGGGGGAAGGGTCGCTCCTCGCCCGCGAAATCGAACGTCACGCCCTGCGCGAGATACGAGCTCGCCAGGGAGTCGGTGCGTCCGCGCAGCTCCTCCTGCGTCATCTGCGCGAGAGCCTGATAGAGCTCGCGGTACGCCTCGCGCGAGGTGCCCGGCGACCCGGGCACTTGGGCGGCCGAGAACATCTCGTCGAACGCCGGCACCCCTGACACGGTCTTCCGCGGGGACCGGGTGTTGCCGTAGCCGTCGAAGAGATCACCCATGGCAAGAGCCTAGCCCGGGGCGTGTTGCGCAGATGTTTCCACTCCGTCATACCTTGGGCAGGTCCCGGCGCCACGCCGCGACGTAGGCTCGGAACGTGGCCACGCCGCGCACCCGCCAGAACCTCGCCGCCGCCGGCGCCGGAGTGGCTTCCGCCCTGCTCGGAGCGGGCGTCGGCGAGCTCGTCGCGGCGCTGGTGGCCCCGGCATCCAGCCCGTTCGCCGTCTTCGGCGGCGGCCTCATCGACATCGCACCCCCGTGGGCGAAGGATCTCGCGATCGCCCTGTTCGGCCTCGCCGACAAGGTCGCGCTGCTGACCGGGATCGCGATCGTGCTCGCGGCGGTGTCGGCGTTCGCCGGCGTGCTGGAGCTGCGCCGCCCGCCGTGGGGCTCGCTCGTGACCTTCGGTCTCGGGGTGGTGGGCGCCATCATCGCGGTGACCCGCGCCGACGCCGGCGGGCTGGCGTGGGTGCCGGCGATCGTCGCGGGCGGAACTGCCGCGCTCGCGATGCGGCTGCTCGTGCGGCTGCTGCGGCCCGCGGCGCCCGCCGACCCCCGCCCGGCTCGGACGAACGGGATGCCGCGGCCGACGACCTGCCCGACCGCCGACGCTTCCTCGCCTGGACCGGCACGGCCACCGCCGTCGGCGTCGTCGCGCTGATCGGCTCGTCGCTGGCCCGCGCGGGCACGCGTGCGGTGACGACCGTGCGCGAGGTGCTGCGGCTGCCCGCGCCCGCGGTCGCGGCGGCGCCGGTTCCCGCGTCGGCCGAGCTCGGCATCCCGGACCTTGCCCCGGTCGTGACCTCGAACGGCACCTTCTACCGGATCGACACCGCGCTGGTGGTGCCGCAGATCGACCCCGCCGAGTGGTCGCTGCGCGTGCACGGCATGGTCGAGCAGGAGGTCGTGCTCACCTGGGACGAGCTGCTGGCCCTCCCGCTCGAGGAGAGCGACACCACCCTCGCGTGCGTGTCGAACACGGTGGGCGGCCTGCTGATCGGCAATGCGCGGTGGCTGGGCTACCCGATCCGCGAGGTGCTCGCCCGCGCGAACCCGTCGGCCGACGCCGATATGGTGCTCTCGCGCTCGATCGACGGGTTCACGGCATCCACTCCCCTCGACGTGCTCACCGACGACCGCAATGCGATCTTCGCGGTCGGCATGAACGGGGAGCCGCTGCCGCTGGAGCACGGGTTCCCGGTGCGGATGGTCGTGCCGGGCCTGTACGGCTACGTGTCGGCGACCAAGTGGGTGGTCGAGCTCGAAGTCACCCGGTTCGACCGTGCGACGGCGTACTGGACCACCCGCGGGTGGGCCGACCGCGCCCCCATCAAGCTCCAGTCCCGCATCGACGTGCCACGGCGCGGGCGTCGCCTCTCGACCGGGGAGAACGTCATCGCCGGCGTCGCGTGGCACCAGCACGTGGGCGTCGCGGGCGTGGAGGTGCGCATCGACGACGGCGACTGGATGCCGGCGGAGCTGGCGACCGCGATCTCCGACGACACCTGGGTGCAGTGGAGCGTGCCGTGGGACGCGACGGCGGGGACGCACGAGATCCGCTGCCGCGCGATCAGCAAGGACGGCGAGGTGCAGACCTCGGATCCGGCGCCCCCGGCACCGGACGGGGCGCAGGGGCACCACCGGATCCAGGTGATCGTGGAGTAGGCCCGGCGTCGCGGGGCGGGCGCCCGGGGCGGGCCGCCCGGCGGGGGCTCAGCCCGCGAGCACGAGCTTCAGCTGCTCGATCGCCCAGTCGAGCTCGGTCGCCCGCACGACCAGCGGCGGAGCGATGCGGATCGTCTGGCCGTGGGTGTCCTTCACGAGCACGCCGCGGGCGAGCATGCGCTCGGCGATCTCGCGGCCGGTGCCGGCGGCGGGGTCGATGTCGACGCCCGCCCAGAGCCCCGCCACGCGCACTGCTGTCACACCGTGGCCGATGAGGGTCTCCAGGCGCGCCTCGAGGTGCTCGCCGAGCGCCGCGGCGCGGGTCTGCACCTCGCCGGTCGCGAGCATCTCGACGACGCGCAGCCCGACCGCCGACGCGAGGGGGTTGCCGCCGAAGGTCGAGCCGTGCTCACCGGGACGGATCACCCCGAGCACGTCGGCATCGGCCACCACGGCCGACAGGGGCAGGATGCCGCCGCCGAGCGCCTTGCCGAGCAGGTACACATCGGGCACGACGTCCTCGCGGTCGCAGGCGAACGTGGTGCCCACGCGGCCGAGGCCCGACTGGATCTCGTCGGCGATCATCAGCACGCCGTGTCGGGTGCAGATCTCGCGCACGGCGGCGAGGTACCCGACCGGCGGGATCACGACGCCGGCCTCGCCCTGGATCGGCTCGATGAGCACCGCCACCGTGTCAGGCGTGATCGCGGCCTCGATCGCGGCGGCGTCGCCGAAGGGCACGGCGCTGAAGCCCGGCGCGAACGGTCCGAAGTCATCGCGGGCGACGGGGTCGTCGCTGAAGCCGACGATCGTGGTGGTGCGCCCGTGGAAGTTGCCGTGCGCGACCACGACGTGCGCGGCATCCTGAGCCACACCCTTCACACGGTAGCCCCACGCGCGGGCGACCTTGATGCCGGTCTCGACGGCCTCGGCGCCGGTGTTCATCGGCAGCACGAGGTCCTTGCCGCACAGTTCGGCCAGGGCCCGGGCGAACCGTCCGAGCTGGTCGTTGTGGTACGCGCGGCTGGTGAGGGTGAGGCGGCCGAGCTGCTCCTGCGCGGCGGCCACGATCGCGGGATGCCGGTGGCCGAAGTTCAGCGCCGAGTAGGCCGACAGCAGGTCGAGGTAGCGCTTGCCCTCGACGTCGGTGACCCACGCGCCCTCGCCGCGCGAGATGACGACGGGCAGCGGCGCGTAGTTGCGGGCGACGTGCGCGTCTTCGGAGTCGATGATGCGGATCGCGGCGGTCGCGAGGTTCTGGGGCGCGGAGGTCATCGGGCTTCCCTTCAGCGTCGGAGTTCGAGCGTGCAGCACTTGATGCCGCCGCCGCCGAGCAGCAGCTCGGACAGGTCGACCAGCACCGGGTTGTAGCCGCGCTCGCGCAGCTGGGCCTCGAAGCCCCGCGCCCGCGGCGAGATGATGACGTTGAGCCCGTCGCTCGACGAGTTGAGGCCGAACACGGCGCCGTCCTCGTCGGAGACGCGGATCGCGTCGGGGTAGCGCTCGGCGAGGATCGCCTGGCTGCGCTCGTCGAACGCGTGCTCGAGGTAGGCGATGTTCGCCCGTTCCACGCCGCCCGGGCCTTGAACCGGGTCGAGCACCGAGATCGCGGTGTCGAGGTGGTAGAACCGCGGGTCCACGAGATTCAGGCTCACGACCTCCTTGCCGAACACCTCGGCGAGCTCACGGTGGCTGTCACCGGTGGAGCGGAAGCCGGTCCCCGCGAGGATCGCGTCGCCCACGAGCAGGAAGTCGCCCTCGCCCTCGTTGGTCTCCACCGGGTCGGCGACCCGGAACCCGTTGTCGCGGAACCAGTCCATGAACGCAGGTCCCTCGGGCTGGCGCTCCGCGAAGCGGAACTTCGCGCCGTAGGCGACGCCGTCGATGAGGAAGCCGCCGTTGGCGGTGTAGACCATGTCGGGAAGCCCCGGGATCGGGTCGATGAGGTGCACGTCATGGCCGAGCGCGATGTACGTGTCGTGCAGCTTCTGCCACTGAGCGACGGCCTTGGCCGTGTCGGTCGGGTTCGATGGGTGCATCCACGGGTTGATCGTGTAGCTGACCGTGAAGTGCTCCGGGCGGCACATCAGGTACGAGCGGTGTTGCTGGATGCGAGTGCTCGCGACCGTCGGCTCGGTCGCGGGCGCGGTGTTCTGCGTGGACATTCGGCTCCTTCGGAAGGGGCGGCGGACGCTGTCCAGAGGCTCGGCGGGGCTGTGGAAGCCGGCATTCCGAGCACGCCGGAGCCATTCTCTCACGGCCCCCGCGCGACGCCGGGGTGCACGCCGCGTTCGTGGGGCGCGTCGCGCGGGCTGCGGGGCGTGGATGCCGCAGAAACCGCCCCACGAACTCCGGGGCAGCCCTACGAACCCCGGGACACCTCGCTCGTGGGGCGCTTCGCGTGGCCTACGGGGCGTGGATGCCGCACCAACCGCCCCACGAACCCACGGGCACCCCCACGAACCCCGGGGCACCCCGTTCTTGGGGCGCGTCGCGCGGGGTGCGGGGCGTGGATGCCGCACCAACCGCCCCACGAACCCACGGGCACCCCGTTCGTGGGGCGCGTCGCGCGGGCTGCGGGGCGTGAATGCCGCAGAAACCGCCCCACGAACCCCGGTGCGGGAGCGCTAGGAGACCGTGACCACGACCTTCCCGGCGGAGCGGCCGCTGTCGACGTGCGCGAGGGCGGCGCCGGCCTCGGCGAGCGGCCAGGTCCTCTCGATCACGGGGGCGAGCGAGCCGTTGTCGGCGAGCGCGACCAGGCGCTCGAGCACCGCGGTGTCGGCGCTCGCCGCGAGCGCGGTGAGCGTGCGCTTCGACCCGATCCCGCGCACGGCGGCACCGGCGATGCGGCCGAGCGGCCCCCAGAAGCGGTCGCCCTCCCCCGAGACCAGCACCACGCGGCCGCCCTCGCGCACGAGCCCGAGCAGCACGCCGAGGGGCGCGGTGCCGGCGATGTCGACGACGACGTCGTAGGCGCCCGCGGGCAGGGCCGCGGCATCCACCTTCCGGTAGTCGAACGTGCGCGAGGCGCCGAGGCTCCGCACGAGCTCGTCGTTCGCGGCGCCGCACGTCGCGTGCACCTCCGCGCCGCGCAGCCGGGCCAGCTGCACCGCGAACGTGCCGACGCCTCCGGTCGCGCGCAGCACGAGCACGCGATCGCCGTCGGTCACGCCGACGCGCTCCAGCGCCTGCCAGGCGGTGACCGCGCTCACCGGCAGCGTGGCCGCGACCACCGGGTCGAGCCCGGGCGGCCGCCGCACCAGCCGGGCGGCGGGCGAGACCGCGTACTCGGCGAGTCCGCCGCCGAGGCCCACCTCTCCCAGCACTTCGTCGCCGACCGCGAGGCCCGCCACCTCGGGGCCGAGGCCGACGACGGTGCCGGCGACCTCGATCCCGCGCACCGGGTTCTTCGGGCGGCGAAGGCCGAAGGCGACGCGGGCCACGAGCGGCTCGCCGCGCATGAGCTTCACGTCGCCCGCGGCGAGCGCCGTCGCCCGCACCCGCAGGAGAACCTCTCCGCGCCCGGGCTGCGGCACCTCGACGCGCGCCGCCGACATCGTCTCGGGTCCGCCGTAGGCGCTCTGGCGCCACGCGGTCATCGTGGCCGGGAGGCCGGGTTCGGCATCCACCGTCTTCTCGTCATGGGTGGTCATGTCAGTCCTCCGGGTACTGGAAGAGGTCGTCGAGCCCGACGCCGAACGCGCGGGCGAGCTGGAAGGCGAGTTCGAGGGTGGGCGAGTACTTCCCCTGTTCGATCGCGATGAGGGTCTGGCGGGTGACGCCGACCTGACGGGCGAGCTCGGCCTGGGTGATGCCGACCTCTTCGCGCACGGCGCGCAGCGAGTTGGTGACGCGGGTGGGCTTGACCATCAGACGAGCCCCCGCCGGTAGGCGATGACGCTCGCGGTGCCGCCGATGATCGACGACGCCGCGAAGCCGTAGAACATGGTGTTGGCGATCCAGAACCAGTCGGCCTGGAAGGCGCACTCGACGATCACCCCGAGTCCGGCGATGACCAGGAACGCCTGCCCGACCCGGCTCGACATGGCGGCGATGTCGCCGTCGCGCTGGTCGCTGCGGCCGACGCCGTCGGGGTCGCGCATGCCGGCGAAGATGCCCCACAGGATGCTGACGACGATGGATGCCGCGATGCTGAGCCCGATCGTCCAGAGCATGATCGGCACCCAGTCGACGTCTTCCACCGAGCCGCCCGCGGCCTGCGGCAGCACGATCACGGTGTAGACGACCATGCCGATCGTGCTCACGATGAGCCCGGCCCAGATGTTGCGCTCCTCGTAGACCACGACGACCTCCAAGTGTCTAGAATCTTTGACATCGACGACGGTACGCCGGGTGCGGCATCCATGTCAAGGATTCTTTACATTCGTTCCCCGACCGACGTTCGGCTTAGGATGCTTCGACCGTCGGCGCCGACGGTCCGGTCACCCGAAGACCGCAGCATCACCCCCGGAGTCCCCTCATGCGCAAGCGCTGGATCGCGCTCATCGTCGTCGCGTCCGTCCTTCTCGTCGCCGTGGCCGGCGCGTACTGGGCCGGCCGCAGCCTCTTCCACATGCCCACCGCCCGCGGCGTCGACTCGATCGTCGGCGAGCTCGACGGCGAGCGCGTACTCGGCGTGTTCGCGCACCCCGACGACGAGCAGACCGTCAACGGCCTGTTCTGGCGGGCCAAGAACGACGACGGCGCGTACACCGCCATGATCACCGCCACCAAGGGCGAGGCCGGCCACCAGGTGCCGGTGGTCGCGCGCCAGAGCGACCTCGGGATCGTGCGCGAGGCCGAGGCGCTGAAGAACAGCTACCACCTGGGGGTCGACGAGCACGAGGTCTGGGACTTCCCCGACGGCGGCGTGCCCGAGGCCGACGAGCAGGAGCTCGTCGACCGCGTCGTGGACGTCATGCAGCGCGTGGAGCCGGACGTGGTCGTGGCCTTCTGGCCCGCCTCCGGCGCGACCGGCCACAAGGACCACAGGGAGATGGGCCGCATCACCGAGCTCGCGATCGCGCAGGTCGCCGCGGCGGGCGGCTCCTACGCGGGGCCGGAGCACCTCGTGTACACGATCAGCCCCACGACCGCGCTGGAGCTGTTCGGCGGCGAGGCCGGCGCCTTCGTCACGGCCAACCAGCCCGACCCCGAGTACGCGATGAGCGCCGAGACGGGCAAGAAGCTCGACGGCTGGAAGATCCACGCTTCCCAGGAGAACTACCTGCAGGCGGCGTACTACCTCCCCGCGTGGCTCGTGTATCTGCTCTGGGACCAGGAGTTCTACCACGTGCGCGATCTCACGGCCGACCCGCTGGGCTGACCCTGCCGGAGCGCGGCCGCGTCGCGGCACCCCGACCCCACGACCGCGCCAGGTTCCGGCATCCGCGCCACATCGCGGCATCCGCGCCACATCGCGGCGCCCCGACCCCACGACCGCGCCAGGTTGCGGCATCCGCGCCATCGATCGGTGCAGCGGATGCCGCAAACTGCCGCGCACGCGTGACCGGACCCCCGGTCAGATGACCTCGGCGCTCCAGTCGTCGGGGTTGCCGAAGCGGTGGGCGGTGATCGTGATCGACTGCTCGTGCAGGAACGGGAGCAGCTCGAGCCGGCCGGCCGTGGTCACCTCGTTGTCGTAGACGGCGACGTCGGGGTCGCCGTCGATCGCCTCGGCGAGAGCGCGGTGCAGCACCCCCGTCGATGCGGCGGGCCCGACCAGGCGCACCCGCCCCGGGCGTGGCGCACCGTCGGCGCCGCCCCGCATCCGCACGAGCCACTCGTCGTCGGTCTCGATGAACACCGGGATGCCGAACTCGCCGAGCACGCGCCGCACGCCGCCCGGGATCCCGACGGGCAGGCTCAGCACCATCTCCGACCCGGTGCGAAGGCCGGCGAGGATCACGCGCAGGAGCGCCTGCCACGCGGCATCCCCCGTCGCCCGCACCATCACGGGCAGCGGCCGGTACCGCAGGAGGTTGCGCTCGAGCCCGAGGCGCGACACGTCGCGCACCTGGCCGAACTCGCGGTTCCACGCGATCGCGTCGGACAGCGCTCCCCGGCGCAGCCACTCGAACGCCTCGTAGTCCAGCGAGGGCTGGGCGGCCTCGATGAGCTGGGTGATGCGCGAGTCGAGGCCGCGCAGGTGCAGCGTCGGCGACCCGCTGCCGCCCGCGCTCGGCCGCCAGGATCCCAGGCCGACGAGGTAGTTCGGGCCGCCAACCTTGGCGCCGGGCCCGACCGACGAGCGCTTCCAGCCCCCGAACGGCTGGCGCTGCACGATCGCCCCGGTGATCCCACGGTTGACGTAGAGGTTCCCCGCCTCCACCTCGTCGAGCCACAGCGCGAGGTCGTCGGGGCTCTGCGTGTGCAGGCCCGCCGTGAGTCCGTAGGCGACCGCGTTCTGCATCTCGATCGCCTGCGCGAGCGACGAGGCGTGCATGATGCCGAGCACCGGCCCGAAGAACTCCTCCCGATGGAACCTCGACCCGGCGCGCACGCCGACGCGCACCCCGGGGGTCCAGAGCCTCCCGGCGAGGCCGGTTGCGGCATCCACCTCCCGCGGCTCGAGAAGCCACTGCTCGTCCTCGTCGAGCGTCGTGAGCGCCCACTCGAGCTTGCCCTGCGGCACCTCGACGACCGGGCCGACCTCGGCGCGCGGATCGGTGGGCGCCGCGACCTGCAGCGAGGCGACCGCGTCGACGAGCTGCCGCGCGAAACGCCGCGAGCGCCCGACGGGACCGACGAGGATCGCGAGCGACGCCGCCGAGCACTTCTGCCCGGCGTGCCCGAAGGCGCTCTTCACGAGATCGGCCACGGCGAGGTCGAGGTCGGCGGTGGGCGCGATGATCATGGCGTTCTTGCCGCTGGTCTCGGCCAGCAGCGGCAGGTCGGGGCGCCAGGAGCGGAAGAGGGCGGCCGTGTCCCACGATCCGGTGAGGATCACACGGTCGACATCGGGGTGGGCGATCAGGCGCTGCCCGAGCGACCCCTCGTCGATGTCGACGAGGGCGAGCACCTCGCGCGGCACCCCCGCCTCCCACAGCGCCTCCGCGACGACGGCCGCGCAGCGGCGCGCCTGCGGGGCCGGCTTGAAGACGACGCCGGAGCCTGCGGCGAGCGCAGCCAGCACACCCCCGGCCGGGATCGCGACCGGGAAGTTCCACGGCGGTGTCACCACGGTCAGCCGGGCCGGCTCGAACACCGCTCCGCTCACGCGGTCGAGCTCGCGCGCGGTGGCGGCGTAGTAGTTCGCGAAGTCCACCGCCTCGCTCACCTCGACGTCGGCCTCGGCGAAGACCTTGCCCGTCTCGGAGGCGGCGACCTCGATGAGCAGCCCGCGGCGCTGCTCGAGCATCCGCGCCGCCGACTGCAGCGCCTCGGCACGCTCGGCGGCCGGGCGTGCTCCCCACCGGGCGCCCGCCTCGCGCACCCGCGCGACGACCCGTTCGAGCTCCTCGGCGTCGTCGATGCGGGCTGCGGCGATGGCCGCGTCTCCCGCCGTCGATCCCTCGATGCGGCCCAGGATCCCGCGCGCCCAGGCGCGCCCCGGCGCCAGCGCGGGGTCGGAATCGGCCGTGTTCGCGAACCCGGGTGCGCCCGACGCCCGCGTCCCCGACTCCCGCGGCGCGAACACCGCGGTCTCCACGTAGGCGTCGCCGCCGAACAGCTGCTCCTCGACCGACGGCACGATCGGAGCGGTCTCGCCAGGATCGTCGGGAGAGTGGATGCCGCGCCCGCCGGCATCCCCCCGTCCTTCGCCCTTCGCGGAGCGCGCGATGTCGAGCACGACCTGGGTGAGCCCCGCGTCGACCATCGACCCGGCGGCGGGCGACGGCGGCGCGGCGGGCGCGGCCTGCGCACCGGGCGCCCCGGGCGCGGCATCCCGCACCTGCACCCGGTTCGGTCCGGTCGCCAGCGACGGGTCCGCCGCGCGCGCGAGTGAGGCGAGGAACCGGTCGCGCTCCCGCGCGAACAGCGTCGGTTCGTCGGCGAGGTCGAACGCCGCCGAGAGGAAGTTCTCGCTCGAGGCGTTCTCCTCGAGCCGGCGCACGAGGTAGCTGATGGCGACGTCGAACTCCTCGGGAGCCACCACGGGCACATACAGCAGCACGTGGCCGACCTCGCGCGCCACCGCGGCCACCTGGCCCTGGGCCATGCCGAGGAGCATCTCGAACTCCACGTCGCCGCTGGCCCCGCGCTCGCCGGCGAGCAGCCACGCGTGGGCGATGTCGAACAGGTTGTGACCGGCGACGCCCACCCGCACCGCGGCCGTGCTCTCCGGCCGCAGCGCGAGGTCGAGGCAGCGCAGATAGTTCGCGTCGGTGTCGAGCTTCGTGTCGTAGGTCGCAAGGCTCCACCCGTGCAGGGCGGCGTCGACGTGCTCCATCGCCAGGTTCGCGCCCTTGACCAGGCGCACCTTGATGCGGGCGCCGCCGGAGTCCACCCGCTCGCGCGCCCACGCCGTGAGCTGCTCGAGGGCGGGCAGCGCGTCGGGCAGGTAGGCCTGCAGCACGATGCCGGCCTCGAGGTCCTGCAGGCGCTCGTCGGAGAGCAGCCGCGTGAAGACCGCGATGGTCAGGTCGAGGTCGCGGTACTCCTCCATGTCGAGGTTGATGAACGTCTGCGTCGCCCCCGTGTCGGCGCCGGAGCCCGCCGCCGTGAGATACAGCGGCAGCAGCCGTGCGACGACCTCCTCGACGACCTCGTCGAACGCCCACGGCCAGATGCGGCCGGCGATGGCGGATACCTTCACCGAGACGTAGTCCACGTCGCTGCGGCGGATGAGATCGTGGATGCCGTCGAGCCGGCGCCTCGCCTCCTGATCGCCGAGCACCGCTTCGCCGAGCAGGTTGAGGTTGAGACGCGCGCCGCTCTCCCGGATCTTCGCGAGAGCGGGGCCGAGCCGGTCGGGGCGCGCGTCGACGATGAGGTGGCCGACCATCTCCCGCAGCACGCGCCGCGCGATCGGCACGACCGGGGTCGGCAGCACGGGCGCCACCGCTCCGCCCGCGCGGACGGCGGCCCGCAGGTACCAGGGCAGGAACTCCGGCACCAGCGGGGCCACCCGGCGCAGCCGCGATGCCGCGGCGGTCAGGCTCTCCGGCCGCAGCACTCCGTCGACGAACCCGATCGTGAACGGCAGTCCGTCGTCGTCCTTGAGCACTCCCGCGAGCCGCTCGGCGGCGGGATCGGACTCGACCTGCGCCGCCTCCTGGATCCAGCGCTTCGCGAGCGCGATCGTCTCATCGGCCCTCGCCCCTGCACCCTCTTCGCCCGCCACCCCTCCAGGGTGCCAGGCGCCGGGGTCATGCGCGGGAGTCCACTCCGTCACCGCGGCGCTCCGTGACGCGAGGCTCCTGCGGGTCTCCGTCCGCGCGGCGCTCGATCACCGGCTCGGCCGCGGGGTCGGCATCGGCGCGGCGTTCGACGACCGGCTCGGCCGCCGGCTCGGCCGCTGCGTCGTCTTCGGCGGCGCGACGCGTCGCGCGGCGGGTGCCGTCGCCGTCGGCGACGACGTCGGGATCGATCTCATCGGCCTTGCGCAGCGCCTCCTCCTGCTCGGAGCGGTGGGATGCCGCCGCCTCGAGCGGCTCGTCCACCTGGTCGGCGCGTCGCTGAGCCTCGGCCGTGGCCTGGGCGGCACGCGCCCGCGCCTGCTCGGCGGCAGCCGCCGCGGAGGCCGCATCGGCGCGCACCTGGGCGGCCTCGGCCTCCCGCTCCCGCGCGGCGATCTCGGATTCGCGCGCCTGGGCGCGCAGCTCCTCGGCGCGCTCCCGCTGGGCTTCGGCGCGCCGCCGGCGGCGGCCCTTCGACGTGAGGACCAGCGTGACGACGACGATCACCGCCACCACGACCAGGCCGACGATGATCCAGATGAGTGCGGTGGTGTCCATGCTCACCCTTTCGCTCCGGGCGCCACCGGGTCGCGGCGCCATGCAGGCCACGCAACCGCACCGTCCTGGGAACGGCCTACCCCATTGCGCGCCGCTCATCCCTGCGCTATGGCGCCGGCGCTCGCGCTCAGCGCCAGATGCTCGGCGCGTCCGCCTTCGTCGAGGGGAGGGCCGACGCGGC
Organism: Microbacterium hominis; assembly: GCF_013282805.1. Taxonomy (NCBI): domain Bacteria; kingdom Bacillati; phylum Actinomycetota; class Actinomycetes; order Micrococcales; family Microbacteriaceae; genus Microbacterium; species Microbacterium hominis. Next base: position 3,543,849 of record NZ_CP054038.1, read on the forward strand.
CGCCCACTCGTGCACCCACGGCTCCACGTCGGGGAGGTCGTCGGGGCGCCCGACCGCGGCGAACAGCTCCTCGTGGCTCACGATGCCGCCCGCGCGCTTGAGGAAGCGGGCCCGCACGATCATCTCGGTGTAGACCTCGCCGTCCACCACCGCGCGATGCATGAGGTACACCGACTTGTCGTCGTGGCCGAGCAGGCGCGACTCGATGGTGAACCGCTGCCAGAGCTCCAGCGACTTGCGGAACGTGATCGTCGAACTCGCCACCACGGCGTACCACCCGCGCGTGGTGAGGGCATCCCACATGCCGGTGCGGATGAGGAGGTCGAACCGGCCGAGGTCGAACAGCGATCCGTACCGGCCGTTGTTCATGTGGCCGAGCAGATCGATGTCGGTGGGAAGCGTGCGCACCCGCAGGCGCCCCACGGTCAGCGGCGGGACCGTGCCGTGGCGCCGGAGCAGCACACGCGCACGGAGGATGACCAGGAGGGTGCGCCAGATCACGTTCACGAGGCGTGATGTTAGTGAATCCGCGAGCGATGCGCGCAATGCTTTGTCGGTCTCCCACATACTCGCCGCGCATCGCGCCGCGCCGGGTCCGGCATCCGTTCCTCCGCCGTTCACCCCGTCGTCACCCGATTTCGCGTCGCGGGAGCGCGAGCGTAGAGTCTGCGCCATGGAAGCCGAAACCCAGACCGACATCGTCGTCCGTCCGGTGCGCGACGTCGATGCAGAAGCTCTCGGACGCGTCCACGCCACCTGCTGGCACGAGACGTACGACCACCTCATCAGCAAGGCCGCCCTCGAGAAGGTCTCCCCCCGGCGCCTCGCCGAACTGTGGACGCACTGGGCCGTGCAGGGCCCCGAGTTCAAGATGTTCGCCGCCCTCGCCGACGGCGAGATCATCGGCTTCGCAGGCTCCGGCCCCGCGCGGGACCGCGACGCGCCCCGCAATCGCGAGCTCTACTTCATCTACCTGCTCGACGCGCACCACGGCACCGGCACCGGCCAGAAGCTGTTCGACGCGGTCGTGGAGGCCGACGAGCCGCTGTACCTGTGGGTCGCCGACGACAACCCGCGCGCCCACCGCTTCTACTCCCGCAACGGATTCGCCCTCGACGGCGCCTCGCACACGGAGCCCTTCCTCGGTGAGACCCTCACCGAGGTGCGGTTCGTCCGCTGACGGTGCTGCAGGTCTGGGCGCTGCCGGGGCTGCCGGAGGTGTCCGCCGGCGACGACCTCGTCGCCCAGATCCTGCAGGGGGTGGATGCCGCGCGCGGCGCGCACGGCGACGATGCCGCCCTGCGCGACGGCGACATCGTGGTGGTCACCTCGAAGATCGTCTCGAAGGCCGAGGGGCGCATGCTGCGCGCCGACGACCGTGAGGACGCGATCACGGCCGAGACGGTGCGGCTCGTCGCCGCGCGCACCGGCCCGTCGGGCCATACGACGCGCATCGTGCAGAATCGCCTCGGGATCGTGGCCGCCGCCGCCGGGGTCGACGCCTCGAACACACCAAACGGCACGGTGCTGCTGCTGCCGGAGGACCCCGACGCCTCTGCCCGTGCCCTCGCGGCCGGGCTTCGTTCGGGCACCGGCGCACGGGTGGGCGTGCTCGTGACCGACACGCTCGGCCGCGCCTGGCGCGAGGGGCAGATCGATCAGGCGATCGGCTCCGCCGGAGTGCACGTGTTCGAGGACCTGCGCGGGCAGACCGACGCCGAGGGTCGCGAGCTCGTGGTCACGATGCCCTGCGTCGCCGACGAGATCGCCGCCGCCGCCGACCTCGTGAAGGGCAAGGCGGCGCGGCTGCCGGTGGCGGTGGTGCGCGGGCGCGCCGACCTGGTCGGCGACCTCGATCTGCCCGGTGCGCGGACGATCGTGCGCGCGCTCGAGCGCGACATGTTCCGCCGGGGTGCCGACGAGGCCTACGCCGACGGATACGCCGAAGGGCGTGCCGCCGCGGTTCGCGACGACACGCCCTCCGTCTGAGGCGCGCGCTCTCAGCGCGAGCGCAGAACGATCTCCCCGGCCGACAGCGAGGCCTCCACGGTGCTCTGCGCCCCCGGGCTCTCGTCGAGCCTGCTGTCGAAGTCGCCCGCGGACACCTCGGCGTCCACGTCGTACCGCCCATCGGGAACGGTGAGCCGGAGCGACCCGGCGCTGACGTCGAGCACCAGTGCGTCCGGCTGGTCGCCGGTGAGCTCGCCCTCGATGGAGCCGGCGCTCACCTGCAGGTCGGCCACTCGCACGTCTGCGAGGTCGAGCACCGCGCCGCCGGCGCTGACCTCGACCTCGAGCGCGTCAGCCGAACCGGACACGCGGGCCTCGCCGGCGCTCACGCCCAACGCCACCTCGCGGAAGTCGCCGTCGACCTCGATGCTGCCCGCGGACAGCGTCAGGTCGACGTCCGACCCGGCGAACGACTCCGGCAGGCGCAGCACGGCATCCCCGGCTCCGCCCGTCCACCAGCCGCCTGCGAAGTCGATCTCCGGCGAGGCGACCACGAGCGTGTCGCCACGCGTCTCGAGCGTCCACTCGCCCCAGCCCCACGGGCGGGTGACGTCGAGCTCGGCCTGCGAGACGTCCGCGAACTCGACGCGCAGCGATCCCGCCGCGACATCGGCATCGAGGATGGCTGCCTCGCCCACCGCGACCGCCTGCGACGAGGTCCGCACGCTGGCGGCGGCGACGGTGGAGAGCACCGCCGAACCTGCCGCCCCGACCAGGAGCACCCCGCCGAGCGCGATCGTGAGGATCGAGACCACCTTCGCGGCCCCGGACGATCCGGTCGGCGTCGGTGCGGGCCCCGATGCCGGGGGCGTCGGCGGCGACGGGGGCGGCGCCTGCGGGGGAAGCGGAGGGGGTGTGAGTGTGGTGTTCATCGGTTCGTTCCCTGCTGCGGCTGGGTGCCGCCGTGTTCGATGTGGGCGAGTGCGGCGAGCACCCGTCGGTTGCCGGATTCGTCCTGCTCGAGATCGAGCTTCTGGAACACGGCGGTGATGTGCTTCTCGACGCTCCCCTCCGAGACGTGGAGCGTCTTGGCGATGGCCTGGTTCGAGCGGCCTTCGGCGATGAGTGCGAGGACGGATGCCTCGCGGGCGGTGAGCCGCTGCATCCGCTCGTCGCGGCGGCGCCGGCCGAGCAGCTGGGCCACGACCTCGGGGTCGAGCACCGTGGCTCCGGATCCGATGCGCTCGATCGCCTCGAGGAAGTCGGCGACGTCGGCGACGCGGTCCTTCAGCAGGTAGCCGAGGGCGCCCTCACTCGCCGCGATGAGGTCGGAGGCGTAGCGCTCCTCGACGTACTGGGAGAGCACGAGCAGCGGCAGCGCGGGGCTGCTCGCCCGCAGCTCGAGCGCCGCGCGGATGCCCTCGTCGGTCCAGGTCGGCGGCAGCCGCACATCGAGGATGCACAGGTCGGGCCGTTCGGCCTCGACCGCGTCGGCCAATCCGGTCGCATCGGGCAGCTCGGCCGCGATGGAGTGGCCGGCGTCTTCGAGCAGTCGCACGAGCCCGGCGCGCAGGAGTGCCGAGTCCTCGCAGATCAGGATGCGCATGGGATGCTCACCTCCACGGTGGTCGGGCCCCCGTTGGGGCTGTCGATGCGGGCCTCGCCGCCGGCGGCGGCGATGCGATTGCGGATGCCGTCGAGGCCGCCGCCGGGCACGACCTGCGCCCCGCCGACGCCGTTGTCCTCGACGCGGGCCCACAGCACCCCGGTGTCGCGCAGCCGCACGAGCACGCGCACCTCGGAGGCGCGGGAGTGCTTGGCGGCGTTGGTGAGCGCCTCGGCGATCGCGAAGTACGCGGCCGTCTCGGTCTCGCGGGTGCAGCGTCCGTCGAGTCGCACGTCGAGGCCCACCGGGATCACGGAGCGGGCGGCGAGCGCCGACAGCGCGGCGTCGAGGCCGCGGTCGTCGAGCACCGAGGTGTGGATGCCGCGCGCGAGCTGGCGCAGCTCGGTGATGGCCGCCTTGGTCGAGGTGTGCGCCTCGCCGATCAGCTGCTTGGCCGCCTCGGGATCGGTGTCGATCTTCTGCTGGGCCATGCCGAGCGTCATTCCGACGGAGACGAGGCGGGGCTGGACGCCGTCGTGCAGGTCGCGCTCGATGCGCGTGCGCTCGACGTCGGCGGCACGGACGGCGCCGGCGTGCTGGTAGCTCGAGGTGCGCGCGGCCTCGGCCAGCTGCGCCTCCCGCGAGGGGACCATGATGGCTCGCGAGAGCACCCCGTGAAGCACCGCGAGACCCACGAGGGCGGCGGCGGCCAGGAGTGCGGCGAGGATGCCGACGGGCACGGCCCAGGCGACGGGCACCTCGACGACCGTGCGCGCGAGGTGCACGGTGCCCTCGGCGGCGAACAGCGGCGCGAACGCCAGCACGACGCCCGACCCCACGATCCCGGCCAGGGTCAGGACGATCCAGCCCAGCACGGTCGCGATCGCGGCGCTGGCGAACCCCCGCCACGCGAACGGGTCGATCGTCTGCAGCCAGAGCGTGCGGAGGAAGCCGCCGAAGCCGGGCCGGCCGCTGCGACGCAGCCGGTGCGGCGGGATGCCGAAGCCGTAGAGTCCGTCGACGCGGGCCGCCTCGAGCCAGCCGAGGGCGAAGATGCCGTAGACGAAGGCGAGGAGGAAGAGGAGGCCCACTCCCAGCAGCGGCAGGAGCCCGACGCCGAGCCCGAGGAAGGTGATGAGGACGCTGAAGACGACGGGACCCACGACGCCGAGCGCCGCCATGTGGGCGAGGGCGCCGAGGATGCGAAGGGGCGAATTCACCGATGCGGTGACAGGAGGAGCTGTGGACATGCCTCCAAGTTAGGACCGCGCCTCGCCGCGCGCCCCTGAGCAATCCGCCCGATTCTCTTCGGGTTATCCCCCGGTGCGCCCGCTGCTGCGCTGTCGCAATCGGCGGCTAGGAGCGCACTTTGCGACAGCGGAGCGGCGGAGGTCAGCGGCCACTGACCTTGCCGTGTCTCGATACGGCTGCTTCGCGGCCTACTCGACAACCGTGTCTCGATACGGCTGCTTCGCTGCCTACTCGACAACCGTGTCGCGTCAGCGGCCGCTGACCTTGCCGAACAATCGGGCGATGGGGGCGATGACCAGAGGACGGGCGGCGACCCACGCGGCGATGATCACCAGGATCGACACGGAGAAAATCCAGAAGCCCACCCAGTTGTCCGCATACGCGTTCGGGTCGACGGAGCCCTGCGCCGCGTACATGTGGTTGAGGTTGCGCAGCGCCCCGGTCGCGAACACGAGCACGACGTGCACGAAGATGAACAGCACGAAGTACAGCATCACGGGGAAGTGCACGGCACGCGCCCACTCCACCGGGTACGCCTTGTTCAGGCCCTTCGCGTTCTTCGGCCACACCCCCGACATCCGCACCCCCGTGATCGCGGCGAGCGGTGCGGCGATGAACACGGTCGTGAAGTAGGCGATCTGCTGGAGCGAGTTGTAGTTCACCCAGCCGTTCTCGGTCGGCCAGTCCAGCGACACGTACTGCAGCGCGGCGCTGAGCGCATTGGGGATGACCTCCCAGCTGGTGGGGATGATCCGCATCCACTGGCCGCTGACGAACAGCAGCACGATGAACACCACGCCGTTGACCAGCCACAGCACGTCGAGCGCCTGGTGGAACCACATCGTGAGGCTGATCTTGCCCTTGGGGTTGTTGCGGGGCGTCCAGAACGCCGTCGGCCGCTTCTCGCTGCGGATGCGCAGGCCCGAGCGGATGATCAGCACCATCAGGAAGACGTTGAAGAAATGCTGCCAGCCCAGCCACGCGGGGAATCCGACCGGAGCACCCTCGGGCAGGTGGTACTCGCCGGGGTAGGTCGCCAGGAAGTCCTGCATGAACTCCAGGCTCAGGAACCACCGCACGAACGCGACGGCCATGCCCGCGGCGATGAGCAGGGCCGCGCCGAGCACGATCGTCGCGCCGGCCCACTGCCCCTTCGTGAACGGGCCGATCCGCTGCGGTTCGGGCGCCGGCGCCGGGCGCGTGCGCGCGTGCGCGCCGGGCCAGACGGTGCGGGTGAACGCCAGCGGCGTGCTGTAGTCCTTCGCGGGCACCGCCGGTGCGGCGGGGGCGGCCACCTCGGCGGCGACCGCCACGGGAGCCGCCTCGGCCGCGGGAGCTGCGGCCTCGTCGGTGATCGCAGCACCCGGCGCGAACCCGGCGGGCGGCCAGGGCTCGCCACCGGACACGCGCGGCAGGCCGCGTCGCAGCGGCACCGCGTCGACGGCGGGCGCCGGCGCGGGGGCGGATGCCGGAGCGGGGGCGGATGCCGGAGCGGGGGTGGATGCCGGAGCGGGGGTGGATGCCGCGGCCGGCGCGCTCGCGACGGCAGCGGGGACCGCGGCGGCAGGCTCCGGTGATGCGGCGGGTGCGGCGGCGGGTGCGTCGGAGAAGGAGGCGGGCGGCCACGGCTCCCCGCCCGGAACGCGGGGCAGACCGCGGCGGACCGCACGCGGCACGCCCGTCGCGGCGGCGGCGACAGCCGCCGTGGCTGCGACGGCCGGAGCGGTCGCGACCTCCGCGGGGGCCGCTGGCGCCGCCTCCGCGGGGGCGGTGGGCGCGGCATCCACCGGCACCGGCGCCGAGGTCGGAGCATCGCCGTTCGGCGGTGCGACCTCGACCGGGGCCTCGCCGGCTGCGGGCCAGGGCTCTCCTCCGGCGACGCGCGGCAGGCCGCGGCGCACCGTGCTGCCGTACGTCGCCATCGCGGTTACGCCTTCTTCTTCGCCTCGAGCGCAGCGATGAGCTGCGGCACGACCGTGAACAGGTCTCCGACCACGCCGAAGTCGGCGATCTCGAAGATGGGGGCGTCGCCGTCCTTGTTGATCGCGACGATCGTCTTGGCCGTCTGCATGCCGGCCTTGTGCTGGATCGCGCCCGAGATGCCGAGCGCGACATACAGCTGCGGCGACACCGAGACGCCGGTCTGGCCGACCTGGTACGACTGCGGCACGTAGCCGGCGTCGACGGCGGCGCGCGAGGCGCCGACGGCGGCGCCGAGCGCATCGGCGAGCTGGTCGACGAGCTCGAACTTCTCCCCGGAGCCCAGGCCCCGGCCACCCGAGACGACCTTGGCCGCGCCACGCAGCTCAGGACGCGACGACGAGACGACGGCCTCCTCGACGGCGCCGACGGTGGCGGCCTTGCGTCCGGAGGCCTCCACCTCGAGCTTCTCGACGACCGGGGTGGCGACCGCCTCGGCGCGGGCGTCGATCGAGCCCTGTCGCACTGTGATCACCGGGGCGCCGAAGGTGGCGGCCGCGCTCACGTTGTACGCGCCGCCGTACACCGAGTGCTGGGCGACCACGCCCTCGTCGTCGCGCACGACGCCGACGGCGTCGACGCACAGCGCCGAGCGGGTGCGCGCGGCGAATCGGGCGGCGGCCTCACGGCCCTCGACCGAGTGCGAGGCGAGCACGGCATCGGGCCGCACGAGCGCCGCGGCGGCGGCGAGCGCGTCGGCCACCGGCACGACGAGCCCCTCCCCGGGGGCGGCGACCAGCACCGTCCCCGCGCCCAGCGCGGCAGCGGCCTCGGCGAGGCCGTCGGCATCGGAGACGACGAGGGCCACCGGGGTGCCCACGGTCGACGCGGCGCCCAGGAGGCCTGCCGCCGATGCCGCGAGCGTGCCCGACGGGGTCACATCGAGCAGAACAAGAATCGCGTCCTCTGCGAACGTCATCGCACCCACCTCACGCCAGCCGGTTCTCGATGAGGAAGTCCGCGAGCTTCTCGCCCGCGTCGCCCTCGTCGACGATCTTCACGCCCGCCTCGCGCGGGGGCTTCTCGCCGATGGTGATCATGATCGACCGCGCGGCGGCCGGGTCGTCGGCGGCGACCTCGAGGTCGGCCAGCGACAGGGTCTCGAACGGCTTCTTCTTGGCCGCCATGATGCCCTTGAAGTTCGGGAAGCGCGCGTCGGGAAGGCGCTCGGTGATCGAGATCACCGCCGGGAACTCCGCGGTGACCGTGGCCGTGCCGCCGTCGGTGGCCCGCTCGCCCGACACCGAGCCCTCGCCGATCTCGACCGCGTTGAGCATGGTGGCCGCCGGCACATCGAGGATCTCGGCGATCATCGCGGGGATCACCCCGCCGGTGCCGTCGGTGGAGAGGTTGCCCGCGATCGCGAGGTCGAATCCGATGCGCTTCAGTGCCGCGGCGAGCACCTCTGCCGTCAGCCCCAGGTCGGCGCCGAGCAGCGCCTCATCGACCACCTGCACGGCGGAGGCCGCACCCATCGCCAGGCCCTTGCGCACGGTGGCGGTCGCCGCCTCGGAGGCCATCGTGAGCACGACGACCTCGGTGCCGGCGTTCTTGTCGGCGTACGAGAGAGCGACTTCGAGGGCGCGCTCGCCGATCTCGTCGATGACGCGATCGTTCGCGTCGCGGTCGGCGAGGCCGGTCTCGAGGCTCAGCTTCCGGTCACCGTAGGTGTCCGGAACCTCCTTCACCAGGACGACGATCTTCATTGGGTCTCCGCTCCTTCGACGCATCGAGTCTAAGGGTGCCGCTAGCGTGGTTTTCGCCAGATCGGAGGCATCCATGGCCCGGAACACCCCTCTCCCGATCGATCCGATCGCGGAGGCCAAGCGTCAGTGGGTCGATCACGGGTGGTCGGATGCCGCGGGCGGAATGACCCTGGTCACCTCGATCATGCGCGCCCACCAGCTGCTGCTGGCGCGCATCGACGCGACGCTCAAGCCGTTCGGCCTCTCATTCGCCCGCTACGAGATGCTGCGACTGCTCGCCTTCACCCGTCAGGGGAGGATGCCGATGGCCAGCGCCATCGCCCGCCTGCAGGTGCATCCGACCAGCGTCACCAACACCGTCGACCGTCTCGTGCGCGACGGGCTCGCCGCCCGCGAGCCCCATCCGGTCGACGGTCGCGCGGCGATGCTGGTGATCACCGGCACCGGGCGCAATCTCGTCGAGCGGGCGACGGCGGCGCTCAACACCAACGTGTTCGAGAGTCCGGGCCTGGCCGAAGCGGAGACCGCGGAGGTGGTGCGGCTGATCGCGCGTCTGCGCAAGGGCGCCGGCGACTTCGCCGACCCGCGCCCTCAGCCCGACCCGCTCTGACGGGCGCCACCGCCTCGCGGGTCAGCGGTGCGTGAACTCCGGCGCGCGCTTCTCGCGGAACGCGGCCATGCCCTCCTTCTGGTCGTCGGTGTCGAACAGCGCCGCGAACACGTGCTTCTCCAGGCGCAGCCCCTCGGCGAGCGGCGTCTCCATCGCGGCATCCAGCGTCGCCTTGGCGGCGTAGAGCGAGGGCAGGCTCTTCGACGCGATCGTGTCGGCCAGACGTGCCGCCTCGTCGAGCAGATCGGCGGCGAGCACCACGCGCGAGACGAGTCCCGAGCGCTCCGCCTCGGCGGCATCCATCATGCGCCCCGAGAGGATCAGCTCGGCGGCCTTGTAGTAGCCGACCGCGCGGATGAGCCGCTGCGAGCCACCCATGCCCGGGATCACGCCGAGGTTGATCTCGGGCTGGCCGAACTTCGCGGTGTCGGCGGCGAGGATGATGTCGCACATCATCGCCAGCTCGCACCCGCCGCCCAGCGCGTAGCCGGAGACCGCCGCGATGACGGGCGTGCGCACGGCGGCGAAGGTCGACCAGTCGCCGAAGTGGTCGTCCATGATCATGTCGCGGCCGGACTTCGCCTCCATCTCCTTGATGTCGGCGCCGGCGGCGAAGGCGCGGTCCGATCCGGTGACGACGATGGCGCCGATCCCCTCGTCGGCGTCGAAGGCGGATGCCGCGGCGGCGACCTCGCCGGCCACCCGAGCGTTCAGGGCGTTGAGCGCCTCGGGACGGTTCAGGGTGATCCAGCCGACGCGCCCGCGGGTCTCGACGAGGATCGTCTCGTACTCGGTCATCGAGGTCTCCGTTCCGGTCGCGTCCGGTGCGACCCCCTGCAGTTTTCCACATGGGGATTCCTCCCCATCGGGCTCGTCGCCCACTCCGGTTAGCCTGTTCGCGGGCCGGATCGGGCCCGGTGGATTCCGAAGGGACACGACAATGGCGGACTTCAAGGCGTCGTACGGCGAGATGGAAGCGATGGCGGGCAAGCTCGACTCCGGGCGCGAGGAGATCGGCGACACGCTGCGCCGCCTCAAGAGCGATGTCGACCGCCTGCTCGGCGACGACTTCAAGACCCAGCACGCCTCGGGTAAGTTCGGCGAGGGCTACACCGAGCTGACCACGGGCCTGGAGAAGGCCATCGAGGGCATCAGCGACATGGGCGAGTCCCTGCGCAAGATGATGCAGGCGATCAAGGACACCGACCAGGCCCTCGCCGGCAACTGATCCGGCGGGAGACGAGCCGTGGCCGGTGACCGAATCGACGTCGATCTCGACGATCTGCGTGAGATGAACGAGCGTCTCGGGCTGTTCGTGACCGAGTTCGAGGGGATCGGCGACGCCACCGACCGCGTGCAGGACGCCGTGGGCCGTCCCACCGGGGACGGGCGTCTGCGCGATCGCGTCGGCGACTTCGAGTCCGGGTGGGACGGCAACCGCGAGGTGATCCTCGAGTCCCTGCACAACGTGCACGAGCACATCACGGGGATCATCGACGGACTGAACGAGATCGACGTCGAGATGGCGAAGGACGGCTGATGGCTTTCGGATACGCGCTGCACTCCCCGAACCGGCACTTCCTGCTGCAGGGCATCGAGGGCAACCCCGGCCAGATCGAGTCGGCCGGCAACCACTACAGCAGCATCGGCGCCCAGATGGAGGAGACGGCCGTCGAGCTCGGCAAGCTCTCCTCCGCCGAGAAGTACAAGGCCGAGAGCCTCGATGCGGTGCGGGAGTCGGCGGGCGAGTTGCGCGGCGAGCTCGTGAAGGTCGCGAAGCGGTACACGAAGACAGGTCCCGTGCTGGTGACCTACGCCGAGAAGCTGCGCACCGCGCAGTCGGTCGTCGATCCGCTCGTGCCGAAGATCCAGACGGCGCACACCGCCCACGACGAGGCCCAGGCAGACCTCCGGCAGGCGCAGGGCGACGTCGACGACCTGACCCGCACCTGGTTCTGGGAGGACGAGCCGACCCAGGCCCAGCGCGACAGCGCGTCCCGCGCGCTCGGCGAGGCGCGCACCGCGGCGGGAACGGCGGAGACGAAGCTCGACGGGCTCTGGGAGTCGTTCGAGAGCGGCTACTCGGCGTGGGAGCAGGCGTACGACGACGCCGTCGACGGGGTGTCCGACGCCATCGACGCATCGGGCATCAACGACAGCTGGTGGGAGGACCTCCTCGACGGCATCGCGACGATCGCCACGTGGGTGGGAGCGATCGCCGTCGTGCTGGCGATCGTGATCGGCGGTCCGATCTTCCTGGTCATCGCCACGATCGCGGCCGTCGTGAGCCTCGCCGCGCACCTGATCATGATGGGCGCGGGATCCAAACGCGTCAGCTGGCTCGACATCGCGATCGATGTCGTCGCGGTCGCCCCCTTCATCGGCGCCTGGGCCAAGGGCGCTCTGGCCGGTCGCGGCGTCATGGCCTCGATGCGCGTGGCGGCGGGCGCCGGCGGCGCCTCCTCGCGCACGATCGCGGCGGGTCGAAACGCCGTCACCCGCGACCTCGCCTCCATCACGGGCGCCGGCCGCGGTGCGGGCAACCGGCTCGCCCGGGAGCTGCGCGCCACGGGACTCGCGGACGACTTCGTGCGTGGAGTGCAGGGCGCGTGGGGGCGCAACGCGTGGAACGCGATCCGCAGCGGCGGCGGCCGCTGGGATGGCATGGCCCTCACCATGTCGGAGCGCATGGCCACGGCGTGGCCGGGCGCGGGGCGTGCGAGTCACCGGTCCCTGAACTTCATCGCCGACAACGCCGCGCCGAGCCTCGGCGGCCAGGTCGTGAACGGCTGGAACTTCGCCTACGGCAACTACCAGGTGGTCCAGGAGGTCACCGGGCTCCCCGGCATCCCCGACCTCGCCCGCTGACCGCCCCGCAGGGGTCCCGCCCGCTCGCGACTAGAGTGGCTTGCGTCCCTCCCCAGACCCGGATCCCGCCGTGCCCTCGACTCCGTTCCACTCCTCATACGATCCCGACCGCTGGATCCCTGTGCCGCTCGACTACGTCGGCACGCCCTGGGCCGACGCGCAGGCCTGGGCCGCGTGGATCGCACAGGAGGCCTCCGCGGGCCGCGACGACGCCGCGGAGCTGCTTCCCGCGATCGCGCACGAGGCGCAGACCATCGCCCTGTTCCCCGCCGCCCACGTCTCCTTCCGCTTCTGGCACTACCCCGTCGACGGCGAGCCCACCGGCTTCGTCGACGTCTACGTGCAGGAGCGCGACCCCGACACCACCGCCCCCGCCGACCTCCTGCCGGAGCCGGGATTCACGGCCGTCGACCCCGTGGTCGAAGAGCTCGACATCGCGACCTTCCCCGGTGCGGTCCGTCGACTGACGCTGAACGTCGTGCTGCGCGACGAGGAGTCCGAGCCCGTGCTGTTCCCGAAGGCCGAATGGCTCGGCGTGCGCGGCCGGTGGGTCGCGTACGCGGTGTCGGGCGACCACGACGTCGCCCGGCTTCGGGAGCGCCTCGACGACATCGACGCGTTGTTCGCGTCGCTCGACCCCGCTGGAGATACTGCATGACCGACGTCGCCCTGACCGCACGCTCCCGGGTCGAGAAGCGGCTGCGCGCCGGTTCGTACGCGAGCCCGCGTCACGCCACCGACGATGCCGCGCGCATCGCTCTGTTCGCCGCGGTGCCCGAGCTCGAGCGCAGCCATGACATGGTGCGGGCGGGCGAGGTGCGGGCGGTCGCCGACGGCACGGTGACGGCGAACAGGCCGGCGAACGCGCCGGCGAGCCCGAAGTCGTCGACGGCGCTCCACGAGACCACGCTCGTGGTGGCGCTCCTGCTCGGCATGATCGCGTTCGCACTCATCGTGCCCTCGCCCCGAACAGGGCGCAGCGCGATCGGACTCGACGACGGGCTGCTGTGGTCCGGCGTGCTGGCCGCGGCGACCTTCGGGCTGTACGCGTGGATGGAGCCCTCCCGGCGCTCGACGCGGATGTACGAGCTGCGCGGGGCCGCCACTGGTCTGCTGCTGTTCTTCCCGGTGCTGTGGACCGTGCTGCTGGCCACCGTCGTGGCGCGGTGGAACGAGGTCGACCTCACCGCGTCGACGATCGCGGGTCTCACGCTGCTGGTCGCCGCGATCGGGGCGACCACCGCGCTGTGGTGGCGTGCTCGCGCCGTCGAGCACGTGCCGGCGCCGTCGTCGTCGCTCACGGCCCCGGACGAGGCCCTCGTCACCGCGAGGATGGATGCGTGGTGGCTCGACGTCGACGGCCTCCTGTCGGCCGATGAGCGCGCCGCCGTGGTCAGCGCGCACCGCGCCGCGCTGCAGCGGTTGAAGGAGCTCAAGGTCATCACCGACGCGGACGTGTCGCGCGCGGCATCCACACCCCTCCCCCAGACGTGGCGCGAGGAGCGCCGGTGACATCGCTGCGCGACGAGCTGGGCGGCCGGCACACGGCGCCCACGCCCTACGGCATCCTCTGCCCGCCCGGCTGGCGTCGCACCCACCCGCGCGAGCTGCTCGAGGGTCCCGCCACCGAGGCCGCGCTCGCGCGGATGAAGGCCGCCGGGCGCGCGGACCTCGTGCTCCAGACGCGCAGCATGCTCGCGCAGTACCGGCGCTCGATCGAGGACCTGAAGGTCATCGAGCTGTACCTCCCGCCCGCCGATGCCGAAGCCGGACCGCTGCCGGCGACCCTGATGGTGTCGCCGCTCGTTCGGCCGGCGACGGTCGGATGGGATGCCGCGCTCGGGCGCCTGAGCCGGGGGAAGCCGGTCGAATCGGCCGATTTCGCCCAGACGCCGATGTGGCTCTGGCGCACCGGCGACAGCATCCGCGACGAGCACGCGACCGTCGCCACGCGCGAGACGCACTACGTCGTGCCGGTTCCGGGCGAGGAGCCGTCACGGCGCGCGCTGCGCTTCCAGTTCACCGCGCTCGCCCCCGACGGCCTCGCCTCTGACGACGTCGAGTCGCTCATCGCGCTCGGTGACGTCATGATGAGCACCATGCGCTGGCTCGACGCGCCCGGCGCGGGGCGCGCCTGACGTTCAGTCCGCCGACGCGCTCGCGTCGCGGATGTCGGTGATCACCCCGGAGAAGTCCCGGCGGGCACCCTCCCCCGCCGCGAAGTCCCGATAGATCTCCCGCGCGAGCATGCCCATGCGGGCCTCGACGCCGGTAAGCGCAACGGCCTTCTCCGCGAGACCCAGGTCCTTGTCCATGAGCGCGCCCGCGAACCCCGGCTGATAGTCGCGATTGGCGGGACTCGTGGGCACGGGCCCCGGCACCGGGCAGTTGGTCGTCAGCGCCCAGCACTGGCCCGACGCGTTCGAGACCACGTCGAACAGTGCGTGGTGCTCGAGTCCGAGCCGCTCGCCGAGCACGAACGCCTCCGCGACCGCGATCTGCGACACCGCGAGGATCATGTTGTTGCAGACCTTCGCGGCCTGGCCGAGCCCCGCGCCGCCGCAGTGCACGACACGCCGGCCCATGGCCTCCAGCAGAGGCTTCGCGGCCTCGAAGTCGGCATCGGCCCCGCCGACCATGAACGCCAGCGTGGCGTTCTCGGCGCCGACGACGCCTCCCGACACCGGGGCGTCGATCGAGCGATGGCCGGCGGCCTCGGCCAGCGCGTGCGCGGCCCGTGCGTCGTCGACGGCGATCGTCGACGAGTCGATGAACAGGGTGCCGGGCGCGGCGGCGTCGAGCAGTCCCCTCCCGCCCTCGACGCCGCGATAGGCGTCGATCACCTGCGCGCCGGTCTGGAACATCGTGATCACGACGTCGGCGCCGGTGGCGGCATCGACCCCCGTCTCGGCCACGGGCAGACCGCTGTCCCGGGCGCCGTCCCGCGCGCCCGCGAAGACGTCGAAGCCGACCACCTCGTGTCCGGCCGTCCGCAGGTTGTTCGCCATGGGCAGGCCCATGTGGCCCAGGCCCAGGAATGCGATCCTCATTCGTGCGACTCCTTCGTCGACCGTCATGCGCGAGGGGTCAGCAGCTCGCGACCGATGATGACGCGCATGATCTCGTTCGTGCCCTCGAGGATCTGGTGCACGCGCAGGTCGCGCACCACCTTCTCGATGCCGTACTCCTGAAGGTAGCCGTACCCGCCGTGCAGCTGGAGAGCCTCGTTGGCGATCCGGAAGCCGGCATCGGTCGCGAACCTCTTGGCCATCGCGCACTGCAGCGAGGCGTCCGGCGCCTTCGCGTCGAGGGCGGCGGCGGCATCCCGCACGAGCGCACGCGCGGCGCGCAGCTCGGTGGCCATGTCGGCGATCGTGAACACGACGGACTGCTTCTCGGCCAGCGCCTCGCCGAACGTGAAGCGCTCGTGCACGTACTGCATGGCGCGGTCGAGCGCCCACTGCGCGCCGCCGAGCGAGCACGCGGCGATGTTGATGCGCCCGCCGTCGAGCGCCGACATCGCGATCTTGAAGCCCTGCCCTTCGACGCCGAGCATGCTCGCGGCCGGGACGCGCACCTCGTCGAGGATCACCTGTCGTGTGGGCTGGGCGTTCCAGCCCATCTTCTTCTCGTTCGCGCCGAACGAGAGTCCCGGGGTGCCGTCGGGAACGAGGAACGCCGTGATGCCGCGCGCACCGGGCTCGCCCGTGCGGGCCATCACGATGTAGACGGATGCCTCGCCGCCGCCGGAGATGAACTGCTTGACGCCCGTCAGCACGAACTCGTCGCCGTCGCGGATCGCCGTCGTCGTGATCGCGGCGGCATCGGATCCTGCCCCGGGCTCGGTGAGGCAGTAGCTGCCGAAGCCCTCCATCGAGGTCAGCCGCGGGAGCCATTCGCGACGCTGCTCGTCGGCGCCGTAGGTGTCGATCATCCACGCGACCATGTTGTGGATCGTGATGAAGGCGGCGATCGCCGGGTCGCCCTGCGCGAGCTCCTCGAAGATCTGGACCGCTTCGGCACGCCCGAGACCGGTGCCGCCGACGTCTTCGCGCACGTAGACACCGCCGAGTCCGAGTTCGCCGGCCCGGTGGATGGTCTCGCGGGGGAAGTGCTTGCGCTCGTCCCACTCCAGCGTGTGCGGGGCGAGCTCGCTCTGCGCGAATTCGCGCACGGCTGCGAGGATCGCGTCGCGCTCATCATCGCTCAGGGCGGTCTTCGGGGAGGTGGACATCGTCATCGACACCGTTGCTCCTTCATTCTTCTGCTCGTGCCCTTGTGGGGCATCCTGCTGAATCCGGTTGTGCCGTCGTTGGCACCGTGCTGATTTTACATGGACTTCCTACTATCTGTCCTGGCCTCCATACATCCCATTGTTCGCCGCCCGTTCATAGGGATCTCACCGGGGCTCGGTAGTCACGAGGGGACGCGCGCTCGCGCGTCGTCGAAGCCCCTACCCGAGGATCCGCATGCCTTCTCCCCTGACCCGGCGCTCCGTCGCCACCACGGCGATCCTGGTCGCCGGCGCGCTCGCACTCGCACCGCTGACCGCCGCGTCGGCCGCGATCGTTCCCGCGCCGATCCAGTACTCCGCCGACGACGCCGCCCTCTCGCTCGCCCCCGTCGGCACGTTCGACACCGGCGCCTTCGACGAGTCGGCCGCCGAGATCGTCGCCGCGCACGGCGACCGTCTCTTCGTGGTCAACGCGCAGGCAGGTTCGGTGAGCGTCCTCGACTACTCCGAGCCCGCAGCGATGACCCTCGAGTTCGCGATCTCCTCCGCCGGCATCGCCAACTCCGTCGCCGTGCGCGCCGACGGACTCGGCGTGATCGCCTTCGAGGCGCCCACGAAGACCGACCCCGGCCACCTGGTGTTCTTCGACGCGAACGCGGCGGGCGCGGCATCCACGTATCTCGGCGAGGTCGAGGTCGGGGCGCTCCCCGACATGGTCGCGATCGCGCCCGACGGCAGATACGCCGTCGTCGCCAACGAAGGCGAGCCGAACGACGCGTTCACGATCGACCCCGAAGGTTCGGTGAGCATCGTGAAGCTGCCGAACAAGGTCGCCGCAGCGACGCAGAAGGACGTCAAGACCGCCGACTTCCACGCGTTCGAGGCCGGCGGCTCGAAGACCCTGCCGGCCGACGTGCGGGTCTTCGGGCCGCAGCCGCACGGAAACGACCTGCCGGTGAGCCGCAACCTCGAGCCGGAGTACGTGGCGATCGACGGCAACACCGCCTACGTCGCCCTGCAGGAGGCGAACGCGATCGCCGTCGTGCAGATCCCGAGCGCCCGGGTCACCGGCATCCTGCCGCTGGGGTTCACGGACTTCTCCCTCCCGCAGAACGCGCTCGACCCGAGCGACCGCGACGGCGGATTCGCGCTGCGCACCCTCGAGGGCCTGTTCGGGGCCTACATGCCCGACGGACTCAACGCCTATCGCAGCGGCGGCCAGACGTACCTCGTCACCGCGAACGAGGGCGACGCCCGCGAGTGGGGCGACTATGTCGAAGGTTCGCGGGTGTCCGGCCTCGCGTCGCAGGTGTGCGCCGACAGCCCGCTGGCATCGCAGCTCGGCAACGCCGATCTCGGCCGCCTCAACGTGACGCGCGAGCTCGGCTTCGACGACGCGGCCGGCTGCTACTCCGAGCTGTACACGTTCGGGGCCCGGTCGTTCTCGATCTGGACAACCGACGGCGCGCAGGTGTTCGACTCGGGCTCCTCGTTCGAGGAGATCACCCACGCGGCCAACCCGGCCTTCTTCAACTCGAACCACACCGAGGCGAACCTCGAGGGGCGCAGCGATGACAAGGGCCCTGAGCCGGAGAACCTCGCGATCGGGGAGGTCGGCGGACGCACCTACGCGTTCATCGGCTTCGAGCGCGTGGGCGGCGTCGCCGTGTACGACATCACCGTGCCGACCGAGACCGCCTTCGTGACCTACGTGAACAACCGCGACTTCACGGCCGACCCGACCTCGCCGGCGGCGGGCGATCTCGGCGCCGAAGGCGTCGCGTTCATCCCGGCGTCGGCCTCGGCCACCGGCGAGCCGATGCTCGCGGTCGCGAACGAGGTCTCGGGCACGACCACGCTGTTCGCGATCTCGACCGACTGAGACGCCTCACGCGTCGATCAAGACGACGGTGCCGCCGCACCCGTGGGATGCGGCGGCACCGTCGGACGGATGCTGCGATCAGGGCAGCGTCCAGGTTGCCGGCGGCTTCTCCTGGCCGTAGAGCCAGATCTGGAAGAACGCGTCGAGGTCCTGTCCCGACACCTCCTCGTAGACCGCCTGGAAGTCGGCCGCGGAGCCCGTCGAGTCGTTGTAGCGCTCGACCCACAGACGTGCCCCCGCGAAGAACGCCTCGTCGCCGACCTCGAGTCGCAGGGCGTGCAGGGTTCCGGCACCCCGGTTGTACACCTGGCCCGCGAACAGTCCGAGCGGACCCGGGTCGCCGATCTGGAAGGTCCAGTACGACGACGTGGGCGGCGCCGAGTTGTACCAGATGTTGTACGCCGCCTGGGCGGTGCGGATGCCGCGCTCCTCGTTCCAGATCCACGTCGCGTAGGTCGCCCAGCCTTCGTTGAGCCAGATGTCGGCCCAGCGGTCGGGGCTCACGGCGTTGCCGAACCACTGGTGAGCCAGCTCGTGCGCGACCGTGCCCTCGCTGGCCTGGGCGGAGTACACCGGACGCGTCTGCGTCTCGAGCGCATAGCCGACCGAGTCGTTGTCGACGATCGCGCCGTACGAGTTGAACGGGTACTTCCCGAACAGGCTCTCGAACAGGTCGATCATCGCGGGCTGCCGCAGCAGGCTCGCGTTCGTCGTGGCCAGGCGGCTGGCGCTCAGCTTCGTGTCGACCGCGTCGATGATCGGCACGCCGCTCGCCGAGAAGTACGTGTTGCGCAGGTCGAAGTCGCCGACCGACGCCGTGGTGAGGTAGCTCGCCTGCTCGTCGGGGGCGTCCCAGTACCAGGTGGTCAGGCCGTCGGCGGTGACCGGATCCTGGGCGGGTACGCCGTTGGCGACGGCGACCTTGCCCTCGGGCACCGTGATCTCGAAGCGGTACGACGCCTTGTCGGTCTGGTGATCGCTCACCGGGTACCACGTCATCGACCCGTCGGGCTCGCTGACGACCATGGCGCCGTCGCGCGTGGTGACCCACCCGTACAGGGCGCCCTCGATGTCGAGCGGCCGGATCGTGGTGCCGCCGTACTCGACGACGACCTGGAAGCTCTGGCCGGCCTTGATCTTGGGACGCGGCTGCACGACGAGCTCCCAGATGCGGGCGTCGTCGTCCTGCACCTGCCAGTAGGCGGCCCCGTCGATCTCGGCGCCGGCAGCGGGAACCGGGATGCCGGCTGCCGGCTTGCCGTTCACGGACAGGGCCGAGGCCGTCATTCCGCGCAGGTCGAGGTTGAAGCGGTCGAGGTCCTGTGTGGCCACGATGTCGATGGTCGCCACGCCGGTCAGCTGCCCCTCGAGGAGCGCCGGTGCCGGCGCCGGTGGCGTGTAGTCGAGGTCGAGGTCGTAGTGGGCGACGTCGTAGCCGCCGTTGCCCGAGTAGGGGAAGTACGGGTCGCCCACGCCTTCGGCACCGGGGGCGTAGCGGGGCTGGCCCGGCTTCCCCGGCGCCGCGAGCGCGCCGGACGCACCCGCCCCGCTGATCACGACGAGGGCTGCGAGTCCCGCAGCCGTCATCGTCGTACGCAAACGTTTCATTGCTCTCCCTCTGTCGGCCCCCGTGGGCGAAACTCTAGGGGAGCGTGGTCACCCACGACAACGATGGGATTCGGCGACCTCTCGCCGGATCAGGCGGAGTGCCGGGGCTGGCCGTTCACGCGCGGGTGGATGCCGCGGCGCGGCGCCTTCGCGCCGGTGCCGGCATCTTCGGGCGCGGGCTCGGCGCGACTCACGGCCCCACTTTCGTGAATCGCTCTGTCCACGTCAACCCCGCCGCTGCCACCCGCCCGCGGACAGCTGCCGCGGGCGGGCGGAGCCGGGGAACTACCGGGCCGCCTCCACCAGCACGGCGGCGGTGCGGGCGGGGATCGTCAGGGTGCCGGAGGCGGCATCCCACGTCACGCCCTTGACGATGGCGTCGCTGCCGTCGGCGAGCGCCTCCGCGAGAGCGAACCCGCGCCCCTCGAGCTCGGTGAGCGACTGCACCACCGGCTCCGGCGAGGCGTTGAACACGACCAGGGCGCCGTCGAGCGCACGGTCGGCGTCGGCGCCGACGGTGTCGTCGATGAGCATCGTGATCACGCCGGGTGCGGCATCCACCCCGCTGCCGGGGAACGATACCTTCTGCTCGATGAGCGCCGCCGAGCCGAGACGCAGCAGTCCCACCTCTTCGCGGGTGCGCAGCAGGTCGAGCGCGGCCGCCTCTGCGGAAGCGATGTCGGATGCCGCGGGCTTCAGCGCCGGGTCGGCCAGCAGCGGCGCCATGATCGACCACTTGCCCTCGTTGTCGGCGGCGCGCGGGAGGCCCGAGCCGAAGGTCGACTCCTGCCCCGTCCAGTCGATGCGGTTGAACCAGTCGCCCGAGTTGTAGCTGTTGCGATCCAGCGACTTCGAGCGCAGGAGCTCCGTGCCGGCGTGCCAGAACGACGGCGTCTGGGCGTAGGTCGTCGTCGCGAGCATGAGCGTGTTCATGCGCACGCGGTCGGCCATCGACATGTCGGCCGGCAGCTTCATCACCGCGAGGTCGTAGAGCGTCTCGTTGTCGTGCGCGTCGACGTAGGTGATGACCTCGTCGGGCTCGTCGGCGTACCCGGCAGGCGAGCCGTTGTAGTCGAACTGCGCCCCCGCCTTCGTCGATCCATCGGAGGCGGTCATCGCGAAGTCGCGCAGGTTGCCGGCGAGCCCCAGCTTCACGAGGTCGGTCTTGCGCGCGAGGTCGCCCGCCGCGTCGCCGGGCACGCCCGCGCGGCCGTTCGGGTCGGTGGACAGCCCGGTGCCGAAGCCCTGGAAGAACGTCGACGAGCCGTCGACGGGGCTCCCGCCGTGCACCGCGTCGCGCAGCCGGTCGCTGAACGTGCCGATGCCGGTGCCGCCCAGCTGCCCCTGCGTCGCCTGCTCGAACAGGGCGTTGTCCGCGACCTCGCCGAAGTTCCAGCCCTCGCCGTAGAGGTAGATCGCCGACCCGTCGACACCGTCTTTCTTCAGCGTGAGCGCGTCGAGGGCCGCGCGGATCGCGAGCATGTTCGCCTTCGAGTGGTGTCCCATGAGGTCGAAGCGGAAGCCGTCGACCTTGTAGTCCCGCGCCCACGTGACCACCGAGTCGACCATCAGCTTCTGGGCGACCTCGTGCTCGGTGGCGACGTTCTGGCAGCAGGTCGAGGTCTCGACCGCGCCGGCCGCGTTGAGCCGGTGGTAGTAGCCGGGCACGACGCGGTCGAGCACCGACTTCTCGCCCTGACCCGACTGCGCGGTGTGGTTGAACACCTGGTCGAGCACGACCTGGAGCCCCATCCCGTGGAGGGCGCCCACCATCGCGCGGAACTCCTCCACGCGGGCGCCGCCGTCGGGATCGACGGCGTACGAACCCTCCGGCACCGTGTAGTGATACGGGTCGTAGCCCCAGTTGAAGCCGTCGGCGTCGACGACCCGCTCGATGCAGGCCTGCTGCTCGGCGGAATCCGGCGCGAACGCGGCGAGGTCGCAGTCGGGCTGCGCCTGCTTCGCGCGGTCCTCCTCGATGGTGGCGATGTCGAACGTCGGCAGCAGGTGCACGGTGTTGATGCCCGCCTCGGCGAGCTCGCGCAGCTGCGTGGTGCCGGCGCTGTCGCGCGTGAACGCGCGATAGGTGCCGCGCTCGTCCTCAGGCACCGACGCGTCAGTGATCGAGAAGTCGCGCACGTGGAGTTCGTAGATCGCGCGGTCGACGGGCTGGTCGATCGTCGGGGCCTTCGTCTTCTCCCACGCCTTCGGCCGCCACTGCTTGTCGGCGAGGTCCACTGCGACGCTGCGCTCGGAGTTCAGCGTGAGCGCCACCGAGTACGGGTCGGTCACGATGTTCGTCTCGATCGCGCCGGTGTCGGTCGAGTACACGACCACCTCCCACGCGTACTCGGTGCCGGCGAGGGCGGCCTTGCCCTTGACCGTCCAGATCCCGGATGCCGCGTCCCAGGTCGCCTCATGACGCCGGGGCTCGCCCTCGTCGCCGGCAGCCCACGTGAGCAGGGTCGCCTGCTGGGCCGTTGGCGCCCACAGCCGGAACGTCGGCTTCTTGCCCTGGAAGCTCACCCCGAGCGTGGCGTCTTCGACGGCATCCGCGTAGAGATCGTCGAGCACGCCCGGGATCTGCAGACCGGTGAGGCCGGTGAGAGTGCCGTCGGCGGCGCGCTGCGCGACCCAGAGCTGGCCGCGCAGCAGCTCCGCGACCTCGGCGCGCGTCTGCCCGTCGAGGGTCAGCGCGAGGTCGTCGGCGAGCGCGGGGAAGCGCGCGGCCTGCGCTTCGGTGAGCCCGCCGGCGCCGGCGGTGAGGGCGATGGGCTCGGCCCCGGTCACCGCGCCGTCGGTCAGGGCGAGCGACGCGTCCGTCGACGCGTACAGCTCGTACCCCGCACCGTCGACGGTGCCGAGCCCCGCCGGCCACACGAGCGTGGTCTCGTCGATCCAGTGCGCGCGCTCCTCGCCGATGCCGGCCAGCGGCGGGTTCTCGACGACGATCTCGAGCACGTGCGTCTCGAGCGTGTAGCGGAAGACGACGAGCTCGCCGTCGGCGACGCTGAACGACAGGTTCGCGCCGCCCGGCGCGCCGTCCTGCCCGTAGTTCACGCCCCAGCTGAGGCCGTGGGCGACCTTCACCTCGTACGCGCCCGCGGGGATCGCGGAGGTGGAGAACGTGTACACGCCGTCCTTGTCGCCGTCGGCCATGAGGCTCGCGAGGCAGTCCGGCATCCAGTCGCCGGCGCAGCCGATCTCCTCCTGGAAGGAGCCGGGCAGCGTCACCGTGGGGCCTTCAGCCGTCGACTGCACGACGTTCGAGCGCGGGTCGAAGTAGAAGGTGATCGGACCGCCGACGTGGGTGATGACGATGTTCGGCCCGTTCTGCTCGCCGTTCGCGCCGTAGTTGAGGTCCCACGTGCCGTTGATGGCGGCCTTGTACTCGTAGGTGCCCGCGGGCAGGTCGAACGTGCCCGCCCAGATGCCGTCGGCGCGCAGCGTGAGCTTCGCCGCCTCGCAGCCGGGGCTCCATTCGCCGGCGCAGCCCATCTCGTCGTTCAGGTTTCCGGGGATCGTCACCATGTCGATGTCCGACACGGGCTGCTCCTCGACGGCGAGGGCCACCGCGTTGCCGACGGAGGCGTACGTGGATGCCGCCGCACGCCCGCCCGCGGCATCCATCGTCACCGCGCGGTATTCGACGAGCGTGCCGTTCGCGAGCCCGCGGATGTCGTGGAACACGCGCGGCTCGGTGTCTTCGGCGGTGCCGAGCGCGTGCCACTGGTCGGAGCCGACCACGCGCCACGCGAAGCTCGTCTCCGCCCAGGTCGCATCGTCGACATCGGCCGAGACGGCGACCTGTCCGGTGAGCGCTCCGCCGGGCGCGGGCGCGTTCACCGTGAGGGCGAGCGGCGCCTCGGGCGCCGTGACGGGCGCATCGGCCCGCCACACCACGGCCGACAGGGCCGGGACCGAGACGGATGCCGCGGCGGACGCGTCCGTCGAGAAGGCGGCGCCGTCGCCATAGATCGGGGCGAACCCGGCGCTGCGGGTGAGCGTGGCGAGGCCGACCGTCTGCGCTGTCGTCGCGTTGTTGAGCGCGATCACGTACTCGACCTTCTCGTCGCGGTCGACGCGCGAGAAGGCGTAGACGCCGGGACCGTTGGCGGCGAAGCGCTCGATCTGGGCGCCGGTCACCAGGGCCGGGTGCGCGGCGCGCAGCGCGGCGAGATCGGCGATGTGCGCGTACACCGGGGCGTCGGTGGCGTAGCGGTCGACCGAGCCCGCGTTCTCACCGGTGAGGAGATTCTGGTTCTGGTACTCCTCGACCTGGCTGGCGAACAGCGTCTGCCGCGCGCTCTTGTCGTTTCCGGGAGCTGCGCCCGCGAAGCCCTGCTCGTCGCCGTAGTAGACGACCGGCTGGCCGCGGCCGAGGAACAGGAGATCGTGCGCGAGCAGATCGCGCTCGAGCGGCTGGGTCTGGTTCTGCAGGAAGTACCCGACGCGGCCCATGTCGTGGTTGCCGAGGAAGGTCGGCAGAGCCGTGGCCGAAGAGTCCGGCGTCGTGTAGCGGTCGTCGCCCGCGTACAGGCTCTGCAGCCCCTTCGCGCTGTTGCCGGCGGCGAAGCTCACCGCCGCCGACTGGAACGTGAAGTCGAGCACCGAGTTCATGTCGGTGTCGCGGATGTACGGGGCGAGCTTCACCGGGTCGGCGTCGTACACCTCGCCGAACATGAAGAAGTCGGGCTTGCCGGCGGCGTGCGCGTAGTCGAGCACCTCGGTCGACCACTGCTCCCAGAACTCGAAGTTCACGTGCTTGGCGGTGTCGATGCGGAAGCCGTCGATGCCGAGGTCGATCCAGTCCTGGTACACGCCGACGAAGCCGTTGACGACGGTCGGGTGCTCGGTCATGAGGTCGTCGAGGCCGTCGAAGTCTCCGTACGTGACCGACTCCCCCGACCAGGTCGAGTTGCCGCGATTGTGGTACAGCGTCGGGTCGTTGAGCCACGCGGGTGTCTTGGCGTCGGCATCCTCGGCCGCGACAACCGGGGTGTACGGGAAGCTCGTGGCGGCGTCGAGCGCCGGAAAGTCGCCGGAGCCGGCGTACGTCGCCGGGTCGAAGACGGTGCCGTCGGCGGCGCGGTACGGCTCGGTCGCCTGGTCGATGTAGGAGTACTGGCCCTCCTGGTACGAGATCACGTCGGCGGTGTGGTTCGTGATGATGTCGAAGTACACCTTGATGCCGCGCTCGTGCGCGTCGGCGATGAGCGCCTCGAGCTCCGCGTTCGTGCCCAGGTGCGGGTCGATGCGCGTGAAGTCCGTGACCCAGTAGCCGTGATAGCCGGCGCTGGCGTTCGCGCCCTCGCCCTGCACGGGCTTGTTCGCGAAGCTCGGGGTGAGCCAGATCGCGGTCGTGCCGAGACCCTCGATGTAGTCGAGCTTCTCGTGGAGGCCCGCGAGGTCGCCGCCGTTGAAGAAGCCCTTGTCGGTCGGGTCGAACCCGTGGTCGAGCCGGTCGCCGGCGATGCCGGCCGTGTCGTTCGACGCGTCTCCGTTGGCGAAGCGGTCGGTCATGACGAAGTAGAACTGCTCCTGGCTACCCGGCTGGCGCACGGGAGCGGCGACGAGGTCGGCATCCGCCTCGGTGTAGCCCGCACGCAGGCTCACGGCCTCGAGACCGACCCGGTGGGTCGTGTCGTCGAACACGAACCGCAGGGTCGTGGGGCCGTCGATCGTCAGCGGGATGTTGTCGCCCCCGCCGTTGAGCCCGTAGGACTCGTCCCACGCGTCGTTCACCGCGACCTTGTACTCGTACGTGCCCGCGGGCAGGTCGAACTCGGCGGCGAAGACGTTCGCCGTCTCGGTCGCGACCAGTTCGGTCGCCGCGCAGTCGGGCTGCCAGTCGCCGGGGCAGCCCAGTTCGCTCTGCAGGCTGCCGACGAGCGCGAAGGTGCGATCGGCGGCGACGGCGGGAGCGGCGGCGGCCAATCCCCCGGTGAGGATCAGGGCAGCGGCGGCGAGGCTCGCTGCGGTTCGGCGGACACGGACGGCGGTCGTCTTCGACACGGTGCTCCTGGTGCGGGGCTCGAGGCACGTCGCCGTGCCGGTTGGTGCGTGTCTGCCCGACGCTAGCGGGGATGGCGGGCGGATTGCAAGCGCTTACATCATGAGAACGCCTTAATCGAGGGGATGCCGCGGGCCGCGGCATCCATCATCGACAGATCTGCGCAATCGCTTACGGAGTCATCCCGGCTCGATCGGTTTGCCGGAATCAGGTGATCCGCCGGAGACAGGACGACTCGGCCCCGTCTCGCCTGTGTGCACCAGATCACCTGATCTCGGTCGGTCACCGGGGTCGGCGGCGCCCGATCCGCTGCCACCAGCGGACCTTCCGGACGCTGCGCCGAGCGGGAACGGCTCCCGCGGCGATGACCGGCCCGGCATCCATCGGAGCGGCTTCATCCCCGACGGCCGCACCGACCCCGGGGGTGACGGCGGGCGCGACGTGCTCGGTCCACTGGGCACCATCCCAGTACCGCTGCGCGGAAGGCGCGTGCGGGTCGGGGTACCACCCGGCGGGCGGCGTGAGCGGAGGAACCACCTCGGCGGGTGCTTCGGGCTCGAGGTGGGTGCTGCGGCGCTCGGGCGCGCCGCTGCTGTTGTTGTCGGACATGACGGAAGAACCTTCTGGTCGTTCAAGCGCACACCCCCAGGCATGCGCCACCGGCCGACGGCCAGTAGATCAGGACACACCACACCTCCGACATTGCGACGCGTCGGTCACGCGTCGGTCACCCGCCGGGGCTTCGCGCCCGCAGTGCGCGACTCAGCCGCGCGGGCGATTTCGTCACCGCCCGCCACCTCGACGAGGCGTCCCACCAGCCGGGGCCGCACACCTCGGGCACCCCGCCGCGCATGCGCACCTGCCATCCGCTCGAGTCGATCGTGCGGTGGTGGTACCAGCACAGGAGCACCCCGTTGTCGGTGTGGGTCGCCCCGCCCGCGGCATGCTCGATCACGTGGTGGATCTCGCACCACGCCGCCGGGACGTGACATCCGGGAATGACGCAGCCGCCGTCGCGCAGACTGATCGCCTTGCGCTGGTGGGCGGCGAAGACGCGGTCGCTGATGTCGATCGAGAGGATGCGACCTGCCCGATCGGCGGTCACCCGCTGCACGGCGCCGGTGCACGCCACCTGCCGGGCGACCGTGAGCGGCAGCGGCTCGTCGCACCCGTCGAGGTGGGTGTGACCGCGGCCTGACTCGAGCCCTTCGGCGTCGACCGAGACCACGAGCGTGGGCGCCGCCCCACCGATGGTCGGCAGTTCGCCCGACCGTGCGGCGGCACCGAGGATCGTCGCCAGCGCGTCGTGCTGCAGCTGCGCACGCGATCGCGTCTCCACCGGCACGTCGTCGCCCGCGACCCCTACTGCAGAGTCGACCACTGCTGCGGAGTCGATGAAGTGCGGTCCGGCCGGAGCGGCCGGCCCGTCGCCCTTGGGGTTGAGGATGCTGTCGAACAGCCGCTGCAGCTGACCGGCGACCTCGGGCAGCACCCCGCCGCGCACCGGCACGATCCCGTCGCGACAGACCCCGATCGTGAACCCCCGCTTGCGCAACGCGCGGGCCTCGCGCGGCTCGGCGCCGTCTTGATCGAGATACATCGCCCACACCTGCGCCTGGAGGCGCAGCTCGTCGGCGTTCGGACTGGGCGCATCGCCGACGGCATCGCCACGGGCGGCGGCCGCGAGTTCGACGTCGGCCGCGGCCCGCGCGCCCCGCTCGCAGACAGCGGAGTCGAGGGCGCCGACGATGGCCGCCAGGGCGTCCACACCCACCACGCCGTCCGCGGCCGCCTCACGCAACGCCGGATAGGCAGCCGAGAGCACCTCCCCCGTCGCCACCGACACCGGCTGCTGGACCGCACGGGCCACCCTGATGAGCTCACCGACCGTGCGTCCGGATGCCCGAGTGGTGCGCTGCACCAGCTCCCTCATCGACCGGCACCCGAACCGCGTGGTCGGCCGATCCGCGTGGGGTGCGGCATCCACCCGCTCCTGCACCTCGCCCACCGCAGCGACCAGCGCCGCCTCAGCCAAACGCGCGATACCCGCCGCGCCGGCCATCACCTGCATCAGCGCCACGTCATCGAGCCCGCGCAGCTCTCCCGAACGGAACGCGCGGCCGACCACCTCGCCGAGCGCGCGCTCCACCTCGTGAAGGGCGTCGGCGAGGCTTTCCATGGCTCTATTCTGCCGAGGGCCTCCGACATTGAAGCTAGCTAATTCTCCAGATCAGGGGCTGAATCCGAAATTCGGATCCGTCGCCTGAAATGCGTGCTGGTCGGCTACACCCGCTCGATGATCGTGGCGTTCGCGAGTCCGCCGCCCTCGCACATCGTCTGCAGGCCGTAGCGTCCGCCGGTGGCCTCGAGGTGGGCGACGAGGGTGCCGAGCAGCCGCGTGCCCGAGGCGCCGACGGCGTGCCCGAGCGCGATCGCGCCGCCCCACGGATTGAGCTTGTCCGGGTCGGCGTCGAGCTCGCGCTGCCACGCGAGCGGGACGGACGCGAAGGCCTCATTCACCTCGTACGCATCGAGGTCGTCGAGGGCGAGTCCCGAGCGCTCCAGCACACGCCGCGTCGCGGGGATCGGCCCCGTGAGCATCAGCAGCGGGTCGTCGCCGACGACCGAGAACGCGTGGAAGCGCGCGCGGGGAGTGAGACCCAGCGCGGCTGCAGTGTCGGCGCCCATGATGAGCGCCGCAGAGGCGGCATCGGTCAGCGGCGACGAGTTGCCGGGGGTGATCTTCCAGTCGATCTCCGGGAACCGGGTGGCGAGCTCATCGGTGCGGAACGCGGGCGTGAGACCCGCGAGGCCCTCGGCCGTGGTCCCCTCGCGCACGGTCTCGTCGAACGCGACGGCATCGGCGCCGCCGGCGAACACCGGCACGACCTGCGAGTCGAAGCGCCCCTGCGCCACGCCGAGGCCGCCCGGCGGTGCGACTCGGCCGCGAGCGCGTCGAGCTCCGCGCGCGCGAACCCCCACTTCGCGGCGATGAGCTCGGCGGAGACGCCCTGGTTCACGAGGCCGTCCGGGTAGCGGTGCCGGATGCCCGGAGCCGTGGACCCGCCCGCACGCGACGATCCGAGCGGCACCCTGCTCATCGATTCCACGCCCGCGGCGATGACGATGTCGTACGCACCGGCCATCACGCCCTGCGCCGCGAAGTGCGCCGCCTGCTGGCTCGATCCGCACTGGCGGTCGATCGTGACCGCGGGTACACGCTCATCGAAGCCCGCCGCCAGCACCGCCAGGCGCCCGATGTTCATCGCCTGATCTGCGGCCTGGCTGACGCAGCCCATGATCACGTCGTCGACCTGCGTGGATTCGAGCCCGTTGCGCTCGAGCACCGCCCGCAGCACTTCCGCCGCGAGATCGACGGGGTGCACCGCGCTCAGCGCGCCCCCGGGCTTGCCGCGACCCGACGGGGTGCGGACGACGTCGACGATGACGGCATCTCTCATGTCAGCCTCCTCCCTCGAGCGTACGTCGGCGGTGGATGCCGCGGGCCGCGGCATCCACCCCGTCGCGGGGATAATGGGCGGCATGCCGGGCCTCCGCGACACCACCGCGCCGGGCGCCGTCGTGCTCGAGACCGATCGGCTCCTGCTGCGCCGCTGGATCATCGGCGACGCCGCGCTCCAGCGCCGGCTCTGGGAAGAGCGCGACCCGCGCGCGCCCGCCCACCGCCGCCTGTCGCCCGACGGCCACCCCACGGTGGCGGAGTTCGAGGATCGTATCCGCACCGCCGAGCGGCGCCCCGGTATGGGGCTGCTGGTGGCCGTCCGCCGGGACGACGGCGCTGCCATCGGCTACTGCGGTCTGATCGCGAACCCGGACGGGCCCGACGACGAGCCGGAGATCGCCTACGAGCTCCTCCGTGCCGCGTGGGGCCGCGGCTATGCGACCGAGGCCGCTCACGCGGTCGTGGCGTGGGCGTCGGCATCGGGCCACCGCCGCCTGTGGGCGACGGTGCGGGACTGGAACACCGCCTCGCGTCGGGTCGTCGCCAAGCTCGGCTTCGTCGAGACCGACCGCGTCGAGCCCGACGCCGTGCACGGCGACTCGCTCTTCCACCGGCTGGATCTGCCGGGCGGCCGCTGACCGGGCGCTACCCGACGGAGCGATCCTCCGGCGGCGCGTAGGTCGAGCGCTGCTCGATGATGGCGAGCGTGCAGCGGGAGATGCATACGAGGCGCCCGGCATCGTCGGCGATGCGGATCTCCCACACGTGGGAGCGGCGACCGATCGCGGCCGGGGTGGCCGTGGCGGTCACCCACCCCGACGACACCGGGCGGATGTGGTTGGCGTTGATCTCCTGACCGACCGCGTGGAACCTCTCGCGGTCGACCGCGAGGTGGCCCGCCCACGACGCGAGCGTCTCGGCGAGCGCCACCGACGCCCCACCGTGCAGCACGCCGGCAGGCTGCACGGTGCGGGCGTCGACGGGCATGCGTCCGACGAGCGCGTCGTCACGGACCTCGGTTACCTCGATGCCCAGGTTCTCGATGAGAGTCCCGCCTCGCATCGATGCGAAGTCGACATCGGAGACGTCACCGAACCAGACGCTCACGCCACCGACTCCTCCGGGCGCATCGTGGCCTCGAGGGCGGCCTCGTCGGCCACGTACCCCTCGACGTGACGCTCGTCGGGTCCGTTGTAGGCAGACAGCGGGCGGATGAGCGCGTTGGCGGCCATCTGCTCCATGATGTGCGCGGTCCAGCCGACGACCCGCGCGGCCACGAACAGCGGCGTGAAGGTCAGCGTGTCGAAGCCGATGAGGTTGTAGGCCGGCCCCGACGGGTAGTCGAGGTTCGGGTAGATGCCCTTGCGTGTGACGAACTCGGTCTCGAGCGCGTCGTAGAGGGCGGCGACGTCGGGGCGGTCGTAGTGCTCCACGAGGGTGTCGAGCGCGGCCTTCATCGTCGGTACCCGCGAGTCGCCGCGCTTGTAGACGCGGTGGCCGAAGCCCATGATCTTGCGCTTCTCGCCGAGGGCGGCATCCAGCCACGGCACGACGTTCTCCGCCGAGCCGATCTCGTCGAAGATGTGCATGACCGCCTCGTTCGCCCCGCCGTGCAGCGGTCCCTTGAGGGCGCCGATGGCCCCCACGACCGCGGAGTAGAGGTCGCTGAGCGTCGAGGTGATGACCCGCGCCGTGAAGGTCGAGGCGTTGAACGAGTGCTCCGCGTAGAGGATCATCGAGCGGTTGAACGCGTCGACGACGACCGGGTCGGGCTCTTCGCCGAAGGTCATCCACAGGAAGTTGGCCGCGTAGCCGAGATCGTCGCGGAACGGGATCTCCTCGAGGCCGCGGCGGCGCCGCTGCCCGTAGGCCACGATCGCGGGGAGCGCCGCGAACAGGTGGAGGCTGCGGGCCTGGTTCTCCTCGGGCGTGCCCACTGCGGCGAGCACGTTCGATTCGCCGGCGAGGTCGAGGGCGCCGATGACGCTGACCGCCGTGCGCACCTCGTCCATCGGGTGGGCATCGAGCGGGATCGCGTCGATCGCGGCCTTCACCTCGGGCGCGAGCGGGCGCCACGGCTTGCCGTCGGCGGTCTGCGCGGCCAGCTGCTCCTCGGTGGGCAGGTCGCCGTGCCAGAGGAGATAGGCGACCGCCTCGAACGACTGCGTCGCGGCGAGCTGCTGCACGGGGTACCCCCGGTACAGCAGCGAGTTGGTCTCGGGGTTGACCTTCGAGACGGCGGTCACGTCGGCGACGACGCCGGCGAGTCCCTTCTTGATGTCGGTGTCGGTCATGCTGTGGCTCCTTTGCCGGTCATCGGGCGATCTGGAAGTTGAACACAGAGGTGTCGAAGTGGTTGTACTGCTCGTAGTCGATCAGGTCGTACAGGTCTGCGCGATGCTGCATCTCGCCGAGCTTCGACGTGAGGTGGCCCTCGTCGATGAGCGTGTCGAGCGCCCGATCCGCCGCCCCCATGGCGATGCGCAGCAGCGACACCGGCCAGATCACGATGTTGACGCCGACGTCGCGCAGCTGGTCGACCGAGAACAGCTCCGACTTGCCGAACTCCGTCATGTTGGCCAGGATCGGCACGTCGACGGCCGCGCGCACCGCGTCGAACTCGGCGAGCGAACGCATCGCCTCGGGGAAGATGGCATCGGCACCGGCATCCACCAGCGCCTTCGCGCGGTCGATCGCGGCACCCACGCCCTCGACGGCGGCGATGTCGGTGCGCGCCATGATGAGGAAGTTCGGGTCGCGGCGGGCATCGACGGCGGCACGGATGCGCTTGAGCGCGGTGCCCTCGTCGACGACGGACTTGCCGTCGAGGTGCCCGCAGCGCTTCGGGTTGATCTGGTCCTCGATGTGGGTGCCGGCGAGCCCCGCGTCTTCGAGCGTCTGGATCGTGCGGGCCACGTTCATCGGCTCACCGAAGCCGGTGTCGGCGTCGATGATCGCCGGGAGGTCGGTCATGCGGGCGATCTGCTGCCCGCGCGCGGCCACCTCGGTGAGCGTGGTCAGCCCGATGTCGGGCAGACCCAGGTCTGCCGACAGCACCGCGCCGGAGATGTACACGCCCTCGAAGCCCTTGCGCTCGATGAGCCGTGCCGACAGCGGGTTGAAGGCGCCGGGGAAGCGCAGCAGCTCCCCCGACGCGAGCCGCTCCCGGAACAGCCGCCTCTTCTCGGCGGCGGGCACGGTGGAGTACAGCATCAGAACAGGCCCTTCGGCGCGGGCGCGCCGGCCAGCACGCCGGGCGCGGCGACGATCGACAGCTCGCGCACCTCGGCCGGGGTGAGCTCGGGCAGGCGCTGGGCGAGGTCGAGGAAGCGCTCGATCTCGGCGGCGTCGAGCACCGGTTCGGCCAGCAGCCGGAACTTGCGGATGTAGTCGGCGCGGGCGAAGGGCCGTGCGCCCAGGGGGTGCGCGTCGGCGACGGCGATCTCGTCCTCGATCACGGTGCCGTCGGCGAGGGTGATGACCACGCGGCCGCCGAAGGCCTTCTCGTTCGGGTCGTCGGAGTGATAGCGGCGCGTCCACTCGGCGTCCTCGGCCGTGGTGATCTTGTGCCACAGCGCGACCGTGTCGGCGCGGCCCGCGCGCTCGGGGGTGTACGAGTCGACGTGGTGCCAGCCGCCGTCCTGCAGCGCCACCGCGAAGATGTAGGGGATCGAGTGGTCGAGCGTCTCGCGCGACGCCGTCGGGTCGTACTTCTGCGGGTCGTTCGCGCCCGAGCCGATCACGTAGTGGGTGTGGTGCGAGGTGTGCAGCACGATCGACTCCACGTCGGCGGTGTCGAACCCGCCCTCGTTGTGGAGCTTGCGGGCGAGGTCGATCCATGCCTGCGCCTGGTACTCGGCCGAGTGCTCCTTGGTGTACGAATCGAGGATGCCGCGCTTGGGCTCCCCCGCACCGGGCAGCGGCACGTCGTACGAGGCGTCGGGGCCGTCGAGCATCCAGGCGATGACCCCGTCCTCGCCCTCGTAGATGGGCGACGGGCTGGTCTCGCCGCGCATCGCGCGGTCGACAGCCTCGACGGCGAGCTTGCCGGCGAAGGCCGGCGCGTGCGCCTTCCACGTGGAGATCTCGCCCTTGCGCGACTGGCGGGTCGCGGTCGTGGTGTGGAGGGCCTGTCCGACGGCCTGGTAGATGGTCTCGACGTCGAGGCCGAGGAGGGTGCCGATGCCCGCGGCCGCGGAGGGGCCGAGGTGGGCGACGTGGTCGATCTTGTGCTTGTGCAGGCAGATCGCGCGCACGAGGTCGATCTGGATCTCGTAGCCGGTGGCCAGTCCCCGAACGAGCGCCGCGCCGTCGCTGCCGACGTGCTGGGCGACCGCGAGGATCGGGGGGATGTTGTCGCCCGGGTGCGAGTAGTCGGCCGCGAGGAAGGTGTCGTGGTAGTCGAGCTCGCGCACGGCGACGCCGTTGGCCCAGGCGGCCCACTCCGGGGAGGTACGGCGCTCGAGCGGCGTGCCGAACACGGTCGCGCCCGCGCCCGACACCGACACGGCGTGGTCGAGCGCCTGCTGGCGGGCGGCGCTCACGGGCGCACGGGTGAGGGAGGCGGCGGCCACCGACGCGTTGTCGATGACGCGGTTGATGATCATGTCGACGACCTCCGGCTCGACGTCGACGGGGTCGGCGGCGACCTCGGCGATGTGCCAGGCGAGCTGGCCCTCGCGGGCGAGGTTCTCCTCGCTGCGGTGGACGCGGAGGTAGTGGGTGACGGTCATGCTGCTCCTTGATTTCGAACCGTCGCATCGAGCGACGTGAGGATGCTGGTGAGGGCGTTGTGCAGGTGCACGTGGGTGGCATGGGCGGCGAGATCCGCGTCGCGGGCGGCGATCGCCGCGGCGATGAGCCGGTGCTCGGCGACCGAGGCCGCCAGCCGCTCCGGGTTGTCCCGCGCGAGCCGGCGAACCCGCACGAGGTGGGTGCGCACGGTCCGAAGCGCCGAGGTCAGGTAGTCGTTGCGCACGGCGGCGTCGAGCGCGGTGTCGAAGCGGGCGATGAGCGCGTAATACGCGTCGAGGGCGTCGGCGGCCACGCTCGCCGTCGCGAACTCGGCCGCGAGCGCGGCGAACACGGCGGGCTCCGCGCGCTCCGCCGCCAGTCGCGCGGCGGACTCCTCGAGCGCGCGGCGCACCTCGAACAGCTCGCGGATGTCGCCGGCATCCACGTCGCTCACGACCGTGACCCGCGGCGACTGCTGCACCACGAGGCCGTCGGCGGCGAGGCGCCCGATGGCCTCGCGCAGCGGCGTGCGGCTCACGCCGAGGCGGGCGGCCTGCTCGGCTTCGGCGATGACGGCGCCTGGGGGCAGCAGGCCCGCCTGGATCTCGTCGAGGAGGGTCGCGTACGCGCGGTCACTGGCTCGCATCGGCCGACCTCCTCGCTGTCACGACCTCGCTAGTGTATACATAAGCGGCGCATTAAGGCCACCCATACCGGGTGATCACCGCCAACGGTATACCGAGCGTTCACGCGCCGTGCAGGCCGTCGCCCGGCCGGCTCACCACGAGCCGCGGCACGACGGCGTGGCGCGACATGCGCAGCACCGCGCCGACGAGTTCGGCCACATCGTCGGGGCGGATCATCTCGCCCGCGGCGAGCTCGCCGTGCTTCCACGCGCTCATGTCGGTGTCGACGTAGCCGGGGCAGATCGAGGTGGCCAGCACCCCGCCCTCCGACTCCTCCGCGTTGAGGGTGTCGCACAGCGACACGACAGCGGCCTTGGTCGCCCCGTACGCCGCGAGCCCCTCCTCCGCGATGACGGCGGCCATCGACGACAGCGCGATCACGCGCGCCGCGTGATCTGCCGACGCCGCCGCGCGCAGCGCGGGGATCGCCGCCGACACCAGCGCGAACGACGACCGGAGGTTGATCGCATAGTGGCGGTCAAGGCGCCGCAGCGGGGTGTCGGCGATGCGGCTGCCGTGCCCCATGCCGGCGTTGAGCACGAGGGCGTCCAGCGCCCGGCCCGCGGCGGCGTGGGCGTCGAGGATCGCCGTCGGCGCGTCGTCTTCGGCGAGATCGGCGACGACCTGCACCACCGGGTGGGGCGTATCGAGCGCTGCCGTCGCGGCGGCAAGACCCGCGGCATCCCTGCCCGTGAGGGTGAGCGCCCACCCGTCGGCGGCGAGCCGCCGCGCGATCGCGAGGCCGATGCCGCGCGTGCCGCCGGTGATCACGGCGGCGCGCGGTGCTGCGGTGTCGGTCATGTCAGAGTCCCCTCACGTGGTCGACGGCGCGGCGCAGCAGCGGCTCGACCGCCGCGCCCGCGGTCGCGAAGCCCTCGCCGACGGTGTCGCCGGCGAGGAAGCGGTGGTGGATGCCTTCGGCGATCACCGCGAGCTTGAGGTAGGCGAGCGCCAGGTAGAAGTCGAGATCGTCGAGCGAGAGCCCGCTCGCCCGCGCGTACGCCGCGGCCAGTTCGCGCTGCGACGGGAAGCCCCCCGCGCGATCGAGGTGGGGCACGCCCAGCACGGGCTCGATGACGCGGTCGGCGTAGACGAGAAGGGTCGCGAGGTCGGTGAGCGGGTCGCCGAGCGCCGCCATCTCCCAATCCACGAACGCGAGGATCCGCGGGGACTGCGGCGCGAGGATGGCGTTGTCGAGCCGCAGGTCTCCGTGCAGGATCGACGCCCGCTGCGCCGGCGGCACCCGCGCCGCCAGCTCATCGGCGAGCTTCGCGACGACCGGGAGCTCCCTCGTCCGGACCCGCTCCCACTGGCCGGCCCATCGCGTCACCTGGCGCGCGGTGAACCCGTCGGGGCGCCCGAAGGCCCCGAGGCCCACCGCCGCGGCATCCACCTGATGCAGCGCGGCGAGCCCGGTCGCCAGCGCCAGCGACGCCTCGGCCCGCTCGGCCACGGGCATCGCGCGCGCCTCGTCGGCGGATTGGATGCTCCGCCCGGCCACGAACCCGTAGACGGCGAACACCACGCCCAGCACGTCGGTGTCGTCGCCGAGGGCGATCGACGGCGCCACCGGCACGGGCGAACCCTGCAGGGCGTGGACGACGCGGTACTCCCGCCCCATGTCGTGCGCGCTGGGGGTGAGCGTGCCCAGCGGCGGTCGCCGGAGCACCCAGTCCAGCGGCGCCTCGTCGCCGGCGCGGCCGCGCAGGCGGTAGGTGAGGTTCGACTTGCCCCCGGTGATGAGGTCGATCCGCTCGATCCGGGCGCCGGGCGCCACCTGCGCCGCCCACTCGCCGAGGCGCGCCGGGTCGATGCCGGCCAGCTGCGTCGCGGTCACGCGCGGCCCTCCCGCCGGAAGCGGGAGACGGCGCGGCGGGCGATCGCCCACCGGTGCGTCTCGCTCGGCCCGTCGTAGACCCGGAAGGCCCGCATCTCGCGCCAGTAGCGCGACAGCAGCGTCTCGGCCGTGAGGCCCCGGGCCCCGGCCAGCTGCACGCTGCGGTCGGCGATGCGGCCGACCGCCTCCGACACGAAGACCTTGGCGATCGACGACGCGTTCGCCGCGTCGGCGTCGAGATCGATGGATGCCGCTGCCTGCGCGATCACCGCGCGGGAGGCGGCGATGTCGATCTCGTTGTCGGCGAGCAGCTGGTGCGCGAGGCCGAGATCGGCGATGTCGGCGCCGAAGGCGCGCCGGCTCGTCGCGTGGGCCAGCGCGAGGTCGTGGCAGCGACGCGCGAGGCCGAGCCAGCGCATGCAATGGGTGAGGCGGGCGGGGGCCAGGCGCACCTGCGCGTACGCGAAGCCGCGGTCGACTTCGCCGAGCACGTCGTCGTCGCCGACGCGGCAGTCGTCGAAATCGATCTCGGCGTGCCCGCCGTAGAAGCCGGCATCCATCGTCTCGAGATCGCGCACGATGCGCATGCCGGGGTTGTCGGCGGCGACGAGGAACATCGTCGCGCCGCCGGCGTCGCCCGGCTCTCCGGCCGTGCGCGCCATCACGATCGCGACCGAGGCGCCGCGGGCGCCGGTGATCATCCACTTGCGCCCGTCGATGCGCCAGCCCCCCTCCACGCGGGAGGCGCGGGTCGCGAGGGCGCGCGGGTCGGAGCCGGCACCCGGTGCGGGCTCGGTCATCGCGAAGCAGGTGCGCAGCTCACCGCGCCCGAGCGGGGCGAGCCAGCGCTCCTGCTGGGCGGGCGTGGCCACGCGCTCGAGGAGCAGCCCGTTGCCCTCGTCGGGCGCCGCGCAGCCGGTGGCCAGCGGCCCCAGCAGCGCATAGCCGGCCTCCTCGAAGACCACCGCCTGTGCCCGCGTGTCCAGGCCCTGACCGCCCCACTCCGTCGGCAGCTGCGGAGCGTAGACGCCCGCATCCCGCGCGGCGGCGATGAGCTCGGCGCGCACAGCGGGATCCAGATCGTGCACGTCGCCGCCGATGCGCTCCTCCGCCGGCAGCACCACTTCGCGCACGAACTCCCGCGTCCGGGCGGCGAGGGCCTCGACCCCGGTGGCCGCGAGCGTGTCGGCCTGAGTCATCGGCGAACTCCTTCGATCGCAAACTGTTTATCGGTGATTAAACACCTGCGGCCGATCCTGACGGATTCACGCAGGTTCGACAAGCCCTCGCGCTCATAGAATTTAATGTGCTATAAAAAATGTGTTCACACAGATCGACGAGGATCGGAGCGAGGGTGAAGACGCCACGCAGGCTTTACGACGAAGACCACGAGCAGTTCCGCGAGGTGGTGCGCGCGTTCGTCGACCAGTACGCCGCACCGAACGCCGAGCGCTGGGCCGCCGAGGGGAGGGTAGACAAGTGGCTGTTCACCAAGGCGGCCGAGGCCGGCATCCTCGGATTCGCCCTGCCCGAGGAGTACGGCGGCGGCGGCGCGGAGGACTTCCGGTTCAACGCGATCATGGGCGAGGAGCTCGCCCGCAACCCGGTGTCCGACGGAATGGCCGGCATCGCCCTGCAGAACGACATCGTGTTCCCGTACTTCACCGACCTCACGAACGACGAGCAGAAGGCGCGGTGGCTCCCCGGCATCGCCGCGGGTGAGCTCGTGACCGCGGTCGCGATGACCGAGCCCGGCACCGGCAGCGACCTCGCCGGCATCCGCACCACCGCCGTGCGCGAAGGCGACGAGTACGTGGTCAACGGCTCGAAGACCTTCATCTCCAACGGGCAGAACGCCGACCTCGTCGTCGTCGCCGTGCGCACCTCCCCCGACCGTCACCGCGGCCTCAGCCTTATCGTCATCGAGGGCGACCGCGAGGGCTTCACGCGCGGGCGCAACCTCGAGAAGATCGGGCTGCACGCGCAGGACACCAGTGAGCTGTCGTTCGCAGACGTGCGGGTGCCGGCATCCAATCTGCTCGGCGCCGAGGGCGACGGCTTCCTCGGTCTCATGCGCAACCTCCCCCAGGAGCGCCTGTCGATCGCCGCCGCCGCCGTGGCCTCGTCGGAGGGGGTGCTCGAGCGCGCACTCGAGTACGTCAAGGAGCGCACCGCCTTCGGCCAGCCCATCGGGTCGTTCCAGAACACCCGCTTCGTGCTGTCGGAGATCGCGACGCAGCTGCAGGTGAGCCGCACCTACATCGACGAGTTCATCCGCCTGCACAGCGCGGGCACGCTCACCGCCGAGCAGGCCGCCGCCGCCAAGTGGTACACGACCGAGCAGTACACCGACGTGGTGAACCGCTGCCTGCAGCTGTACGGCGGCTACGGCTACATGCAGGAGTACCGCATCGCGCAGGACTACATGGATGCCCGCATCACCACCATCTACGGAGGCACGACCGAGATCATGAAGGAGATCGTCGGTCGCAGCCTCGGACTCTGACAGCCCGAATCGACGGAGGACACAACCCATGCCCGAGGCATACATCTACGACGCCGTGCGCACGCCGCGCGGCCGCAACAAGGGTGGGTCGCTGCACAGCGTCAAGCCCGTCGACCTCGTGGTGGGGCTCATCGACGCCCTGCGCGAGCGCAATCCCTCGCTGGCGACCGACGACATCGACGACATCGTGCTCGGCGTCGTCTCGCCCATCGGCGAGCAGGGCGGCGACATCGCCCGCACCGCCGCGCTGGTGGCTGGGCTGCCTGAGACCGTGGCCGGCGTGCAGGTGAACCGCTTCTGCGCGTCGGGACTGGAGGCCGTGAACCTCGCCGCGCAGAAGGTGGCGTCGGGGTTCGAGGACCTCGTGCTGGCGGGCGGCGTGGAGTCGATGTCGCGCGTGCCGATCGGCTCGGACGGCGGCGCCTACGCGCAGGATCCCACCACCGGCTACGACAACTACTTCGTGCCGCAGGGCATCGGCGCCGACCTCATCGCGACGCTCGAGGGCTTCACCCGCCAGGATGTGGATGCCTTCGCCGCCCGCTCGCAGGCGCGGGCCGACACCGCGTGGCGGGAGGGGCGGTTCGCGGGATCGGTCGTGCCCGTCACCGACATGAACGGCGTGACCCTCCTGGCCGAGGACGAGCACCGCCGGCCGGAGTCCACGGTCGCCTCGCTCGGCACGCTGCCGGCGAGCTTCGCCGGCATCGGCGAGCAGGCGGGCTTCGACGCGGTCGCGCTGCAGAAGTACCACTGGGTGGAGAAGATCGACCACGTGCACGGCCCCGGCAACTCGTCGGGCATCGTCGACGGCGCGGCGCTGCTCATCGTCGGCACGAAGGAGGCCGGGGAGCGACTCGGCCTCACCCCGCGCGCCCGCATCGTGTCGACCGCGGTCACCGGGTCGGAGCCGACGATCATGCTCACCGGCCCGACCCCGGCGACGCAGAAGGCGCTCGAGCGGGCCGGGCTGACGGTCGAGGACATCGACCTGTTCGAGCTCAACGAGGCCTTCGCGGCCGTCGTCATGAAGTGGCAGAAGGACCTCGGCATCCCGGACGACAAGGTCAACGTCAACGGAGGCGCCATCGCGATGGGCCACCCCCTCGGCGCCACCGGCGCCATGATCCTGGGCACCCTGCTCGACGAGCTCGAGCGCCAGGATCTCCGCCGCGGCCTCGCCACGCTCTGCGTCGGCGCGGGCATGGGCATCGCCACCGTCATCGAGCGCGTCTGATCCGCGACACCAGAAGGAGCAACCCATGAGCACCATCGACATCGCACAGACCTACACCGGGTACGCGTACGACCGTGACGGCGACGGGATCGTCACCGTCACGATGGACGACCCGTCCGCGAGCGTCAACACCATGAACGCCCACTTCGTGGCCGCGCTGGATGCGACCGTCAGCCGGCTGGAGGCCGAGCGCGACGACATCGCCGGGGTCGTCCTCGCCTCCGCGAAGAAGAGCTGGTTCGCCGGCGGCGACCTGAACCTCCTGCGCGCCGCCGACCCCGCCAAGGCCGCCGAGGAGACCGCACACGTCGACCGCGTCAAGGCGATCATGCGCCGGCTCGAGAAGCTCGGCCGCCCGGTCGTCGCGACGCTCAACGGCACCGCGCTCGGCGGTGGGCTCGAGGTGGCCCTCGCCACCCACCACCGCATCGCCGCCGATGTGCGCGGCGCGCAGTTCGGCGTGCCCGAGGTCTCCCTCGGCCTGCTGCCCGGCGGCGGCGGCATCACGCGCCTCGTGCGCATGCTGGGCCTGCAGCGGGCGCTCGCCGACGTCATCCTCCCCGCCACCAAGTTCTCCCCGCGCGACGCCCTCGCCGTGGGGATCATCGACGAGGTCGTCTCCACGGTCGACGAGCTCGTGCCCGCCGCGCGGGCGTGGATCGCCGCGAACCCGGCACCGGTGGTGCCGTGGGACGAGAAGGGCTTCCGCATCCCGGGCGGCGCTCCCACATCCCCCGGCGTCGCGTCGATGCTGCCGGCGCTGCCGGCGACCCTGCGCAAGCAGCTCAAGGGCGCGCCGCTGCCGGCCCCGCGCGCGGCTCTCGCCGCCGCGGTCGAGGGAGCATACGTCGACGTCGACACCGCCTCGCTCATCGAGACCCGCTACCTCGTCTCGCTCACCCACGGCCAGGTCGCGAAGAACATGATCAAGGCGTTCTTCTTCGACCTGCAGCACATCAACGCCGGCGGCAGCCGCCCCGCGATCGACGAGAACGGGCAGCCGATCGAGAAGCGCGAGGTGCGCAAGCTCGGCGTGATCGGTGCGGGCATGATGGGCGCCGCGATCGCCTACGTCGCCGCCCGGGTCGGCATCGAGGTCGTGCTCAATGACGTCTCGGCCGAGGCCGCCGAGAAGGGCAAGGCCTACGCCCGCGCCCTCGAGGACAAGGCACTCGCGCGCGGGAAGACCACGGCCGAGAAGTCCGCGGCGCTGCTCGCCCGCATCCACCCGACCGGCGAGGCCGCGGACTTCTCGGGCGTCGACTTCGTCATCGAGGCCGTCTTCGAGTCGGTCCCGGTGAAGCAGGCGGTGTTCCAGGAGATCCAGCACGTCGT
Source organism: Microbacterium hominis (assembly GCF_013282805.1). Lineage (NCBI taxonomy): Bacteria > Bacillati > Actinomycetota > Actinomycetes > Micrococcales > Microbacteriaceae > Microbacterium > Microbacterium hominis. Next base: position 3,585,355 of record NZ_CP054038.1, read on the forward strand.
CGACGCCGACGCGGTGCTCGGCTCCAACACATCCACGCTTCCCATCACCGTGCTCTCGGAGGGGGTCGAGCGCCGCAAGGACTTCATCGGCATCCACTTCTTCTCCCCCGTCGACAAGATGCCGCTCGTGGAGATCGTGCGCGGCGAGAACACGAGCGACGAGACGCTCGCGCGCGTGTTCGACTTCGTGCTGCAGATCCGAAAGACCCCGATCGTCGTGAACGACCGGCGCGGGTTCTTCACGTCCCGTGTGATCGGGAAGTTCATCGCCGAGGCGGTCGCCGCGGTCGGCGAGGGCGTGGAGCCCGCGTCGGTCGAGCAGGCGGCCCTCCAGGCGGGCTACCCCGCCGGAGCGCTGCAGCTGCTCGACGAGCTCACCATCTCGCTGTCCCGCAAGATCCGCCTCGAGACCCGCGAAGCCGAGGAGGCCGAAGGAGGCACGTGGATCGAGCATCCGTCCGAAGCCGTCATGGACTGGATGGTCGTCGACGCCGAACGTCCCGGCCGCAAGGCCGGCGGCGGCTTCTACGACTACGACGAGTCGGGCAGACGCGTCGGCATCTGGCCCGGCCTTCGCGAGAAGTACGGCTCCGGGCGCACGGTGCTGCCGCTGAAAGACCTGCAGGAGCGGATGCTGTTCGCCGAGGCACTGGACACGATCGACTGCCTCGACAACGACGTGCTGACTTCGGTACCCGACGCCAACATCGGCTCGATCTACGGCATCGGCTTCCCCGCCTGGACCGGCGGGGTGCTGCAGTACGTCAACCAGTACGAGGGCGGGCTTCCCGGCTTCATCGCCCGTGCGCGGGAGCTCGCCGACACGTACGGTGAGCGCTTCGCTCCGCCGGCATCGCTGCTCGCCAAGGCCGAGGCCGGTGAGACCTATGAGTGAGACGCTCGCCCCGGCGCGGCTGCGCACCCGCTTCACCGAGGCGCTCGGCATCGAGCACCCGGTGGTGCAGGGCGGCATGATGTGGGTCGGGCGGGCGGAGCTCGCAGCAGCGGTGTCCGAGGCCGGCGGCCTCGGCATCATCACGGCGCTCACCCAGCCGACGCCGGCCGACCTGGTGAAGGAGGTCGAGCGGGCGCGCACGATGACCGACAAGCCGATCGGCGTGAACCTCACGATCCTCCCGTCGATCAGCCCGCCGCCCTACGACGAGTACCGTCGCGCGATCGTCGACGCGGGCATCACGATCGTCGAGACCGCCGGATCGAGCCCCGAGCCGCACATGGAGATGTTCCGGGATGCCGGAATCAAGGTGATCCACAAGTGCACCTCCGTGCGCCATGCGCTGAAGGCGCAGAGCGTGGGCGTGACGGCGGTGTCGATCGACGGGTTCGAGTGCGCGGGGCACCCCGGCGAGGACGACGTGCCCGGCCTCGTGCTCATCCCGGCCGCGGCGGATGCGCTGGAGATCCCCTTCATCGCGTCGGGCGGATTCGCCGACGGTCGCGGCCTCGCTGCCGCGCTGGCGCTCGGCGCCGACGGCGTGAACATGGGCTCGCGGTTCATGTGCACCGTCGAATCGCCGATCGCGCAGGCGGTCAAGGAGCGCATCGTGGCGGCCTCCGAGCTCGACACGAACCTCATCTTCCGGTCGCTGCGCAACACCGCGCGCGTCGCGAAGAACGCGGTCAGCGACGAGGTGGTGCAGATCCTCGCCGACGGCGGGCAGTTCCCCGACGTGCAGCCCCTGGTCGCCGGCGCCCGGGGGCGCAAGGTGTTCGAAGACGGCGACATCGAGGCCGGCATCTGGACCGTCGGCCAGGTGCAGGGCATCATCCGCGACATCCCGACCGCGGGCGAGGTCGTGCGCCGTACCGTCGCCGAGGCGCACGAGGTGCTGACGCGGCGCCTCGCCCAGTTCGCCTGACGGCGGATCGCCGCTCGGCAGGTCGCCGCTCGCCAGGTCGCCGCTCGCCTTGCCGAGATCAGGTGATCCGGCGTACGCAGGACGGATGCAGCCTGCATCGCCCTGTGTTCAGCAGATCACCTGATCTCGGCAAGCGAGTGGCGGGGTGGATGCCGCGGGGCAGCGGGATGCCGCGGGGCAGCGGGATGCCGGGGGCAGTGGGATGCCGCGGGGCAGCGGGATGCCGGGGGCAGCGGATCAGGCGCCGGGGCAGCCGATCAGGCGCCGGCGCCGTGGCGCACGAGGTCCTGTGTGGAGCGCACCAGGTCGTCGAGCGAGCGGGTGCGGGGGTTCCACCACTCCACCGCCCAGTTCATGGCGCCCAGCAGCAGCAGCCGGAAGACGTTGATGTCGAGGTCGGCGCGGATGTCGCCGGCCTCCTGCGCCTGTCGGAACAGATCGCGCCAGACCCGGCTGTACTCGCCCTCCTCCGCGGCGGGGCGCACGCGCAGGTGCTCGGGCACCTGCCCGGCGTTGCGGATCGATGCGGTCGTGTAGTCGGAGATCGACAGCTCGTAGCGCAGGTGCGCGTCGACGGCGGCGAGGATCCGCTCGAACGGGGGCGTGTCACCTGGAAGCGCCGCCAGCGCCTCCTCGACATGGAGGCGCACCCGGTGGGCGCCGGCCCACATGACCTCTTCGACCAGGTCATCGCGCGAGCCGAAGTAGTAGTAGATCGCCGGCGCCTGCACACCGGCGACCTCGGCGACGTCGGTCAGGCGCGTGCCGGCATAGCCCTTGCGGCTGAGGATCTCGGCGGCGGCGTCGAGGATGCGCTGCCGGGTGCGCGCGGACTTCGTCGTCGCGGTGTCGGTCTGCTCCATCGCCTGCCTCTCGCGGTCTGCGCCGAGTCTAACGAAGATTAGAAAATCAGGAGTTCCCTTGCACTGGCGCGGCGCGCCGCCTAGTGTGAATCCGCATTCACTTGAGTTCGCAGCGATGCGGACCGGACGACGCTCGAAGACGAGCATCCCCCGAAGCAGAGGAGACCCGACATGACCCTTCTCGCCGATCCCAGCACCCCCGGCGTCCCCCGTACCTACAGCACCGTCGACCCCCGCGACGGCTCCCCCATCGATTCGTACCCGGTCGCCGACGACGCCGCGGTCGCCGCGACCGTGGCCGCCGCGCGCGAGGCGGCCGGGTGGTGGGCCGACCAGGGCTTCGCCGCACGCAAGCGCCTGCTGCTGCGCTGGAAGAGCGCGATCGCCAACGAGGCCTCCGCTCTGGCCGAGGTCATCTCACGCGAGACCGGCAAGTCGGCCTCCGACGCGATGCTCGAGGTGATGCTCACGCTCACGCATCTCGACTGGGCCGCCAAGAACGCGCACGACGTGCTCAAGCGCCGCAAGGTGCACGCGGGTCTGATGAACTACAACCAGAAGGCGTCGCTCGGCTACGAGCCGTACGGCGTCGTCGGCGTCATCGGCCCGTGGAACTATCCCTTCTACACGCCGATGGGGTCGATCTCCTACGCCCTCGCCGCGGGGAACGCCGTCGTGTTCAAGCCGAGCGAGCTCACCCCCGGCACCGCGGTGTGGATCGCCGACCGGTTCGCCAAGGCCGTCGGCCGGCCCGTGCTGCAGGCCCTCACCGGCGACGGCGGCACCGGCGCCGCGCTCGTGCGCGCCGGCGTCGACAAGGTCGCCTTCACCGGCTCGACCCGCACCGCCAAGAAGGTCATGGCCCTGTGCGCGGAGTCGCTCACGCCCCTGGTGGCCGAGTGCGGCGGAAAGGATGCGCTCATCGTCGCCGCCGACGCCGATCTCGACGCGGCGGCCGATTTCGTCGTGTTCGGCTCGATGGGCAACGCCGGTCAGACCTGCGTGGGCGTCGAGCGGGTGTACGTCGACCGCGTCGTGTCGGAGAAGCTCATCGCCAAGGTCGTCGAGCGCGCCCAGCGCGTGCGCGTGGGTGGCGAGAAGCCGACGTACGGCCCGATGACGCTGCCGAGCCAGACAGCGGTGATCGCCGCCCACGTCGACGACGCCCTCGCGAAGGGTGGTCGTGCGGTGCTCGGCGGCCCCGAGTCGGTTGGCGACCGCTACGTCGAGCCCGTCATCCTCCTCGATGTGCCGGAGGACTCCGACGCCGTGCGCCACGAGACGTTCGGACCGACCGTCGTCATCAACACCGTCGGCAGCGTCGACGAAGCCGTCCGGCTCGCCAACGCGACCGAGTACGGCCTGGGCGCGGCCGTCTTCACGAAGGATGCCGCAACCGGCCGCCGCGCGGCGAAGCAGCTCAAGGCGGGTGTCGTCACGATCAACTCGGTGCTCGGGTTCGCCGGCATCCCGGCCCTGCCGTTCGGCGGGGTGAAGGGCAGCGGGTTCGGTCGGATCCACGGCGCCGACGGACTCCGGGAGTTCTCCACGCCGAAGTCGGTGGCCCACCAGACCGGCAAGGCGGCCCTGAACCTGCTCACCGTCGAGCGCAGCGAGAAGGACGACCACATGGTCGCCAAGCTCCTGCCGATGCTGCACGGCCGCGCGAAGTAGACCTCATCGACCATCCCCCCGAACGCTGCGGGCGATCACTCGATTCCGAGGGTCGCCCGCAGCAGCGTGGAGACGCGGGTCGAGACCGCGGCGTTGGTGCGGTGGCGCAGCATCACGGCCACATCGGCGACGACGTTGAAGCCGGCGTGCACCAGCACGAGCGCATCGCGCGACGACAGCTCGGGCCGCGCGCGGCCCAGCAGCTCCGACCACTCGGCGACGTACGCGCGCTGCAGCGCACGCACGCGCCTGCCCTCGTCGGCCTCGAGCGCCGAGATGTCGGCGGCCCACACGCCGACGAGCTGGTAGTTCTCGAAGCTGTGGCGCACGTAGTCGTCGCATAGCGCTCTCAGCACCACGATCGGCGATCCGGTCACCGCGAGCGCATCGATGCGCGCCGCCTCCAGCTGCCCCGAGGCCCGCACGCATGCCTCGAGCAGGATGGCCGACTTGCTCTCGAAATGGCGGTAGACACCCGACGGAGTGAGGTCGACCGCACCGGCGATGTCCTCGATCGTGACCTCGTGGTAGCCCCGCGCGAAGAACTGCGCGATCGCCTCCACGATCAGCCGCTCGCGGCGCGTGGTCGCCTCGTGCGGCTCCGCGCGCTCGCGGGGCAGGTCGGGGTCGTCGGCGGGAAGCTCGACGTCGAGCAGCCGCCAGGCGGCGTCGCCCAGCAGCGCCCGCAGCTGCTTCGAGGCGATCACGGTGCGGTGGGTCGTGATGCTCGCGATGGATGCCAACGCCGCGAGCACCTGCACGACGGCGTCGTCGTCGGTCATGCCCGGACGGTAGACGTGCAGCGCGGGAAGCATGCGCTCGCGAAGCGTGCGGAACTCGCCCGTCAGGCGATCACGGTCCGCCTGCTCCAGATAGCGGCCCTCCCACCGGTACACCCCACCCGTGGCGCGCATCTCGATCGTCGTCGAGATGAGCGCGTTCAGGTGCATGTCGAGGGCGGTGCGCGCCTGCGCGGCGTCGTCGATCGGCATGGCCGCAGCATCCGTCGTCGACTCCACCAGCCGGTGGGCGAGGTCGAACACGGTCTGCGCGAACAGCGCGTACTTGTTGGGGAAGTGCCGGTACAGCGCGGGCGCGGAGATGCCGACGGCCTGGGCGACGTCGTGCATGCTGACCTGGTGATAGCCGTGCTCGGCGAACGCGAGGGCGGCAGCGGTCTCGATCTGCCGCTTGCGCTCCCGGGGACGGCGGCGCACCGTTGCGTCGGCCTGCACCTTCGGGCTGGACATGACGTTGAGCCTACCGCCGGGGTGCGGCGGCGGTGCCGACACGCCGCCAACCCCCGCGGTGCGACCGCTCCGCAGCAGGCATGACGTGATGCACGGTTAACTTACGTCGTGAATCGCTGTTAACAAATATCGTGACAACCATCACCGGCGATGGCATACTCGTATCCACTCGCCGCACCGCAGCGGCGATCCCCCCGACAAGGATGTTTGCGAGGAAGTCATGACCGAAGTGCAGCGCGTGATCCCGAGCGCCGCCCGCCGCAACCACTGGATGAACCAGGTTGCCGGCCACGCCGCGATGAAGCCCGATGCGACGGCCTTCACGTTCGTCGGCAAGGTGTGGACCTGGGGCGCCGTCAACCGCCGCATGGACAGCTTCGCCGCGGCACTCCAGCGCCACGGCGTGGGCTTCGGCGACCGGGTGCTGCTGCTCACGCTCAACCGCCCCGAGGTCGTCGAGGCGATCTTCGGCATCAACCGCATCGGCGCGATGGCCGTGCCCATCAACTTCCGGCTCACGCCGCCCGAGATCGCCTACATCGTCGACGACGCCGACGCGAGCGTCATCGTGGTCGAGGCTCCGCTGGCCCCGCTCGTCGGCGCCGTCGCCCAGATCACCGACCGCATCACGACCGTCATCGTCATCGGCGAGGCCGGCGAAGGACAGGAGTCCTTCGAATCGCTCGTGGCCGAGGGGCCCCAAGGACTCGACGCCCCCGACGTGCCCGAGGACACGCCCGCGCTCATCGTCTACACCTCGGGCACCACCGGCCGCCCCAAGGGCGCCGTGCTCGATCACATCAACATGTTCTCGCAGTCGATCACCTGCATCCGCGCGAACGACGTGACCGATGAGAGCGACATCGCCTTCCTCACCGCCCCGCTGTTCCACATCGCCGGGATGGGCTCCATCGCGCCGAACTTCATCCTCGGCATCCCCACCGTGATCCACCCCCTCGGGGCGTTCAACCCGTCCGAGCTGCTCGACGCGTGGGAGCGCTCGGGCGCGACGATCGTCTTCAACGTCCCCCAGCAGTGGCAGGCCATCTGCGCCGACCCGAGCATCCCGGACCGCGACTTGAAGATCCGCATCGCGAGCTGGGGAGCGGCCCCCGCGTCGGAGACGCTGCTGCGCACGATGGCCGACACCTTCCCCGAAGCGACGATCGTGGCCGTCTTCGGCCAGACCGAGCTCTCCCCCATCACCTGTGTGCTCAAGGGCGAGGACTCCCATCGCAAGATCGGCTCGGTCGGAAGGCCCATCCCGACGATCCAGTACCGCGTCGTCAACGAAGACGGCGAAGATGTGGCACCCGGCGAGGTGGGCGAGATCCTCTACCGCGGCCCCACCCTCATGCAGGGCTACTGGCGCAAGCCCGTGGAGACCGCGGAGGCGTTCGAGGGCGGGTGGTTCCACTCCGGCGACCTCGTGCGTCAGGACGCCGAGGGGTTCGTGTGGGTCGTCGACCGCAAGAAGGACATGATCATCTCGGGCGGCGAGAACGTCTACTGCGCCGAGGTCGAGAACGTGCTGTTCGCCCACCCGAAGATCCTCGACGTGGCGATCTACGGCCGCGAGGACGAGCGCTGGGGCGAGATCCCGGTCGCCGCGGTCGTCGTGACCCCGGGGCAGGAACTCGATCTCGAGGAGCTGCAGGCCTGGGCCGCCGACAAGCTCGCCCGCTACAAGCAGCCGAAGGCCCTGGTGACGGTCGAGGCGGTCGTGCGCAACGCCGGAGGCAAGGTCGACAAGGTCAGGCTGCGCGCCGCGGATCGCGCACTGACGACCGCCTGATATGAACGCCGACGTCGCCGCGATCGTGCGCGATCGCGGCAGTTCCCCCCTGCTCGAACGCGTGTCCGTCGCGGCCCCGCGGGCCGGAGAGGTGCTCGTGCGGGTGCTCGCCACGGGGGTCTGCCACACCGACCTCGTCGCGATCGACGGCGGCGTCGGCTACCCCTTCCCGGCGGTCTTCGGCCACGAGGGCAGCGGCATCGTGGAGGCCGTCGGCGAGGGAGTGAGCCGGGTGCGACCGGGCGATCGGGTCGTGCTCAGCTTCGCCTCGTGCGGCGCATGCACGACCTGCCGCGAGGGACACCCGGCCTACTGCGAGCGGTTCGCCGCTCTCAACCACCGGCCCGAGTCCGACGCGATCGTCGTGGCCGCGACGGGCGAGCCGGTGAGCACCGCCTTCATGCGGCAGTCGTCGTGGGCCACCCGCGTGATCGCGCACGAGTCGAACACCGTGCCCGTCGCCGGCGATGTGCCTGCCGTGGTCGCCGCACCCCTCGGGTGCGGCGTGCTCACCGGCGCGGGCACGGTGCTCAACGTTCTCGCGCCCGCGCCGGGCAGCGGCATCCTCGTCCTCGGATCGGGGGCTGTGGGGCTGTCCGCGGTGATGGCCGCGAAGGCGAGTGGATGCCGCGACATCATCGCGGTCGACCCGCTGCCCGCCCGCCGCCGGCTCGCCCTCGACGTCGGGGCGACCGTCGCGATCCCCCCGGAGCTGGTCGCGGAGACCATCGCGACCGTCGGCGCGGTGCGGCATGTGCTCGACACCGTCGGAACGCAGGAGTCCACCGACGCCGCGATCGCCGCGCTCGCACCGCACGGCACGATCGCCACGGTCGCGCTTCGCCCGGGCAGCAATCGCATCTCGGTCCCGCAGGGGCGACTTCTGTGGGGGCGCACCATCCGCGGCGTGATCGAGGGCGACGCGGTCGTCGAGCGCGACATCCCCCGCCTGGTCGATCTCTGGCGGGCCGGCGCACTGCCCGTCGAGAAGATCGTCACCGTCTACCCGCTCGATGCGATCGGGCAGGCGATCGACGACACGCGGGCCGGGCGCACCGTCAAGGCCGTGCTGCTGACCCCCGACGGGGGTGAGGAGGCGCCGGGCGCGGCATCCCCTCTCGCTCTGCTCGACCAGCTGCGCGAGCGCCGCTTCGGCGACGACGACCTCGCGAGGCTCTGGCGCACGCTGCCGCCGGTCGAGCCGGCGCAGCTGCGGGGACGCTGGCGGGGCTGGGCGGTCACGCGCGGGCACCGCGCCGAGCGCATGCTCGAGCGATCGGGGTGGTACGGCAAGCACTTCCACACCGACGACGACGTCGACCCGATCATCGTGCGCACCCGCGACGGCGACCTCGTCGCCGACGAATCGTTCTCCCGCGGCGGCGCATCGCTGTGGCGCGTCGAGCGCGACGGCGTCCTCACCGCCGCGATGGTCTACGACGCCCTGCCGATCATCGACAGCTTCACCCGACTCTCCGAAGACGCGGTCTTCGGAGTCATGGGCGGCAAGGGCACCGCCGACGCCGGACGCGACTTCTACTTCGTGCTCGAGCGGGACGCCGACGGCGACCCCTCACCCTGACCCCTGCCCCGCACCACATCTGTTCACGGAGGAACACATGCACCACACAGCACGCACGACCCGGGGGCGCATCGCCGCCCTCACCGCCTTCGCCGCGGCATCCGCCCTGGTGCTCGCCGGCTGCGCCGGACGCGGCGACGAGGCGGCCGCACCCGAAGCGGACACGACCGAGGAGTGCAGCCCCGGCTTCACCGACACCGAGGTGCTGATCGGCAACAGCATCCCGCTCTCCGGCCCCGCCGCCGCGTACGGCGCGATCGGCCAGGCGATCGAGCTCTACTTCGACGACATCAACGCCGCCGGCGGACTCGAGTTCGCCGACGGCACGACCCGCGACGTCGAGGTCACCGTGATCGACGACGGCTACGACCCGGCAAAGACCACCGTGAACCTGCGCCAGCTCGTCGAGCAGGACGGCGTCTTCGCCCTCGCCGGCGTGCTCGGCACCGGTGCCGCCATCGGCGCCGCGTCGTACGTCGAAGAGCAGGGCGTGCCGAACCTGTTCGTCGGCACCGGCACCGACGCGATCCTCGCGCTGCACGAGGAGGACCCCTGGACCACGGGCTTCATGCCCCAGTACGGCTTCGAGGTGCAGGCCCTCGCGGAGTACATCGTCGCGGAGCATCCGGGCGCGAAGGCCGCGATCCTGTACCAGAACGACGACTTCGGCGAGAGCATCCGCGCCGGGTTCGAGGCGGCGTTCGAGGGCACCGACGTGGAGATCGTGGCAGCGGAGTCCTACGAGCTGACCTCGGCGACGGTCGACAGCCAGGTGACCAACCTCGCCGCCTCCGACGCCGACGTGTTCCTCGACTGGGCGGTGGGCGCGTTCGCCACGCAGTCCTTGAAGAAGAAGCTCGAGCTCGGCTGGGACGCCACCACGGTGATCAACGCGCCCGCCGCCGACGCGACGTTCTTCCTGAAGCCCGCCGGCGAGGGCGCCGCCGACGGCGTCGTCTCCATCGCCTACACGAAGGACATCACCGACCCGTCGCTGGCGGGAGATGCCGGGTACGACGCGTGGGCGGAGTTCGCCGCCGCCCACTCCGACACGATCAACGCCCTCTCCGCGCCCGCCGCGGCCGGCTACCAGACCGCGCAGCTGCTCGAGGCGGCGCTGATGGCGATGGAGGGCTGCACACGCGAAGCGCTGCTGGAGGCGGCCACCTCGTTCGACGGGCTCGAGCTCGACCTCGCACCGGTGCCGGTCACGACCAGCCCCGACTACCCCTACGTGTGGAGCGAGATCGGGGTTCAGGTCTTCAACGGGGAGAACTGGGATCTCCAGGAGAAGACCTACACGGTGGGCGGCTGAACGCATGACCGCCCCCCTCCTGCAGGTCGCCGAGGTGCGTCTCGCCTTCGGCGGCCTGCAGGCCCTCGACGGGCCGTCGTTCACCGTCGACGACGGCGAGATCGTCGGCCTCATCGGACCGAACGGCGCCGGCAAGACGAGCCTGTTCAACTGCGTCAGCGGCCTCTACCGCCCGCAGTCCGGATCGATCCGCGTGGGCGGCGCCGAGGTGATCGGGATGCCGCGCCACCGCGTCGCCGGCCTGGGGGTGGGCCGCACCTTCCAGAACCTCGGGCTCTTCTCCACCCAGTCGGTGCTCGAGAACGTGCTCGCCGGCGCGCACCACACCACTCGCGGCGGCTATTGGGCGAGCGCCCTCGCAGTGCCGGGAATCGCCCGCACCGAGGCGGCGATCCGCCACGACGCCGCCGAGCTGCTGGAGGCCCTCGATCTCGGCGACGTCGCCCATCGCATCGCCGGCACCCTGCCCTTCGGCACTCTCAAGCGCGTCGAGCTCGCGCGGGCGCTGCTGGCCTCGCCGCGGCTGCTGCTCGTGGATGAGCCGGCGAACGGCCTCATCCACAGCGAGGTCGCCGAGCTCGGCACCACCCTGCGCGGCCTCGCCCGGGAGCGCGGCACCGCGATCCTGCTCGTCGAGCACCACATGGGTCTCGTGATGTCGACGTGCGATCGCGTCGTCGTGCTCAACTTCGGCCGACTCATCGCCTCGGGCAAGCCCGCCGACGTCGCCCGCGACCCCGAGGTCGTCGCCGCCTATCTGGGGGCGGCCGCATGAGCCTGCTCACCGTCGACCTCGCCCACGCCGGCTACGGTGCCGTACCCGTGCTCCACGACGTCGCATTCGAGGTGCCCGAGGGCGGGCGCCTCGTGATCCTCGGTGCGAACGGCGCCGGCAAGACCACCACCCTGCGCGCGCTCACGGGGCTCTGCACGGCGGTGGGAAGCATCCACGTCGCCGGGGCCGAGATCCGAGGACTCGCCACCCACCGCATCGCCCGGCGCGGCGTCGCCCACGTGCCCCAGGGGCGCGGGACGGTCCCCGACCTCACCGTGCGCGAGAACCTGCTGCTCGGGGGCATCACCCGGCCGCCGCGGGAGGTCGCCGGAGATGTCGACTTCTGGATGGAGCGCTTCCCCCGGCTCGGCGAGCGCGCCGCCCGGCCCGCCTCCGGGCTCAGCGGCGGCGAGCAGCAGCTGCTCGCGATCGCCCGCGCATTCATGGCCCGTCCGCGCATCGTGCTGCTCGACGAGCCGTCGCTGGGCCTGGCTCCGCTGGTGACCGCGGAGGTGTTCGCCGCGGTCGACGAGCTCGCGCGCGACCGGGGGACGGCACTGCTCATCGTCGAGCAGAACGCGCGCCTCGCGCTCGACATCGCCGACGAGGCCCTGGTGCTCGAGAACGGCCGCATCGTCACCCGCGGCACCGCCGCCGCCCTGCGCGACGACGCCGACGTGCGCCGCGCGTACCTGGGCGCATGACCGAGAGGAAGGACCGCGGGTGATCCTGCAGCAACTCGCCGACGGCATCGCGACCGGCGCCATCTACGGGGCGCTGGCCCTCGCGATCGTTCTGGTCTACCGGGCGTCGCGGACGCTCAACTTCGCACAGGGCGAGCTCGCCCTGCTCGGCGCCTACGTCTCGTGGCAGTTCACCGGCTGGGGACTCCCGATCTGGTCCGCGATGGCCGCGTCGATGGCCGTGCTCGCCCTGCTGTGCGTGGGCCTTGAACGGGTGCTGTTCCGCCCCCTCGTGCGCCGGCACCAGCACCTGCCGCTCATCATCGTGAGCCTCGGGCTCATGATCGCCATCAACGCCCTGATCGGCTGGATCTGGACCTACCAGACCAAGGAGGTGCCCGCCCTGTTCGGCACGGGCGCCGTCGATCTGGCCGGAACGGCGGTCTCGCGGCAGGACATCGGGATCGTGTTCGCGGTGCTCGGGGTCGCCCTGCTGCTGGCGGTGCTGTTCCGCTTCACGCGCACCGGGCTGCGCATGCGGGCCGCGGTCTCGGCTCCGGAGTCGGCGGAGCTGTCCGGTGTCTCCACGGGCCGGATGATGTCGCTCGGCTGGGCGCTGTCCGGCGCGATCGGGGCCGTCGCTGGCACCCTCATCGCCCCGGAGCTGTTCCTCCACCCCGGCATGATGGCGCCGGTGCTCATCTACGCGTTCGCGGCCGCGACGCTCGGCGGACTGGACTCCCCCGTCGGCGCCCTCGTCGGCGGCGTGATCGTCGGAGTGATCGAGAACCTCGCCGGCAGCTATCTGCCGGGCGTGGGCGGCGAGCTCAAGCAGATCTTCGCCCTCGTCATCATCGTCGGCGTGCTGCTCCTGCGCCCCCAGGGCCTGTTCGGACGAAAGGAGCTGGTGCGGGTATGACGCTGGCGACCCAGACCCTGCCCCGCGTCGGCCGGCCGCCGCGCACCTCGATCGTCGAATGGCTGCGCACCCCCCGCCCGCCGCTCGCGCCCCCGCGCTGGCTGCGCGTGATGCTGTTCGTACTCGGCGCGGTCGCGCTCGCGATCGTGCCGCTGGTCAACCCGAGCTACATCAACCTCTCCCTCACCCTCGTGATGATCTGGACGATCGTGGGCCTCGGCCTCAACCTGCTGGTCGGCTTCGGCGGGCAGGTCTCGCTCGGTCACTCCGCCTTCTTCGCCATCGGCGCGTATACGGTCGCGGTCGGCGGCGAGGCGGGACTCGGCCAGCTCCCCTCGCTCGTCGTCGCCGGCGCCCTCCCGTTCGTCGTCGGCTATCTCGTCGGCCTTCCCGCCCTCCGCCTGCACGGTCTGCAGCTCGGCCTGGTGACGCTGGCGCTCGCAATGGCGACGCCCGCCGTCATCCGTCTGCTCGAACCGCTCACGCACGGCAGCCGCGGCATCGCGATCGACGGCGATCCACCGCCGTTCGTGCCGCTGGCCCACGACCAGTGGGTGTACTACCTGGCGCTGGTGATCGCCGCCCTCGCCTACGTCGTCACCCGCCGTCTCGCGCGCGGGCGCCTGGGGCGCTCCTTCGTGGCGGTGCGCGACGCCGAACTCGTCGCGCAGACGCTCGGGGTCGACATCGCCCAGACCAAGACGCGCCTATTCGCGGCATCCGCCGTCTACGCGGGCGTCGCCGGCGGACTGTACGCGCTGCTGCTCGAGTTCATGGGTCCCGAGAACTTCGGTCTGCTGCTGTCGATCTCGTTCGTGACGCTGATCGTGGTCGGCGGGCTGGCCACGGTGCCCGGTGCCGTGCTCGGCGCGCTGTTCATCCAGTACGTGCCTCAGCTCACGTCGGCGATCAGCCCGGCAGCGACGGGCGCGGCCTATGGCCTGGTGCTCGTGCTGTTCGCGTTCTTCGTGCCGTTCGGGCTCGCGGGGCTCCTGCGCGGTGCGCTCGGTCCGGTGATCGCGAAGATCCCCGGGCGACGCTGACTCGAAGCCGGCAACGCAACAAAGTATTCACAAATTCCTGAAACAGGCGTACGCTCGCGCGCATGACCGATGTCATCCGCACGAGCGGCCTCCACAAGCACTACGGCCGCGTCCACGCCCTCGACGGGCTCGACCTCACCGTCGCCTCCGGTGAGATCCACGGCTTCCTCGGCCCCAACGGGGCAGGCAAGTCGACCACGATCCGCGTGCTGCTCGGCCTCGCTCGCGCGACCTCGGGCGAGGCATCCGTCTTCGGCCTGCATCCGTGGCGGGATGCCGTCGACATCCATCGACGCGTCGCCTACGTGCCCGGCGACGTGAGCCTGTGGCCGAACATCTCCGGCGGCGAGGCGATCGACCTGCTCGCCCGGCTGCGCGGTGCCGGGGCGCACGATCCGGGCTACCGCAGCGAGAAGGAGCGCCTCATCGAGGCGTTCCAGTTCGATCCGCGCAAGAAGGGCCGCGCGTACTCGAAGGGGAATCGGCAGAAGGTCGCCGTGATCGCCGCGTTCGCCGTGCCCGCCGAGCTGTACATCCTCGACGAGCCCACGAGCGGCCTCGACCCCCTGATGGAGGTCATGTTCCGGCGCGAGCTGACCCGCGTGAAGGAGGCGGGCGCCACCGTGCTGCTGTCGAGTCACATCCTCTCCGAGGTCGAGCAGGTGTGCGATCGCGTCTCGATCGTGCGCGCCGGGTCGATCGTCGAATCGGGCACGCTCGCCGAGCTTCGCCACCTGACCCGCACCGAGGTGTCGTTCGAAGGCGCCGATGCCGCCGTCGCGGCCACCCTTCCCGGCGCCCACGACGCGATCGTCGAAGAGGGCCGCGTGCGGTTCACGGTCGACAGCGACCAGATCGCGGGGCTCC